>CAXXFC010000001.1:0-29587 GCA_963662635.2 Arenicellales bacterium
AGCAGGCATTTCTTTCACTGAACCGCAACTGTTGCAGATGGCTACGATCGATTGCCCGATATCGTGCTGCTGCTCGCATGCAATATATGCGTTGAGACTTTCCACTTTGTGGACCAGGCCATATTCAAGCAGTTTGTTCAGAACTCGGTAAATTTGGCTCGGTGCCCTGAATCCATGATCTCTGCATGCGTCAAGAATGTCATAAGCGCCTTGAGCGGTCTTCTTCTGTAAAAGATAATCATAGATAAGTTGTTGTTTTGGTGTTTGTGGTTTCATTTCAACCTCGTTTACCTAACTGCTCTGCCTCATTCGTTTCCTAACTATTGTTGTCGCGATGACGCCAATAATGAAAATCCCAATCGCGTTGACGACAATACTCGGGCCTGGCGGCGTATCGAATTCGACTGAAAGCATGAGCCCGAATACCACTGCTACGACACCAAATACCGCAGCAAGAACTGCCATTTGTTCCGGAGTTTTTGCAAACTGACGAGCCGCTGCCGCTGGAATGATGAGTAGAGCGACGGTCAGGATAATACCCACAATTTTCATCGCAAATGCAACAATTGCGGCCAGCAATACCATCATGAGGAAGCGATTCTTGACAGGTTGCATGTCTTCGGCGGTGGCGATCTGCTCGTTGACGGTAAGGCTGATCAGGTTGTTCCACCTACGAATCAGCACAAACATAATCGCCGCACCACCACCATAGATCATCAGAATATCGGACCAGCTTACCGCCAATATGTTTCCGAACAGAAAATGGAGCACATCCACGCGAACCCAGTACATAAGCGAAACCAAAACCAGTCCGATGGAAAGTGTCGAATGAGAGAGCACTCCAAGCGTGGAATCTCCTGAAAGCGTTGAATGTTCCCCGATTCGCCCGACGATCAGTGCAATCAAAAAACACACAGTGAACACGCCAATGAGGATGTTGATCTCAAACGCGAGTGCCAGAGCCACGCCGAGCAACGCGGAATGCGCCATCGCATCGCCAAAGTAAGCGAGTCGCTGCCAAACCACAAAACAACCCAGCGGACCGGCGATTATGGCGAATCCCACACCCGCAATGACTGCGCGACTGACGAAATCATCAAACATCTTGATAGTACTCTGGCCTGACAGTTGACTTAGAGATGGAACCTCATTGCACGCTGCTGATGCTGCCGTCGGGAAGATGGCTATGGTCATGATGGTGCCGGTAGAGTGCATGGGAACGCGCCGCTTCCGGTCCAAACAGCTCTTCAAACGCCTTGTCATTGACCACATGTACCGGTGTCCCTGCACAGCAGATATGGCTGTTGATGCAGACCACGATGTCGGTTTTGGCCATGACCATGTGCAGGTTGTGACACACCAGCAGAATACCGCAATTCAGTCGGTCCCGAATGTCAACAATTTGGTTGTAAAGTTTGATTTCTCCCTTGAAGTCCAATCCTTGGGAAGGTTCATCAAGTAGTAGCAGATCGGGTTTTCTGAGTAATGCACGAGCGAAAAGAGCCCTTTGAAACTCACCGCCGGAGAGCTCCTGAACAGGTTGATCTGCTGATTTCAGGATTTTCATCTCGTCCAGTGCCTCTTCCACCTCAAGATTGTCGTACTTTTCGTTCATATTCATCAATCGTCGAACTGTCATCGGTAGTGTGGAATCGATGACTACCTGTTGCGGTACGTAACCGATTCGAATGCCGTCGGCTCTTGAGACGGAACCACTATCGGGAGCAATTGACCCAGAGAGCACTTTTGCCACGGTCGATTTGCCGCTTCCATTCGGACCAATCAGCGAAACGATCTCGCCGGGTTTGATAGACAGGTCAATATCTCGAATCAACCAACGTCCATTGCGAATGACACAGGCCGACTGTAAACCCGCAAGTTCTGAATCCATGTCAACAAACTCCTCAGAATTTTCCTGCCGATTCACATTTTTGTCCAAATGGCTTTTTGATATAGTATAACATTACGTAGTCGCTGTTAAATTGGATACGTCCTAGACGAGCGTATCGAGGTAGTAATGAAGAAAATTTGTACTTTCCTAATAGCAATGATGATTATAGGTAGCGCGGGCGCTTCCGAAAGCAAAATTGTCGTTAGCATCAATCCAATTCATAGCTTGGTTTCCTCCGTTATTGAGGGAATTGGAACGCCCGAGCTCCTTATTAAAGGCGCTTATTCCGTTCATGGATATCAAACAAAGCCATCGGACGCAAGGCTATTGGAAAGTGCGGATGTGATCGTCTGGATTGGCCCAACCATGGAATCGACTTTGATTGCTTCCATCTCAAATGTGAAGGAAGATACAACGGTAATTGAAGTCGGAACGATGCACGGTTTGCAACTTTATGAAACTCGTGAATCTCCGGAAGGCGGACACGGCCATGGAGACGAAGATCACGGTGAAGCCGAAGAAGACGAAGACCACCACGGCGAAGAAGAAGATCACGGTGAAGCCGAAGGAGAAGAAGAGGAAGATCACCATGCCGAGGAAGACGAACATGGTGAAGCCGAAGTAGAAGAAGAGGAAGACCACCACGGCGAGGAAGAAGAGCATGCCGAGGAAGAGGAACACGGTGAAGAAGACGAACATGGTGAAGTAGAAGAAGAGGAAGAACACCATGGTGAGGAGGAGAAAGATCACCACGGCGAGGAAGACGAACATGGTGAGGAAGAAGCTCACGCACATGGTCGCTACGATATGCACATCTGGCTTGATATCAACAACGCCAGAGTGATTACCGAAGAGACAGCTGAGCATCTCGCAGAAATCTTTCCACAACACGAGGCTCAGCTGACTGCGAACGTGAACAAAACCCATGAAAAACTGGATGCACTGGAAACGGAACTCCGCAGTCTGTCAAAATCATTTTCAAGTTCTCCCTATGTGGTCTTCCATGACGCATATCAGTATCTTGAAAAAATGCTGGGACTGAATAATGTCGGAACAGTCACTGTCAATCCTGAGCGTGCGGCAGGTGCAAAGAGATTGTTGGAGCTGCGGGAGACGATCAGTGAAACAGGGGCGACATGCGCATTCAAGGAACCGCAGTTCAATCCAAACGTGTTGGAAATAATCGCTGAAGGTACTGATCTGAAAATCGGAACACTGGACCCGCTGGGTGCGGATATCGAACCTGGACCCAATGCTTATTTCGAGCTCATGCGAAATATGGTGCTCGCATTGAAAGACTGCCTGAGTTGATGTGTCCCGATAGCATGAGAAATGTATCGACTCCGGATGCGATGATTTGACTCGCCCTTGGTAAAGCGCTGAGGGCACGGGGGGCATAAGTCAACCCATTTCAGTTGGTAGATGCCGGGAAAACAAATCGACTGTTATCCCCGGCTATAGAATTTAAAACTTAGTATCTACAACCGGCAACCGGTTGATGAAGCGTTGCGGTTGATTCACCACCGCCATTTGTTGTGAATTAGCCGCTTTATTTTGCACACATAGAATCGAATCTGAAGCTATTCCTCGCCTCGCTAAACCTGCGTGCGAGGTCATACGCACGCTACCCCGCGACTTTCTCAGTTGAGCTACACGAGCAATTGAATCTGACACAGTTTTCGTCAGTTTGAGCTGATTGTCTGCCACAAATATCCGGTGAATCGCAAAAGATAACCGGTAAAGCCCGATTTCAATTTTCGAATTGTTGCGCGACTGTGTTATATTTCTTGCTATGCTAACGATAATTTCCTCAATATTTAATGCGCTTACTCACGTACTCGTAAGTGCGTGGGAAGTCTATCTTCTCCTATCGCCGTACTTCATGTTCGGCTTGGCTGTTGCGGGCGTTCTGTATATCCTGATTTCCCAGCGTACCGTTATCCGGCTTATGGGGCGAGAAGGGCTTGCGAGCGTCACTACGGCAGCGGCATTTGGATTGCCATTGCCGATTTGCTCGTGCGGTGTTATCCCGATCACTGCGACCCTAAGAAAGAAAGGTGCCAGTCGTTCCGCCTGCATGTCGTTCCTGATCACGACTCCAGAGACAGGCATGGACTCGATACTTGTCACATGGGGGTTGATGGGGCCGATCATGGCTATCATTCGACCCGTGGGTGCGTTTTTCTCAGCCTTGCTGGCCGGAATCTGTTCGATCGCGATGATACGCGGACCTGACCCGGGACATGAGGAGATCGAAGAAAAGCATCATCACCATCATCATCATGATCACGACCACAGTCACGATTTTGAAGAAGACCCTGCGGTTGTGGGTGTCGGCGGACTGATGACATCGATCAAGGTATCCAGTTTCAAGACATGGAACAATTTCGTCAATTGGACACGAATCGCCGAATGGAATCGCCCGACGCTTGACCGCGGCGCGCTCGCCATCCCGACACGCGAACTGCCGGATGCCGTACCTTTGGGCCGAGTGGGTAAACGTATGTTCACATTCGCGTTCGTTGAAATGGCGGACGACATACTTTTTGCACTGGTAGTCGGTGTGCTTCTGAGCGGTGTCGTCATGGTTCTGGTTCCAGACAACATTGCGGAGTACGGTCTTTACGGTTGGCGCATGTATCTCGTGATGCTGGTTGCCGGTGTACCGCTTTACATGTGTGCATCTGCCAGTACTCCGATTGCCGCCGCGCTTGTCGCTAAAGGTTTCAGCCCCGGGTCTGCGCTGGTTTTCCTTATGACCGGTCCTGCAACCAATACCGCGACCATCATCGTCCTGTTGCAGCAGTTCGGATTGCGTTTTGTTTCGATCTATATCGGCAGCATTGTCTTTGGTGCTGTTGTCACCGGCATAGCACTGGATCTGATGCTGATCTATTTTGGCTGGGAGATTGCACTGAATCTGGAAGGAAGCGGTTCGGGATTGATGGGATTTCTGGAATGGGCTGGTGCGACCCTGCTGACGATCTTGATTGTATGGCGTTTTTGGAAGGGGGCCGCCGCTTCCGGATATCACGACTTGATGGGCAATATCAATTCGATTGTTCTGAACATAAGCGGGCTGGCAAAAGGCGCGCGGATGCGTGAGATTTTTTCCCTGAGATCCAAGCTTATGCAGGTCGGTATTCCAGTGCTCCTGGCAATCTACGTCGCTACCGGATTGACCGCGGTTCCAATCGGTCATTTGGGGTATGGCAAACTGTTTGGTGAGGTTCGATGGCCTGCACTTCCTCCAGGTCTACATTACGCGCCGCCCCCACCGTTCGGAACGATCGACATAAGGCCCCACACCATCCAACACCGCCTGGTCGTGGGATTGAAAGAAAGTCTGAATGTGGAAAATATATCTGTGACTGACACTCGAAGGAGTACCGTCACGAAAGCACAGCCATCTCAGTGGCATGGAAAAAATGACCCTAGGATTCAAAAGACTTCGTTGGCAGAATTTCTAACCGGTGATGAAAGCCTGTTGCGAATTTTAGTTACGGTTCATTACAGCATAGTTAATCCATATACGTTCTTTTACGGATACGAGAGCAGGGAAGATATTCTTGCGCATCATATTCAGGCAATCACGAGGGAATATATTGCCACCAACGGATTGGATGACTTACTGTCAAGGAAACGCCATGAGATTGAGCATTTCATGTTTCATGAACTGAAAGAACATCTTCGAATCTCAGGTGCAGATATGCACGGATCCCAGCATTCCGAAGATCACCATACATTGATTCAAGATGATCATGGCAACATCGGTGGTGAGTTGGAAATGCAGGACGACCTGTGGATACATTCAGTTAATGTCGTGGATATTCATCCAACTCCCGAAACAGTTCAGGCGTTTCGCGATGTCACGGATGCCAGTCAGGACCGCACGACATCGGTATTGGAGGCGGAGCGTTCGTTCACACTGTTGGTGCCGCGCGCAATCGGCAACGCGGATGTCAAGCTCAAGCGCAATGAGGCTTTGGCCGATGGTCGTGTGATGAGAGCCCGAGCTGAACGGCAGGTCTTTATTGCAAAAGCTGACTCGGTCAGCAAGGCACCAGACATACTGCAGGATCTTTTGTGGTATGAAACAATTGAGACCGCCTACAACAATCGCCAGACTTTCATTCTGCCAGAGCAGAAAGATCCACAGAATCTTACCCTATGGCGTCGTATTCCGAGCCTGTTTGGTCGATCGGAGCACGATGAGGCAAATAAATCAACGAGACAATCGGAGCATGAATGATGAAACGTAGTGCAGCAATTATAGTCGTGCTGGTACTGGCGTATTGGCTCATCGGTACCAGTCTTTATACGGTAGACGAAACTGAAGTTGCGGTTGTCACTCGTTTCGGTGAACCCTTGGAGAATATCCGTGATCCTGGATTGCAGGTCAAACTGCCATGGCCAGTCGATCGTGTCATTCGTGTCGATATGCGAAAGTTCATTATCAAGAGCAGTGCGCAGGAACTGCTAACGGATGACGAGAAAAATGTGATTATCGAGATGTTCCTGACATGGCGGGTAAAGGATCCCAAACAGTTCGTGGCCACGGTGCAGAACAAGTTGGGGGCGGAGGCGAGACTTCAGGATCTGATGGTCGCGCGGCTTGGTGCGTCAGTCGGTAATCTTGCACTTGAGGACTTCATCAACGTGGGGATAGACAAAGTCGATTTTCACTTTCTCTCCGAGCAAATCCGAAGTCAGGTCGATGAGACAGCGTTTCAGAATTTTGGTGTCGGTGTATTGCATGCGCAAATCGTCGGTTTTACCCTGCCGGTTGAAAACCGAGCGAGTGTCGTGAGCCGTATGAAAGCCGAGCGGGCGAGAATCGCTGCAAGATACCGCAGTGAGGGTGCCGAGGAAGCCCTCAGAATAGAAGCCAAAGCTGCCGCGGAACATGAAAGGATCTTGGCACGCGCACATGCGGAAGCGACGAGAATTCTGGGTGAGGCAGAAGCGGAATCGCTGACAGTTCTCGGAGAGGCTTATGCAAAAGATCCGGAATTCTATCGCTTCATCCGCAGTCTGGAGAGCTATGAATCCATCATCGGGAAGCAGACTACGCTGTTTCTGGAGTCTGATTCCAAATTATTGAAAGTGCTAAATGGCGAATGAACCCAATTTGACCGAATCTGGATCAGGAATCGAAACGCCCAGCGTTCGCATAATCCAGAAGTCGTTTGACTACGTCAGGAGCATTCCGTTAGGTTACTACGGAGTGGGTGCTGTCGTGATCGCGTTCGTGGTAGTGATGGTGTCCGGATTTTATCGGGTGAACATTGATGAGACTGCCGCCAAGCGTCGTTTCGGTCAATTGGTAGATGCCGAAGTACAGCCCGGGCTTCGCTGGCATATTCCGTTTGGAATCGAGCGCATCAACAAATTCAAGACAGCACGCGTACATTCAGTTAAGGTGGACACCCGAATCAGTCCCCAGATGTCGACTATCTCCGGAGATTTCAATTTCGTGGATGCGAAATTCGTCGTTCAGTACAGGGTCAACGATCTCGAAAAGTTTCTGTTTCGACATAGAGACGCCATAGAAACATTGCGGGAAGAAGTCCGAGGTGAGTTCATCCAGCTGATTTCAAACATGTTCATCTACATGGTGCTGGTGACTGAGAAGAAATACATTGAAGATTCGATAGTGGAGACAGTGTCTGACGGACTTGAGTTACTGGGAACTGGGATTGAAATTGTTTCGCTGAACATGGTATCGGTTTCACCACCGTTGGATGTTGTGCCCGCGTTTCGCGCAGTCAATGACGCCAAGGCGCAGCGACTGGAAGTGGTAAACGCTGCACTGAAGAGAAAAGAACTGACTCTGGCGCAGGCAAATGGCGTGGCGGCGCAAATCGTTGATGCTGCTGCTGCCAGTGCTGAAGCGCACATTGAGCAGGCGTACAGCGATGCCAATACTTTTTCGGCGTTACTGGCCAGGAACCGAATTAATCCAGATCAGACACAGCACACCCACTATTGGAATACCGTCAGAAAGATATTGGGCGACGCGCGTGTTGTGGTATTGCAGCCCGGCGAAACGCCGAATATTGCAATCAACTTGCTTGAGAGTCCAAGTGGTGTGCCGGGTGTTGAAGGCGATGAGCGCGAACATGAAGGTAAGATTCCGTCTAGACGGCGCATCAGCGAAGACTCTCAACATCCCGGTTCAGCAGCTGGTCACGTGATGGGCGAAGTTCCGGATCGCGTGCCTGGCTACGGTGGACATCAGCCGGGACAGGAGCCGCATCATCTGGGTAATATTCCGGACAACACCCGGAGATTACCAGATCATGTGCTTGATCCGAACGTTAAGGCACAAATGAAGCCTGAACCAGGGCATCTCGGACTTCCGCACACCACTGAAGATTCGGATGACGATATGGGCGGACAGCACGCCGAAAATGGCAATCAGCAGGCACACGTTGAAGAGCAGAATGGCGTCAGCCAAGGCAACGAGATCCATCAGAAATATGAGAACCAAGAAACTGATCAGCCACAGAGTGGACAGCAATACCAACATGAACAGCAAGCACAGCATCTAGATGAGGAAGGGCAGCGTACGGGTAAAGACAACCAGCAGCACATGAACCAGACCGAACCGCAACAGCACGGTAGCATGGAGACAAACCCAAAGCGTAGAGGATGACTGATTCAGAATCGTGGATGACGCGCAGTTTGATTGTAGTGGCTAATTTATGGAGAACAGGATGCACGGTGGATTACTTGGGTTAGCAAGTACGAGCACTGGAAGAACAATTCCGGGAAAGGTTTTGTTTTTATTTTTGCTTTTGCTGGCTTTCCTATCGTTAGGCGGTTCAGATGTCAAGGCATCCGATTCAGGTGTTTTCCCCGACAGAATCGTATTCGGCCAATCCGGACCATTCAGTGGCCGAACCGCGAAAATAGCGAACAGTATCGCCTCCGGCATACGGGCCGCATTCGATGAAATAAACTCAAAGGGAGGAATCAACGGACGCCGGCTGGAATTGCTGACTGAAGACGATTCATACGACCCTGTTAAGACTCGAGAAATCGCTCAGTCTTTCATTGATTCAAATGAAGTATTCGCAATTATTGGAAGTATCGGTACGCCAACTGGAAAAGTAACCGCCGCTTTGGCAGATCATCATCAAGTTCCATTTATTGCTCCCTATACCGGCGCTGACTTTCTTCGAAATAAACAACGCTATAGCACCGTTGTCAATTTGCGTCCAACCTATAAACAGGAAACAAAAGCCTGGGTGGAATATCTGACCCGCATTGGTTTGAACAGGATTGCTGTCTTCTATCGGGATGATGCGTATGGTAGAAATGGTTTACGGGGAGTCGTTGAGGAGCTCAGAAAGCGAGACTTGCTATTGGTAGCAAGAGGTTCTCATGCTCGCAACCTCACGGTTACGTCTTCTGCAGTCTGGGAAATCCGAAAGTCGGAACCTCAGGCAATCGGAGTGGTTTCATCCTACGCGGCCGCTTCAGATTTTATTCGCAATACCCGTCTGCAGGGTTTGGATCCAACTTTTGTCAGTATTTCCGCTGTCGGTTCCCAAGCTCTCGTTGATGAACTGGGTGAAGATGCAGAAGGAATCTTAGTTTCGCAGATTGTTCCGTCTCCTGATGAACAATCTCTTCCTCTAGTCGCCCAATTCAACAAATCGATGGACAACTACGCGCGAGACAACTCTCTGGATCCAGATTCGCTTAAAAGCTACATTTCCCTGGAAGGATATTTGGCCGCACGTTTTGTTATTCACATTCTTCAGCAAATTGACGAAAGTGAACCAACGAGAAAAGCTCTGCTAGATCACATTTTCAATACACAGAAGTTTACTATCGGAGGTGTTGACCTGTTTTTCAAAGAAGGCGAGAATCAGGGATTGCACACAGTCTACATGACTGAAATCGGAGAGAACAACCAGATTCGAACGTTGGACTCAATAGAAATGCAGGACAACAGCTAAGAGAAAATTTACCAGGGTATCCCCTTTACAGAACTGAGATAAACAGCGGTGAAACTTTCAGAATTTGATTTTGATGCGCAACAATACTGGCTTCGCAAGTTGCTTGAAGTGCTTTATATGCGGCGCTCCACCATGTTCCGTTTTATTGTTGAATCGGCGCGTATGCTCATTCTGGGAAACGGTGGTGGCGTTGCGACTACGTTCGGCATGCTGAACTATCTCGACCTGGTCGGTGTATATCATTGGGTCTGCGTGTTCATGCTCCTGACATTTGTTCTTGGCACCTTGTTCTCGACCGTCACGCTGATATTGGTGACTGCAACAACGATCAAGGAAGCGCATTCGGCAGAAGTCGCCATGCACGAGTTCGTTAACGACCGCATGGAGCGCGATGAGGTGCTGTTCTACTACGACGACAAGACGAGACGCCTTGCCTATCTATCCACATGCATGGGAATCGCCAGTGTAACTCTGCTCCTCTTGGGTGCTATTCAGGGATTGTTTTTGGTGGCAGTCTATCTGTAAAGTTACAAGAACTCACAATCGGCTATCCCTCAGCACTGTCATAGGGTCGCCTAAGAGTATACAACGCTCTCACATACTCTCGACGAATGTCCAATTCTGATTGAACTGGCAATTGCGACTGTAATTCTGAATCTGTCGTGAGCATTGACAGGGCTTCAAACAAGCTGAACTTATAGCTGTGCTCAACTTTCAGGTTGGACCAGCGCATGCGTGCCTCCGGATCAGTGTTGCTTACACATGGAGCATCATCAACATAGATGGTGGGTATCGTTTCGTAATCGAACGTTAATTTGTGCATTGCAATATGCCGGATTAGAGGGACAATTAAAATGAACAGCGATTCAGGAGGATTCCAAGTAAGAATAACTGCAAATTTTATCCGTTGTTATTACTTGTATGATGTAGTAAAAACTACCGACTGGGAGGGGTAAATTAAACTGGGGCTCTACGTGAATAAAGTTTGTGCTCCGATAAACAAAGCCGGGATTCCAAAGAATGTCCCTAACGTATACGCAACGGCAAGCATCTTACGTTGAGAACCCAGCTCCGCGATCCACTCAGCACCGGCAAGAGGGATTTTTCGCAGGAACGGTATGCTGTAGATCACTACAACACCAATCAGATTGTATAGGAAGTGTGCGATCGCAATCTGGTGTGCGGCAGCGTGTGTAGGGCCTGTAATTGCCATCGCTGCCAATAAGGCTGTGATCGTTGTACCGATGTTTGCCCCCAGGGTGAATGGATAGACGTGACGCAACTGGATAACTCCGCTCCCTGCCAGCGGAACGATAATGCTTGTGGTGGTCGACGAGGACTGCACCAGCACCGTGACAACCGTTCCTGAGAAGATTCCGGTGATAGGACCTCTGGCGACGGCTGCCTGCAGGATTTTCCTGGCTTTGCCGACGAATGCGATCTTCAGAGCATCACCAAGAAACTTGATGGAGAGCAATATCAGAACTATCCCGAGAAGGATCATGACCACGCCGGCCCAGAGTTCGGGGAGTGCGGATGCAACTGACTCCACGAACTTTGTTCCAGCTTTCACTGCGACTTTCACGAAACTGCTGCCAGGTGAATCCACAGCCGTTTCAATGTTCTCTACGTAGTGGCCCGCGTAGGCACTCAGTTTGGCGAGGAAACCGAATGCCATTTCAAGCGGCAGGAATATCGCGATGCTCAGCAGATTGAAAAAGTCATGCACAGTTGCGGCCGCAAAGGCTTTCTTGAACTCTCCCTGTTTCCGTACATGACCAAAACTGACAATGGTGTTTGTGATTGTGGTGCCGACATTGGCACCCATGATCATTGGAATCGCGGTTGATATCGGCAAGCCGCCGGCAACCAGTCCCACAATGATGGATGTGACGGTACTGGACGACTGAAGGATTGTGGTTGTGAGAATTCCGATAAGGATTCCGATGAAGGGATTGGTCGCGAACTCAAATATGCCCGCCAGTCCTTCGGGACCGCCAAAGGCCATATTGAATCCCTTTCCGACCACACCGACTGCAACCAGAAGCACATAGACTGTGGCGATGATGATCAGAGCTGCAAACCAACCGGACCGAATGCTCATATTCTTTGCGACCTCGGGCGAGTACTACCGAACGAAAGGGTTGTCAAGTCTTTAGTATTTCACTGTCAATAGTAAGTTTCCTAATGAGAAACAAGGGCTGATTCAATTCAATCCGGCAAAAATATGTTAGTACAATGTAGGTAAATAGAATTGTCAATAATCAAATATATTTAAAACTGCTAACTGAAAGTAATTTTAGGAAAAATACATGTTATTTCGTTTCGCAGTCTCCAACCATTTCTCTCTGCGAGATCTTCAGGTATTGGATCTTACTGCCACCAAGTTGAAAGACGAAAATGCAGGATTAATCCTCACCAATGAGATCGATTTTACCTGCAATCGTCATATACGGTGCGAACGCATCTGGCAAAACCAACAATATGGCTGCGATGGATCTGATGCGAAGTCTGGTGTTGGAGTCTCACACGAAATATGGACCGAACGATGCGCTACCTTTCCATCCCTTCGCTCTGGATCCGAAATTTCGAGAACTCAGACTCATGTCGAAGTGGATTTGTGATTGACGGTAGATATCACAATGGTTTTGAATTGACTAATGAGGAATTTAAATCTGAATGGCTATATTCGATTCCAAAATCTCGAAGCGGCTGCTATTCGAACGCGATGGCAGTAATTTTCAATTCGGTCGAGAGTTGAAGGGGCAAAACAAAACTATCGCCACAATGACCCGTTCCAACAGCTTATTCTTGTCTGTTTCGGCTCAGAATAACCACCAACAATTATCTGGAATATTCAATTATTTCAAAACTCGAAGATTAACCAGTTTGGATATACAGAGTTTCGGGCTTTAATTTTTCGCATTGGGCTCGATCCGCGTGTAAACTTTTCTTGAAAATATTGATACCGGAGTCATTGGTTTTAAAGTAAAGAAAAATCCTTATTCAAAAAAGTTCCTAACTTTCAGCGGGATATGATCTCAGTGCCCGAAGAGATATTGACGAATCAATTGATGTTGAGCCGGAAGAACTGGATGATATATCGTTCGAACATCGAGGTGCCAGTGGAGAGCCAGTTCCTTTTGATTTGAACTGGGAGAGTGCTGGTGCGTCGTCTATTGATCGACTCAGCGAGGCTTTTCTTGATAAAGGATTCATAGATGATATTACCAGTTTGCACACGCACGCCTGTGAGGCATTGCTTAAACTATTCTGCTCACCGGAAACCAACTGAAACGGGGCACAGCTTATTGCAACAACCCACGATAAAGATGAAAATGCAGGATTAATCGAATGCCCAGCTTCACCAACGAGTTATATCCTTTGATCGATTTTACCTGCAATCGGCATATACGGTCGCGAACGCATCTGGCAAAACCAACAATATGGCTGCGATGGATCCTGATGCGAAGTCTGGTGTTGGAGTCTCACACGAAATATGGACCGAACGATGCGCTACCTTTCCATCCCTTCGCTCTGGACCAAGAAATTTCGAGAACTCCAATGACTCATGTCGAGTAGACTTAAACGTGATTGACGGTATTCGATATCACTATGGTTTTGAATTGACTGATGAGGAATTTAAATCTGAATGGCTATATTCGATTCCAAAATCTCGAAGTCGGCTGCTATTCGAACGCGATGGCAGTTGGATTTTCAATTCGGTCGAGAGTTGAAGGGGCAAAACAAAACTATCGCCACAATGACCCGTTCCAACAGCTTATTCTTGTCTGAATTTCGGCTCAGAATAACCACCAACAATTATCTGGAATATTCAATTATTTCAAAACAATTCGAGGATTAACCAGTTTGGATATTCAGAGTTTCGGGCTTTCCTACTATTTGAGTCGCATTGGGCTCGATCCGCGTGTAATTACTTTTCTTGAAAATATTGATACCGGAGTCATTGGTTTTAAAGTAAAGAAAAATCCTTATTCAAAAAAGTTCCCGCTAACTTTACAGCGGGATATGATCGCCAGTGCCCGAAGAGATATTGACGAATCAATTGATTTCTGAGCCGGAAGAACTGGATGATATATTCGTACTCGAACATCGAGGTGCAAATGAATGGAGAGCCAGTTCCTTTTGATTTGAACTTGGGAGAGTGCTGGTACGCGTCGTCTATTGATCGTACTCAGCGAGGCTTTTCGGGCACTTGATAAAGGATGCCCCATCTATATAGATGATATTGACACCAGTTTGCACACGCACGCCTGTGAGGCATTGCTTAAACTATTCTGCTCACCGGAAACCAACCGAAACGGGGCACAGCTTATTGCAACAACCCACGATACCAACCTGATGAAATCAAGTCTGACTTAGAAGGGATCAGGTTTGGCTTACCGAAAAGGGTTCAGACGGTGCTACGGAGTTATATCCTTTGATTGATTTTCGAACTCGTTCGGGCGACAACATTGAGAAGGGCTATCTTCAAGGTCGGTTTGGTGCGGTTCCATTCATCTACCCAACCCACGGTCTTGGCTCGGCGAAATAAATCCAAAAATCGGCGACCGTCCAATCTGAGGTATGGTCGCCGAAATCACGTACGAACCCAAGCGAAGATTCATACTGTTTTGTGAAGGGCGAGCGGACACCGAATGTCCACAATATTTCGATCGCGCGGCTCACGAGCTGAGCATCGTCGCCCGCAAAAACGCATCGAGGCCAGACACCGGTGAGGGATTGTCCCCGGTTCTGTAGGCGTTCCACATGACATGGAGCCGAGCGTAGGCTATTGCAACGGGCCAGGCATTCAGAAGGTATCGCAGGGGCGATTTCGGCTGAAACAATGGAATTACATTTGAAAAAGTTGATGCCGAGATCCGGGGCGGCAATATTTGAGCGTGACTGCAGAGGGGCGATGCCGAAACCGGTTTCAATAATGCCGTAAACGCTGCGAGCAAAACGTTCGCGCCAAAGTTGGACACTCGCGATCGCATGTTTCGAGCTTAGCCGCTGATTTTGCATGGGCACACTCGCTCGATTCACAGTTGGCAACCGTCCGTGTCAAACTTCAGAAGATCGGCTCGGTGAACTAAGGCGCGGAATCGCCCTTGACAAGAATCAGTGTTCTTCCAAGCCTGGCGCAAGATTGCGAACCTGAGATGGTGACCATCGGGTTGACAGACGCTGCCGAAGAGCGCGTGCGGCTGAAACAGTTCGGCGAGGACCGCAGGAAGGATGACAACCACGTACCGGAATCCTTCGGAAATCGGTCGGATTGCTGACCTCAAGCCGCCCGGATTCGGCTGAAAAAATCGACCCGCAAGTAGTATTATGAGAAATAGGGGTTAAGTTTGCGTCAGGTTTCCACATGATTGACTGGAAACTGAGGTAGCCGTCCTAACAATCCATTCCAGAATTGCGTTATTTCAATCCGCAGTCGTACAAATTTGTCCGAATTAATACTTCACTCTAATAAATAAACCGTACGGACTAATTTGGTCAATTTTTAGAGTGATTTTTCTATATATTCCTGTACGGTAAATATTTATAATCTCAGTTGAACTGATGAAAGTAATTTTACCGAACGGTAACAAAATATGAAGAAACCCTACACAACGGAACAGGTCGGAGTCTTAGTCCGTACGACACGTAAATCGCAACGAATGACGCAACAGGACCTCGCTCTGGTATCGGGCACCGGTATTCGATTTATCGTTGACCTCGAAAAAGGCAAGGCTACATGTGAGTTGGCCAAAGTTCTAACTGTGTTGCATATGCTGGCGATTGAAGTTCGGCTGACTCCGCCCGAAACGGGAGATTCGTCGTGACGCGAAAGCTGGATGTCTATCTGAACAACGATTCTATCGGTACACTCGGGCAGGATAGATATGGACAAATGTCATTCACCTATAGTTCCGACTGGCTGGACGACACTCGTGCCATGGCGATTTCTGCTTCACTGCCACTTCGACGCGAACCGTACTCGCAAAGGGAATGCCGGCACTTCTTTTCCGGTCTTCTTCCAGAGGGACCGACGCGAGTCACCCTCGCAAAAAATCTGGGGATCAGTGCGGGTAACGAAGTTTCCATGCTTGAAGGGATTGGAGGTGATTGTGCCGGTGCATTGATATTTCTTCCTCATGGGGAATCACTGTCTGACTACAGAGGCGAGTACAGGAAATTGACTGATCAGGAATTGGCCGAGGCACTGAAGAGACTGCCAGTGCAACCCCTTTTGGCCGGAGAAAAGGATTTGCGTTCATCACTGGCAGGTGCGCAGAACAAGATTGCAGTATTAGTCGATGACGACGGTGAGATTGCCTTACCTCTGAATAATGCGCCTAGCAATTACATACTCAAACCGACAGCCGAAGAGTATCCCGAAATAGTCAGCAACGAACGTTTTTGCCTGACCCTTGCAAGCTTGGTGGGCATCAACGCGACAAAAAGCAAAATGGGCTATGCAGGTGATATTGAGTATCTTCTGATTGAGAGATATGACCGCAGAAAGACGGATGTATCAAGATTTCCAATTCGCCAACATCAAGAAGATTTCTGTCAGGTGCTGGGTGTTTCTCCGGAAAACAAATATCAAGAAGATGGTGGTCCAGGTCTGAGAGATTGTTTTGATTTGGTCCGAGATTTTTCCAGTCGGCCAGGAATTGATTTATTGGCACTGCTTGATCTCGTAATTTTTAATGTTATTGTTGGCAATCACGACGCACACGGCAAAAACTTTTCTTTTCTGCATGGTGAACATGGTGGGAAGCAGAGTGTACGGCTAGCACCTGCGTATGACGTTCTTTCCACCGTATACTACCCTTACCTAACTCCTCGAATGGCTATGAAAATCGGAAAGGCACGTGAATCCGAATCAATCCGAATCGAGAACATGGACCAATTTGCGAAACATATCGGCATGAATGCTGTCGCGGTGCGTAAACGTTTTTTGGAATTAACCGAATTAATCAAATCGAAGTTGCCTGAATTGAGGGACGAGTTCCACAAAATTAATGACCTTATTTCGCTGATTGACAAAAGAGCGGATCGGATAATCCATATAGCCAGTGGCGGTTCGATCGGGCGGTTTTAACCTGAAGTTGCGATTCAACAAAAATGCATTTTCGTGCTTGGGAGCCCGAGTATTTGAGGACGATACGGGACGATGAACAGAATTGCGCAATATTCATCGAAAAAATCCGGCCAGTAGACATGAATCTCGGGGAATTCGTAGAAGTATTCCATACCAAAAAAAGGGGGGTCAGATGTCAATCTGGCAGTAAATATGGGTCAATGATGCACACAAGAGTCAATACGATTGTGCATTAGTTGTCAGCAATGACGGTGATTTGGCAGAAGCAATGAGAATCGTAAAGCGACTTTGGAGAATCGTCAACTTCCAAACCCAATTCCGGGGACGAATATTTATAAACCATAAGACTGGCAGTCAAATGTCATTCTTGACATCTGTTTGATAAAAAGACTAAACACCTCACCGGTTACACTCTTACAAAGAATTGTTGGTAGAAGTTTCCGCTACCAGTTGAACTTCCTTACCTGTAAACTGTGACCAATAACTGGAGTTGTATGTTTCAAGGCTAATAATTTCACAATCAGGTAATTTTATGTACTTGATTACGAGATTGAATTTACGTACCAGAATCGGTTCAAGCGCAACCGAGTACGTTTAAGCAGGATGATACAGATTGACACCAATCTCGGATTGCTTTCAATTCAATGCCAGATATCGGGCATCTCATTTTTTCTGCGCTGAATGAATGCCAGCAGTTCTTCGTTCACCCCCGGGTCAAGTTCTGGTTTCTGGTATTCCTCAAGCATCTGCTTCCACTTCAGATTCGCACGTTGCGCGATATCCAGACTTCCTTCCTCCTCCCACTGCTCGAACGGCATGGTGCTGAACAGTTCCGATTCATAGAAGGCGTCTTCGTAGTTTGCCAGGGTATGCTCACAGCCGAAAAAGTGATTTCCCGGTCCGACCTCGGCGAAGGCGCCACTGGCGAACTGATTGTCATCCAAGGAAACACCTTTGACAAACTTATGCAGTGCTCCCAGATAGTCAGCATCGATCACAAATTTCTCATAACTCATGGTCAGCGCACTTTCCATCCAACCCGCGGCGTGAAGCACGAAATGCGAGCCACACAATATCGCGGCATTGAGTGAATTGACACTTTCGTTGGTGGATTGGGCATCCACACACTGGGAACTGGTAAATCCGCCGCTGCAACGAAGCGGGACATCAAACCTTCTGGCGATCTGACCGACAACATAGGATGCGGCGGCTGATTCGGCAGTTCCGAACGACGGCGATCCGGCTCTCAGATTGACAGTCGTCGTGAAGTTTCCGAATATTGCCGGTGATCCCGGTCGAACCAACTGTCCCAAGGCAACCCCGACCATGACCTCTGCCAATCCCTGAGCGATTGCACCGGCGATTGTCACGGGGCCTGTTGCACCACTGAGTACAAACGGGACTACAACCGGACACTGATTTGCTTCCGCATAGGCGCGCAAGGCACCGGACATCGCTCCGTCATAGACGAGCGGTGAATTCATGTTGATGTTACCGCTGATGACGCAGTTCTCGTCGGTATATTTTTCGCCGAACAGAATTTTTGCCATCTCGATGGAATCCAGTGCCCGGTCGCGGGTTGTCACAGAACCCATGAACGGCATGTCGGAGTAGTTCATATGCGCGTACACCATGTCAAGGTGCCGCTTGTTGACCGGTTGATCTACAGGTTCGCAGACGGTTCCACCGGAATGGTGGATCCAGGGAGAGGAATACGCGAGTTTGACGAGATTCTCAAAATCCTTGATGGTGCCGTAGCGTCTGCCCTGATCCAGGTCGGAAACAAATGGGGAACCGTATGCGGGGACGAACACGAGGTGATCTCGCCCTACGCGTGCGGATCTTGCTGGATTGCGTCCTTGCATGACGAATGAACTCGGAACAGTCTTGAGAAGACTTCGAATGTGTCCCTTGTCGAATCGAACGCGTTGACCTTTGACATCGGCACCCGCTTCTTTCCAAATTTCGAGAGCCGCGTCATCGCCTCGAAAATCGACACCGACTTCCTGCAGAATCTGATCGGTCTTCTCTTCGATAATTTCGAGACCTTCCTCGCTGACAATGTCATACGTTGGAATCTCCCGTTTGAGTCCGGCGATGACAACCGGCGCGCTCGACTCTGTTCGCGAACGGCGACGGATCCGGCCTCGTTCCGGAACAGTTTCGGCATTTACAGACGCTTGTGCCATGCAATCAACCTCCTTTTGATAACGCGGTGCATCGCAGATATTTTACATAGAGTTGAGTAAAGTCGGAGACATTAGCAGAAACATGGAACATCGCGCGGTTCTGTTAATGAATCGACAACCGACAATCAACAGAAATTGACTGTTTTAACGACAGAATTCCATAGCTCTCCATTATCCAGGCGCGTAATCGTTGTGCTATCATTGCTTAAAAGACATTGATTCTCAACACTTCTTTCGCTGAAAATCGCAGCGAAAAACATTGTCATCATGACAAGAAAGCTGTTTGCCAAGGTTTCCCCACTGATTGCCGGTATAGCGGTTGCAAAGTGGGTGACATTTTGCATGGGTCTGGCTATGTTTTTCCTTATGTCAGATTCGGGCGTCGGTCTGGTGGAGCGTTGGGCAATTGTGTTTTGGTATACGACGCTTGGCGCGATAGTCGGTATGTCAAATGCGATCGTACGGGTACCAATAGTTGATCTGTCGCTGCCTTGGTGGATTCGAGGTCCCGCTGTCAGCGCATGGATGTGCCTGATGGTGGTTCTGTTTGCCGGTGACAGAGTGCAGCAGCTGATGTGGTTCTTTCATGTATCCAAAGGTGTACTGACTTCGCCGTACTGGTTTGTCGGTGACGGTCTCGTTATCGGTTTGATTGCAGGTATGTTTTCTACCAGGATCGAAAGAAGCCAATCAGTCAGCTATGCCAAGGAGGCATGATTTTGTCCATTCACCAGTGAGTCGGCATCTTTGCTCGCCGTGATTGAAATATCATACAGGCACGAATATAACAATCCACACATCAGGGGCTGGAAATATCAACGATGAGTCTGGCAATCAATGAAGTTGAGGAAATCCTGGGAAGGTTTCAGCTGACTACCACCGCATCGGAGTTGCACGGTATGCTCGCGGGTTTGATCTGTGCCGGTGTGGAAGAGGATGATATTGACAACTGGTTACCGGTGCTTTGTTTTGAGGACCGCTATGTGTCAGAAGATGAATATCGAATGTTCGAGCGGGATATACGCGGCTTTTATCGGGAGGTACTGAAGCAGTTGGATGAGTTCGGCGTGGAATTCAACATCCTGTTGCCGGAAGATGGACAATCATCGACGGACCGAATTGTTGCGATGACATCGTGGTGCGCCGGATATCTCAAGGCACTGATTGACTATGGCGAAATCTCATTTGAGCAACTGTCAGAGGACTGCGTCGAATTCCTCGACGATGTCAGGCAGATTTCGGAGCTTGATCCGGAACAGGATCCAAGCGAAGAGGAAATGGAATCGTCATTCATGATTCTTGACGAGCACCTTCGGGTCGGTGTGCAACTGATCGATGAGCAATTGAATATACATTCCATCTCACGCAGGTACACAGAAGCAGGAGTACCGATGTGAATCAGGCAGAGCGCCGTCGCCAGGTCATGGACCGAATCGGAAATGGCATTGCCATCGTTCCCAATGCAACGCTTCAGCGACGTAATTCAGATGTGTTCTACACATATCGTCCTGACAGCGATTTCTACTACCTGACAAGATTTCCGGAACCCGAGTCAGTCGCGATCCTGTCACCCGGTGGTTCCGAAGGCGATTACGTACTATTCTGTCGGGAAAAAGACCCGGACAGGGAGCTTTGGGATGGTAGGCGTTATGGGCCGGAGGGTGCCGTTGAGATCTTTGGGGCGGATGCGGCTTTCGGTTATGACGAACTGGATGAAAAGTTGCCGGAGCTGTTGGAGGACCGTGATTCGATCCACTACTGTTTGGGTCGATATCCGGAATTCGACCAGCGCGTGATCGGGTGGCTGAATCAGGTACGTCGCAAGGTACGTACCGGCGTCAAGGTACCTGCTGGAATTTTCGATATCGGCTCGATTCTCCATGAAATGCGCCTATTCAAGACGGAGAGGGAAATTGAGATCATGACCACGGCCTCAACCGTCTCCGCTGAAGCGCACCGGCGAGCAATGCAGGTCTGCCAGCCCGGTATGGCGGAATATGAAATACAGGCTGAGATCGAATATTGGTTTCAGAAAAACAATTGCAGGACTGCCTACCCGAGTATTGTCGCTTCGGGGGAAAACGCCTGTATCCTGCACTACACCGAAAATTCAAGTGATATGAAAGACGGTGACCTGTTGCTGATTGACGCTGGTGCGGAGTATGACTGCTATGCCGCCGATATCACACGTACATTCCCTGTAAACGGCAAATACACTTCCCAGCAGAAAGCCGTGTACGATGTGGTTCTCGAAGCACAAAGGACGGCGATCAAGGCGGTTCGTCCCGGAAATCGTTACAGCGATGTGGATGACGCCGCGAGACTGACCATCGCCGAAGGTTTGATTGATCTTGGAATTCTGACCGGCTCAGCCGAAGAGGCAATCGAAAATAAGGAGATCAAGAAGTTCTACATGCATAAAGTGGGGCATTGGTTGGGGATTGATGTCCACGATGTCGGGGAATACAGAGATTCCGACGGTATGCGTAAGCTTGAGCCGGGCATGTGTATGACAGTTGAACCAGGCATCTATCTATCGGCTTCCGACGAGTTGGATGAGCAATGGCATGGCATTGGTATCCGAATCGAGGATGATGTCTTGGTCACTGAGGACGGGCATCGTGTGATGACCGGTGATGTGCCCAAATCAACAGCTGAAATCGAAGCGTTGATGTCCGGCTAGATCGACACTTCCGGTCAAGGCTGGAATTCCTGTGCTAACCAAGCTCGAATTTGATCTGATCATCAACGGTGGTGGTCTGGTGGGTGCCAGTCTCGCTTTGGACCTGGCTTCATCCGGATTTCGCGTCGCGCTGGTCGATATCCAATCATTTCGGAACTCGCAAGAGCGGGATGCGGATGCCAGATCGATCGCGTTGACCTACAGCAGCGGTGTCATATTCCGAAGACTTGGGTTGTGGGACCGGTTGCCGGAAGACTCCGTCACTGCGATCCGAATGACGGAAGTCACCGATCGCAGCATGAGAGGCCAGGTGCAGTTGAAAGCGTCGGATGTCGGCTATGATGAGTTAGGTTGGAATGTCGAGGCGCGTGTGCTTCTGGAAGAGTTGTATCGCTGTATCGAAGGATTTGAATCGATCTCAATATTCAGTCCGGCCGAACTGTCTGATCTAAGAATCGACGATGATCAGGTCAGGTGCAGCATCCAATCTAAAGTTGATGAATCCTCACAGACGGTGAAGGCAAAGGTTCTGGTGATCGCGGATGGCGGCGAATCCAGAATCAGCGAGCAACTTGGATTCATCGGGCATCAGAAACTGTATGGACGTAATGCCTTGGTCTGCAGAGTCGAAACTGACCGGCCGAACAGGCAGAAGGCGTATGAACATTTTGTACGGACGGGACCCCTCGCTTTGCTGCCGTCAGGTTGCAGCGGCTATTCGGTGATATGGACGCTGGAACCGAAGGAATCGGATCGATTGATCGGGATATCGGCAAATCAGTTCCTGAACGAGATTCAGGAAGTTTTCCGAGAAAGGGCCGGAAAATTTATTGAACTTGCGAGTGAGCGTCGCACCTATCCTCTCAGGTACAGCATGCTGAAAAAATTTGTGCAGCCGAGAGTTGCCGTTGTCGGCAATGCCATGCATACATTTCATCCGGTTGCCGGTCAGGGATTCAATCTCGCGCTGCGCGACACGGCCGAACTGGTGGAGATACTGACGCAATTCCGTGACCGAGGTTGGGATATCGGTTGCTATGACGCACTTGAGGAGTACCAGATTCGACGAGAATGTGAAAGTCAGGCCGTCGGGAGTTTTACCAACGGCCTGATTCGCGTTTTTGCGAATGACAGTCCAGTCCAGTCGCGGTTGAGGAATATCGGTCTGGATGTCATTCAGGCGGTTGCGCCACTTAGACGAATACTGCTTAAGCGCACAATGGGACTGCATCGTCTGTCGCTGCCAGGTATTGGGCAGGAATCGAATAGTGAGGAGCGTGCGTGAGCAGTCCTGAGTACGATATCGTCGTTGTGGGTGGCGGCATCGCCGGACTCGCGTTTGCGTGTGCCATGAAGGATTCCGGTTTACGGATACTTGTTCTGGAAGCCGGCGAGATGCCAGTCTACGATCCTGATACATACGATATCCGAGTCAATTCCATCAACCTGGGCTCGCAGGCTTTTCTTGATGCCTTGGGAGTGTGGGAGCGCATTACGGCGAAACGTGCTACACCTTTTTCCGAGATCAGGGTCTGGGATTCCAACGGTAGCAACGTTGACTTTCACGCTGAGGACATCAAGGAGAGCGAGCTCGGATACATCGTCGAGAATAATGTTCTCACAACATCGCTGTTGGAGGCGTTGGAGCAATCATCGAACATTCAGTTGAAGACAGGAATGAAACTGAGTTCGGTCGAGAGTGAATCCGATATCGTACGGGTCGGTACGGAGCAGTCAGACCGAATCAGCTGTTATCTGGTTGTCGGTGCGGATGGTGGTGATTCCATGGTCAGACAGCTGACCGGAATTCAGGTTGCCGATCAGAAAGGTTACGGACAGCGGGGGATCGTCGCGCAGGTACAGGCAACCGAGCCGACGAACGGGGTGTCCTACCAGAAGTTTCTGCCGATCGGACCTCTGGCATTCCTTCCATTGTCCGACGGAAGTTTCTCCATCGTCTGGAGCTGCGTCAACGAACGTGCCCTGGAACTTGAATCGATGGAAGCGCAGGATTTCGAGCAGGAACTGGCACAGGCATTCGATTATCGGCTGGGCGAGTTTCGTCTGCTGAGTCGGCGAGTTTCATTCGAGTTGAGAAAATTACGTACGGAGTCTTATTTCAGAGACCGTGCTGTTCTGATCGGCGATGCCGCGCATGTGATCCATCCGCTGGCGGGTATGGGTGCGAATCTGGGACTCATGGATGCGGCCGCACTGTTTGAAGTGATAAAACCATTCGCTGGAAAGGGCAGTGATCCTTGGAACTATCAGAATCTCAGGCGGTACGAACGATGGAGAAAGTCTGTGAATTCACCGACAATCAGTCTTATGGATGGATTTGATTGGGGTTTTCGAAATTCATCGGAAAAGGTGAGGTCGTTGCTCGGTTTGGGTTTCAGTCTGACCAATCAAACCAGGATCGCGAAAGAAGCCATCATCAGATTGGCCTGTGGATTGGCGGGCGATATTCCGGATATATCAAGACGTGCGTGAAGCTTGCATCAAATGCTGGAAATACTGACGATCATGATCCCAGATTCCTGATCAATTGCGTGTGCCCTGTCGCGGGCCCGCTGCAGCTAGGCGGAGTCAGGTGCGTATCGGATTCAACTTTCGTAGAGTATTCCCGCTGACCCTAGCAGCCATCCAGCGAAATTTCAAGACCTTCCTCCACAAACGGTTTCTCTACCCGGCCAAATTTGCACTGACTTTTCTGCAACACATTGGCAATCTTCTCATCTGTCTTGGGCTGGGTATGGTATGCATTAAAGATTGAGTATTACATCAAATTGCTTTCAACGAACTCGGTCGGTGAACTTGAAAGACAATCATCAGTAAGAAATTCTCGTATTTGTAAACAAAGTTCAAATAGCTAATTTCAAGGTAATTCGAGTATGCCAAATATAGTGTCTTCATTTACCTGATATCACTATTAGTTGACATTATGTGAATTAATATATAATTTGTCAACTACAAAATGGAGGAGTGAAATGTCTTTTGGTCAACGTCTT
Source organism: Arenicellales bacterium (assembly GCA_963662635.2). Lineage (GTDB taxonomy): Bacteria > Pseudomonadota > Gammaproteobacteria > Arenicellales > JAJDZL01 > JAJDZL01. The sequence continues at coordinate 24,844 of CAXXFC010000001.1, forward strand.
AAAGTATCTAGGAATGCACTAGGTCTTTCATTACGCGATCTGGAACACAAAATTGACAACCGAGTGACTGCTCAAGCAATCAGCAAGTATGAACGGGATGAATCAATACCTAGTTCAGGTGTGTTGATTGCGCTGGCAGGAGCGTTGGGTGTTTCGGAAGATTATCTTGCCAGTGAAACCGAAATTGTTTTGGAGTCCGTAGATTTTCGAAAAAAACATTTCGCGAGTGCGCGAGAAAAAATTCAAGTGAAAGCAAGAGTTTTAGACCTGCTGGACCGTTATCTAACCGTGGAGGATATTCTCGGTTTACCGACTGTCAATTGGGACATGCCTCGAGATGCTCCCTGGCCAATATTGAACGATTTGGCTGAAACAGATCAAGCTGCACTCGGTCTTCGTCTTTACTGGGGAGTCGGGACTAATCCAATCCTCAACCTTGTCGAGTTACTGGAGGGACCGAGGAATCAAAATGCTGTCGATTCCTCTTTCTGACAATATAGATGGTCTCACTGCAAGGGTAAGCAGAGCCCACGGGAAAGCGATGTCATCGGTTATCGTCGTCAATCGAAAACAGTGTCGTGAGCGGCAACGCTTCACAATCGCACATGAACTTGGCCATATGGTATTAGAGGTTAGGACGGGCATCGACGAAGAAAAGGCTGCTCACCGATTCGCCGGGGCGTTCCTTATGCCGGCTGAAACACTACGGGCAGAGATTGGAAGGTTCCGTAAGTCAATCGGATGGAGTGAGCTGTTTGAGTTGAAGCGAATATTTGGTGTAAGCGTGCAGGCTCTTACTTATCGTTGCAAAGAGCTTGGAATATTCAACGAGTCTCTTTTCCGTTATCTGTTGAATGAACTTAAACTTCGTGGCTGGCGTAGCTATCCTTATGAGGAACCATTTTCATCAAAAGACGGCGAGGAACCGACTAGGTTTAGTCGTTTGTGCTACCGAGCCTTGGCTGAAGAACTGATCTCTGAATCAAAAGCTGGTGAATTGCTAGGAATCTCTGTCCGCGACCTTGTTCAGCGAATGGATAAACCGCCGGAGCCGGAAGAATCACCAACTGGAGATGTGTTGAATTGAATGTAATCGTCTCGGACACATCTGTATTGATTGATCTTGAACGTGGGTCGTTTCTGGAACCGATACTTCGTTTACCTTTCAGGTACGTAGGTCCAGATCTACTATATGAACGCGAACTCAAAAACCACAGCGGAGTCACCTTAGTTGGGTTGGGCCTTCATGTCGAAGAACTGGACAGTGTCGGACTTACTCTTGCCTTCGATTACTTCCAGAAACATAAAAAAACTCTTTCTCTTCCGGATACATTTGCTTTTGTACTCGCCAAAACAAACTCATGGATACTACTGACAGGAGATCAAGCACTGCGCAACCTCGCTCATGAAGAAAAAGTCAAGTGTCACGGAGTGTTATGGTTGCTTGATCACCTGTATCATAGTTCCGTGATTGGACGAGATACCGTACTCGATGGGCTAAGGGTAATTACAGAACATCCTCGTTGTCGATTGCCTCAGTCTGAAATCAAGAAGCGCATAGATTATCTTTCGAAGAGTAAGATCGGACCTAATTCATTCTCTCGGGCGACGGTTTAGTCATCAGGAATTAGTACGGGACGAAATTCTTCTCAGTGTAACTATGACAGGAAATAAATCTCGACTGATACTGGACGTTTTTATGGTATGTATCTTTTATTAGAGAACGGCACTTAATCAGACAGAAAGTAGAAAACCGATCAGATTTCAGTCCAAAAATACCAATAGTGCAATTGCTTATCTGCCTAAGAATACCTTGTATATTCGGAATTAATATCCTAAAATACAAGGTATGTTACAACGATGGATTACGAGTAGACTACGGAATACCATAGCGCAGAGGCCTGCAGTGGTGCTTCTCGGTGCTCGTCAGATCGGCAAGACAACGCTCGCCAAATCTATCTCTCTGAGCCAGAACTCGAACTATCTTGATCTGGAAGCCTCCGAAGATCTGCTTAAACTCAGTGATCCCACTGCATATCTGGAAAGTCACCGCGACGAACTGACAATATTGGATGAAATCCAGCGCGCGCCTGATCTCTTTACTGTGTTGCGTGGTCTAATTGACAAAAACAGGGAACAGGGCCGAAAGTCAGCACAATATTTACTGCTTGGATCCGCGTCTATGGATCTACTTCGTCAATCATCCGAAAGTCTGGCCGGTCGGATCAGTTATCTTGAGTTAAGTGGCTTGAACGCTCTGGAAATTGAAGAGGGTAGAGATCATCTACAAAAGTTGTGGCTGAGAGGTGGTTTTCCTGACAGTTATCTGTCTGAGGATGATCTTCTGAGTATCGACTGGTTGGAAGATTTGATTCGTACCTATCTGGAGCGCGACGTTCCGCAATTGGGTTTTCGTATTCCCGCGGATAGATTACGGCGTTTGTGGACAATGCTGGCTCATTTACAGGGTGAACCTGTCAATAATTCGAAATTGGGCAGCAATCTCGAGATCGACGCTAAAACGGTCAATCACTACCTTGATGTGCTTGTCGGACTCCTGTTAGTCAGACGCTTGGAACCATGGTATGCGAATGTCAGGAAAAGACTGGTCAAATCACCACGCTACTATATCCGTGACAGTGGAATTCTGCATCGGCTTTTGCGTATCAACAATCAAGAGGCTCTCCTATCCAATCCTATACTCAGTAAAAGTTGGGAAGGTTTTGTAATTGAGAATATCTGCTCTGTGTTGCCACGCCACACTGAAACGTTTTACTACAGAACGGCAGCGGGTGCGGAGATCGATTTGGTCATTCGGCTGTCATCCGGTGAACTATTTGCGGTTGAAGTCAAATACGGAACAGCTCCAAAAATAAGCAAGCATTTCAATCGGACTTGTGAGGAAATCGGAGCATCCAGAAAGTATGTTGTATATGGGGGTGATGATGAATTTCCGATCGGAAATGACGTGACAGTCATATCACTCCCGAGATTAATGAGACAACTGCAGGAATAGATTCCTATCGACGTAATTCAGGAAAATCCAAAAATGATTAATAACGTCACTTGCTATTAAGTATGGCTTAATAACGAGTGGAAAACAGCGTTGTAATTAAGGGAAAAGCCGAAATGCTTAATAGTAGCAGTCGTAATTGAACATTGCTGAATTATCGGAGATTTCATGAAACGTCAACAGACAGGGTACTTTGATACTACATCCATAGGTGGAGAAACAGGTAAGAACTTTCATTCTCGATCCTCTACCACCGAAAGATGAACTGGATAGCAAGTAATTACAGCATTCGTTAGACAGTGCAAATTTTGCTCTGGGGCAACTGAACAGAATCGTGACAATGCTCCCCCAACCTCAGCTGTTCATCTATGCATATATTCGAATGGAGGCGGTGCTTTAGTCGCAGATCGAAGGTATTCAGTCCACATTGTAAGACCTCATACTGTTGGAGTTGAATCAGACTCCAGGAATGCCTGTAGACGATGTAGTTGGAGATTCCAACTACGTGTCTGCCCTAGAACACGGCATTCGACGTATGAGAGAGAATGATTTTCCACTCTAGAATCGTCTTATCCGCGAGGTTCACAAAAAATGCTGATAAAACTGAGGGGACGAGAGTTCCTGCATAGTGACATCAAATAATTACAAACAAGTAATTTCAGAAATTCGTTCACTGGGATTTGAATTTCATCGATAAGGGAAAAGGTCCCACGAAATTTGGGATAACATTTCGGCAATGTTGCGGATAAATCCCAAGAATCATCTGCGCTAAATCAGAATCGGCGATAGTCTACAATATAAATTGCAAGTGTCTTCAAATGGAGGAGAGGAAGTGTGAAAAGCCCTAAAGAAACAAGTCTGGCCAAAACAGGGTTGCGTACGACACATCCGAGGTTGCTGATACTTGAAGTCCTGGAAAAATCCCAAACCCGCCATATGGGTGCGGAAGAGATCTACGACTCGTTGCGAGAAGCAAACGAAGAGGTTGGACTCGCAACTGTCTATCGGGTTCTCACCCAATTCGAACAGAACGGCCTGGTGCTGAAGCATCGATTCGGCGAAGACAGCAAGGCATATTATGAGCTGAACAACGAGCAGCATCATGATCACATGGTCTGTGTCGAGTGTGGGGATGTCTACGAGTTTGTCGACGAAGAAATCGAAAGGCGGCAGGATCTGGTCGCAGGCTCACTTGGTTTTGTGCTTCACGATCATTCACTTCACCTGTACGGCGTATGTTCAGGGATGCAGGAAACGGGTGAGTGTTCGAAGAAAAAAAGAAAAACCGAGACCATCTATCAGGTTGAAAAGTAACTGATATAAAAACTTTGTGAAGCGCAGTATTGCAACTTAGCTGTAAGTACGTCACTTACTATCGTACCGGTCTGATCAGAATCGCCAAGTGACGCGTATTATTGACGCATCTGTCATTTGTGCCGGAATTCGTAGCTTCAAATCCAAGTGGCGAAAGTATTTCTATCCGAATTGATCGGGACATCGATCTTTTTCTGTAACCAAATTTCCGTTCAATTGCTGTTCTGTTTGAAATCCAGTTCCGAATCATGACAAAAAGATCTCTGATGATTCAGGGCACCGGATCCGATGTGGGCAAGTCAATCATCGTCGCAGGCCTGTGCAGGGTGATCAGACGCCGGGGGATCTCGGTCGTACCATTCAAGCCGCAGAATATGTCCAATAATGCCGCTGCATGTCCGGACGGCGGTGAGATCG
>CAXXFC010000002.1:0-45451 GCA_963662635.2 Arenicellales bacterium
CCCCATGGCTTCCAGCTTGTCCTCAGCACCGGACCACCAGATTCCATGCCCGCCGATCACGATCGGACGTTCAGCCTTACGGATGATTCCGAGCAGGCGAACGAGTTCAGATGGATCAGGCCAGGCACGCGGGGTCGGACGCGCGTTACGAGTCCAAGGTCGTTCGTCGCAGCCCGCATCCATCTCAAAGGACGAAAACATGATATCAACCGGCAGGCTGATATGTACCGGACCCGGGTAGCCGGTAGTCGCCGCCTGCCATGCCCGGTCGACGAATTCTCTGATGCGCCCGCCATCAGTAATCTGAACGGAATACTTCACCAGCGGTGCAGCGATCGCCACGTCATCAATTTCCTTGAAGCCGCCCGCACCCTGACGCTTAAGTGTCGAGGAGCCGGTGACGAAGATCACCGGCGACCGTTCGCCACCTGCTTCAAGCATTGCAGGTACCGCATTTGCAAACCCCTCGGGCCCGACCAGGCAGACCGTAGGCTTGCGGGTTATTCGCGTGTGCCCGTCAGCCAAGTGTCCCGCGACCTGTTCGTGCGGACAGTTGATCACCGGTATCTGGCATTCCATGAACCCTTCGAGTGCCGGATTGCAGAAACCGCCTGCCAAGGTGAAAACGTGATCCACCCCCTTTTCCTTCAGCGCATAGGCCAACAAGGCACCACCGCGGATTCGTTTGTCCCGCATCATATGGCGAATGTTCTCTCTTCAGTTTCTGGCCGCAATTTTCAGAGCCTGTGAAGGGTTTGATGTTCCATCGCCCGTCTCGTTGCCCGGTTCGAACAAAACGCCTGACCAGAGTCCCTCCACCGAGTTAACCCCAAGTTGTGCGATTGCGGTATCGATATCCTGCGCAAAACAATCCAGAAGCGTCGACAGACCGTTTTTTCCACCGGCTCCCAAGGCGAACAGAACCGGTCGTCCGAGCATGACGAAATCCGCACCGAGTGCCAGTGCCTTCACCACGTCCTCGCCGTTGCGAACACCGCTGTCAAACAACAGCGGCATGTCGGTACCAAGGGCTTCGCGAACCCGCGGCAGGAGATCGATGGCCGCTGGGACACTGTCCAGTTGCCGACCGCCATGACTTGAAACGTAGACGGCATCGGCACCCGCGTCTCGGACACGAACCGCATCCCAAGCACAGGTGATTCCCTTGACAATGAGGTTTCCTTTCCATGTTCTTCGTAACTTATCTAGGAAATCCCAATCCGCCCCTGCTCGGCTTGCGTCCCGAACGAAGTTATCGCCTTTACCAATGTTTTTAGGAGAAGGGACACCCGCCGCCAGAGTCGACAGGGACCAGCGTGGATGGGTCGCAAAATCAAGGAAAGATGTCAGGGTCAGTTTGAACGGAACATTGAATCCGTTTCGCTGATCGCGAACCCGCCGCGAAACCTGCGGAACATCGACAGTCAGCACCAAGGTGTCGTAACCGGCATCACCCGCCCGGTCCACTGCTGCCAGCGACGATTCTTCTGATTGTCCATAGTACAGTTGAAACCAGGCGCGGGACTCCGCCCACTCTCGCATGTCTTCAAGCGTGCTTGACGCAGCAGAAGAGACACACACCGGTATGGCAAGCCTCGCCGCCGTCTCGGCGAGGATGCGGTCTGCGCCCGGACAGACCAGATTACACATCCCCATGGGTGCAATTCCGAAGGGAACACCGAACTTCTGCCCCAGAATCTCTGTCGCGAGGCTTCGCGATGCGACATTCTCCATGACACGCGGCTGTAGGCAAATTTCGTCAAACCGCGCTTCATTTCGCCTCTTTCCGACCTCTCGCCCTGCCGCGCCATCGATGAAATCGAACACCAGGCGCGGCAACCGCCGTTTCGCCAATCGGCGCGCATCCTCAGTAGAAAACAATTTTGTCCTCGTCGACAGCATCCAGTCTCCAGTTTCTTATGAGCTACAATTCCGGAAAACCATACGAAGGGGCTCTCCTACTACGACCAATCGAAAACTACGCAGCACTGACTTGACGACGTGCTTGCGCGAGTTCATAACTTGCCTGAAGACGCATCCACTGATCAGCTGTACCCCAACCGATATTTTCCAATGCAATTGCCATTTTCGCTGAAATCCCAGCCTTACCATTTAAAAGACGTGATAACGTCCCTCGCTCACAACCGAGACGTGATGCCGTCTCCGTTACACTCCACTCCGATTCGTTCATGTTTTCACGAATCAACTCACCAAGATGAGGCGGATTGAAAATCGGCTTTACTCGAATACTCACGCCTATTCCTCCCAAAATACTTTATTGTACCGAGTGCTCAAAGCTCAATGACAATGTTTTAGTGGAGAATATCGGGGCAATTGCTACCGCTTGCCACCATTTGCAAGTTACTATCGTTTTGGGTTTTACCAATCACGAAATTGCAGTGAGTAAAAAGTCAGTAGTTGTACTACAAAGGAAATGAAACCAAATCCGAAACCCTTACCCATCAAAGGTAATTTCGTCGATTGGCCGGCATTTTTTACTGGTTCTGGAGGGTTTTGAGAATTTTTGTCCTCTTTTCGATTTCAATCATTTCGTTCAGTGTTTTACACACTTTCGAAGATTGAAATAGCTCATTCGCATCAACGTATTGTGATCCTCTTGATGTGACATAGACTTTCGGCTTGTCGTCAGATATTTTTTTCATTGAACCGCTTCTCGAGTAGTTAGTCAATTCTTGTACAATACAGATTCCTCGCCTACATCTCGTTGGTACCGCACTGTTTTACATAGCGATTCGCTCAAGAGGTCGGATACCGCTAACATTGATACTTGCGTTCGCAACGTCATAGTTATTTTGTAAATTAAGCCAAAATTGAGGCGTCGATCCAAAAAAGCAGGACAGACGCAATGCTGTATCTACAGTAATCGGAGAAGTTTCCTTTACTAATCGTTCAATACGACTACGCGGTACACCTATTCGTTTAGCAAGCTCGCCGGCACTCATCTGCAGCGGTATAAGAAATTCAAACTTCAAAATTTCGCCTGGATGACATGGTTGTTTTAGCATGACCAGAACGTCCTCCTCAGTGATAATCAATTATTTCAACATCCGCCGGTCCTTGATCTGTCCAAACAAAACAAATTCTCCACTGATCATTAATGCGAATAGAGTATTGCTCTTTGCGATCTCCCTTAAACTTCTCAAGACGATTGCCAGGAATGACGCTAAGATCATCTAAAGAATGGGCTGAATTAAGCGCAGTTATTTTTCGTCTTGCATTTCTGAAGATTTCTATGGGGAATCCTTTCTTCGGATAACCTTCAAGTACGGATGAAATCAATCTGCCTTTTGTAGACCCTATTATCGCTCTAATTGTATCATGTCATGATACATGTTTGGCAAATTTCGTACGATGTTGTTGAATTGACTTTATTCATCAATGTCCAAATCCGACAATAGACAACGATAAACGATCAAGCCAGTTTTGAGAGGATGGGATACGAATGTGCGGATCAATTTGTGCCTGCTACATCAAGCGTTTGGGCAAACTGCTGCAGAAACACAACCGCAGGCTTCTCAACAGCCAGTACCATCATCTGCGCGCCGCCTGACACCTGGAACACTTCCCCCGCTCCTATATTTCGTCCATCTGTCGCTGGATGCGTCCGGGAGCCGAAAATTTTTCAATTTCGCAACGGCTGCTGTCAGGTCGACCACCGGACCCGGTCATTTTTCACATTCTGATATATGATTATGGTAGTTTTCTGGCAGACACTGGATAGCCAGCATTGATGTATGCTGATCGCCTCAGGAATACTGAAGACTCTATGACAAAAACTTCCGAAAATAACAAAGCTCCATTCTTATTGGAGCGCGTGATGAAGCTGATGGCAGGGACAGAGTGGCAAGAGCGTATGCAAAGCCACTTTTCGGAATTCTACATGCCTGCGGCGCGACGCAACAAAATGACTGGCGTAGAATATTTGGTCAAAGCAGGGGTGGAACGATTGGCGTTCATTTCCCGATTTGTGCTTGACGACTTTATGACACGCTGGTACGGCAAGAATGGGGAGTTGAATCTTGTTCACAACTTCATACGAAATATTTCTGGGGTCGACAAGGATTTCCACCTTGCCCAAGAATTTGAGATATACGAATTGATAGCCGAATCCAGACCCACTATGTATGAAGTCGTTGATGTTACGCGGGGAGTGAGGACCGTATTGAGAGACATGATATACGGCGGCGAAGACATCGTTATCGAAGAAACTGTCACGCTCTCAGAAATGACTGAACTATGGCAATGTCTCGCTGGCAGAGCAGTTCTGCACGATGACGTGCCGTTCTTATCGCCGAACTTTCTACCTTTCGATCAACAAATGGCAGGCGATTTCTTGGACAAGCTTGAGAGGATCATTGAAGAAAAGCTAAATTCGGCCGGTGCTGACGAAAAATCGGGAAATACAACCTCCCAAGTCACTCGGGAAGATATTCTTGCAGGTCTGCCAATGTCTCAGATGTTAGCGGATTCCTGGAATGCTGCGATAGACGAGCGTGGTGGAATGCGATTTGGACTGCCGCCTCCGACTCTGGGCACAGTAGAGGGAGGAATTGTTGAGATCTGTGAGGTCACGTTTCGCGCCAGTGACGAACTTCAACGGATCGCCGAGAGACTCGACGCGATTCCATCGCTTTCGAGAATTACGGGTGAAGATCGCAAGTGGAATTGGAATTTACCCAGAGAGGGGTTGGCCGAATACTTGCAGGCCATAGTGGAGTCCGAGGATCACGAGTTGTCGGACGAACGATCCGAAGTTAACTCCAATCACGAGGAATGGCTCGGCATTGTCGAACTCAATCCCAGAACGCTCACGCTATGGGTTCCCTCGAAGCCAAGAGCCGAAGCCGGTGAAAAGCTTTTAATAAGCTGCCTGGGTGATCTGGTAACAAATCCGATGCTGACCTACACGAATTCGCATGAAGAAACCAAAAAAATATTGGATTCGTTAAAGCCGGGGTTGAACGAACTTTCGATGCCGGAGATTTTCACAAGCATGCACGGCTATTTTCGCAACCTGTACTACGGCAGTGCGACCGACATCCCTTCACGAGAGTATGACGATATGACTCCGCGTGAAATGGCACTTTCGTCCCGTGAACGACGAAAGGCGCTCGAATGGCTGAAAATGCGCGAGTGTACGGACCGTGTTATCTGCCGAGAGCATGGGTTGGATTTGTATGATTTCACTTGGATGTGGCAGGAATTGGGGTTTAGTACCAGCCAGAGCCACGCTGATGATTCTGAGCAATAGGGCGGGTGCTGTATATCGATGAATTTCTATCAGATCTGATTTTACGTCCGCAGTAAGACTAAAACTGTTTGTGTGCCTTACAAATTAATCGTGGTGACCACTTTCTTAACTCATCGAGGAATTGTTCTCCATCCACCATATTTTGAACTGCAATATCTTCATCAACCTGTGCTGCTCTCATCTGCAGTACTTGCAATTTCAAGTTCTCGAACCGTTCGTAGTCTTCCACCGAAATTACAACAGCAACAGCTTTTCCGTACCTATTAAATTGAACAGGAGTGCGTTGTGCCTTCAGCAGCAATGTTCCGAAATTGGTTTTTGCCTCATTGGCACTCAATGTCTCATGCATATTCATCAACCCTCTTTAATCGTTCGATTTAATCGATTCGTTCAATATAAACGGTTCGATCTAATTTTGTAATTTGATTCACTTGAATACGTATTCGAAGTCCATGAATGGGTCTTCGAAATAACATCAAATGTATGGCTTGAGATGAAGCACAAAAATCGCACGATGGAAAAATCTTTGCTCAGTTTGGTAAAGCGCTACACCAGTTATCAGATTCAACCGTACCTTAAGTCGCTCATCCTGAATTCGGCCAAGTCAAATTCGTCGCCAAATACTCAATCTACACGATCACCTGCCTCGAAAACACGCCCTCCGAAAGAATTACCGAAAGCGGTTCGACTACCTTTTGAGTTCACCTTGTTGGATACTGCAACTCCGCCTCTATACCAACAAATTTCAGCTAAATCAGTTCAACTCCATCAGCTCGGTTTGAGCAAGAATTCTATTGCCGCAAAGCTGAATGTCGATGAAAAGACCGTATCCAAAGCAATTCGGTGGATAAATGAAATCTGGTATCACTCTGTTAGTGACTATTGCAACTACGCATCGATCTTCAGATTTTGCGGGTAGTCCACAAGCGAGTGAATTTCTGTACTTGGGTTTGGGTTGTTTGTTTTCCTGCCATCGTCAATTGTTCGTTGGGCATTCGCTTTTGCGTCTTCCAGTCGGTCCTCAAGATCCTGAAACACCCACCCTGCCCTTTTTTGTAGTTTGGAATATGTTTCTTCAAATCTCTTACGCAATTGTCGGCTGGACTTGCCTTACCTGATCTTGCGTATGGCTTGCGGGTGTAGCCGAAATGCAGAAGCAACCAAAATTCAAAGCACGGCCACGACCGTGCCAGTTTTAGTTTATTTGCCTTGGCGACTGCACAGGCTTCATCATATGTTGCATGCTCATCTCTGTCAAAGACACAAAAGACGATGTCGAATTTCTCACCGAGATTCAGTTCCCTCTTTTGAAGGTCAAGTGCTGCATTCACTACGGTAATCGGGGCCGACCCTTCATTGACTACCACTACATCAGCTACATTTAGTCTGTACCGATTCCTAATCTCGACGAAGTAATACGGCTCCGTCTTCGCACCTTCGCAGACAATGAGAACGCGGTTGTAGGATTCGCGATTCAGTAATTTCTGTTTTGAGAACTTGCGCGGTTTCCGCCTGGCCATAGTGAATCCACTAAAAGCGCTGTTCGAAGAACGGCAACGCTCCATACCTGCCGCTCAGGTATGACCGTTCAAGATTTTCCAGCCCCTTGCGAGGACTGAATTCCGCTAGCGGGAACAAACGAGTCTCTTGTTTTTCGTTACGCTCACAGAACCAAATCTGATCGCGACGAAACACGTCTTGGTTCAGAATCGATGTATCGTGAGTCGTGAAGACCAGCTGAGCACCTCTTGCGTTTAGCCGAGGATCATGGAACTGATCGACCAAGTATCTGACCAGCGCAGGATGAAGACTGGCATGCAATTCATCGAAGACGATCACGTTCCCATTCTTCAGGCTGTCAAGCCATGGACCAGCCAAAGCGAAGATTCGTTGTGTTCCGTCCGATTCATCTTCAAGTTGCAACTCACTCGGGGAACTATTACCAGTATTGTGGCTCAGTCGCAGTTCGGGAAATTTCTTTCCAGCCATCATTTCCTCTAGATATGGACTCAAATCCGGGTCCATGTCTGTTTGAAGTTGTCGCGGTTGAAATTCTTTCTCCACAACATGGATATCCGCAATGCCGAAATCGGCTACATTCAGAAAGTCAACAATCTCACGCTTGCGTTGGTCGCGGCACCAAGACATTGAATATGAGTTTATCCAGCCTTGAGTGTCGGTCACTTTCAACCTCTTCTTGAACCAATTGTAGATCGGTCGTAATTGTTCGCTGTTTAATGAAACTGCGGTTGACAGATACAGCGCATCGGGTCGGGTCGCGCGTTGCCAGACTTTCTTATCTCCTGTGAGGTTGGGACCAAAATCCCATGCATTCTCTGTGCGCTCAAACAAAACCTGGAGACGCCCGCGGGGCCAAGCGAAGAGCCACTCGTCAATTATTTGATGGCGAGTAGCTCTGAATCCATACTGGTACCTGACTCCTTCGGCAATACATAAGACTTCCAGCATTGTCGCCTCGTTCTCATTATTAGGGTCCAGACGAAATGGGGTCACCGGCAACTCAGCAAGGTGTTCAGTCGAGCGGGTGACAATGTATTTCATCGCACCCAACGCGTTGACCAAATTGCTCTTGCCAGCGGCGTTCGGTCCGTAAATGGCGATTGAGCGCACAAGCGGTTCATTGCGCACATTTCCCGAGAGTTCGGGCTTGACCAGGTGCGTGTCGCGCTGCTCGTTTCCGCGACCCGCAACCAGATTCAGCCGCGCCTCGTCGCGAATGGATTTGAAATTTTCGACCGTAAACTCTACAAGCATGTGAAAGTCAATCTAATGCATGATTTTGGCATTATATGACAAAACTTGATTCTAAATTCAATTCAGTGCCAACAGGAAGCGGAAAACAACTACCTTTGTCGACCTGTCCAATAGATTCATCAATTTATGTCAATTACTATAATCTTTCACTATTCCAAACATCTAATCCGACCCTTAACTCTTTTGTAAGCGGGAGTTAGACTATGAACTATTGATGATGAATCGAAGACTTTTAGAGATAACCACACCACTGACCGATTTGCTGAGTGCGGACAATGGTGCGGATTCCTACCTCTGGTGGACTTGGACGGTAAGAATCCGCACCGTCGCTAAAGTTCCGATTCAAGTTTATTTGCTTGACTCATTTAGAATCCAAGTCTATGACTGATTGAACGGATTGACGATCGTAAGTTTTTCGATAATTTGACCGTCTTGTAAGTCTTCGCTGTAAAGGATTCTACACTTGGCTTCAAGTGCAGCGGCCACAATTAGACTATCGTAAAACGAAAATCCGTAACGCCGCATAATTTCAAGCCCAAAGCGATAGAGTCGACCTGTCGGATTGACGGACCATAAAGGAACCAACACGTCTTCAAGAAATTGATGCGTCTGTGCTGCTGTCGCACCTAACTTTCTCGTGATTAGATTGATCGTCTCCTGAACAACCTGATAACTGATGTGCCCAATTCCTTCTCTCACTGCCGATTGAATCAAATCAACAGATCGTGTGCGTTTTTCACTATCTGTTTCATCAAATACGTATATGAATACATTTGAATCAATAAAGTACTTATCGTTCATTCATTTCTTCTCGAGAGAATTTACGGCCACCAGAAAAAATACTAGCTTGCAGTTCGCGAATCGTTTCAATAGTTCGCTCACTTTTCTGTTCGCGCTGTACATAATTTTCCAACCACATTCGGAATTGTGCATTCAATGTCGTATTCTCAGTTGTTGCACGTTGTCGCGCTTTTTCGATTAATTCAGCATCTGCACTAAGCGTTATGTTCTTCATTATTTCATCTGAAATTTAGTTACACGAAAATACTATACACTAATCTCGTGTTATTTTCACACGAAATTCATCGACATTTAGACTTTACCCTTCATCTTCTCTCGCTCAATTACTCGGACATAGTGTCGAGAATAGCACTCGCCGAATTTTTGAAGATTACATTGTTAAAAAAATGTTGCGCAATCGAACGAAGTTCTCAGACATTTCGCAGACCCGATTGCATTCGAGGCGGTTTGGCGTGATATCGGGAAGCCCTGATTCACCGCCCAAAGCTCGGTCAACGCAATTACCCTTTTCAAGAGCACACCCCTGAAAAAGATACGGAAGCGGTTTGACTAGATGGTGTTGGTGGAGGTGGCGGGAATCGAACCCGCGTCCGTGAGCCCTCTGCTCGCTGGCGACTACATGCTTAGTCTATCCGTAGTTCAACCACATTCGGCCCGGACAGACAATACTGAATGCGGCGGTCTCGCCTGCCGAAGCAGTTGATTTTACATGCAGGCTTACGAGACAATCCCTGCACGCTAGTCTCAAATAATTGACCCTGATTCACACCTTTCAGACGAAATGATCACAGGGCTCAGCGGTCAAGCCGCCAAGGCGTAGTTGTCGTCGTTGGCAACTAATTTTTTGCAGACAGTTTTACGAGGCACCTGCACCTCGACATGCTCCAACGGTTTTGCGACCCGCGTCGAAACCGAGTCACCCCCAATAGAATATTTCAATAGTCAGTATAGGGATATATTTCATTTTTGCAACATTCATCCACTCACTTAGGCAAAATAGCAGTCAATGACAGCGATTTTGTTGCATACTTGCTTCATCAACCAGCTCTAATTGTAAGAAGAAGTGTCCCTAGCCTGATCGCGTTCGATATCCCGCGCCTTTATCGACGCTCGCTTGTCGTACTGCTTCTTGCCTCTTGCCAGTGCAAATGCCAGCTTGACTTTACCGTTGCTCCAATAGAGCTGAGTCGGAATTATCGAATAGCCCTTACGCTCCACCGCGCCGATCAGTCGATTGATCTCCAGTCGATGCAGTAACAACTTGCGGTTTCGTGTCGGATTGGCTACTTCATGAGTGGAGGTGGACTTACCAGGCGAAACGTGCGCCCCGACAAGAAAAAGCTCACCGCCTTTCGCAGTGATATAGCTTTCTTTCAGATTCGCCCGATTCTCTCTCATACTCTTGACTTCCCAGCCATTGAGAACGATGCCCGCCTCGTATCGGTCCTCCAGATGGTACTCGTACGACGCCTTCCTGTTGGTGGCGATGATGTGAGCGGATTCTTTGGAATTTTTCTTGCGCGCCATGACTGTATCCCTTGTCAGGAACGTCTTCTTCCCCCGCGTTTTCGACTCGACTTTTGTGGTGCGGTATCGAACACCTCCCCCAAAAGTTCTGTAACATCAGCTACTGTCGGCCGTATACCGGGCTGATATCTGTCGATGGCGTCTCGCATGCGTTTGACATGCTCTACGCGCGTTCCGCAGCAACCCCCGACGATCTTCGCTCCGGCATCACACGCAATTCTCGCGTAGTCAGACATCTGCTCCGGTGAAGCGGTATATCTGATTTTTGTTCCCTCCCACACCGGCACACCGCAATTCGCTTTGGCAACATACACAAATCTCTCGGGCAAAGATTCAACCATTTCCATCGCGGCAGCGACCGTCTGTGCCGGACCTACGCCACAATTTGACCCCACAGCGAACGGTTGACGGACTTTCAGTTGTGAGCAGATTTCGGCAAAACGAGCCGGCGTGATTCCCATCATCGTACGTCCATTGGTATCGAAACTGCCGGTACATGCGTACGACAGGTTCGTGCGACTCGCACCTTGTGCTGCAGCCGTCAGTTCCTCTTCTGAAGAAAGCGTCTCAATCCACAAAATATCGCAACCCCCACGCTCAAGTGCGAGTGCCTGCTCGGTGAACGCTTCTACAGCATCATCCATTCCCAGAGTCCCCACGGGTTCAATCAATTCTCCCAGAGGACCCATTGAACCCGCCACGAAAACCTTTCGGTCCGCCTGATCTGCCGCTCGCCTGGCAATTTCAGCTGCTTTTTCGTTCAGTTCTGATACCCGATGCTCACTGGCGTGAAGTTTCAGACGCATTGCATTCGCTCCGAACGTATTGGTGAGAACTACATCTGACCCCGCTTCCACGAAGCCGAAGTTCAGCTGAAAGACTCGTTCAGGATACTCGTCATTCCATAATTCAGGCGCGTCTCCAGATACCAATCCCATATCAAAGAGATTGGTTCCTGTAGCGCCATCCATCAGGACAGGTCGCTCATCTAAAACATCTTCAAAAGAAATATCACTCATGTTGACTTCCGTACCCAGATTGGGCTTGAAATTCAGGTTGATTCCGCACTTGTCTCAGCACCAATACGCCGAAGGTAGCGTAGGACTGCACCGAGTCCTAGGTGATAGTGTCTTCGACAACCGATTGTCGACTACGCGAAGTATATAATCTAGCCGGGCATGTACATAATAATGTCGAATCGGCGATGTAGCGATAATTTTTCGCATCCGACTACCGAAAATAAATTCTCATGACTGAAAGACTTCGAACAAAAAACAGAGCAGCCATCTTCATGTTGATGCTCGCCTGCCTTTCGTTTGCTCACGCACTTTCAGCTGATTCGAGCAGTGAACTGGTTATGTTCGATGATGAATATTGCAGCTGGTGCAAGCAATGGGAAGATGAAATTGGAGTAATCTATCGTATCACTCCGGAACATTGTCAGGCACCGCTGAAGAAAATCGAGTTGGGTGATACCCTACCCGATTCGATTTCGCTCAAAGAACCCGTAGTGTATACGCCTACGTTTGTCTTTTTGGTTCTAGGAAAAGAGGTTGACCGCATAGTTGGCTATCCGGGCGAAGATTTTTTCTGGTCGATGCTGGACGACATGATTAACAAAGGCATTCCGAAAAATATTCAACGTGAAAACGCCAATAGATGCAAGAATACGTAAAACCGCCTTACGTCTGATCGCAAGAATATCCCCGACTATCGAGACAACATGCCCAATGTTCGAAAATCGGTCATTGTAGGTTTCTCGTGTGAGCAGATGTATTCACTTGTAACCGATGTCAGATCGTATTCACAATTTATCAAGTCGTGTACAAGTAGCAACGTCAATCAGATTCACGAGGATGGATATACAGCAACTTTGGAATTCTCATACTCCGGCATAAAGAAAAGATTCACAACCCGAAACAGAGCAGTACCACATTCGGAAATTTCGATGTCGCTGGTGTCCGGACCATTCAAAGAACTCGACGGCCTGTGGAAATTTATTGAACTTGGAGAGGATGCGTGCAAGGTTGAATTTGAACTGACTTACGTCTTTAAATCTTCTCTCATCGAAAAAGTCAGCGCGCCCTTGATGAAGCACATTTCGGAAACAATGGTCAGTTCGTTCTATGAAGAAGCGAAAAGAAAATACGGTAGACAATCGACAAATTAGCATTAAGGTCGCATTTGCCACTCCGACTCACCAGAAAATAGTCTACCTTGATGTGAATGAGAAGACCACCGCCAGACAGGCAGTTGGTCTCTCTGGGTTGGCGGATTCATTCCCCGAATACGATTTTTCGAACGCGACAATCGGCGTATTCGGTAAGACAGTCCCCGATGACCATATTCTGACTGAGCAGGACCGAGTGGAAATCTACCGTCCCTTGCACCAGTCACCTACAGACGCCCGACGAAAAAGAGTTAATGCCTCGCAGAAGAAATCAGTCGATAGTTGACTACGAACTGCGATTCTGTTCCCTCGCGCGCAATTCGTTTCGCTTGACTTTCCCCGTTGTCGTCAGCGGAAGATCATCAATGTACTCGATGACTCTTGGATATTCGTAAGCGGCGAGCTGTTTGCGTACTGAATTCCGAATGTTCTCGGTCAATTCGTCTGTAGCCTGTTCACCTTGCTTGAGAACCACGAATGCCTTGACCGCCTCACCGCGCATTTCGTCCGGAACCCCGATTACTGCCACTTGTGCTATCGCCGGATGCTTCAGCAGACAGTCCTCGATTTCACCGGGACCAATCCGATAGCCGGCACTGGAGATAACGTCATCCTTCCGTCCGACAAACCAGATATATCCGTCTTCGTCCTTGTAACCGGTATCACCCGTTACCCACCACTTGCCGACGTATTTTTCCCGAGTAGCTGCCTCATTTTTCCAGTAACCGGTAACCATCACCGGATCATCTCTGTCCGCCGCCAATTCTCCAATCTCACCGATTTTGACAACATTCCCTTCCTCGTCAATGGGTTCGACGGAATGTCCTGGATAACTCTTTCCAATAGAGCCGGCACAGACAGGCATGATCTCAGCGCAGTTTCCACAGATGTAGTTGAACTCAGTCTGTGCCCACATTTCGTTGATCTCGATACCAAATGCTTCCTGCCCCCAATAGTACAGTTCCGACCCCAAGGATTCACCGGCCGACATGATGGATCGCATGTTGATGTCATAACCCTCTCGCAAGTTGGGTACTTGTCGCAACATTTTCAGAGCGGTGGGAGGAATAAATGCGTTTCGGACATGGTATTTCTCCAGTAGCCGACAGGTTTTCTCCGGATCGAACTTCCCTCCGTCATAACCCAGTACGGGAACCGAGTAGTATAGGGAAGGTATCAGTGCATCCAGCAGGCCACCGGTCCAGGCCCAATCAGCAGGTGTCCAGAAAAGATCATCTTCCTGAGGGAAGAAATTGTGTGACATCTCAAAGCCGGTGAGGTTGCCTATCAAACACCGATGAGGCGCAAGTGCGCCTTTCGGCGGTCCTGTAGTGCCCGATGTATAGACCAGATAAGCCGGATCTTCCGATTTTGTATTGACCAACTCAAACTCATCGCTGGCCTTTTCCAGAGTTGACCAGAATCCACTGTCTGCATCACAATCAATAATGGTTTGCAAGTCGGGCAGTTGGTCTCGTATGGATTCGAGAAGTTCAACATGTGCCGTATCGGTAATGACCACCTTGGTTCCACTGTTGCTCAACCGGTAACCCACTGCCTCCGGTCCGAATAGAACCGATAGCGGCAGTGCAATCGCACCGAGCTTATAGATTCCCATGTGCGAGATCACAGTCTCCGGCCGTTGAGGAAGAATGATCCCCACCCTGTCACCCTTTTCGACACCAAGACTACTCAATACATTCGCCAGACGATTGGATAGACGTTTGAGCTGAAGATACGAATATCGACTCTCTTTCCCAGCTTTGTTCTCACAGTAGATTGCGATTCTGTCCCCGTCGGTTTCCGCATGGCGGTCGCAGGCCACATAGGCGATATTGAAATGCTCCGGAACATTCCATTCGAAGCGCGCTCGAATGGCATCCCAGTCTCCCCATTCTGGGCGAATCAGTCTTAAGTGATCAGTCTTCATCTACCAATACCGAATAGCTGCAGAGTACATCTGCTCCAAATTTTCATGAGTGACTTCACAAGGTGCATTCCCGAGGAGACGTTGCTGCATGAACGCACCATCTGCGAGATCGGAAATGTCCGAATTGTCATAGCCGACTTCCGAGATTCCATTAGGCATATCAGTCACTCTCATCATGTTCACCAACTGCTCCGATAGCGCTTCACCCCCTTCGTCAGGACTTGCATCGTCAATTTCCGCACCAAGTAATCGGCCCGCTTCCAGGTGGCGTTCATGATTTCCAGATCCTGTGAACCGAAAAGCCGCAGGCGCGTTGACGATCACCGAAATACCGTGGGGAACCAGAGGATGTCCCGACGGATAACCGCTCGGACAGTAATCTTTCACCAGTCCAGCAACAGAATAGGACATTCCGTGTGGAATGTGTACGCCACTGTTGCCGAAAGCAATTCCCGCCAGGGTCGCCGCAAGCATCATGCCGTGACGCGCCTCATTATCCTGATCATCTTGTACTGCGCGAACCAGATACTCACCGGTAAGGCGTAGTGCCTCCCTGCACCCCATGTCACTGTACGGATTGGATCCCTGACTCAACGGACGCACGCCGGTTTCGGGGCGCTGACGCTGCGTATAAGGCTTTGCTGTATAGGATTCAAGGGCATGACTCAAGACATCAAATCCGCTTGCCGCAACCACATTGGCTGGCAATGACGCTGTTACCAAAGGATCAATCACTGCTCTCGCTGGTTTTAGTCGAGCTGAGGCGATTCCGGTCTTAACCTGTTTCGAAAGAAGGTCGAACACTGCGATGCCAGTACATTCGCTGCCGGTACCGGATGTGGTCGGACAGGCAATATGAGGTTTCAATTCACCTGGAATCGGAATTCCCGCTCCAACAGGCGCATTGACATAATCCAGAAATTCTGCTGGATAGGTACTGTACAAATTGGCTGCCTTACAGGTATCGATAACGGATCCCCCACCAACTGAAACGAACCCGTCAAATGGTCCCTCCTCCATCGCAAACTGCGCAGCTCCCAAAAACGATTGGTCGGTCGGTTCGACACTGACCTCATCATAAATCTCAAAGTCAATGCGAGTTGCACGCAATAACCGGATCGCATTCTCAACGGGTTCCAGATTCCTGACGATTGAATCGGTAAACAATGCAACCCTAGACAAGCCAAGGGACCCGATTTCAAATGGAAGTTCCTCCAGCGCACCCGGACCATACTTGATTGGGTTGAAATCCACCGTAAATATGGATTCGTTTCCCTCAACAAACTGATAGTGATGGCAACATCCCATTCTTTTCGAATTATTCCTGATTTGAAGTGCGTCAACAGTCGGTTATTTCTGCGAGACCGCCAAAGCCTGATCCAGGTCCCAGAGAATGTCCTCAATCGTCTCAAGCCCAACCGAGATTCTGATCATATTCGGTTGCACACCGGCGGTAATCTGTGCTTCCTCGTCCATTTGCCTGTGAGTCGTTGAAGCCGGATGTACGACCAGAGTCTTGGCATCACCCAAATTGGCGAGATGGCTCAGGAACTGCACCGACTCAATAAATTTGACACAGGCTTCATTCCCACCCCTGATCCCGAAACTCAAGATTCCGCTGGCACCTTTGGGCAGGTACTTTTTGGCTAACGTATGATATCGACTGGATTTGAGACCCGGATAATTCACCCATTCAACACTCTGGTGATCTTCAAGAAATCGAGCAACCGCCATGGCATTGCTGCAGTGACGGTCCATGCGAACAGGCAAAGTTTCGATTCCCTGCAGGAACAGGAAGGAATTGAACGGACTGAGTGTCGGACCGAAAGTACGCAGAATCTCACAGCGTGCTTTCATCGTATACCCAAAATCGCCGAAAGTTTCGTAGAAACGAATCCCGTGATACCCTTCAGAAGGCTCCATCATCGTAGGAAATTTTCCATTGTCCCAGGGGAATTTTCCGGACTCCACCAGAACACCCCCTATCGAGGTGCCGTGACCACATATGAACTTGGTTGCTGAATGTACTGTAATGTCGGCACCATGATCAAAAGGACGGCAAAGATAAGGCGTGGCGAACGTGTTGTCAACAATAAACGGAATGCCATTGGCTTTGGCGACTTCCGATATCGCCTCGAAATCTACGACATTATTGGCTGGATTGCCTATGGATTCCGCGTAGAGGCACTTGGTCTGCGGCGTAATCGCCTTCTGGAAATTATCTGGATTATCAGCATCAACGAATTGAGCCTTGATTCCAAGCTTGCGGAAATTGAACGCAAACTGCGTGTGGGTTCCACCATAAAGTGTGTTGGATGAGACAATCTCATCACCTGCCTCCAAGATCGTCAACAACGCCACCATTTGCGCCGCCATACCGGAAGATACCGCAACAGCAGCACGACCATTTTCCAATGCCGCCATACGTTGCTCAAATACAGCGTTGGTGGGGTTCATCAACCGCGAATAGATGTTTCCGAAAGTCTGTAAATTGAAAAGACTGGCGGCGTGGTCTGCTGAATCGAAGACATACGCCGCGGTCTGATAGATCGGCGCTGCCCGAGAACCAGTCACCGGATCAGGCAACTGCCCGGCATGCAGGCACAATGTCTCGATTCCATATTCCCGATCCGGCATGATTTTCGCTCACACAATCCAGCGTGGACGGTCCGAGGAGATAACCTTTGTATCCACACCGATAAAATTCAATCCCCCGAATAATCGCGCGTGTTCAATCTTAACACATCGGTTGGCCACAACGTCCATTCCGGCTTCAAACGTCAGTCTGGCTGCCTCGTCGTTATAAATTCCCAGTTGCATCCACAGCACCTTGGCATTCACTGCGACTGCAGACTGGGCAACCGGCAATACAGCATCTGAGCGTTGAAACACATCCACGATATCTATCGGTTCAGGGATATCCTCGACCGACGCATAACACTTCTCACCGAGAATCTCGTCATAGTTCGGATTGACCGGTATAACGCGATAACCATACTCCTGCATATATTTAGCGGCAAAAAAACTCGGTCGATACCAGCGCGCCGACAAACCGACAACCGCAATCGTCTTGTTTTGACTGAGAATTCTTCTGAGTGACTGAATATCTTCAGTGAGCATGGCTGATTGATCTCATTTTGCAGTGCTTCGGTTAGCTCATGTTTCCCAAAAGAAAAAATTCTCCGCTGCTCCAGACACCGAATTCCCGATGGTTGTCAAACTGACGCTCCTCACCGATCTCAACAAGCTGGTAGTACACATTCCTCGCGATCAATCCGCGCAAACCATCGCGAACCTCTATATAGGGAGAAGGCTCTCCATCTTCTGCAATCTCCACCCAAATCGGGTGGTCGTGATCAGCCAGTACAACATCGTCGTTCTTGGTCCTGAAATACAACACCTGATCTTCCCCCGATCCTTTCTCTTCGACTTGCACAATCACAAATGGGGCGTCTTCCACATCAATACGAAGTTTTTCAACAGGGGTAACCAGATAGTGTTCGCCGTCGTCATCCTTTCGCAACACCGTGGAAAACAGATTTACGAGCCGTTTTCTTCCGATTGGGGAACCCATGTAAAACCACGTTCCATCTCGGGCAATTCGGATATCAATATCACCGCACAGTTCTGGATTCCATTTGTGTACCGGTGGCAGACTCTTGTCTGAAATCTGGGCAACCAGACTGAAAGGGTCAGAAGTAGAACTAACCATCTGAGCCTCTCGGTACCGGTCGCGGTCGTCCATCCTCGTCAATGGCTACGAACGTGAACAGGCCTTCGGTTACCTTCTCATAATTTTCAGAATTCCTGCGTCGTACCCAGGTCTCCACCATGACTGCTATTGATGTATTGCCAATTCTGACTGTCTCACAGTGACACGAAACGACATCGCCGACGTAAACTGGAAGGTGAAAACTCATTCCATCGACAGCAACAGTTGCAACACGCCCTCTGGCCACCTCGTAGGCGTGAATTCCACCCGCGATATCCATCTGTGACATGATCCAGCCACCGAATATGTCGCCACTTGGATTGGCGCTGGCTGGCATCGCTACCGTTCTAAGCGATGCAGGTTTGGCATTGGGCGGTGTAGTGTTCAATGGTGCTGACAGATTCGACCTCAACAACTTCGTTATGCTGTCAGTCGTAGGTTCGGGCATCCTCAATAACGATGCCATCGTTGGCCAACGCACCAAGCTCTTCAAGCACCACTTCCGCCCTGAGTTTACAGACTTCTCGTGCGCAAGTTGCAATCTGATCAATTAGTCCGTCCGGTCGCTCCCCAACCTCGCAATGCAAAACCATTTTGTCCTGATGGTCCTTACTCGACACGATCAATCGAGCTTTCCTGACTTCGGAAAACCGTTTGACAATCTGTGCTACCTGAGACGGATGAACGAACATGCCCCGTACTTTCGTTGTCTGGTCGGCTCGTCCCATCCAGCCTTTTATGCGGGTATTGGTTCTACCGCAGGGGCTATGTCCAGACATGATCGCTGACATATCGCCGGTTCCGAACCGAACCAGCGGATAGTCGGGATTGATTACCGTTACCACCACTTCACCGACATCTCCTTCGGGTACGGGGTCACCGGTTCCCGGACGAACAATCTCAACGATCACACCTTCATCTAAGATCAACCCTTCCATCGCTTCAGATTCATAGGCAATCAGACCGACATCCGCGGTCGCATACGCCTGTTTCACTGCGACTCCATGTCCATCAAGCTCTGACCGAAGTGATGGCGGAAGCGCCTCACCCGATACCAG
Organism: Arenicellales bacterium; assembly: GCA_963662635.2. Classification (GTDB taxonomy): domain Bacteria; phylum Pseudomonadota; class Gammaproteobacteria; order Arenicellales; family JAJDZL01; genus JAJDZL01. The sequence goes on from CAXXFC010000002.1 coordinate 19,246, forward strand.
CCCAATCTCCAATGAAGAAACATCTGCACCAGATGACGCAGCCGCGTCCAGAATAATTTTCAAGAAAGACGGCGTGCCCGTATATCCCTGTGGCCGTAAACGCTCAATAGCCTGAACCTGTAACTCGGTTTGTCCCACACCGGCAGGAAAAACCGCTCCCCCCAGAACGCTGATGCCACTTTCCAGCATCGCACCTGCCGGAGAGAAATGATAGGAAAATGTATTGTGTACAAGCATCCCTTTACGGAATCCTGCAGCAAACAGTGCGCGCGACATCCGCCACGAGTCTGCACGAGTGGTTTCCGGCTCGAAAATCGGTCCTGGAGACGCGAAAATCCTGACCAGCGAATCAGGATCGAAAGCCGTCATACCGCCAAATGGTGGAGATTTTTTCTGCAATTCAGCCAGTTCCGACTTGCGAACAACCGGTAATTTCACAAGCGATTCCCGGGATTTAATCGAAGCCGCGTCGTGGTCAGCAAGTTGACTGCGCACAAAAGATGAATTTTCCGCCGCTTGGGCAAGATGGGCAGGAAGCGCTGAAAACAGGTCGAATTCGCGCTGTTGCGGATCACGTGTTTCCAGGGAGTCGTAAAATTCAGCGGTCATCAATTACTCCCTACGCAACAATTGATAGGCGGGTATCCTTTGCCCAACCCTGACTATCAAAGACCAGGTTGAGACAGTATATTGGCAAGTGGCAAATCCGTCCTATGTCAGCCAGCGTTTGCGTCGCCGATAGTGCTTGACATTTCGGAAACTTCTTCGATTCTCACCGCTTACGCCAAGATAAAATTCTTTTACATCTTCATTTTGTAACAATTCCGAAGCCTCTCCGTCCATCACGACACGACCATTCTCCAGAATATATCCGTATTGAGAGTAGCGAAGCGCCATGTTGGTGTTCTGTTCGGCCAGCAGAATCGTCACTTGCTCATTTTCATTGAGCCGCTTGATAATTTCGAAAATTTCTTCGACCAGAGTGGGTGCCAGTCCCATCGACGGCTCATCCAGCAGGACCACTGAAGGTTTCGCCATCAGCGCACGTCCGACCGCGGTCATCTGTTGTTCGCCACCAGATATATATCCAGCAACTCCGTTTCGTCTTTCTTTCAATCTTGGAAAATAACTGTATACCAATTCAAGGTCTGACTGAATGGCAGCACGCCCGTCTCTACGGGTATACGCACCTGTCAGCAGATTCTCCTCAACCGTGAGATGTTCAAAACAATGTCGGCCTTCCATGACCTGGGTTACACCACGCACAACAAGGTCTGAAGGTGTAAGCGCGTCGACACGCTCGCCACGGTAAATAATCGATCCCTTGGTGACCTCACCGCGCTCCGCCCGCAACAAATTCGATATGGCCTTGAGCGTAGTCGTCTTTCCGGCACCATTAGCCCCGAGAAGGGCAATGATGCCCTTCTCGGGTACCTCTAACGATACGCCTTTCAGAACGAGAATAACCCGGTCGTAAATAACCTCGATGTTATTGACACTGATGATCGCCTCACCGTTTACGGCCGGCGTCTGGGCTGACTCGTTCATGTCAAGACTCAAGTGATCGGGTGTGACGGTTTAACCGCAGTCTGAACCCATGCTCATGCCGCTACGCGGAGTAATACCTTTCTCCGTCGCATAGGCCATTGAACTATCCATGATCATCGGATCGACAAGAGACTTGTCGGTTTCGATCCAGTCGGTTACTTCAACCCAACTGGAACCATCCCAGCGGCTGAATTTCACCGGACCGCCACCCTCGTGATCGGCGCATGTGATTGTCAGCGGCGCCATCAGTCCGTCCGCGCCAAGTTCCTTGATACGTTCTGCGGAGATACTCAGGTTTTCAAGTCCCCATCGCATCTCTTCACCGGACAGCACTTTGTTGCCGTATTTGCCCTGTGCGGTACGAATCGCCTCAACAGTCACGATTCCAGCCACCAAGCCGCGGTTGTAATAAATCGTCCCGACACGTTGGGGAGAAATGTTTCCTTGTGCCGCACCGTGAACAACATCCAGAATGGCCTGAATCAGGGGGAAATCTGCACCAGACGGATGGAATCCGGCAGCGACGTATCCGACTGCAGCCTTGCCAGCTGGAATCACATCTTCTTCTGCACCACTCCACCAGACACCAACGATCTTATCGGCTGGGAATCCGACTCTCGCCGCTTCCTTCAGCGCAGTCGGGTTCATGACACCCCAACCTCTCAGGATCACCCAGTCGGGCTTGTAACGGCGGGCAATGTCAAGCCACGCTGCTTTCTGGTCAAGTCCCGGATGTGCCACCGGATAATGCTTCACTTCAAAGCCGTACTTTTCAGCTTGCACCCCCAGAATCGGCACAGTTTCCTTGCCGTAACTGCTTTCGTGGTGGAGATTGGCGATTTTCTTGCCCTTGAGATTCTCCATTCCGCCTTCCTGCATTCCGATGTATTTGATCTTTGCAGTGTTCTGACTCCAGTAATTGGTGATCAGTGGGAAAACCCACGGAAAGACTTTACCATTCGTCGCGTCAGTTCGACCATAACCCATTGATATCAGGGGGATTTTGTCAGCAGTCGCGCGCTCGATCAAACGATAGGTGATTCCGGTGCTGAGCGGATGTACGACAGTCGCACCGTGCTCGCCCTTATTCTTCAGACGTTCGTAGCACTCAACACCTCGGTCGGAGTTATATGCAGTCTCGCATTCCTCCCAAACCAACTTGACACCGTTGACGCCACCCTCGGCCAGATTCAAATAAGCCATGTAATCTTCAAATCCACCGAAGAAGCCAGATCCACCGGCAGCGTAGGGCCCGGTTCGGTAGACAAGCGCCGGAACAAACTGTTCCATATCCTGGGCTTGCGAAACCGAAAATGGAAGCACGGCTACAATCGCCGCTACCCACGACAGCACTATGGTTTTTAGTTTCATTTTCATAGTATTTACCTCCCACATGCGTGGAAACATTTAAGATTGAAAACAGATTTATATGTTAGCATTGGAACCTTGTGAATGTGATACGAATTGATTCTCGCACATTGATTATCAATCAATATGGGAACGGCCACTGACGAAGTTTCTCCTTGATGATCTGCCACATTCGCGCAAATCCAAGCGGCTCAACAGCCAGGAAGAACACGATCGTACCGCCGTAAACAATCAGTTCCAGGTTAGCCAGTGCCGCACCGGACAGCGTTCCCTCACCGAGGTTGGAAGCCACAATATTCAAAAACGGTGGCAACAGCACGATAAAGGCTGCGCCGAGAAACGAACCCATGACCGAGCCCAATCCACCAATGATGATCATGAACAAAATCGTGAATGAACGAATCAAGTCAAACGCTTCTGTGTCAGCATTGCCCACATAAGTAAACACATACATGGCACCGGCCACACCGCAGTAAAACGAGCTGATTGCAAAAGCCAGAAGTTTTGTTCTTAACGGCCGGATTCCGATGATTTCGGCAGCAATGTCAAAGTCACGAATTGCCATCCACGCCCGACCTGTCATGCCACGAACCAAGTTCTTGGCCAAAAGCGCCAGTACCACAACAACAGCCAATGTCAGCACGTATTTCGCTTCAGGCGTTGCATTCGGCCCGGAAACAACTACATCAATTGGCGCCAAAAATTCCAATGCCCGACCTTCACTGGCCAGCGCACCGAAAAATGTCTGGGTTGGTGCTGATGCAACGCCCGCTGGGTCGTAATTGGTAAACCAGCCAACATGGTCAAAAATCCAAATCAGAAAGAACTGTGAGGCAAGCGTTGCCACAGCCAGGTAAAATCCCTTGATTCGAAGTGACGGGATTCCAAACAGCACACCTACCGCTGCGGCCATTAGGCCAGCCAGAATAAAATCAATGACGATCGGTATTTCAGGCAATCGCAAGACAAGGTTGTAGCAACCAAATGCACCGACTGCCATGAATCCACCTGTACCCAACGATACCTGGCCGGCATAGCCGGTCAGAAGATTCAGTCCCAGAGCGGCCAATCCAAATACCAGAAGCTGCGTCAATATCGGTCCCATCAGGTACTGACTGCCCGACAGAGGCGGCCAGATGAATGCAAACAGAAGTATGAGGATGACACCGATTCGGTCATTGGTTATCGGGAATATCGCTTGGTCAGCGGAATAACTGGACTTGTACTGCCCTACTTCCCTATAAAACATCTGCCACGCCTCCGAATCCTAAACCCGTTCAATAATTTTTTCGCCGAACAGGCCCTGTGGACGGAACATCAGAAAGAACATACCCAGCATATAGGGAGTCCAGTTCTCCGTTCCACCTCCAAAAAAGGGCAGACCCACGAACACCTCAAACAGCTTTTCTGTAGCACCGACAATCAACCCTCCTACGATGGCACCGGGGATGGAGGTAAACCCACCGATGATGATGACCGGCAAAGCCTTGAACGCCAACAGCGAAATGCTGAATTGCACGCCGAGTTTCGACCCCCACATGAGTCCGGCAACCAGTGCCACAATCCCGGCTGCCGCCCAGACCACCGCCCAAATGTTCTTCAGTGGAATACCAACGCTCAACGCCGCCTGGTGGTCGTCAGCCACCGCTCGCAACGCTCGACCAACTCTTGTCTTCTGGAAGAAAATAGCGAGCGCCGTAACCAAAACCGCTGCAATCAGTCCTGCGAAAAGGTCGAACTGACTAAAATAAACGCCATACAGTTCAAACGGCACATCAGGAATGCCGATATCGAGTGCGTGCACATCAGCATCCCAGACACCTTGCGCGACTCCTTCAATGACATAGTTCAAGCCAATTGTGGCCATGAAAAGAATGATCGGTTCCTGATTGACCATGGGGCGAAGCACGACTCTCTCGATCGCCATCGCAAGACCAATCACCACAACGAGCGTGACTGCAAAAGCCCGATAAGTAACTGCTCCGTCGGTGATCAACGCAACAACGGCCAATCCCAGCAAGACACCAATTGCCCATTTAGGCGATTGGACCGCAGTGGTCAGCATCAGGAACAAAAGCATGGTGACGAATACGGCCCGCCACATGTTCTGTCCGCCATCTACGAAGAAAGCCAACACCAGCAGTACTACAGCTGCAATAAACAGCGGAACTCGTTTCAGGTATTTATCGGCAAACTCCTTGATGTTGCTTTCGCCCTTCTGCTGGGCTGCATACAAGAAGTAAAGGACTGCTGATGCACCCGCCAGTCCAATCGCGAGCCAACCGGTCCACATCCAAAAGTCCCCAGCCACCTCCGTCAGAAGAACAAAGGTCAGTGCTCCGAACAGCACCAGAGCACCTTGGGCGAAATTGAATATCGAAGAGGCCTTGAAAATCAAAACCAAGCCGAGAGCGACCAGTGAATACATGATTCCGGACAGCAAGCCGCCAACCAGAACCTCAACAAAAAATAAGAAATCGACTAAATCCATACTGACTCACACTTAGTGTTCACCCAAATACGCGCGTATGACATCCTTGTTGTTTCTGACATCATCCGGCACCCCGTAGGCAATTCTCTCCCCATGATCAAGTACCACAACATGATCGGAAATGTCCATCACCACACCCATGTCGTGCTCGATCAGCACGACAGTCGTTCCGAACTCGTCATTCACATCCAGAACGAATCGTGCCATGTCCTCTTTTTCTTCAAGATTCATTCCTGCCATCGGTTCATCCAGAAGAAGAATCTTGGGGTCCATCGCCAGCGCACGTCCCAACTCAACTCTTTTTTGCAATCCATATGGCAGTTTCCCGACCGGTGTCTTTCGGATGCTCTGAATCTCAAGAAAATCAATGATCCTTTCCACGTACTCGCGCTGTTCGACTTCCTGTGCCAACGCTGGAAAGTAAAATGCCTCCTTGAGAAAATTGCTTTTCACCTTGACGATTCTTCCCGTCATGATATTGTCGAGCGTGGACATTCCCTTGAACAGCGCAATGTTCTGGAATGTTCTTGCAAACCCCATACGAGCAACCTGCTCGGGACTGGCGTGCGTGCGGTCATTCCCCTGAAAGGAAATCGTACCCGCACTAGCCTTGTAGAACCCGCTGATGACATTCAGCATTGAAGTCTTGCCGGCACCGTTCGGACCGATTATCGAGAATATCTCACTTTCGAATATGGAAAACGACACGTCCTGAAGCGCCTTGACACCGCCGAAGCTGACAAAAATCCCCTCAACCTCAAGAATCAGCTTGGTGAATTCCCGAACGCGCTCGGTTTCGTAAGTCTGAACATCGGGAGTTGTCGTTGAATTCATAGTTGATACCGTCAACTTGCCATTTTCATATGATCAAACGTTGAAACATCCTGAATTTCCAGGTCGGCGATCATCGTGCCCTTTCGACCATCTTCAAATGTGACAACATTCTCGATGTGTCCGCGGCTCGAGTCTGAATACAGTGCGTCAATCAGACTGGTGAATCGCTCGTTAATGATTCTTCGGCGGACTTTTCTAGTCCGAGTGAGCTCACCATCATCTGCGTCCAGTTCCTTGTGAAGGATCAGGAATCGTTTGATCTGCGAACCTGCAATTTCCGAATCAGCTGAAAGATCCTGATTGGTCTTTTCGATGCACGTCCTGATCATTTCATAGACTTCAGGATTGGCAGCAAGTTCCTGATAGCTCGCATACGCGACGTTGTGTCTTTCAGCCCAGTTGCCGACCGCTTCAAGATCAACATTGATGAACGCACTGACGTAATCCCTACCATCCCCGAACGTTACCGCTTCACGAATCTGAGGAAAGAATTTCAGTTTGTTCTCAAGAAATTTCGGCGCGAACAGGGTACCATCGTTTAATTTACCGACATCCTTGACACGGTCAATGATTTTCAGATGACCGTCATCGTCAAAATAACCGGCATCACCGGTAAACACCCAACCGTCACCAGTTCTGGTTGACAGCGTGGCTTCCGGATTCTTGTAATAACTCTTGAACACACCCGGGCTCTTGTACAAAATTTCTCCCGCATCGGATATCTTGACATCGACTCCCGGAAATGGAGGTCCGCAAGTGTCCGGTTTGACCTTGTCATCAGTCTGTACCGTGATGTAGACAGAAGCTTCAGTCTGACCGTAAAGCTGCTTGATATTGATCCCCAAAGAACGGAAAAACTCAAATATTTCGGGACCGATCGCCTCACCTGCGGTATAGGCGAGACGCATACGACTGAAGCCCATCGTATTTTTAAGAGGTCCATATACGACAACTTTGCCGATCAGATAGAGCAACCGATCAATCGGATTTACGGAACGTCCTTCCAAGATGTTGACGCCGCAACGTTTGGCCACGCCCATGAAGTAATCGAACATCTTGCGCTTGATCCACGTGGCGTCTTCCATGCGTACCAGTACGCTGGTTAGAATGTTCTCAAAAATTCTGGGTGGACTGAAAAAATATGTCGGACCGATTTCCTGCATGTCATGCAAGACAGTCTCCCCGCTCTCAGGGCAACTGACACAGAATCCAGCCACATACGACTGGGCGTAGGAAAAGATATGATCTCCAACCCAAGCCATCGGCAAATAGGCAAGGCATTCTTCCTTCTCGGTCAACGAGTCGAATTCAATCGAATTGATCACCGTGGCCAAGATATTGTGGTAAGTCAGGATCACTCCTTTGGGAAAACCTGTCGTTCCCGATGTGTAGAGAATCACTGAAATATCGGACTTGGAACCTTTGGTGATTTCGCTGTCAAGGTAACCAGGATTACCGGCATTGAACTTCACACCGTCTTCGATCAGAGAATCGTAGGTGTGTAGATTTTTTGGTGTGTAGTGTGCAAGACCTCTCGGGTCATCGTAATAGATCTGTTCCAGTTTTGGACACTTGGGAGCCAGCTCCAATACCTTGTCCACCTGTTCTTGGTCTTCAACCAGTGCGAATCGAACGTCAGCGTGATTGATGACGTATTCCATCTCCTGCACGACAGAGTCCTGATAGAGCGGTACCGGTATTCCCCCGAGACACTGTGCAGCGGCCATGCCCCAATAGAGTCGAGGTCTGTTATCGCCGACAATTGCGAGTTTGTCGCCGCGCCTGAATCCCGCTGCTGCCAGACCACAGGCCAAGTTCCTGACCTCGTCACATACATGTGCCCAGTTCCAAGTCTGCCAGATTCCAAAATCTTTCTCCCGAATGGCCGGACTGTCTGGCGACAGAACCTTCCGATTCATCAGCAGTTTCGGAAAAGTATCTAGTTTTGGGTCAATTTTCATTGCTTATTTTGAATTTTCGACCTGCGTGGAGCTTATTCGGATTCGCTTTATGCTCAGCAGTTCAAAGCGAATAAATATACAGCAAATCGAAATAGTTTTTGAATTTTTGTGAAATATACAAAACATATATATGAATTGCTAGAAGAATTACACCTTCGAACCACCCTTAAATTCTCAGAATTCCAATTGGAAAGAGCGGAAATCTGAATTGGATTAGTCGGTGTAGTTGATTTCAGAAGTATGAGATTCTCTGACTCTTCACAACTCTCCCAGTTGCAGCCTGATCCGCTCCGCAACTGAAGTAATCTCCTCCATATCACCTGGCACGAGTTCCCAGTTGATCTTCAGGTCGTCACCCATGGTTCTCGGAACGATGTGAACGTGGTAGTGCAGAATCGATTGCGCGGCACCCCTGCCATTGGCCTGGGTAATGCTGACTCCGTCCGGACTTAATGCGTTTTTGACTGAATGTGCGACTTTTCTGACTGATGCCGCAACAAACCCCAACTGTTCGTCCGGCATGTCAAAGAGATCGCGCCAATGTCCTTTCGGGATAACAAGCACATGGCCGGTTGACACCGGATTGATATCCATGAATGCCAGCACATGCTGGTTTTCATATACATTGATACTGGGAATCTCTCCCGCTACAATCTTGCAGAAAATACAATTTGCGTCTTCAACCATATCAACTTTCTCCTGTTATCTCGGCTTTAGCCGGTTACCGTTTCGGTTCGATGAACATCGCATCGCCATAACTGTAAAATCGAAAGCCATTGTCAATCGCATAGCGATAGGCACTCTTCAGTCTCTCGGTACCGCCAAATGCGCATACCAGCATCATCAGGGTCGACCGCGGAAGGTGGAAATTGGTAATCAACGCCTGTGTAACTCGAAAAACAAAACCTGGCTTGATGAAAATGTTCGTTTCTCCATCAGATGGCTGGATATTGGAGTCAATCGCCGCAGCGGTTTCCAAAACGCGCATTGAAGTGGTTCCAACAGCGACTATACGACCTCCCGTCGTTCGCGTCGCCCTGATCGCCTCGCTGGCTAATTCCGAAATTTCGTAGCGCTCACTGTGTAGTGTGTGCTTTGTCAAGTGGGCATCGCGAACCGGTGCGAAAGTACCGGCACCGACGTGCAGCGTCACGAACGCGGTATTGATCCCAACATGATGCAGTCTATCGATCAGCACCTCGTCGAAATGTAGTCCAGCGGTCGGTGCGGCTACCGATCCTGCATGCCTGGCATAGACAGTCTGATATCTTGAAACATCCTCAGATTCCGCTGGTCGCTCAATGTACGGAGGCAACGGTACGCTTCCCGAGCGGTCGATGACATCTCTGATTTCAAACTCGTCGCTGACGGTGAGAACGAACAGGTCCCGAATCCGACCTCGAACAGTAAATCGAAAACGATCATCGACGATGACCGAACTACCTATCCTACAAGGTCGTCTCGATCCCATTTGTGCCCAGATGCAATGATCGCCAACGATTCTTTCGATCAGAATCTCGACCCGTCCGCCTGTAGTCTTGTAACCCTCAAGCCTCGCCGGAATGACTTTGCTGTCGTTGCACACAAGAAGATCTCCCGGATACAGAACCTGCTCCAGTTGGGAAAACGCGATTTCCCGCTGACTGTCATCCAAAACCAGCAAACGGCTTTCGGAACGATTGGCTGTCGGATTTTTAGCGATCCGGTCAGCCGGCAGATCGAAATCAAACTGGTCGGCGAGCAGACTCTCCTGAGACTCTCCCATCTACTCAACCGCTTTGGATGGGACTGTCAGGATGCAAGGCCCATTCGGTCCATGAGCCGTCGTAGAGTCGCAGGTCATCTTGACGCGACTGATGGATCGCCAACAGCAGGATTGCCGCAGTTACACCTGAGCCACAGGTTGTGACGATTAATTGATCCGAGGTGACAGAAAGTGATCGCAGAATTTCAGCAATTTCGTCCGATGACTTCATGAAGCCGTCTGAATCCACTACGTCACCATAGTACATGTTCAGACTTCCGGGAATATGTCCTCCTCGAAGCCCGGGACGCGGTTCGGGTTCGTTTCCACTATAACGCCCATACGAGCGTGCATCCAGAATTGCCATGGATTGATCGTGCAGGTTGGCAGCAAGCTCCTCTCTCAGAATGACAGAATCACCGGCGGGCGAACCAGAATATTTTGTGCGGTTCTCCTCAGTTGGTTGGTCGTCTGTCTGACCACCTGCCCTCTTCCAAGCCAGGAGTCCACCATCCAGAACTCGCACACTCTGATGGCCGAATGAACGAAACATCCACCATGCCCTTGCGGAAGCGACGAACTTTGATCGATCATAGACAATTACAGTATCAGTCTCGCTGATGCCTAGATTTCCTACACACTCGGAAAAAGTTTCCAATGAAGGGAACATATGTGGCAGATCGCTCCCCGAATCCGCTATCGCATCGATGTCGAAATACGCCGATCCCGGAATATGGTCCTCTTGATATGCTTCAAAGGCATTGCTCGGAACATTGGGCAGATACCAGGTGGCATCAGCGAATCGAACACCCGGTTCGCCAAATAGAGACAACGCTTCGTCCGCGCTGATTAAAGGTGTATCAGCCATATTGTTCACTCCTCAAATTAAGTTACAGTCACATTAATTTATTATGTTACGCGATCCACCCCGACTTCAATACGTCGAAACCATAGTCCCAGAGTCAACCCTCGAACGACCATAAAGACCATCAGCGCGAGCCAGAGTCCGTGATTGTCAAATGCCTTGGTTGTAAAGTACGAAACCAAGAAAAATACCAGCATTGAAATGATCATGAAGTTCCGCATTTCAGCTGTTCTCGTCATGCCAATATAAACACCATCATAGAGGAAAGGCCAAACACAGAAAAAAGGTGCAATAACAAGCCAGATCAGATACTCGTCCGCACCTTGACGCACTTCTTCGATTCCTGTAAGCAACGATATGATGAAATTTCCACCGACCCAGTAGATCAGGCAGAATAACATAGCAACCAGTACTGACCAGACCAGCGTAACCGATACGGTATTACGCAACCTCACCCGATCTCTTGCACCATACGCGGCACCGGCAAGCGCTTCTGCAGCATGAGCGAAACCGTCAAGGCCGAATGCCAAGAAGTGTAAAAGATGCAACAGAACTGCATTCGCGGCGAGGATGACATCTCCGCTACTTGAACTCTTCCACATGAAATAGATCCACACGACCTCCAGGCAGAGTGTTCTGATCATAATATTGATATTGACCTTTGACAGCTCAATCAACTTTTCTCTATCGAATATTCGATGCTCTTTGGGAACTTGAAGTGTAATACCCAAAACTCTTGCGCACACCACCAAACCGACAATCGCAGTTAGAATCTCGCTGATCATGGTGGCGGCCGCCACGCCGCGCACAGACCAGCCAAATCCGAGTACGAAAGTCAAGTCCAGTACGATATTCATGCCGTTCAGGAGCAGTTGCAGCAGCAAAGCGGTACGCATTCGCTGTAATCCGAACAGAACGCCGAGAATGACGAGATTGCACATCATGAACATCGCGCTCCAGATTCGGACACCGTAATATTCCAATGCGAATTTCTCGACTTCGATAGAAGCGTCGAAAAACCAGAACACAGTGCTACCAATCGGTATCTGTAATACGATCAGTATCCCGCCGAGTACCAAAGCAACTGAAAGTCCGCGAACGAAAGTTGCAGTCACTTCCGCATAATTATTGGACCCTACACTCTGCGCTACAAACCCTGTCGTTCCCATGCGAAGGAAACTGACCAGCCAAAATACTGAACTGAATACCAGTGCTCCGAGTGCGACCGCACCAATATAGGCTGGGTTGGGAAGATGGCCTACTACAGCAGTATCGACAGCACCTGCGAGCGGCAGACTCAGGTTGGCGATGATTACCGGCCAAGTCAGGCGCAAAACTCTTTTGTGCAGAGGTCTGAGCCTCTTTTCGAAAATGGAATCCGACTTTGTAATCGACTCGATCAACTTTTCAGCTCACCACGAAATTCTCACGCCCGCGCGAATACGAACGAATTTCAGTTGTTGTAAAATACCCTGACTTTTAAGGCACATCCGCCGGGATGGCGAAATTTGGCAGACGCGCCGGACTCAAAATCCGGTGGTGGAAACACCGTGAGAGTTCGAGTCTCTCTCCCGGCACCATTTCTCTTTCATCATCCGTTGGTCTTTTTCTCACTGCACCGTCATAACTGTCAATATTTTATTGATATATAACAAGTTCTTGCCATTTCTTTTTTAGTTCTTCCATAGAGTGGCTTAACGGCTGGAAGAGACGAATTATGTTTACATAATCAGACGGAGCATAATGGGAGGACGTTACTTTCCGTCGCAGATGTCGACAACGGTTTAGTCCCCTTAGCACGTTGGACGATAAATAGTTTGTCCTACAGCACATATTTTCGTCAATTCACACTCATGATGACCTATCCATATAGATCGCATCAGGTGTTCTTTACGATTGACGACCTGAAATCATAAGGCCCGGGCATTTTCGAGGTGACTTGACAGCTCAATCTGAACCGCAATATGGGTAACGGGAAAACGTGCGATGAAGAAATTGTTGCAAAGCTGTCTGTAACTGGTGCCGACTTCGGAATTCGGTACAGACTGGTTGCATTTTCTCGGCTGAATTGATGATGCGAAACCTGCTGATCTTTGATCGATACACGATAGGTTCTTGTTTTGTGGCTCGCCCTCAATCACATCAGACAAGGCGAATGTCAGCCGACATTCGGATGTTGCATCGTTAATTTTCGAATGAGCGTACAGCAACACGCATCGTTGTCCACGCACGACCTGTTACCTTATAGTCGGTCAGTGCTCTTTTCCGTCGAAGCCGCATATTCGACCTGCGATACGGGTCGGCAAGTCGGTTGCGGATAGGCATGAAGAGCGGATTCGTTGTTTGCCAGTCGGCTAATGCTTCCGGATTTTGAAAAGAATCGGTGTATGGCACTTGCAATTGAATAAAATGATCCTATCTTTTCTATTGGGCAGGTAAATCTCATAAGCCGATGACAGGCACACAAATAACACATTCGAAATGGTGAGCAACTATGGAAAGCGACAAGACGATACAGGACGAGATTAACGAATACCGGGCGCAGTTCGAAAAGAGCATGGCTTCGATTGCCGCCCATCAGGAAAAGGCTAAGGACGAGATAGCGGTATTACGCGCCCTGCACGCGGAGATTGCAGCGGAGCAGAAGGAGACAGCCAAGCAGCAGAAGGAAACGGACAAGCAGCTGAAGAGGAACGCCAAGCAGCTGAGCGAATTGAACGGCAACTGGGGCAGGTTCGTGGAATCCTTGGTCGAGGGCGACCTGGTTGGTTTGCTGAATAAGCGCGGGATCGAAGTCCATCGCTCCGCATGCCGTGTGGAAGCATCCTTTCCCCTCGACGACGGTACGCGCCGGCACAAGGAGTTCGATATCGTGGTAGCGAACGGTGAGGAAGTTGTTGTGGTGGAAGTCAAGACCACGCTGAGGCCGAACGATGTGAAAAGGTTTGTCGGTGCGATGAGGGATATTGCGAGGTACTTACCGGAATACAGTTCGAGAACGGTGTATGGTGCGATGGCGTATATCAGTTGCGGATCGGAGACTCACAAATACGCCGAGCGGCAGGGTCTGTATCTGATTCGGGCGACCGGCGACAGTGCCAGTATCGTGAATACGAGGCGATTCAGGCCGGTGTCGTTCACAACGGCATCGTCGCAACCACCACAAAGCCATCTCAGGGCAGTACCTACTGGCTGACCTTCCAGTGCCGGACGCGCCGTATTTACCGCACTTAGCTGCATACGTCGGTCAGAGGGAATCACCGCGAGAGCCCCAGACACCGGTCCTACTGAACGAAATGCGACCCCTGACAGCCGACTGATCGAATCAATGCAATCGTCATTCATGCAAAGGCGCGCAATATCGCGCGTTTTCACCCTACCAAAAAAATACCGGCACGATCCGTAGAACCGCGCCGGTACTATCAGTCTTTCGACTATGATGGGAACGAATACGGCAACTTACGTGCTCGGATAACTTCCCCTTCCGTAGTGTCAGTATACGGAATTTGATCGGAGCGAAACTTCGACATACTGGCAAAGATTTTCGCACTCCACGGATCGCTGGCAATCTGGTCAGCGATAATTTGACCGGCCGCATTACCTATAGCGATAAGCGCATCATCCGGAATAACCTTCACAACTACGCCTTCCTCGTTGATCAGCTTTTGGAGGATTGCGCCAGAGTAGGCAACCGGTTCTGAAAGTGCGAAATGATTCGCTGAATTCGCACATTGCTTGACTATTGCTTTCAGATCACTCGGCAGAGTATCCCACGCCGCAGGATTGATGAACAGATCGAGTGAAGTTGCCACTTCGTGGAATCCAGGCGTGTAGTAGTACTTACCGTGACGCCAGAATCCCATGGTAGCCTCTCCATAGGGGCTGTTCCATTCCACCCAATCCACGGTTCCGGAGGCAAATGCCTGCGCAACTTCCGATCCAGGCAGATTGATCACTGTCGCACCAACTGCTGACATGGCTGCGCCACCGATTCCCGGCATACGCATTTTCAGTCCTTTGAAATCCTCAAGTGAATTCACTTCCTTTCGAGAATAACCGGGATGCTGCACACCGGTGTTACCGCAGATGAGGAACCGACAGCCAAGCGCATCCTGATAGAACTCGTCACAGAGTTCAGCACCGCCACCGAATTGAATCCACGCGTTGTACTCCTGCGCGAGCAGTCCGAAAGGAAAGTTACTCACCAATTGCGACGCGATCGCCTTTCCCTTCCAATAGTACGGCGCACCGTGTCCCATCTCAACGGTTCCTGCACTGACCGCATCAATGGATTCGAATGCCGGAACAACTTCGCCGGATGCGAATAGCTTGATTTCGAGACGTCCGTCTGAACATGCCGTCACCTGATCGGCAAAATATTGGGCTGTCGTCCCGAGACCAGGCAAGTTCTTCGGCCAGGTTGTAATAAATCGCCATTGCATGCGATTTTGGGAAATCGCAGGAGCGGCAAGTGCTGCGGATGCTACACCCGCTGCGGCTGCTCCTGATTTCTTGATGAAATCTCTTCTCTTCATATCTTACTCCCTTGTCTGAGTTAAAAATTCATTTGTCAGTCCACTTTGGAACACAATGAAGGTCTTGAGCCCTTATGTGGTTTCTCTATTGACTGCTCAATCTTATCTCATATATTTCAAATATGCAAGATTAAGCAAAGAACATGAAATACGAAAGAATTTGTAAGTTATTATTCTCTTGCTACCGACCGGTCAAGTGTGCATTTCAGCGTACTCCGCATTTTCCCAACTCTCCACTCGTGGCAACTTCGCGAATCTCCTATCCGAAAAGTTGCTTTGGTAACCAAGTGGCCAGCTGTGGAAAATAAGCCAGGATACACAGCGCGATAAGTTGCAGTACAACGAAAGGTATGACTCCCCGATAAATATCACCAGTTTTGATTCTCTTGGGTGCCACACCGCGCAAGTAAAACAATGCCCAGCCAAATGGTGGTGTCATAAAGCTTGTCTGAAGGTTCAATCCGATCATGACACCAAGCCAGACCGGGTTGATATCCGTCTTGAGCAGTGCGGGTGCAAAGATCGGCACGACGATAAATACAATTTCGATAAACTCGAGGATGAAACCCAATAGAAATATCAGGATCATTACAAAGATCAAAGCTGTGATCGTACCGCCCGGTAACGAAAGAAGAAAGTGCTCGACAACTTCGTCACCGCCTAGTCCGCGGAATGTCAGCGAAAAAAGTGAAGCACCGATTAAAATGCCAAATACCATGCACGAAATACGGGTCGTTGAGCGAACCACCTCGCCCAGAATTTTCCAGTTCAGCATCTTGCGAGTCGCTGCCAGCAGCATTGCGCCAACTGCACCGAATGAAGCAGCTTCTGTGGGTGTTGCCAGTCCGCCGAGAATGGAGCCAAGTACCGCAAGAATGAGAAACAGTGGCGGGATAAGGACTTTGATAATCTGAGTTGCCAGGTGACTACGGTCCATGCTCGAGTCATAGTAAGCGGGTGACGCCTCAGGACGAAACAAGGCAACAATGACTTGCCAACCGAAGTACAACCCAACAAGCATCAACCCCGGTAATACCGCACCGGCAAACAGATCAATCACGGAGAATGGTTCAAATAAGAAATTTCCGATCGACAGCTGCGCTTCGCTGTACATCCCTGCGAGCACGTCACCAAGCAACACCAACACCACTGAAGGAGGAATAATCTGTCCGAGCGTTCCAGCCGCACAGATTGTCCCGCACGCCAGTTTGGGGTCGTAATTCGCACGTAGCATCGTTGGCAGGCTGAGCAAACCCATGGTTACCACGGTTGCGCCGACAATGCCGGTCGTGGCGGCGAGTAACATACCGACGAACGTCACAGAAATTCCTAGTCCACCGCGCAACTGCCCGAAACACTGACCCATAGTTGTCAAAAGCTCTTCAGCGATTTTGGATTTCTCCAGCATTACACCCATGAAAACAAACAATGGGACCGCAACCAGGAGTTCGTTGGTCATCACTCCGAAAAACCGCGAAGGAAGGGCGTTGAAAAACAGCATATCGAAGACGCCCATATACTGTCCGATCAGGGCGAATACTACACCGACACCTGCAAGCGTGAACGCAACCTGGTACCCGACGAGCATTGCCCCGCAAATCGTTACGAGCATGACCATCGCAAGGATTTGGCCGCTATCCACCTTGACCTCCTTCGAAATCTTCTCCAGTTTCCTCAGCGTAGTCGCCAGTAACCAGTGCCGTACTACTTCGAATAATGATTGAGATAGCCTGCAGAATCAATAGAATAAAAAACGCGAGCATGGTTGTTTTGAACAGGAACAGACCCGGAAGTCCGCCAGCCTCCTGAGATACTTCCAATCGTGACCAAGACAACAGCACGTACGGAATCGTATACTTGGCCACAACATACAGCGAGGGTAGCAGCAACAGTAGTGTTCCCAGCAAATCTACCAGTGCTCGATATCGAACACTCGCCGAGCGATAGAAAATGTCAACTCGAACATGTCCGCCGGCCATCAAAGTGTAGGCCATGGCAAGCATGATTATGCTCCCATGCATCCACACATATGTCTCCTGAAACCAAACCCAGCCCAAACTGAATCCGTATCGCAAGGTCGCGACGGTAAAGGTAACGATCGCCATCGAGAATGCCAGCCAGGCGACTGTGTGCCCCACTTTTTTATTGATCGCGTCGATGAAATCAGCGATACGAGAAAAAAATGGGATTGCAGCAGGCATTGAAACTCGCTCTGAGTCTAGAATGGATCGGTAGAAAGGACTAAAGACCGATCAACAAATGAAATTGAATTCAATTAGTTGACGGACTTGAGTGGCACCTTAATCTGTTGGCGCTGCTCTAACGCTCTCAACTCCGCTTGCTGTGTGCGAGAAAATAGCTGTCGAATCCTGCGCAGAGCTTTATCAGGTTTCAGAAACACTTCCATATAACCATCATCTTCAAAATCAAACATTTCCTGTTGCTTTTCCAGTGCCCACAAATCCTGTGCAACCACTTCAGGAAACATTTCCGCTACCCGGCTCGCAGCTGACTTATTCGGGTCGCCTTTCGACATGTGATCGGCTTTGCAATTCACGCACCAGCGCCAGATGTGGCGCTTGTCGTCGACCGGAGTATGCGTATGAAACAGCGTATACCCGCGAATGGTGTCGGTCTGATCCAGTTGCCCAGGAGGTGCCACACGCATTTCGACCCGGGTGAGACCCGGACTGACCATGCAGTGGGTGTGATCTCGGTCTACGACATCATACACGAACCAATCCTGTAAAAAAGGAGGCTGTGTGTAGCTCTCTACGTGTCGAATGGTTTTTACGAATTTATTGCCGTTGTCTTCTCCCTCAACAAGCTTTATCGGGATTCTGCTGTTGTCAATGTCACCGATGTTGCCATCGTGTAAAGGGTAAAAATGCGTGATGTCCATCAAGTTTTCGATCAATAGCAAATAGTTAGCCTTGACATCCATAGGTTCAGAATGGATGGATTCCCATTGATCTGACGAAATTTCGGGCGTCTCCGGTGGGCTGACTTCATCCGCTTTTTCCGGATCGCCGGGCCAGATCCATACCAAGCCTTGCTTTTCGATAATCGGGTATGGCTTTAGTTGCAGTTGGGTAGGAATGTTTCCATCGGGGTGGGAGGGGACCGCAACGCATCGCCCGGTTGAATTGTAACACAGTCCATGATAAGGACACTCGAGCGTACCATCGGGCATTATCCGACCTTCGGAAAGCGGCATTCGTTTGTGCATACACCGGTTATCAAACGCAACGACATCTCCATCGCTGGTTCGCCATGTAACGATCGGTTTCTCACAGATTTTATGCCCTTTCAGCTGATTCGTTTCAAACTCATCAGAGAAACCGGCTACGTACCAGGAATTCGTAATGTAGTGATAGGGAATCATAGTACACTCCCGTGCTGGTTTTTAGTGCTAATCCACTGCTTCAATCGCAGCTTCAAATATATTTATACAATATATTTTCTGAGTAATTGCTAAAAGTACCCTGTTCTATGGATGTAAAATTCGGCCGTAAGTCTCGAATTGGTCGTGTAAGAATTTTTGAATACTCTCCGCCCGGTGTCAGCTAACACACCTAGCGCGTCACTCGAGATGAAAGAAAGCAATTTATCCTGATGAGTAACTTTTCACCCTATATTGCATATGAAACTTCTATTTGATCTTTTCCCGCTTATCCTGTTCTTTGCAGCATACAAGATGTACGACATCTATGTTGCAACGGGTGTGGCTATCGCTGCGTCATTTGTTCAATTGGTTGCCTTCTGGCTGAAGCACCGACGATTCGAGAAAATGCACGTTATAACGCTAGCAGCACTGGTTGTCTTCGGAGGACTGACAATCCTGCTGCGCGATCCAGTATTCATCAAATGGAAAACGACGATCGTCTACTGGATTATGGGATCGATCATTCTGTTTTCTCAGTTTGTCACCAAACGCACAGTGATAGAAGCGCTCATTGGGGATAAATTTCAACTGCCAAGACAGGCAGTGCGTATGTTCAATTTGCACTGGGCAGTGTTCGCGTACGCTGTCGGTGCGCTCAACATCTATGTCGCTTTCTACTACGGCCTGGAACTGGACGAAGCTCGCCGCGAAGAGATTTGGGTGAATTTCAAGGTATTTGGTGTACTCATTCTCACGGTAGTTTTCATGGCAATAGAAATTTTCCTGATGGCACGAATCGCTACCAAGCACGACGAAACTGTATCAGCTTCTGAATCCGACTGAAAACTTCGGCTCAAGCAATTCACCATCGATTCAATCTCGTCCGAATATCAAATCGGTTTCAGCTATACAACCTCCTTGATCTGATGCCGATTGGTGAGTCGCTTCAGAACGTAGCGAAGAATACCTTGGCTTTGGTAGTACTCCCATTCCCGCGGTGTATCTATCCTCACAACGACATTAAACTTTTCGCGAGAGCCATCAGCCCGCGTTGCAACGACCTCGACTTCCGGTACACATTTTTCGAGTCCATTGATATGAAAAACCTCCTCACCGGTCAATTTCAGCGAGTGTCTTGTATCGCCTTCTAAGAACTGCAACGGCAGAATACCCATTCCCGCTAGGTTGGAACGGTGAATTCTTTCGTATGTTTCCACAATGACTGCCTTGACACCAAGTAGAAGCGGACCTTTGGCAGCCCAATCTCTGGAAGACCCGGAACCATATTCCTTGCCGCCAATGATGATCAAGGGTACTCTCTGCTCGGCGTAACGCACGGAGGCATCATAAATTGTCATGACTTCTTCTGACGGCATGTGCCGGGTCCACCCACCCTCCGTGCCGGGTGCCAGTTCATTTCTCAGACGAACATTGGCAAACGTTCCTCTCATCATGACTTCGTGATTACCCCGACGTGATCCATAGGAGTTGAAGTTGGATGCATGCACTCCTCGCTCGATAAGATATTGCCCCGCCGGACTAGCAGGCATGATGGCTCCCGCTGGCGAAATATGATCTGTCGTAACACTGTCACCAAGCATCGCCAGTACCCTTGCACCCTGAATATCATCGATGCGGTCTGCCATATTCGCAATACTGCCAATGTAAGGAGCTTTTCGAATATATGTGGAGGAATCGTCCCACTTGTACCGACCTGACTGCACCACCGGAATTTCGGCCCAGTTGTCATCCCCACGGAAAACATGAGCATATTTTTTCCTGAACAGCTGGTCATCTACAAATATATCGATCACCTCGTTTATTTCTTCACTCGTGGGCCAGATATCCTTCAAATACACTTCATTGCCATCCGAACCCACGCCAATGGGATCACTGTGCAGGTCTACATTCATCGATCCAGCGAGCGCATAGGCAACCACCAATGGCGGCGAGGCAAGGAAATTCATCCTGACTGCCGCGTGGACCCGTCCTTCGAAGTTTCGATTTCCCGAGAGCACAGAACTGACAATGAGCTCACCTTCCTTTATTCCATTGGCTACGCCTTCGGGCAATGGACCGCTGTTTCCAATGCAGGTGGTACAACCGTACCCAACAACCGCAAACCCAAGTGTTTCCAAGTATTCCATCAAACCCGACTGTACAAGATATTCACTCACTACCTGTGACCCGGGAGCAAGAGAAGTCTTCACCCAAGGTTTCACGGTCAGACCGGCATCGACCGCTTTTTTCGCCAACAGACCTGATGCTACGATCACCGCGGGATTGGAGGTATTGGTGCAGCTTGTAATAGCCGCGACCACAATGTCCCCGTCGGACAATGTCGCCGGATTACCATCTATGTCGATGTCAACACTTTTCGCACCCGATTCTGCAGAGCGAATTGTATTGATACTGCTTTCAACCGATTTTTTCGCATCTCGTAGCAGTACTCGATCCTGCGGTCGTTTCGGACCGGCAAGACTGGGTTCCACCCTTGACAGGTCCAACTCGACCAACTCGTTGTAGCGTGGTTGGTCTGTCGACCCAGGCTCCCTGAACATTCCCTGATGTTTGGCGTATGACTCTACCAGTGCAATCGCATTCTCGTTGCGGCCTGTCAATCGCAGATATTTCAGTGTATTGGTATCGATGGGAAACACACCACAGGTCGCACCGTATTCCGGTGCCATATTGGAAATCGTTGCCTGATCCGATACTGAAAGACGATCCAGTCCATCACCGAAAAATTCTACAAATTTACCGACGACACCATGATATCGGAGCAGCTCCACAACAGTGAGCACCAGGTCGGTGGCAGTGGCACCTTCCGGTAACGAACCATGGAGCCGACAGCCGACAACCCGCGGCAACAGCATGGCAATCGACTCGCCCAGCATGGCCGCTTCGGCCTCAATGCCGCCAACACCCCACCCCAGTACACCTATTCCGTTAATCATGGTGGTATGGGAGTCGGTTCCCACGACAGTGTCCGGAAAGGCAAACATCTTGTCTTCAACATGCTTTTCGCTGATGACTGTTGCCAGGAATTCCAGATTGACCTGATGAACGATACCGGTCGAGGGCGGGACTACACTAAACTGGTTGAAGGAATTCTGTCCCCATCGCAGAAATGCGTAACGCTCAGCGTTCCTTTTGTATTCGAGCATTGAATTCAGGCTGATCGCATTGCCTGATCCAAAATGATCGACCATGACCGAATGATCGATAACAAGATCAGTTCGGACTACTGGATTGACTGCTCTGGGATCATAGCCCATCTCTGCCAGTGAATCTCTCATGGATGCAAGATCGACAATTGCAGGAACACCGGTGAAGTCCTGCATCAGCACACGCGTAGGAGAAAATCCGATTTCGGTCTGTGGCGGATTGTTCTCATCCCAGTTTGCAATTGACAGTATCTGATCCGGCGTTACATCGATACCGTTTTCACATCGAAGGAGATTCTCGAGCAGTATCTTCAACGAGTAGGGAAGCGACATTACGTCGTAACTGTCGCTCAGGCGTTGGAGGGAGTGAATTTCGTAAGAACGACGATTGACCTCCAAAGTCGTTCGCGTATTAAAGCTATCTGACATTAAACGTTAGATTCCTCTACATTTCGAAATGAATGGTGATGAACTTCTGTACCATCTGTATTGTAGTAGCGAGTGAAATACAGATTGTTGGACCTGCCTTTCGTTCAAATGAATTCCCAGTTCGGCGGCGCGAAATACCGAGGCGGCGTGGCAGATCTACAAAAGACGTTGGACGGATCTGTCCGAAATCGATTACTGACAGGTGTAACTGTCAAGCCGTGTCGCGGATGCTTCCGAAACACGGCTAGGATATGGTTGTCGGTCAGTTCTTCAGTCGACGCTCGCATAGGCGGTTAACATACCTTCGGAGAAGGCAATCTTACCAGTTTTTTCATGTCAGATTATAAGCAACTCCAGCCTCATTGTCGGAACATTTCCATGGACTGAAAACGCAGTGTCAAGCCAATCTCGATCATCCGTCTACTTGCGTCACACTCGTCAATAAATTATCGAATTCCGATTCCGTCAATATCGAAATACCCAATTCCCGGGCCTTGTCAGCCTTGCTTCCTGGATTTTCCCCCTGAATGACAAAATCGGTGTTTTTCGAGACGCTCGAGACTACGTTCGCGCCCAGCTGTTCCAGTCTTTTCTTGGCTTCAGATCGACCCATTGATGTCAACGTACCGGTTAACACGAATTTTTTATCAAGAAGCGGAGCATCTTTTGCATCAGTCATCACATCCGTGTCACTCGGTGCAACCTTCACGCCGAGCTCAATCAGCTGATTGACAATGTCCCGATTGCGGTCATTTTGAAAAAAATCGGAAATACTTTCGGCGACGATAGGACCGATATCCTGAACTCCTTCCAACTCCTCAGAATCAGCCGACATAACAGCATCAATGTTTCCAAACCGCTTCGAGAGTGATACAGCAGTTGACTCACCGACATGCGGAATCCCCAACGCAACCAAGAACTTGGGTAAAGTGGTATGCTTGCTCTTTTCGATGGCTGTCATGAGGTTCTGAGCCGACTTTTCACCCATTCGCTCCAACCCCGCAATCTGTACTTCAGTCAACCTGTATATATCCGCTACATTCTGAACAATTGAACTATTCACCAGTTGCTCCACGATGCCGGTTCCAAGCCCTTCAATATCCATTGCAGATCGCGAGGCGAAATACTCGATCCCCCGTTTAATCTGTGCCGAACAAATCAAAGTACCTGTACATCGATTCACCGACGCACCGGGGTCTCGAATCACGTCTGAACCACATACAGGACATTGCGAGGGAAATCTGAACTCTTCTCCCCGGTTTTCTTCCTGCTGAGTCAGTACTGAAACAACTTCCGGAATCACGTCACCCGCACGACGAATGACGACGGTGTCCCCTACCCTGACATCAAGTCTCTTGATTTCGTCTTCGTTGTGCAAAGTTGCATTCGAAACCATGACCCCAGCAACTTCAACTGGCTGCAATCTTGCAATCGGTGAAACTGCACCAGTGCGGCCGATTTGGACGTCAATTTCCAAGACGACGGTTGTTGTCTCCTGAGCCGGGAATTTGTGCGCGACCGCCCATCTTGGTGCGCGGGTTACGTATCCGGCCAGCTCCTGATGCTCAACTTGATTGACCTTGTAGACAACCCCATCTATTTCGTAGTCCAGTTCATCGCGTTTGCCAAGCAGTTTCTCCCTTATGTCGAGACAGGCATCGATTCCCAATGCAACAACTGATTCATTGGAAACCTTGAATCCATATTCACGCAGGCGGTCAAGCTGCTCAGACTGAGACCTCGGCATCGGTTGGTCTTCGCAACGGACGATTGAGTAGAACATCGCATCCAAAGGACGGGTGCTGGTGATTTGAGGATCAATCTGGCGCAAAGAACCTGCCGCAGCGTTGCGCGGATTCATATATGTCTTACCACCGGATTTTTTCTGACGCTCATTGAGTTCGTGCAGACCGGACCGACTCATATATACCTCGCCACGAACCTCAAGCAAAGATGGGACAGCTTCGGATCTAAGCACCAACGGTATGCTACGAATGGTTCGAACATTGCCAGTCACGTTCTCACCGACCTCACCGTCCCCTCTGGTACTGCCCAACGTCAACCTGCCTTGCTCGTAAACCACACTGACAGCAAGTCCATCAATCTTCGGTTCAACAAAGTACTCAACTTGCTCGACATCAATCAAATCTCTGATCCGGCGATCAAAATCCCCCGCTTCAGACATACCGAATACATTGTTCAGCGAAAGCATAGGGACCGCGTGTCTGACCTCAGCAAAAGAATTGTCTGATTTTGCGCCGACCCGACGGGTGGGAGAACTGTCCGACTGAAATTCCGGATACTGCTCCTCAAGCGCCTGGAGTTCCCGAAACAGTTGATCGTATTGCTGATCCGAGATTTTCGGATCGTCCAGCACGAAGTAATAGTAGTTATGCTGGTTTATTTGCTCGCGAATCGACTCAACCCGCTCCTGAACCCGGCCTCCTTCATGCGAGCTCATTTGATGGGTTTCAAAGAAACAACGCCCTGCGATTCAGCCCAATTCTGGACCATTGAGGAGGAATCAAACAACCGCATGGCAACTTCGCCACCCGGTGTAATCCGGTATCCTCTCATGAGCTTAACGAATTCATCGATCTTGGAACGAATTCGTGAGATAGAGTGCAGATTGACCGGCCGATGATTTTGATCGATTAATTTGACTGCAAGACGGTCTTCAAGATCCTTGGCAACATCAAACATCGTGTCAAACGCCAGACGGGGATGCGGTACACACGCCAAATTGCTGAACAGTATCATTGTTCGCATATCAGGGTCCTGTCCCAGTTCTTCGGCCAACAGTACATTCGCATCGTTCATCGGCACAATACTGAAGATCGGAAACGATTCCGAAGAGGCATCGAATCGATCGAATACACTGGTGCCCGGCCGCTCCTTCAAATCGTACTCCCGTGCTAGATATTCAATGCCTTTTTTCGAAAACCGATCTTCGTGATCCGACTTCAGGAGGAGTATGGCTTGCAAATCGAGATCTCTTATCTGTGAGTTCAGCAGATTCGCTTCCTTGATTACCGTGTCTGTCGTCATGGAAAAGTGGAATGTACGCGACAATGCGTTGGCTACATGTTCCACCATTCGGGTAAATTTCCACCAGTTCTTCTCACTGACCGGTTGTCCCTTATGGGCAAGCTGCATGGTAAAAATCAAATCCGAGTATCTGGATATGACATCAGTTCGTTCCAGATTGTTCCACTGACCACTGTCAATATCAAATCCAATAATGGCGTGCGGCTGATCCAGTTGAAATTCGAGATTCTTGTAGATTGTCAACACATCCATTCGTTTGATTACACTGGATTCCGCAGGCAGCCAACCGATGACATCAATTTCTCGATCTACAGAATCAAGATAGTCCGGAAAAACCACACTGACTTGGAGTTCGGTCTGGACCGGTTCATCAACTTCCGAGGATTCAGGCTGCGAAGCACCGGAATTTTCCGGAAGCTTCAATTTTGTTCGTCGAGAATTTTCGCTCGAACCGTTTTGAACTCGTGTGGACTCGACACGTTTCTTCGAATACTCACCGAAATAAGGATCTGTATCTTCGATGGTGGGGAATTGGAGATCTACGTCTTCCCCCGCCTCTTCCATGTACATCGAATCGGTTTCTGCTTGTAAAACCTCAGATTCGTCGTCGATAGAATATAGTCGACCATCTTCATCTGTACTTTCAACAGCCTCTTCAACAGTCGAAACTTCGGCGACCGGTTCAAGTTCCGGATGAATGCGGATGTCGTCATCTTGTTCAATTTCAGACGGATTTTCTTCGGTTACCTGAGACTTCTCGACTTGATCGCCAAACGCATCAGCCTCTGTCTGCACGTCGTGATTCCAGATGTCTCCATCATCCGAACCCTC
>CAXXFC010000003.1:0-31053 GCA_963662635.2 Arenicellales bacterium
AACCTGATTTTCCGAAAAAGATCCGCACAATGTCTGATGGCATCGGGCGGTGTAGTAATGCGCATCCATTTCCACACCGATTCGAGAACCACTCCAACCTTTTTGTTGAATAAGTTGTGCGAGTTCATCATAAGGATGACCATCTGGATTCTGAACCAGAATCTCCGAATAAGGGACGATGTTCTGCTTGGGAAGGTCGGTTGTCACTTCAGCAGCTTTGGCGTCTTGGGCGCGGCCGAACCACAATGGTGTGTCTTCATCAAGATGTACCAGAACACATTGGGGGACATAAAAAGACCAGCCATCAAACCCCGTCAGCCAGTACATGTTCGCCGGGTCCTGACAGATAATCATGTCGAAACCGGCATGAATCATCCGTTGCTTGACATCACGCAGGCGTCTCGCATACTCCTGCGGGCTGAAAATTTTTACGAAATCTGTCAAAATTCCACCCCTACGTTTCGATCATGATTCCGATACCGGCCTCTTCCGCACGTCTGTTGGCGTAAGTTGCTATCGCGGTATCCTGCACGCCTGTTCCGGTTAAATCACAAATCGTAATGGCTTCAGCGAACAAGCGGCCTGATACTTTGCCTGAAGCAATTTCACCAAGTTCCGGGTATAGACTTTCAGCATCAGCCACACCTGCGACAATTGCATGGTGCAGTTCACCCAGTTTTTCCGTTTGCGAACGTCGGTCGGGCACATAAAGATCAGCAACCGACAAGCACTTGGGGTCCAGTTCATTCTTGTGCGCCTGATCAGCTCCCATCGATGTGATATGCTGACCCTCGTTCAGCCATTCCCCCATCACCAGCGGTGACGACGAAGGTGTCGTTGTCACGATAATGTCGGCCGAACTGACCGAACTCTGAAGATCCGAAACCGCTCGCACGTTTATTCCAAGTTGCATCGAAAGTTCATCAGCAACTGAGTTAACTTTCTTGGAATCCCGACCCCACATAGTCGCCTCTCGAATCGGTCGCACGAGACACAATGCTTCAAGTTGCAGCCTCGCCTGCTGACCCGCACCGACTATACAGGCACTTGTAGAGTCCTCCCGAGACAGATGTCGCGCTGCGACCGCACCGGCTGCTGCCGTTCGGACATCGGTCAGATAACCGTTATCGAGCAAAACCGCTTGAACCAAACCGGTTCGAACAGAAAACAGGACCATCAATCCTGTAGTACTCGGCAAGCCAAGTTTCGGATTGTCGAAAAATCCGGGAGACATTTTGATCGCAAAGCTATCCAAACCCGGCATATATGCTGTTTTCACATCCACTTCCCCGTTCGACTCTTCAATTGCCATTGACAGTATTGGTGGCATAACTACAGTCCCTTCGGCAAGGGCGACAAATGCGGATTGCACGCACTCAACAGCGTCTATATCAAGCCGGACAACCTGACGTAGCTCAGATTCGGTGACAATCTTAAGATTCGGCATAACTCAATTCCGTCTGTTCCTGATGTTCAAAAATCGAAGTGTAATTGTCGGACCAATCCGGTGGCATCGGCACGATCATATCCTCATGGTGAGCAACTCCCGGCTCCACTCCGCGGATGAGTTCGCGGTAGTGTACGCTCGGATAGGCAGGTGCAGTATACGGAACGGCGTCAGCCGCACTATATGTCAAAACAAATGCTGGCCTTCCTGCACTGCTTTTGTTGATCGATGAACCATGTACGGTACGACTGTGATGAACCGAAAGAAGTCCAGGCGGACCGGTTACTGAAACAACGTTGTCCATATTCACTCTTTTCAAGTCCTCGTCAGAAATTGCTCCAGTCCAATTTCCCTGATCGTCATAATGCGCGAAGATCTCGCCTTTATGACTGCCGGAAATCAGTTGCAACGGTCCCCGCTCCTGGGCTGCACCATCCATCATCAACAGAAATTGAAGTGTGCCGGAGTGCGTATGCGGGTAGAACGCAATATCCTGATGCCAATGGACAGCCGCTCCGCCGTCAGCCCACTTGAAATTCATCATCAACTCACGAAATCTGAGATTCGGTCCCAGAAGATCCGCTGCAATGTCGGCGATAACAGATTCCGAACTCAACTGCCAGAATATCGGATCATACTCATCAAGATAGGCAACACGACGAATGCGAGGCTGCTCGGCAGTATGATCGTGTTCCAGATCCACTCTTCGTGTTGATTTTGTCATGCTTCGAGACAATTCAACAAGGTCATCAACTGCGCTCCGCAATGGACCCAACCACTCCTCCCCAATCGCATCAGGAAGTATCAGATAACCATGTTTGTAGTATGACTCGCGCTGGTCCTGACTGATCGCAGTCGGCGGGATTGCGTTGATCTGTTCAAGTCTCATTCTGCACAACCTCAAATTAACTTGCTACACTTTCATATTATCGGCTGGGAAGTCTTTGCATGAGGCTCCCAAATCCCGAAATCGACTCTTCGTAACCAACTGCACACAACGAATGCCAGAACAGTGCCTGATTGGCGGTTACAACCGGCTTTCCAAGCTTCTGTTCTATCAGTTCAACCACATCAACCGCACGGATTGCGGTACAGGAAATAAACAGAGCATCTGCGTCGTCCCGATCCGCTTCCAGCGCTCCTTCATATATTGTCTGTGGCGTAAGCCTTGCCATATCTTCGTTGCTGGACAGCCGAAAACTGGTAAATGCCGAAATCTCGAATCCGGCACCGATCAGATAATTCGCAATCGTCTCGTTCACTTCATCGATATAGGGTGTCAGAACCGCGATCCTCTGTGCATTGAACACCCGCAGTGCAGAAACCGCGGCAGTGATCGGAGTGACAACTGGGAGTCCGGGCCTGACATCGTGGATACAGCGTGCGACTGTGTCATATCCCATCACGACAGTACCGGAGGTGCAACTGTACGCGGCGGCATCAAGTCGCGAACCGGGAATCAGAGTCGCTGCGGCTTTTGTGAGTTCAGGCTCCATTGCCCGGAGCATCTCCACCGAGCATATATCGTCATTGGGCACCCTTGCGACAAACACCGCGATGTCATCATTGGCACCCATTTTGAGAAAATCACGTTCGGTAGCCAGGTCGTTTGAAAGTGCAAGCAGACCAATTCGAAATTTTCCAGGACCCAGGTCGAACTGGCATTGCGCACGCACCGGCTCGAAGGGCATTTGATCGCTTGATTCGTGGTTGAAGAATGTTTTCATGACAATACCTTTAGCAAATGTATCAGGTGCCGGAAGAGATGACTATGCAGTCAGATGGACGAAATGCCAGTCCGATGCGCTCACCGTACTGTCTGAGCGACTGACCGGTAAATTGCTGACTGACGGTCAGTCGTTCACCGTCCGGAAGTTCCACCAGCGTATGGACGTCAGCTCCGAGATGTGCAACATCCCGAACCACACCTTGCAGTTGGTTGAAGAATTCGGAACTTTGCTGTAAATCTTGGCTATCCTCGGTACGGATACGCTCTGGTCTGATGCAAACATCGTATGTGCCGGCGTCTTGGTCCGGTCGGAGTATGAGAAAGGAAATATCCTTGCCGATGGAAAATTCGACAAGACCGTCGCCAACATCCTTTCCCAGCTTCCCCGAAAACCAGTTTGAACGGCCGATGAATTCCGCTACGAAACGGGATGTCGGATTCTTGTATATGTCCGTGGGCGAACCTTCCTGAACGATTTTTCCTTCGTTCATGACCACCAGTGTATCTCCGAGACTCATCGCTTCTTCCTGATCGTGAGTCACGATGATGGTGGTCGCGTCAACTGCGGACAAAATCTGTTTCAACTCGATCCTGAGTTCCTGGCGCAATTTGGCATCAAGAGCCGAAAGTGGTTCGTCGAGCAACACAACTTCCGGACTGGTGGCCAACGCACGAGCAAGCGCAACCCTTTGTTGTTGTCCGCCAGACAACTGGCCCGGACGACGGTCGGCGAATCCTTCGAGCTTGACCAGTTCAAGCATTTCACCCACCCTGTCATCAAGTGCACCTCGATCAAATTTACGCCTTCTCAGACCATAGGCAATGTTCTGCTGAACGCTCATGTGCGGAAAAAGTGCGTAGTCCTGGAACAAGAGCCCTACATTTCGCTCATACGGCCGCTTGCCCAGCATGCTCTCGCCCGAGATGAGAACATCGCCATGACTCGGGTCCTCGAAACCTGCGATCATGCGGAGAGTGGTTGTCTTACCACATCCTGAAGGGCCTAGCAGTGACAGGATATCACCCTTTTCCAGGCTGAAAGTGACATCGTCCACCGCAGTGAACGCGCCAAACCGCTTGGTTACATTTTTCAGTTCGACAACTGCCATCAATTTACTGTTATGACCTGTAGACTCCGCCACCGATCACCCGCTCAAGCCCGATAATCCAATCCAATACCACAATCAATACGATCGTAAACAACATCAGAATAACCGATGCTGCAGCGATCGTAAGGTCGAAATTCGTGCGCATCATACTGACCATCGCGACAGGCAGTGTATATGTTTCGGGAGACGTTAGAAACAGACTCACCGCGACATCATCCATAGAAAATGCGAATGCGAATACCGCACCCGCAATCATACCGGTGCGCGCGAGTGGGAACGTGACATCCCAGAACGCCTGCCATTCATTCGCACCCAAAGTCATCGCTGCCTCGGTAAGGTTTCTGCGAATTCCCGTCAGCCCGGCGAGTGTCGTTCTCACCGTATAGGGGAATGTAATGATGATATGTCCGGCAAGCAGACGCGGATACCCCTGAAACACACCGATCAATGCGAAAAACAACAGCAGGGCAAATCCGACCACCACTGCCGGTATCACCAATGGTGAAAGAAACACCGTCTCAATCGCCTGCTTTCCGGGAAAGTCATAGCGGTCAATAACAATAGCCGCACTCACGCCAGCGAATGTTGACACCGCAGCCGCGATGACTGCAATGATCAGACTCGTTTTCAACCCGTTCAGGTAATACGTATCTGAGAAGAATCTCTCATACCAGTGAAATGAAAATTCAGTCGGTGGAAATCGACCCAGATAACTGCGCGCATCGAACGACATCAATATCGAGACAATAATCGGCGCGATCAGAAATATCAATGTCACCGCGATGACCAGCAACACAAACCATAGCCCAATATTATCGACTTGACGGTTGAACACGTTCATCTTCAATACTTGACCAAACGTTTGCTGACGACGTAGGTCACCCCGTAAATAATCGCAAGCGACAGCACAAGCATGATGATGGAAATTGCGGAACCACTGGGGTAATTGGAGATCTCACTGAATCGAGAGTAGATCAGATTAGAGACAAACAGTATTTTTCCCTTACCAAGAATCATTGGTACCACAAACGCGGAAAGACACAGCGTAAACGAAATCAGAAAGGCCGACAGCAGCCCTGGTATGCATAACGGAACGGTGACGGACAGATGTGCCATCCATCGGGAAGCACCAAGCGCCTGAGCGGCTTCACTGAGTCGAGGGTTGACATTCTGGATTGTTCCGAGCAATGTGATCGCCGCAATGGGAACAAGATAGTGAAGCAGTCCGAAAATCACGACCAACTCGGTATAGAAACGGCCGTTCATCGACACCCCGAGCAAGCCCGACAGAAATTTGGCGATACCAGTCGGACCGAAAGTAAGCTGAAGGGCATACACCCTGATCAGCGTACTGATAAACATGATGCCGACAAGAAAGCCAATCGCTATCTTGCGCCAGACTGCGTGAAGCCGCCGGGTAATGAAGTAAGCGATCGGAAATCCGAGTATGAGCCCGGTTATGGAAGCGATCAGGCCGATTCGAGCGGTTTCGACGAAATAATACAGATAGTTGGCGTTCAACAGCTCGGCATAGTTGAACAACGTGTAAGGTGCGTCTTTGGCGGCTCCGATACGACCGGGTTCGAAGAGGCGAAAGCTTTCCTCTACGACATTGGCGAGTGGCAGTACCAAAAATGCAAGTATGATGCCGATGCCAGGCACCAACAAGAGGACTGCACCACGATTATTCTTCATCGACACTCTGTGATTTCAGAGGTGTGTCGCTGACATGGCACAACCGCTGCAGACAAATCAAGCGACCTGCAACTGGCTGGCAAGTGACACACGCCTCACCTCAGCATTGAAAACAGAAAATGTTCATAGAGTGCCAGCCGCGGGTGCGCGATCCGGCACTCCATAAACTTCCAATGATACAGACTTGTGACGACTTATAGCAGCGGGACAACGTCGGTTTCGAAACGTTTGTTCCAGCCGTCCAACTCTTTGCCCAAATGATCCCAATCGGGGATTACCGAAAATTTCGCGGCTTCCTCGCCGGAGAACCGCAGGTGCTCGATGCCATGTTCGGCGGTGCCGTTAACAGGAACCTCGCCGACTTCCTGATAGTACAGTTCGCTGTTTTCCTTGTTGATTGTATAGTTGGCTAAATCGAATGCAAGCTCCTTGTTTGTCGAACTGCTCAAAACCACCCATCCGCTGACAAACAGCATTGTCTTGAGCGACTCGTCAGTTTTCGTCAGGTGCTTCAGCTTCGTACCCTTGACACCGCTGAGTGTGCCCTGATCGACAAAAGTAACAGAAGTCTCGCCTGTCTCCAATGAGGTGATCACGTCAGAGGTATTCGCTGAGACACGACCGATATTGCCGGACTTGGCAAGTTCAACTAGGAATTCCCAACCAGGATCCATATTGAATTCATCGCCTCCTCGCGCCTTGGCGAGTGCGACAACCTGAAGGTTGGTGTTCAAAGTTGGGTTTGGCCATAAAATCTGTCCCTTCAGTTCAGGGCTCAGCAGATCGTCAACATGATTGATTTCGATCGGGCAGTTATCCGGCGCGTAGGTGAAGAATACACCGCTAGTGCCGCGAGGAATGTTCTTCCAGTTGCCATCCGCGTCCTTTGAGATAAGGCTCTCTGGAACATCCGCGAGGTTTGGGCAATCATCTAGCGTCACCGTTTCCGCCCAGCCTTCCCGGATCATGGACAGAAAAACCGGACTCCAGTTATCCACCAGGTCATAAGGCGGATTCGGCCATGCCGCTTTAATCTTTGGAAGAATGGATGCCGCACCACCGGAGTGGAGAGTCCAGTTGATATCACTCTTACCCCAATTTGCCGCAATTTTCTTGGTATTGTCGATCCATGGAGGCCCCCAGTCAACGACCGACAACGGCGACGAACCCAATGCGTTTACGAACGGAAAGGACATGGTCGCGGTTGCAACTCCACTTGCTGCTGCCGCCTTGAGTAGTTCACGGCGGGTTAGGTTTGTCTTCATCATATTTTCCTCTTTACCATTAATTCTTCATGCTTACACTCCTGATCACCAGCCGCAAAGCCAATATCTTGGGATCGATCTCGCAACTGATTCCTTGGAGCTTCCACAACTATTTTAAGCTGTATACAAATAGTACTTTATATAATTACAAGTGTCAACGAACAGAAATGAATCCAAATTTCTAAGTTCGAACAACAAAAACAGCGGACATTATTCTTTAAATATTTGCATCGATGAGCAACATCAAAAGTATCGACGGAACATACGATTCAGCGGCGAAATCCCAAGTTCAGCGCGAGAAGTCCTCAGACCGGCGGACCCGAATTTACAAAACAATTCGAGAACGAATTTCTTTGCTGATCTATCCACCGAATTCTGTAATCGGCGAAACCGAGCTTGCGGGTGAATTTAACGTGAGCCGTACGCCAATCAGAAGTGTTCTGCAAAGACTTCACTTCGACGGGCTGGTACAGATTCGAACCGGAGTCGGAACCGTCGTGACCGACGTTGATCTGAAAACAATGAAAGAGGTTTATGACCTCAGAATGTCATTGACTGAACTTTCGGCAGAACTCTCGCCATGTGAGATCACAGAGGAACACATGGTTGCGATGGAATCCTTGCTGGAACGAGCAAAGAATCTATATGGACGGCGCGACAGTATGGGTTACGCGAGGCTCTGCAACGACCTCCATGAGGTGCTGATGTCATTGATCGGCAGCAAACCGTTGCGGGAAATTTCCGATAACCTGTATTACCAGTCGGCAAGAATCTGGGTGACCATGCTGCCGAACCTTGACTGGAATCAGATAATAGCCGACCAGGAATTGGAAACTTCCGAAATGCTTGCCGCGATGCGACGCAATGACCTGCGAGGAATGGTGCAGGTGCGGCGCTTTTACCTGCATTGTGTCCTGACCCGGATCAGTGACTACCTTAAAGGGAAGAAAAGTTCGCCATCGCGTGATGCCCTCGTGATGTCCGGACGCAGGACGCAATCGGGCGGCGACTGAATTATTTGGACCTTCCCGCTCACTCGCAAATCGTCATATGTGGGGGCGGAATCGCCGGCATCAGTGCCGCCTATCACCTGACCCAACTCGGACTGACCGATGTCACTGTCATTGAACGCCACCAGCTGACTTCGGGTACAACATGGCACGCAGCCGGCCTGATTATGCAATTACGTTCATCGCATGCGCTTACCGAACTGGCAAAATACAACGTCGAACTGTATTCCAGACTCGAATCCGAAACCGGCCGATCTCCCGGATTCAAGCAGAACGGCACACTGGGAATCTGTCGAACCCAAGATCGTCTGTATGAAACCAAGAAGGTCGCATCGATCGCCAAATCGTTCGATATCGAAGCACACATAATCAGTCCGGCCGAATCCAAGGAAATTTACCCGGCTGTGGATACCGACAGATTTGTCGGGGCTATATTCATCCCCAAAGATGGACAGACCAATCCTGTGGACACAACCATGGCACTTGCTGCGGGCGCACGCCAAAACGGCGCACGGATCATTGAGCGGTGTAAGGTCGGAAAATTGAGGAGACTTACTTCCGGGGAATTCGAGATCAATACCAGTACCGGAGTCATTCGGTGCGAGACACTGGTACTGGCTTGCGGGTTGTGGACGCGCGAGCTGGCCACCCAGCTTGATGTGAGAGTTCCGCTACATGCCTGCGAGCACAGTTACATTGTGACCGAACCAATTGATGCCGCGAAGCCAGATCTCCCGGTCCTCAGAGACACCGACGGATGCAACTATGTCAAGGAAGACGCGGGTAAGTGGCTCGTCGGTGCGTTTGAGCCGATTGGCAAACCCATTGATTTTGGGGAAATACCAGATGACATTCCTTACATTGAACTGCCGGAAGATCTCAATCAGTTCGAGATTCCGTTCAAGCACGCAATTGAACTCCTACCGGACCTGAACAACGCGGGAATTGCCCGGTTTCTCAACGGACCTGAAAGTTTCACCCCGGATCTGCTGTTCGCGCTGGGTGAGGCACCGAATCTTTCAAACTGTTTCATTTCCGCCGGTTACAATTCCGAGGGAATTGAACTGAATCCGGCAGCCGGTAGAATCCTGGCTGAATGGATCGCCAACGGAAAACCACCAATGGATCTGGGCGAAATCGATATTTCCCGATACCATCCGTTCCAGACAAATTTACGCTACTTGAAGGAGCGCAGTGCAGAGGTCATCGGCCTTCACTATAAGATGAACTGGCCACACAGGCAGAAAACATCTTCACGCAATATCCGCAAGAGTGTTCTTCACGACAGATGGGCGGCACTGAACGCAAGTTTCGGTGAAGCATTGGGATGGGAGCGGCCAATGTGGTTTGCGCCGCGGGACCAGAGCAATAAAAACATCTATTCGCATACACATCCTAACTGGTTTGAATATACCGCTGTCGAATGCAGAGCTGCGAGAGAGCGAGCAATTTTGATCGATCAGAGCTCATTCGGTAAATTTCTGGTTCAGGGGAAAACTGCCTGTAAATTTCTTCAAAGACTATGTGCTTCGGACATCGATGTTCCGCAAGGCAAAATTGTCTATACGCATATGCTGAACAACCGAGGCGGTATCGAAGTGGATGTCACAGTCAATCGTCTGGAAGAGAATCAATTTCTGCTTGTGACTTCAGCAACGTCTCATTCCAGGGACAAGAATTGGATCGATAGAAATTTGACTGATCAAGAGGATGTGATTTTGACGGACGTAACCTCGAATTACGCCGTTCTGTCATTGCAAGGCCCTGCTTCCAGAGCGATTCTGGCAAAAGTAACAACAGCGGATCTTTCTGATCAAGCCTTCGCGTTCTCGACATCGCAAAGAATTGAGCTTGGATATGCGTATGCGATTGCCAATCGACTGACATTTATCGGGGAACTGGGTTGGGAGCTATTTGTCGAAACCGATTTTGCGCAGCATATATGTGATGAAATCATGCGAGCCGGAAAGTCTGAAGGATTACGACCGGCGGGGTATCACGCACTTGAACACCTAAGGTGCGAGCAGTCGTATCGGGAGTTTGACCTCGACCTCACACCTGATGACACCCCGTTTGAGGCTGGATTGGGCTACATCGTCGCGTTGGAAAAGAAATCAAACTTCAACGGACGTGATGCACTATTGCAACAAGCGAGTCAAGATCATCTCGACAAGCGTCTGATCTCATTCAAATTGGAAGACCCGAAACCTGTCCTTTTCGGTGAGGAAATCATTCGACTGAACGACGATATTGTCGGATATGTCTCATCAGGTGCGTACAGTTTCAATCTGGACACCTCCGTGGCTTTGGGTTATGTCCATCACCCAGGTGGCGTCACCGCGGAAACAGTCAACAACGGAAACTGGGAAATTGAGATTGCGTGCCAGTGTTATCCGGCAAGTGCGTCACTGAAGCCTATTCTGGACCCAACCCGCAAACGAATCTTCAACTGATTCAGGGCGATTCAACGAAAGAGTGGCAATTTTTTTTCGCCACAACATGACGAATGATCAGACGAATCCAATTTCGGTAGAGAACCCTGCCATTCTCTATCCACGTGTTTGCTATTGAGGGCAAAATTTCAGACTCCGGAAATTGCGGCAATTCGACCGAACTGTCAAGTGCACTGAGAAGATCATTTCTGTAGCGGGAAAGTCTATCCTTGGCTGTGTCATTCAGATAGTTTAGAGGATATTGCGGGTAATCCGAACGTTCGCCCGCTATGAACCGCACTACTTCGCGGTGGAATTCCTTGAGAAGGCTGACTGCATCATATTCTGGATGCCCCTGCAGGAAAATCCACTTGAACCCGTCGGAACTCACCGCGATATCAAAATCGGCGTCCTGGCTGAATGCGAGAATCTCAATACCTGCACGCTCCAGTTGTGTTGCAGTCATTTCAAATACATGGGACCGCGGCGTATCAAAACCATTCGCCATGCCTGCCACAAGAGGATGGTCCGACCTGATGATGCGATGCGAATATACACCCCACCTTTTGGATGGCTCGCACCGGGTTCTCTGAATCCCGTGAAACAGATCAATCACAGCGTGTGATGCCAGACAGGAACACATGATGGTTGGTACACTTTCGTCGGCCCATAAAATCACTTCCTCAAATCCAGGCCAAAAGTCTTCAGCTCTTAAGTCTGATTCGCCCGGGTTCGCTCCTGTCAGCACCAGACCGTCCAAACACACAGACTGGACATCTGCAAATGATCTGTAAGAACGATCGACGTAATCCCGCGCATCTGCGTTTCGCTTCTGCCCGCTTACCGCAAAGGGATGAATATGAATCAGGCATTCATCGGCACCTGCCGCGAGCAGTCTGAAAAACTGTCGCTCAGTCGCTCGAAACGCACGATCAGGCATCATATTCAGAAATCCAATATGAACTTCAGGTAAATCCAGACTGTCCGCCTGCGCTGGGGAAACTATTTCAAATCCTTCCCCATGGAGTCTGTTCCAGGCATCGAGTTCTCTGTCACGCACGAGCGGCATCAGGGAAATACTCCTTGATCATTCGCTATCTGAATCCAATGCGTCACAAACAAGATCGATGAAATCCTGTTCATCTCGAACATGCTCAATGGTATCGGCGGGAATGGCGTAGCCGTAACGGGACGCGATCGCCTCATACTTGGGTCGTCGGTATTCAACCAGAGCAGGGAAAATCCACTGTACAAACTCGTCCGGGTCAATCTGTTGCTCACTCACAAATCCGTTTGTTTCCATGTATACCCGCAATTTGCTGTCCAGAAAATCGGAATCATAAAAGAGCGGCTTCGGATGACTGATCTGTCGCTCGACTATCGCCTCTTCAAGTTGGTTGGTGCTCGACAGATAGATGATCAGGGTATGCTCAGCCAGATGCTCAAACACACGACTGTCATTCAATTCGCAAATACTGCCGCTGGAGTCATTGACAAAATGGTCGTAACCATAGATTGACTTGGCCTTGCCGATAAAATCTCCGACATCCAACATCGATTGCACCTCTGCTTCACAATGCAGCTTCTGACGTTTCTTGAACTCCGTCAGCGCCAGCCCTCCCAAACTCTTATTTCCCAACTTGCCGACATATTTTGATAGGAGTTCCAAATTGTCGAATGTCATCGCGCTGCCAATGTATATCGAGTCACTGCGCAAAAGATCGCGCAGAAAATCAATTTCCATGGCTTTTTCCTTGATATTGTCCAGTATAGGCTCAAGCAGATAGCGGGTTCCAATCCGATAGTCCGCGGAAAAATGAAACCATGAGGTTGACGGAAGTTTGCGCGCCAGATTTGTTTTTCCGACTCCCGACATTCCGATCAGCGTGACGACTTTCCGCTGCAAGTTTCGAAACTCTTTGCTTGATAGTTTCATGGCAATCCGACTCCCGCTTAATTCTCAAACTCCAATATTGAGTAACTCATCTAGTTCATTTCTGGATTGAAGATCGTATAACTCGTCAAATCCCCCGATACCGACTGAATCAATGAAAATTTGCGGAACGGTTCGTCGGCCACCGCTTCGGTTGATCATTTCCGCTTTTCGTTCGGAATCATACATTACATCGTACTCGCTGTATTCAAGCCCTTTGGAATCCAGTAGTCGCTTGGCGGCATGACAATATCCACATAGTGGGTTTGTATAGATTTCAATGTTTGCCATCGCGTCGCTTCAATTCACACCGGTATGTCCAAATCCGCCCGCAGCCCGGGTAGTCGGATCAAACTCGCCGACCTCGGCCAGTTGCGGACGAATAACCGGGACAAATACCATCTGCGCGATCCTGTCGCCCGGTTGAACGGTAAACTCGTCCGACCCCCTATTCCAGCAGGAGATAAACACCTGCCCCTGATAGTCCGAATCGATCAGACCCACCAGATTACCCAAAACAATACCGTGTTTGTGTCCAAGGCCAGACCTCGGCAAAATCACCGCTGCAACCGCGGGATCTCTAATATCGATCGCGATTCCGGAAGGAATCAACTCACAGGCAGACGGCGCAATCAGCAAAGGTGCGTCAATGCATGCCCTCAAATCCAATCCAGCTGCACCTTCAGTCGAGTATTCGGGCAGTGGTATAGACTTCCCAATCCGGTCATCGAGAATTTTGTAGTTTACTCTCTGCATGAAACCGGATGGATATCTGCTCGATCAATTGCGCGGCAATAATTGTTTTCAAGGCTGGACCAAGCGTGACGACTCCGCTGCGGTCTATCAATTCGAGAGTATTTGTGTCGGAACCCAATGCTCCATTCTCTCCACCAACATCATTGGCGGCGATCAGGTCGATACCTTTGGACAGTAATTTTCGCTTCCCTTCAGCAACGAGATTGCCAGTTTCAGCAGCAAATCCGACTGCAAATATACCAGGATTCTGTTTTTTTACCTGTGCCAGAATGTCCGGATTCTTCACAAGTTCCATGTGCAGCTTGTCGTCATTTCGCTTTTTGATTTTCTCAGACGACTCGGTCGTCGGTCGATAATCAGCCACTGCCGCCACAGAGACGAAAATTTCAGCATGACCAATGTGTTCGAGAACAGCCTGCAACATCTCTCTCGCACTCGTCACATGTACCAACCGATCAACATTCACCGGCGCGGGTTGCTTGGCGGGCCCGGATATCAGAGTCACCTGTGCGCCAGCCCTTACCGCCGCTTGTGCGATCTCATATCCCATTTTTCCGGAACTATGGTTGGTGATTCCTCGTACCGGATCAATCGCCTCCCAAGTTGACCCTGCAGTTACAACCACGTTTACACCCGATAGAAAATCGCTGGAGAAATATGACTCTACAAGACTTGTAATCTCGTCGGGCATCAGCATACGTCCCGGTCCGAATTCCCCGCATGCCTGATCGCCGGTACCGGGACCTAAAATAAGAATTCCACGATCTTTCAGAATTCTCACATTGTCCCGGGTCGCCGCATTCTTCCACATCAACTGGTTCATCGCCGGAGCTACAGCGACCTGTGCCTGCGTTGCCAGGCACAACGTAGAGAGCAGATCGTCAGCGACACCATGAGCAAGTCTTGCAATAAAACTTGCAGTTGCAGGTGAAACCAGAATCATATCGGCCCAGCGGGCAAGTTCGATATGACTCATACCGGCTTCTGCGCCTTCATCAAACAGGTCGGTTCTGACCTGATGCCCGCTGACCGCCTGCATCGTCAGCGTGGTGATGAACTGCTGCGCATTCGGTGTCATGACGACCCTGACCTCAGCTCCGTTCTCGCGCAGGCGACGAACGACTTCCGCCGCCCGATAGGCTGCTATGCCACCAGTCACACCCACTAGTATTTTACGGTTTTCGAGTCCCAAGGTATTTCTCCGGATGAATTATTCTCTCATGAAACCAAATGTTCACTTTGAATTTGTTTGCTCAATAGTATAGAATGTGGCGCTTTATCGTCCAAATCTCAATCAACCGTAGTCTAAAACGATGCCAAGAGTCTGTCAGCTTACTGGAAAGAAAACAGCCAGTGGGAACAATGTTTCCAACGCAAAGAACAAGACCAAACGCCAATTCCGTCCCAATCTCCATTATCGTAGATTTTGGGTAGAGAGTGAAAACCGCTGGGTTAAACTGCGGCTGACCCAGAAAGCCATGCGTACCATCGACAAGAATGGGATCGATGTGGTGCTCGCTGAAATGCGCTCGAACGGCGTGAAGGTATAAGCTGAATGCGGGGAAATAATAATCATGGCTGAAGGCAAACAAGAGAAAAAACAAAAACGTGCGAACATCAAACTTGTTTCGTCCGCGGGAACAGGACACTTCTACACGACTTCCAAAAACAATACCAACGCGCCGGGGAAACTGGAACTCAAGAAGTACGACCCGGTCGCCGGAAAGCATGTCCTTTATAAGGAAAGCAAGTTGAAATAAGCAGATTTGGTTTCGCGGTAGAAGCCAAATCAGCAATCTCCCAATTCCCGGGTTCCCGGGTTCCCGGGCAGACAATTTGATCGGTTGTGCTCGGATAGTTTAGAATTGCACGAGAATAACACTGTTGATCAAGATACAGTGAAAAATTTGCCTGTAAATTAAACTGAAACTGTTCCTCCCCGAGCAACCCATCAGGATGTGCTGGATGTACCGCCGAATATGGTTGCACAAGTCGTCGACGGCAAGCTGTACACACATCCGAGACCAGCACCGCCTCATGTCCTAGCCCATTCGAGCCTTTTGGGGTTCCTTAATCAAACATTTCAATTCGGCCGCGGCGGTCCCGGCGGGTGGTGGATTCTTGATGAACCTGAACTTCATTTGGGCGCGGACATTGTGGTGCCTGACATCGGGGGATGGCGAAAGGAGCGAATGCCCCGATTACCGGACACAGCTTACTTCACGCTGGCCCCGGACTGGGTCTGCGAAGCGCTTTCTCCATCCACCCGGAAGCTTGATCTCTGTGACAAGCGGGCGGTCTATGCTCGGGAGGGTGTTCGCCATCTATGGTTTGTGGATCCCATCGCCCTTTCGCTCGAAGCATTTGTGTTGCGCGAAACGGAGTGGGTGTTGATTGATACGCTATTTGAGATCGCGTCCGTTTCACTTCCGCCATTTAAGGCAGTGAGTTTCAATCTTGGTGAACTGTGGTCGACCCATACCGTTCACAAAGAAATACCGGGCAGGCTTAAAACTGGATCTGAGTTGGAATCTGCTGAAACGACGATGTGATGTTCAGTGGCTCAGGTCACTGTTTGTTTTTAGGTATGTGACTTACGACCCCATTTGACCTGCAACCGAAAATTTTGCGTCGGTTGGTACCAGTATCGAATTCATCGATGTTCATGGCCGGTTCCAATTCGGCTAATCGGTTGACAGTTACCTCAAGCGATGTTGTCGCCTAGACTGCTACCCGCCGGTCTGTGCAACTTTGCGCAATTGCGGCCTATGCCCGTCTCAATACCAATTTTCAACGGATAGCGAAATATCTGCGGTTCACTCCGGTTGACTCCTCAGAC
The DNA here is from genome assembly GCA_963662635.2 of Arenicellales bacterium. GTDB lineage: Bacteria > Pseudomonadota > Gammaproteobacteria > Arenicellales > JAJDZL01 > JAJDZL01. The sequence continues at coordinate 16,216 of CAXXFC010000003.1, forward strand.
ACAGACACTGCTTTTGAGTCGCATGGAAAAACGCATCAGTGAGTCTATTCCGGACTGTTCCGCAAGTTGACACCACTCTTCAAGCGAATGACGCAAATTCTCGTAAGATGTCGAAGATTTCATGGCGATGCCCCGCAGTTTTTCCTTCATGACATAGACTTGATGCAGTTTCTTGTTCGACGCAAGAAACTGACGCAACTGCTGCTGGTGCTTTTCACTTAGCTTGCCTTCTTCCGCTGAGAGCAGTCGGCCGGCATTCTTGATCATTTTCTTGGACTCGCCGGTAGCTAGACGAACTTCTTCTTTCAGCACATCCAACACCACCTCTCGTACGTAGTTCGACATGACCTGGAACCGGTTTGCTGAAAAAGCCTTGGCTGTTTCAAAATCACATTGTCTTTTTTCGCTTCGATATTCCAGAACTGGAATTTTGCGATTGATATCAAGCAAACGCAACGCACTGAATACGCGCACATACCACCAGCCAATATCGATTTCCCACTTTCTTGCCGAAAACTGTGCGGAAGACGCGTATGCATGATGGTTGTTGTGAAGCTCCTCGCCACCGATGATGATGCCCCACGGCACAATGTTCCGACTAGCATCCGGCAAATCGAAGTTTCGATAACCGGCAAAATGCCCGATACCATTGATCACACCCGCAGCCCAAAACGGAATCCATAGCATTTGAACGATCCAGATCGCAGGACCCGCAACTACACCGAATAGAACGACATAAAGTGCAAGCAGAATAAAGAGTCCGCTATAGTGATGTTTGCCATAGACGTGAGTTTCCAGCCAGTCGTTCGGAGTGCCTTTGCCATATTTTTCGAGAATTCCCGGTAAACGGGCCGCTCGGCGATACAGAAAGAATCCACCCCATAGAACAGAATTGATGCCGGTTTGCTGGGGGCTGTGTGGATCGTCTTCGGATTCAACTGTAGCGTGATGTTTACGGTGAACCGCCACCCATTCCTTGGTAACGATTCCGGTCGTAAGCCAGAGCCAAAAGCGAAAGAAATGACTGAGAATCGGATGCAGCTCAAGTGCCAAATGCGCCTGACAGCGATGCAGGAAGACAGTGACTGAGACGATGGTAATATGCGTCAGTACCAAAGCGACAATGACGTATCCCCACCAAGGAAGTTGAAATAATGAAAGACTCACTGTTTTAGAGTGTGGTTAAATTATCGTTCGCGATATACGATCCGCCCCTTGGTCAAATCATATGGCGTGAGCTGTACGACTACGCGGTCTCCCCGCAAAATTCGAATGTAGTTCTTGCGCATCTTCCCAGAAATATGGGCTGTGATGATGTGATCATTGTCCAATTTTACCCGAAACGTAGTGTTCGGCAGTGTCTCCAAGACAGAGCCATTCATTTCAATTTGATCTTCTTTCGGCACAATATACGGCTTATTCCCCCTGACCAGGTATTGTTATTCCGGGTGCAATCCAACCCGAATCATCGTGTATTAAAGCACATTTTACCGTTCATCTCTGTCATAAATCGGATGAATACATTCGGCAATTGATTCCCCCACTGCTGTCGAGATTTCGGCTCATCCGAATCCCAGCAGGAAATTCAGGTTAAGTGGAGTTTTGAATCTGTGAGTGTCGAACATTGCACATAGGAAATAAATTCTCCATTTTCACTAAATCTCAAGTAATTCACGTAAACGTGCCAGTGCAACTTTGTGAGAGTGCCTGCTCATCCGACGTATGTTTTGCAGTTTCCACCGTATTGCAGGCAATTGATCGATGCCTCTGTATGGCATTTGATCCCAATCCGGTTCGCCTTTTTTGATTGAAAGTAAGAATCTTCGTTCATTATCGGTAAGAGAGTTTAACGCCCAAGAAAAGAGTTTAGTTCTGGTTGCCTCAAGTTCAGCTATTTGAACCGGTTGCATTGTCATGCCTACGAAATGTTGAAAAAATGTATCACTGATTGCTTTCTTGTTCGGTGCAAGGATTTCCGCAATCGGGCGATTGTGGCTGGCTAAGTAGACAACAAATGCGTGGCGAACTTCGTCTGGAATTGATCCGTCAGATTATAGAAGCATGATATCGAATAGATCACGAGGATGTTGACGGTCGAGTGCAGCGCAAAGCTTACTCCCATACAATTCTGCGGTCGCCAGTCGCTTCACCTGAACAAATTGCTCGTAGTTCTCTTGAGCTGTCGCGCAAAGCTTGCTTTCGACTGGAGCCAACAAGCTTCCACGCACGATACGGTTGACCTCCAGTTTGATCTGTACTTTTACCCAAGCTGACGAACAAGTTGTCTTTATGAGGCCGAACATTCGCCAGCGAGACCATCTGACGAATGTGCTCCCCTATTGTCGCCAATCCAGCACGAATTTCAGAAAGCGCGATGTCACGTTCGTTTACAGGTAGGTACGCTAGATCAATGTCGACAGAGACTCTGGGCATATCCCGATAGAACAAGTTGATCGCAGTTCCTCCTTTGAGGGCGAAATAGGGAACTTCGACAACTGCTGGAAGACAATGAACAAGCAGTTGCACTTGAGATCTGTAGATTGCGGATACCATCGCGTTGCTGATGATCAGATCGTGTCATCTAAGACCAAGTTGTACTTGTGGTACAGTCTTCCGCGAGCATGAATGCTACGTCGGCCAGAGCCGAAATCGACTTTCGACGTTTCGAGATGTGACAGACATGGAAGTTCAAGTTGTTCTATAGCATGCATGAACAGCCGCTTGGTCTTGACTGAGGTGCAATTGTCAAGCAAATGTTGAACGATCTCCGGACGAAGGGTAGTCAAAGATGACATAATCTTTTCAGCTTCCTCATAGGATTGCCGCTTTGGCACAAGGTACATCATTTCGAAGGCAGCCTGTTCCAATGAAGCTGTTGTAATTCCAATACCGTCAACATTTAGGATCGAGGTAAATTCATTGCAGTCTCGGAACACACTGGTTGTAATCAGTGCTACCGGTTGCAACCACTGGTGGGCAATGAACCAGGCAGGAAGTTTCGTTCCGGGTTTACCAAATAGAACTATTGTTCTACCTTGAAGGGCTAGGTAGTGGGCATGCCCGCGCAGTTCCATGGCTGTGACGGCACCGAGGTGTATGTCCAGTCCAAGTTGCGTTTGCATCGCATGAACCCCTTCGACCCAGTCCACACTTGATCCAGCCCGCACATAGGCACCATGACCCAATCGATTCAGCCAACCGGATTGGACGTATTTACTGGCCAATTTATAATCCACACCCTCGCTTTTCAGCCACTTGGCGGTTGCCACGGTGTTGTTTGGCCACTTATGAAACAGCTGATTGATTTTGGAAGCCACTTGATTTACAAAAATCAGTTTGTAAGCAATATCGAAAAATAGTTTATATTTTTTCTATTATATCCTCTAAAAAGAGATAATTTGGCTTCATAATAAACTGAAGAGGCTTTCGATACCTGCATCCAACGCCCGATTCCACATTTCCTTCTCCAATTCGACATCAGCGGGCTTGATTCGATTCCGATATCACCCATCAAATTGACCAATTCCAGACCTGTGAAACGGTTTCCAGATCTTCTAACGCGATTATTTGTCGAATGTTATCCCTCGTAGTCTGATTGGACATAATACAATTTTATCCATTGAATTGATGCCTGCTCATCCGGGACAATTACCCGTCCGACCGGTTCAAATCCAAAATGCTCTGGACAAAAACTTTCCATATCGTTTTCGTAGTGACTTGGTTCGCGGGTCTGTTTTACCTGCCGCGTCTTTTTGTCTATCACGCTCAGGCAACAGACGAAATCAGCCTGGAACGATTCAAGATCATGGAGAGAAAACTTTACTTTGGAATCTCAACTCCCAGTGCTGTACTTGCGCTCGCGACCGGGTTAATGCTTTGGTTGCACTATGGATTTGCTGGCACGTGGCTGGTTTACAAATTGGTGTTGGTGATCGTGCTGGTCTTCTACCACATATGGTGCTGGAAATACCTGTTGGATTTCAAAAACAACCGCAATGTGAGATCTCACGTTTTCTACCGCTGGTTCAACGAGGTACCTGTGGTTTTACTGCTCGCGATTGTCGCGTTGGTCGTACTGAAACCGATGTAGCGACGAGTTGCAATCTCGAGAATTGCTCGGGCTGACCACTCCTAGACCCATGCGATAAAATTTGCTGTGCAGGCCGGGCCATAATCCGCATTAGACGGTCAGACTTGACCAAGCTTCTTGCAAACCGCGGCACCAATGATCGGACCGGACACACTCTGTCGGGCACTGTCAAATTTCTGAACAATCACCGCACAGTTCTGATTTTTATTGAAAGCCCCGATTTCGGCTTCAAATTCGACCGGCCTACCCTGCCACTTTCCGACTGATTTCAGATCACGCACCACGTTGAAGTTTTCAAGTGTCTTTCCCTTGTTCTCCCCGGAAGGCACCTCGGTAACATGTTTCATCTCGTAAATCAAAACCCAGACCTCTGCATCTGAATCATGATCACCCTTCACGCTGATCATCAGGTCACCTGAATCAGATACCACAGCTTTCATGTCGAGAACCAGGTCTGACTCTCGTTCGATATGCTTGTGCGCCTTGCTCATCTTGCTACCGACAAAAGCATGTTTTCCGTTTACGATCATCTGAGGGGTATAGACTCCAGTGCGACCTTTCAGTCGCAGTCGGTTGTAGTCTCTCTGGCGCTTGCTGTATGCGGCGGAAGAATATGGGTCTCGCCATTTTCCGGCTGATCCATATACCAGATTATCCCAGTAGTCGACATGGAATTCGAGACCGAGAATTTCATCATTCTGATCAATGATGTCACCCAGCAATTTTTCGGCCGGCGGACAGGAATAGCAGCTTTGCGATGTAAAAAGCTCAAAGACATGCTTTACCTTTGTGTCCGCTGCCAGATTCATAGCACCCAGCATTGCTGTTACGGCTATGCACGCTAAAATCAGTGTCTGGAAAAATACCCTACCAAGAAACATAATATGACCCCATTACCCGATCGATTCTTCAGTTCTAACAATTCTACTTCCAATTTTGTTCAACGTCGTACTTGTTTCTCCCCAAATTCCACCCAATACCGGAAATATCATCCGTCTTTGTGCGAATTCCGGCTGTCGGCTGCACCTGATCGAACCACTGGGGTTTGAGCTGGAGAATTCGAAACTACGCCGCGCCGGTCTGGATTACCGGGAATGGGCTGATGTTCAGGTTCACAGCACCTATTTGGACTTCGCAGACAGCTATGGTAGCGGTCGAAACTTCACTTTCTCAAAATTTCATTCAAAAATCTACACCAGTGTTGAATACGCGCCGAATGACAATCTCATATTCGGTTCAGAGGTATCAGGGTTGCCAGATTCCATAAAATCCAGCGTAGAATCCGAAAGTCGCCTGAAATTGCCGATGTTGCCTGACAACCGGAGCCTCAACCTGTCGAATGCGGTTGCAATCGTAGTCTATGAGGCGTGGAGACAGAATGGATTTGCCATGAAAGTTTAAGGGTCCGTTAGAGACTGGCTCACCATTGACCCGAGTTTTCCATCGACAACCAGGGCTCCTGTGGTGGAAGTGCCGCTCCTTTCTGTAAAAGTTCCACTGAAATGTTGTCGGGCGATCTGACAAACGCCATCCGACCATCGCGCGGCGGGCGGTTGATCGTGACACCCGCATCCATCAATCGACGGCAGATCTGATAGATGTCGTCCACTTCATATGCGAGGTGACCGAAATTTCGACCGCCGGAATATTGTTCCGGGTCCCAGTTGTAAGTGAGTTCCACCTGTGCATCCTCGTCACCTTCGGCGGCGAGAAAAATCAACGTAAATCTGCCGGCGTCATTTTCGCTGCGACGAATCTCCTTAAGCCCCAGATCATCTACGAAAAATTTAAGTGATTCATCAATATCAGTTATTCGCAGCATCGTGTGCAGATACTTCATCACTTTCTCCGATTCAGTTGAAAGAATGTCAGGGATTCGGGAAGTCTTTCCATTCAATCGATGCTTCTGGTCATATAGGCAAAACTACCTGATCTAGTTCGAATCTTTCATCTCTCGAAAACTCGCCTCAAGTCCCTGTCTCGCGGTTGGATACCGTAATTCGATGCAAAATTCCTGAAGCATGCGATTGTTATCGATTTTACGCGATTCTCCCAGATATTGACGCATTGAATTACTGTGGGACTTAAGATCGGATGGACTCGATGATTCGATAACCGCGGGTAACTCGAAGATCTCCGCAACCAGATTCATGTATTCGATCATTTTCAGTGGCTGTCCATCCGACACATTGAAAACCCCCACAGCGTTAGAACTCATCGCGGTGATACAGACAGCCGTCAAGTCATCAACATGAATGCGATTGAGAAATCCACTGCTACTGGCAGGTGGCAAGGTGATTCCTTGTCGGAGTCTGTCGAGTGGAACTCTGCTGGGCCCGTAGATCGCACCCACCCGAAGAATAACCAGTTTGACTGAATTCTTTCTGGCCCAATCTGTCGCCATCAACTCGCTGTCTAACCGGCGCCTGGCACGATCCGTCTGCGGGTTTACAGGTGCGTCTTCATCGATCCAAGCCCCCTGAGCATCACCATAAACACCCGTGGTGCTGATCAGAACAAATTTCCTGGGAACATCCAACGAAATGTTATTCAAGAAATTTCGAATTCGGGTATCTCTGGTCCCTTCAGATGGAGGCGGAACCAGGTAGATCATTGACGCATCGCCCCCTGTCGCCATATCCAGTGGTTGCGGCGTATCAAAGTCGAGACGCAAAGATTCGACGCTTCGAAGCGAAACTCGCGAGTTTACTGTGAGTGCAATTACTCTCCTTTCGTCAGACAATAATTTCGCGGCAATTCGAGTTCCCGTGTACCCACAACCGACAATGACGACTGGCCCGTAGCCGTCGTGAACGATTTCGGTTCCAACCACGATAGTGAACTAATCCCGGCGCAGTCGGTCAGAAGCGGCGACTGGACTCGGATAGCGAAACACAACCAGATATGATGATCCGATAAATGTGAGAACAGTTGCGATGATCAGGAAATTGGCGGCACTATCACCAATAATTCCTGACGTAATAGCCATGAAAACAATGAGTATGGAAAACTCACTGAGCTGACCCAATCGGAAACCGGTTTCCCAGCCGGTTTCACTCTCCTCGCCAAACTTACCGAGAAGAAGTCTGTAGATCGTTGGTTTGATTGCGAGAACCAACGCTGCCAAAACGAACGATGGTACAACGACTTCAACAAACGCGGCGCCATTGAAGTGTGCACCCATCGCAACAAAAAATAGAACCATGAAAAAGTCCCGTAGAGCCTGCAGTCGTTCCGCTATATAGCGCGCTATGGGGGAAGCGGCGACTGCTACGCCTGCTACAAATGCACCTATTTCGTGTGACAATCCGAAGACAACGGCTGCCAGTTCTCCCAGACCCAGACACCAGCCGATGATAACCAGGAAAAGATATTCTCTGATCTGCTCGAATTTGCTGAGTAATTTGCGAATCACAAAGTATTCAAGCAGGAATGCAATAGCTACAAAAATTGGTAAAGTGAGAACCGGAAGAAAACTTTTTAGACCGATTTCGCCGGTTAGCCCGAGCCCTTGAATGACAACCAGTGCGAAGATGGCCAGAAGATCCTGTAAGAGGAGGATTCCAATCACCAACTCGCCGATGTGTCGATGATGCAGCGCGGTCGTGGGCAACAGTTTGATACCCATGATGGTGCTGGAAAATCCGGTTGCGATGCCGGTGATCACTGCTTCGATCGTGGAGAATCCGAATAGGAGACCGACTATAAAACCGGAACCGAAAAATACGACCGAAGAGATCAGGGTGACAGCTGAGACCGACTGGAAAATTTTCAGCAGTTTCTGAGGATATAGATCAATTCCGAGCAGAAACAAAAGGAAAATTATTCCGATGGTTGCGAGGTTCTCCACCTGAGTGAGTTCTGGAATCAGCTTCAAACCACCGGGACCGATGATCGCACCCAGAATAATGTAAACAACAGGTAGGACTTGCCGTGTATAGAGCGCAATAGTGCCCAATATCGCAGCACCCACATAAATCAGGAAAATCGAATCCGCTATCAGTTCCTTTTCCATCACACCTACCCGATACCCGCTCGGACCTGTTCGTTTCATCAGTCAGAGTCGCAGCAGTCGCAACTCTGTCAATGCACGATCACGAATCAGTATTTCTCCATTTAATGTTGCAACCTACACTCGGAACTTGATCCGGTGAAATTTCCTCGCCCGCCAACAGCGCTTCCGACGCGTTTCTCAGGTCTTCACCTGAAACCGGAATCTGATTGCCGGGGCGACTACTGTCGAACTGTCCTCGATAAACCAGTTTCAGACCTGAGTCAAACAGATAAATATCTGGTGTGCAGGCCGCGTCGTAAGCTTTTGCAACCGCTTGAGTCTCATCGTAAAGATAAGGGAAAATGTAGCCGTGCCCGACAGCATCTGTACTCATCTTGTCCGGCCCGTCCTGGGGATGAGTAACAACGTCATTCGCGCTGATTGCGATCACGGAAATTCCCTTACCTTTGTACTCGCGGGCGTAATCGGAAATAGCATCCTTTATGTGGACTACATAAGGACAATGATTGCATATGAACGCAATCACGACTCCGCGTGACTGCTTGAAATCAGTCAACGAAGTAATTTTCAAGGGGAAATTCGGGTTGGTATTCGGCAGTGTGAAATCCGGTGCGCGAGTTCCCAGTTTTAACATGTTCGACGGTGTCTCAACCATAAATATTGGATTGATACGGAATAGTTGACAAGATTGAAATTGACAGCCTTCAAAGCTTCTTGGCGGCACTCAATTCTTTCAAGTGTTGTACTTCAGTTCACCTCAGCAAGTCAAGTTCAGCGTCGATTCGATCACCGCTTTTGATATCTCCCGCGCGTTGGTTTTTCGATTGGATTCACTGTACAGTTCGACTCAGTAGATGTTGCACAGACGGTTCAAAATCTCCTGGCATGACATCGCGAATTCCGCGCTGTCTTTGCTATCGCCACCGGGCTCAACCTTTGATTCTGTATACTTACACAGGGTTGTCGTACGGCAGTCGGAATCGTCGACCGATCGTCGCCGAATCAGACCATCGAATGGCATTCGAAAGTGTTTGATGAGAGTACCGACTTCGAATTCGACTAAAAATCAGCAGATACCGGACACGCGCTGATTACCTAAACGCAGGTGATCAACATCAAATTAACATTGAACGATCGAAAACTTCCGGACAAAATCCAGAGTCAGGTGTAGATGCTTGTTAGATTATGAAAGCGATCAAGATTAGCGTTTTCCTCAGCATATTTTCACTCAGCATTCCTGCATTTTCGGGGAATCTCTCAATCTTCCATGAAACTGCGCCTGAATCAGGGTCCGGAATCATCGACCATACAATGTGGAGCAGTTTGCTGTCGAACTACATAGACGAGCGGAAAGGATTGAACTACTTTAGCTACAGGGATGTAAGCGAAGAGGATTTGGATGTCCTTGACGACTACCTGAAGATGCTGCAGTCTGTTCAGGTGACCAAGCTCGCCTCCGATGAACAGTTTGCGTACTGGATCAATCTCTATAACGCATTGACAGTCTGGGTGATTCTCGAACACTATCCGGTCGAAAGCATTCGAGATATTTCCTATGGATTGCTGACTAAAGGACCGTGGAAAGAAAATCTGGCAACCGTTGAGGGAGTTGATCTCAGTCTTGACGATATTGAGCACGGGATACTGCGTCCGGTTTTTCAGGACAGCAGAATTCACTACGCAGTCAATTGCGCATCAATTGGTTGCCCCAACCTACAGTTGACGGCATTTACCTCGAACAACCTTGAAGACCTTCTAGAGCACGCGGCTGAACAGTACATCAACCATCCCAGAGGGGCAAGAATTGAAGATGGGGAATTGATTGTTTCCAGCATCTATGACTGGTATGAAGAGGATTTCGGTGGCAGTGAAGAGGATGTCATTGAACATTTGCTTGATTACGCATCAACAGCACTCGAAGACCAGTTGAGCGAATTTGATGAAATTGATGACTATGAATACGACTGGGCTCTTAACGAATGATGTCATGATCGATGAGCAGCATATTACAGTCATCATTCCCGCATTAAATGAACAGGCAGCTATTGGAAGGGTCATCAATGAAATTCCAAACTATGTAGACCGAATTATTGTTGTTGACAACGATTCTCAGGACGCTACACAAGAAATTTCAGAAAACGCAGGAGCGCGAGTAGTCAGTGAACCGAAAAGAGGGTACGGAAGAGCCTGCCTGACGGGGATAGAGGCAGCGGGAACAACCGATGTAATTGCCTTTATCAATGGCAGCTATAGCGATTATCCAGAAGATCTCGACCGTCTGATCAGGCCTGTTGTTTCTGGAAACTGCGACCTTGCGATAGGTTGTCGACAGGATGATCCGTCGGTTCCGCAGGGCCGATTTACCCACCAGAAATGGGGTACTCAACTGGTTTGCATTACGATTCGGATATTGCACGGTTACAAGTTCGAGGACTTAGGCCCGTTGCGGTGCATATCACGCTCGGTCTTGCTGGAGTTACAGATGCAGGATGAGGATTTTGGATGGACTGTAGAGATGCAGCTTAAAGCGGCGAAATCAGGAAAGACGATTTTGCAAGTACCCGTACAGTATCGAAAAAGGGTTGGCAAGTCGAAAATATCCGGAACTCTGCGAGGTTCGTTGATGGCCGGTTACAAGATGTTCTACTGGGTTTTCAGGCTGTTGTAAATCGTCAATCAGCCCGATTCATTTGGAGTTCACAATTGTGAAACGTCCGGACCGATAGTCAATGATCAGGGCGATGCCGATACAAAGAATCTGCACCAATTGTGCGTATAGTGAAACCTGGTAGTCGTACAAGTTTGATTCTGGTAAATGCAGACCGATGATGTAGGAAAGCACGATGACTACCGATGCCGTCCAAGCCCATACACTTGGCCAGATTACCGCAAAAGGTAGCACCCAAACCAAGTACCAGGCGTTCAGCACCGGGGAGAGTATGAGCATCAAGCCGAATACCCAGTCCATACGCGGTATGTCGGTTGACATTTTCGACTTTTGGTATCGAATAAAGTAAAAGAAGTACCACAAACCAAATAGTGAAACGCTCGCGTATCGGGCGAGTGGATCAGTTAACAAGTCAGCCAGCAAATAAAATACTGGCGCATTGAAAAACCAATTGCTTGCGAAATACTCCAGGACTGCGAGATCCGTATGCTGTTGGTTGACCAAAAACGGCAGATACATCATCAATACAGTTGTAGCAACCAAAATCCAATAGCGAATTCGTTGTCGGAAAAGAAAAAAGGGCAAAGCTGCAAACGCGAAAACTTTCGAACAGCAAGCAACTGCGATCAATATGCAACCCAGAGCTGATCGGCCGGATTTCCGGGCAAGTAGTGCAGCCAACAATAAACAAACACCAATCACATCCGGATGTGCGGTGAATGCGAATTCCTTGATTACTAGCGGACACCAAGCGTAAAGTAGCACAATCCGGGCCGGTGCCAGTTTCCCCAGCATACATATGATGGCGAGGTCAAACAGAACTACGATAAATTGCAGGAGGTCCAGATTGGCCGGAGAGATAATGTGAGACAACACGAATACGTACTGCAAGAACGGTGCATAGATGGTCGCCAAATGGGGATTGTTGACTCCTGTCAGCAATGCATTGCATTCCGCAGTGAGATCGTTGGACAAAAACAGTGATTCCGGAGCTATACCATAGGGTGACCCGTACGTAACAAAAAGGCAGGCATCAAGCAGGTATCGATAGTAGTCGTCTTCCAAAACAGGCTCACCCCATACGCCGATCAACCGGAACACAACAGCCCAAAACAAGACGGTTTTGAAATTCAGATCGAGTTGATTTTTAGTCAGCCAATACCAGTAGAGAAGAACGACTGCTGAAGTAAAACTGAAGCAGCCTAGGAAGGTGTATAGATCAAAACCAGCCGAGTCCCTTGACAGAACTCCTTGGGTAATGTATCCGACCGCAAGTATCATACCAACCGAAGAGGATGAAACAAGATTCAATTTCGTTGGTCTTGTATGTCTATCCATGGCAATGGTTCTACAGAATGGTTATGTGCGGGTTCGTTCTGTTAATGTTTGAATCGCGTTTGGTCGTATGTAGAAATTTAACCATAATTCGTATGACTAGAAAAAATCGGGTTTAGTTCCCAATTTGAGACTGGTAATGATTTGACAAAATCAAAATGTATTTGTCGTTAAAATACAGACTGGGCTCAATGTCAAACCCTTTGTTTACCTGAGGTAATCCATGGCTATTTCAATCAAACACGCCTTTCGTAGCATCGTCATACTTATACTTTGCTGCTCGTTCGCGAGTTCAGTTGCATTTGCTTCCGGTGATGGCGGAGGTGGTGGCGGAGGCGGTGACCATCAGCCGGCACTTGTCGTTTCAGAGGGAACTTACGAAATGGGAAAGAAAGTGTTCTATGAACATGTCGTATGTGACAGCTGTATTTACGCTGATTTGGAACTTACTCCAGAAAGTGTAAGTGCATCCTGGAAGGCGATCAAAAAGGAATTGCGCAAATCAGGCGAAATCGGATCCAATTTGGGTAAAAAGGAACGAAAATCAGTCAAACTGTTCATGCGTAAAAGATTCAACTTGTAGTCCAAATCTGGATTCTGTTCCGCCTGAATCTGAATTTTACTTTCACAGAACAAGCAGTTGCATTTTAGAAGGTTTGTAGGGAACCGTTGACAAGTGCGAAGCCAGGTCGGAACTTGATCTTTCAGTTCAACCAGCCACCTCGGCAACTGACATTGGAGAATCACAGACAGGGCAAAGTTTGTCCTTGTGTATTCTGACTTCCTGCCATTCCAACCTGCTGGCGTCGTAGAGGAATAGTTTGCCATGCGCGCTGGTGCCGACTCCTGCAATAATTTTCAGAACCTCAGTTGCCTGCAACGACCCGATAGTACCACAAACCGAGCCCAGTACTCCGGTTTCACTACATCGCTCTGCAGGCTCATCTTCCGGAGCATACAAACACCGAAAGCAAGGGCTGTCTTCCAGGTCCGGCCGATAAACAGCAAACTGGCCATCCATTCGAATCGCCGCTCCCGAGACCAAAGGAGTACGGGTCGCTACGCTCGCTTCATTCAACGCAAACCGAATGTCGAAATTATCAGTTGCATCAACTACGACATCCGCCAACTCAACCTGATCATTCAGTTCTGAATTTGACATCTTTCGGTCGATTCCGGTGATCTTGATTTCCGGATTCAACGCAGTCAGAGTCTGCGTTGCAGATACCACTTTCGAGATGCCTACAGATTGACTGGAATGCACAATCTGACGTTGGAGATTTGAAAGATCGACATCGTCGAAATCATTCAAAACAAGATGTCCGATTCCACTGCCTGCAAGATACATCGTAACCGCAGATCCCAAACCACCCAGGCCAACAATGAAAACAGTGGCTTCCATGACTTTCTGCTGACCTTCGATCCCGAATTCGGTCATCATGATCTGCCGGTTGTAGCGCAATAAAATGGAATCGTCCATCGTATCAGTTTATTATGTAGTAAATAATTGATCACTCCTGAGATACTGCATTCTGACCACGATGTCAAAACTGACACATTTCAACGAACAAGGGGATGCGCACATGGTTGATGTGGGCGAAAAGCAACCCACTGCCCGTCGAGCAGTCGCAGAAGGGCAAATCCGTATGTCATTATCCACTCTTGAACAAATCATGTCCAGTTCCAACAAAAAGGGCGATGTTCTAGGAGTGGCACGCCTTGCGGGGATTATGGCAACCAAGAGAACTTCGGAACTCGTACCGCTGTGCCATCCGCTATCCCTGACCCATGTCACAGTCGATCTAGAGTGTCATGAAGAGACATCCAGCGTCCACTGCCGAGCAACGACTGAGACCCATGATCGGACCGGGGTCGAAATGGAGGCGATGACAGCGGTTCAGGTGGCACTGCTGACCGTATACGACATGTGTAAATCGACCGATCGCGGGATGATCATTGAATCTGTACAACTGGTTGAGAAATCCGGCGGGCGTTCAGGCCATTGGAAAAGGACAGATGTCTGAACCTGTTTTGAATGACAGCTGCATGGCGGATTTTGATGTTGCTTCAACACCTTATGAGGAAGCCCTGTCAACAATCCTTCGCCGAATCACACCGGTCGCTGAAACAGAACGACTCGCAATTCGCGACGCGATTCACCGTGTCATCGCTGAAAACATCTACGCCAATCAAAACGTACCGACTGATCGCAACTCGGCGATGGATGGTTATGCCTGCAGATTTTCCGATCTCGCAGAAAAGAACACCGAATCCACTTTAAGCCTGATCGGAACTTCAGCTGCCGGCAGTCCGTTCACTGGCGACGTCGGAAATGGGTGCTGTATCCGAATATTCACCGGTGGTGTCGTACCCGATGGACTGGATACGGTTGTGATGCAGGAAGATTGCAGTATCAGCGAAGATGTGGTAATGACGATCAATACGCATCGGCCGGGGCAGCATATCAGGCAATCCGGCGAGGATATCTGCGCAGGTGAAATCGCATTGACGAAAGGTCAGGCAATCGGAACAGCTGAACTCGGTTTGCTTGCGTCAGTCGGGAGAGCCGAGGTGTCAGTATACCGAAAACCCAAAGTAGCATTCTTTTCGACCGGTGATGAACTGCGTGCGGTAGGCGAGAAGCTGAATCCCGGGGATGTCTATGACAGTAATCGCTACACACTGTACGGAATGCTTCAGAGTGCCCGGGTTGAACCAATTGATCTTGGT
>CAXXFC010000004.1:0-563271 GCA_963662635.2 Arenicellales bacterium
ACCAGCGGCGACACCCATCGAGATCGTTCCGGCCCCCACACGCTGACTGTTGTAAGCATTCATAAGGTCGGAAAATCCTCGTCGCAGACCAGATGGGGACTGTAATAGAAACATCTCGTCAACTTCAAGTTCGTTAAAATGCAGTTCGGCCTCAGGCATGCCGCGCAGACCAAGCGTATTCTCTCTTCGAACAACGGTAAAACCCTCAGGCTCGATACCGTTTTTCGGATCATACAGAACGATAAACCCTCCAATTCCCAGTTCGCTATCATTCTTGTCAAGTACTTTGGCAAAAATCAGATACAGCTTCGACAACCCTCCACCTGTAATCCAGTGCTTGACACCGTTGATCATGTATTTGGAACCGGTTTTTCGAGCAATGGTTCGCATTTCAGTAGCGGCACTACCAGCCTCGGGTTCAGTTATACAAATCGCTGGTTTGTCACCAGCCAGTACAAGAGGCGCACAGTAATTCTTCTGCGCGTCGGTGCCATAAGCCATGATCGCGCTAATCCCTCCCATATTTGACTCCACAACAACGCGCGCGGTGAGAGTGCAGGCGCGTGCGATTTCCTCAACCACTAAAACAGTGTCATAGTATGAGGCCGATTGACCGCCGTATGCAGCGGGAATTGTCATTCCCATCAATCCTGCTTCCACAAGGTCCTTTACGTTTTCCCAACAGTATTCTCTGGATCTGTCCCAAATCGCTGCCTTGGGGGCAAATTTAGCAGCCAGTTCCTTGGCGGTCAACCTGTAATGTTCCGATCGATTAAAAGACTTCATCAAATTTCATAGTTGATTAATCATTTCGTGGAAGAATTATCCGCACAAATATAGATAACTCATTCAGTGCACTGCTGCAAACATGATGCTCTCTTCCGTAACGTCAGTCGGTGAGAATTCTTCAACAATCCGTCCCTGACGACAAACGAGAATGCGGTCGGATATTTTCCTCACTTCTGGTAAATAAGAAGTAATCACCACAACCGCTATGCCACTGTCGGCTAGATCTTCGATCAACTTGTGAATTTCAGCAATTGAACCAACATCAACGCCTCGTGTGGGCTCATCGAAAATGATCAGTCTTGGTCTTTGGACAAGTGATTTTCCAATGACAGTTTTCTGTTGGTTACCACCCGAAAGCTCTACGACTTTTGCATCTTGATTTATTGCCTTGATCATTAGTTTTTTGTTCCAAGTTTGAGTCAAGTTTTGTATTTCTCGTAAACTTACCGTCATCCTTTTGTGTAGCTTTGATGCCAAGAAACCGGCATAAAAGTTTTCGCCAACTGACATCGTGTCAAAAAAGCCTTCGGCTTTTCTGTCCTCGGTCACATATACAATCCCATCCTTGACTGCTTGACTGGGAACTCTGTAACGAACAAGTTTATGTTCCAGTTCAATCTTTCCGCCGCGTGCAAAATCGCGTTTATAAATCCCGGATATTACCTTTACGACTTCAGTACGTCCGGATCCAACCAACCCAAAAATCGTAGTAATCTGTCTGGCGAAAATTGAAAATGAATTGTTTTTCACCAAGTTCCCCATTGAAAGATCCTGAATGCTCAGGATTTTCTCCCCTGGTGGCCGGATTTTTTCACTCTCTTTAGACTGATAGATGGTATAGGAAAGATCACGACCGACCATCGCTTGCACTACTTTTTTGCGATTGAGGTTTTCAATCGTGTCAGTCAATATCTTTTCACCGTCGCGCAAGATCGTAATGCGATCGCTGATTTGAAGTGATTCTTCCAATGCGTGTGAAATAAATATGACTGATACTCCACCATTGCGCAACCGTTTGATCAATGAGAATAAATGCTGCTTTTCTTCCGGTGTAAGCGAGGCCGTCGGTTCATCAAAAATCAGGATCTTTGCATTCAATCGTACGGCTCTGGCAATTTCCAGCATTTGTCTTTGTGCTGCTCCCAGCGACATCACAAGTGTAGTGGGATTGACTGTAAAATTCAGCGATTGGAGGAATTGTTGAGCGGAAATATTGATTCCACGGAGTCGATTCAAGAATCTTTCGTTGCCGAGATAAAGGTTTTGAGCAACAGTCATCGAGGGCACCAGACTGGTCTCCTGAAATACCATGGCGATACCCATATTCAAAGCTTCTGAAGGATTTCTAAACTTAACCTTTTTATTCTTGAAATACATTTCACCACTTGACGGCTCTACAACACCTGCCATAATTTTGGTCAAGGTGGATTTTCCCGCGCCGTTCTCGCCTAAAATGGAATGCAATTCACTTTCCTTAAGTTCAAAGTCAACATTCGCCAATGCCTTGGCACCACGATAATCCTTTGAAATATTCATCATTTGAAATACGGTCTCCATTCGTTGAACCTCAACAATCGTTTGAAACTTCGAGAATGCAATCTCCGCCTTTAGAAGTGACGAATGTAGAGCATTGGACTTCACATCCACTTGTTATGCCGTGCCTATTGGAATTCGAGCGGCTATGAAAGCTAGCTTCGGGGCTATGGTTCGGGCCTAAGCGGACCAGCAGTCCATAGGACAGACTGGGTGCCCAAGGTTTATGGATGTTCATGGTTTTTACGCCACCCTGCTGCAATGGCTCCAAGAAATTTTCTCCAGTCTTAAGTTGTGGAGCAATCCAATACTTTTGATCTACCGCCTCAATCATCTTCCGACGAAATTCATCTTCCTTCAGCACGAACTCGATTAACCTGTTTCGAGCCGCAAACAAACATAGCATGGTTTTCCCTCTGCTTGTCGGGAAGAGTCTTGCAGGATAGCCCTGAAGATCACTCAGAACTGTTTCAACTGGAGCGCTTCCATCAAGTGAAATGCCTAGAATTCGATGACGCCAGCATTCAGACACCAAGATCTTTCGCGCCTTGTGCAACACGACAATTCCATAGGGAAATCCTAGTCCTGAACTTATGCAATTTTGGCTGCCGTTCGTCAGATCCAAAATCCAAACGGAACCGCTACTACCAGCCCGCATCAAATCGAGATTCATTTTCGAGGGCTTAACGTGCTCTGAACCCTGACACACCAATAATCGATTTTCATCAATGAATCCAAGTGCCGTAGGGCACTTTAATTCCTGATCGCCGATGTATGGAAACTCTATGTGATTTCCCGATCTTTGGACAAAAATTTTTCCATTGTCCAGTCCTATCGCGAGGCAATCAGCTGGTCCGGCTGCAATGCTGGAGATTTCCTCGTCAAATTGACTTAATAACTCAGGTTTGGCATTTTTGCTGAATAAATTGAGTTTCAATAAATGACTGCCAGAAGAAAACCAAAGCTCACCATTGACATTGATGGCGTTGTCAGGCTGATGAACTTCGGTCACTATCGCCGCTTCAT
Source organism: Arenicellales bacterium (assembly GCA_963662635.2). Taxonomy (GTDB): domain Bacteria; phylum Pseudomonadota; class Gammaproteobacteria; order Arenicellales; family JAJDZL01; genus JAJDZL01. Next base: position 3,349 of record CAXXFC010000004.1, read on the forward strand.
CAAGCAGATTATTGGGGCGCAGGTAACCGTCCATCGGTGGGATTGTTATTGCTTTTGGCCTTATACAATCCAGGAGCCGGTCGTAGACTTCATCGAAAATCAAGCGTTGTCACCCCAGTAGGAAGAAATACCGGTCCAATTTGCATCAGCACCTTGTAACTTCAGTCTACCAATACGATTGTTCAAAATTCCGCCGATATATAGGTACCCCTTATGCTCCCTCATCGATGTCACCATCGGATGATTTTTGCCACCCAGATCGCCAAGGGTTTCAATGATGTTTCCATTTTCATCAAATTTGACAACACCGCCGGTATTAATATTTGGAAACAACCAATCATCCTTTGGAAGACGGCGAGTCATCCGCCGTCGGGTTGCAGGGCGCTTCAGCATAAGATCGAATGTAGGCGTTCGCATTCCCAACCAAGCCATCCAAAAATTGCCGTCTGATGCGCGGTTAATATTATCAGGATATCCGGGCATGTCACGTATTACACACTCCATCTTGCCTTCTTTGATCCCTCGATACCAGAATCGGTTTACCCGGCATTCCCAGGATTCGGCAAAAAAGAATGATTCCCCATCATTTGCCATGCATACACCATTCGGATAACTGAGCCCGCGTAACAGTGTCTTCGTTTTACCTGTCTTCGGGTCATAAACCAAGACTCTGCCTGTCGGTCGATTCTCAACGCTATCAGTTGCCCACTCATGTGCATCGTATCGTGTCGTAGAATCGGTGAAATAGATGTTACCATCAGAACCAATGTCCAAGTCGTTGGGGTCGCGTAATCTGGCATCGTCAACAACTGATAGATAGGACCGAGTTGTTTCAGCTGACAGTTGCGTTATCGTCCCGTCTTGTGCAACAGAATAAAGCCCCATGGCACCGACGCAAATATTGAGAGATTTATCTTTACCGAAAGCCAGTCCCAGAGGGAATCCACCGATGTGAACGTAAATTTCCGATTCTTTGTATTCAGGCGCAAAGAAACGCATAATATCGCCGTGGCGAGTACCACAATACAGATGGTCGTGTTCATCCAAAATGACATCTTCCGGACCTTCAATTTCTCCCGCTCCGATTAATTCTGTATCCGAAAGTTTGGAGTTCAGAGCATAGGGTGTTCCACTTTCGGGTAAAGCGGATAACGCCGGGTTCATGGACGTATACACTGGTGCAACATATACCTTGTCCAAGACCTTGTGCCTGTTTCTCAACCATCGGATATCAAGGATAACGGCAAAAGCGAGCATCAGACCCAGAACCATCTGATTGGTGCCACTGTGATATCCCATTCGTATAAGGCTGTTATTGATCGTAAGCACGATCAGACCGCCCAGCATCCCCTTCACGATTGATCCTCGACCTCCGCCTAGACTTATCCCGCCTACGACACATGCCGTAAGCACCAGAATTTCGAGCCCAATGCCCGTACCGGGTCCTGTTCCATTCAGACGTGCGCCGAAGAGAAAGCCTGCGATACCACAACTGGCACCAGATATGACATAAGTCAAGCAAACTACTTTTTTTACATTGATACCGGTATTGAATGCTGAGCGTCTTGAGCCACCGATAGCACTGATATGCCAGCCGGGGCGCGATCGACTGATGAAAACATGTGCGCTAACCAATACGACTGCGGTAAAGAGCAAACTTACAGGTATCTGTCCGACAGACCCGTCACCGATAAAATCCCACAGGGGCGAATCTACATACGTCAGTTGTATCGGAGTGCCGAGCTGGTCCAATAATATGTCGTAAATTGCGCGACCGATGACAAAAGTTATCAATGTAGTCAAAAACGCTCGCAGTTTCAGATAACCGATTAACAGCCCATTGAGCAGTCCGAAAGTAGCGCCTATCAGTACTGACACCGCAAACGCTGCCGGAATTGGCCATTGCAGTAGGTTGACGACAGCCACCGCCAGCAAAGCACAGATTGCGTAAATTGAACCGACACTTAAGTCTATGCCTCCCGCTATCATGACGATTGATACGCCACAAACGATAATCAGGAATTCTCCGAGTTGCCTTCCGGAATCACTCATACTCTGAGGCGAAAGGAAACCTGGAATCAGATTAGCCAAGACTGCAATCGTGAGCAGAAGAAACAGCAATGGAACCACATTATCTGCCCAACGTTTGGTGAGCAGTTCTCCCAGAATGTGGTCCGGTACGTAGTTGTATCTAGCCTTGCTTATCGCTTCGTAAATTTTCATCTCGTACCACAAATACAGTGCACCCAGCGCCGCTTGCGACGCTGGGTGCAGAATTATTACCGCTTACCAGGTTGTTTTGGCAGCATTGCGCTGCAAGCTCCAACAGTAACCGGGATAAATATCGTCTTTTGTGGTAATTGTTTCGTCAGTATAGTTGAAAGTTACCATTTCTCCAGCTGGTACTCCGCTTTGCAGTAGAAACTTTATAACCGCATTTACCGCTGCGGATTGTTTCGGTATCTCTGTAGAAACGATAGCGTCGATCGTCCCATCATTGAGCATCTTGCAATCGACTTCTTCACCACCCCCAGTGGTGATGAGTGCAATTTCACCAGTTTTTCCAGCAGCCCGAATTGCGGCAGCGGTTCCGGTTGCGGTGCCGTCCCAAAAATCAATGATCGCGCACATATCCGGGTGCTGCTGAAGCATGGTGGTAGTCACCGCCTGCGCCTTTGTGGCATCCCAACCTGAATAAGGTTTAGATGCAATGGTAAGGTGATCATGCTTTGACACAATGTTCATAATGCCGTTGTACTGATCTATGCTTGACGCATTGACTTGTTCTCCCTGAATCAAGCCTATCTTCCCGCTTGTACCTTCTCCACAGAAGTTCAATGCCGCAGTCGCTTCGAGTTCACCCAGAGTCTCCCAGTTACTGCCGATAAACGCTTCGGTATTGTAAGCACTGCGATTGTCAATTTGGATTACGTAAATGCCCGCCTTTTGCGCTCGCTTGTAAAGCTTCACATAAGACCGAAGGTCAGGATTGTGAACAATTATGATGTCAGGTTTGCTGGCGATAACATCTGTCAACGCTTGCGCTCCAGCCTCGACACTCCAATTCGGGTCTCGTGTTTCAAATATCCCGCCCCATGAATTGACTTCCTTGCCGATATAGTAGTTCCAACCTTGCGCCAAATCGAATCCCATGGCCATCGGCATGAGAACTACGCGCTTTCCCTCCAAAGCCTTGCGTGCCAGTTCGGGTCCCGGGTCAACTTGGGCGAACGTAGTGGATGAGAAGATTAATGTCGTAACGACAGCAAGTAATCTCAATAATTTTTTATAGCTAAACATTTTTACCTCCATGTAAAAAATTAACAGTTTCTATGTTGTTTAAACTTTAGATATCTCCCTGCTTTTCGGTTTGTTCATCTCGTTGATTTATGGAAGTGTCAATAATGATCACACCTAACAGAATCAATGCTTTAATCAAATTTTGATGCGTATCTTCTAAATCGAGTATTGTCATTCCATTAAGCAAAATGCCTATCAGCAGAGCGCCAAATATGACGTTTCGTATCCCGCCTTTGCCACCACTTAGTCCAATTCCTCCCAGCACTACAATCAGAATGACATCGTATAGAAGTGTTGAATTGACAATTCTGGTATTCATACTGAGCAGGGTTCCGGCAACGATTGCGCCAGCCACAGCAGAAAATAGAGCTGAAAGAATGTACTGAAGAATAATCATCGGTCTGACTGGAACTCCGATGTTTCTAGCCGCCAAATTGTTGTCACCCATAAAGTACGTATATCGCCCATACTTGGTATAACGCAAAAACAACATTGCAACGAAACAGACCCCGGCGAAAACAAATACTTCCATTGGCACACCAGCAAACTTTATGGTTCCCAAATCAAGTACTGAAATATATTCGTCAGAAATATATGCCACATCTTGCCCCATTAGTTGCGACCGGCCAAACCCGTATACGAACAGTCCCATTGCCAGAGTTGTAAAAATGGGTGGCACTTCCGCGTAGGCAATAAGAAACCCGGATATGGCTCCGACGAGTAGAACCAACCCCAGTACAATTACGAAACTTGACCACATCGGCACTCCGGCATTCAAAAGTTCAATGAAATAGGCTGCCGATATTGCTAGAATCGATACAACGGAAAGATCAACACCGCGGCCGATGATGACGATGCCCATGCCCACACCGAGAATGCCAAGAACCGAAACATTTCTAACAAGTCCTATAAGATTGGATGTGGAAAAGAAACCGGTCAGAAAGATAGAAAAAATTACGAAAGTTGTGATTGCCACTAAAACGACAACTTTTTCCTGAGTGAATTTAATACTTGAGAAAGCGTTCATCGCACTGACGGCTTTTCGACCATATTCGCTCGGTACGGTTTAGCGCAGGTTGCGATACAGATTGGACATAATTCTGTCAGAATTGTGTATATGCAATTGGATTTCAAGCTGCTAACAGATATTCAGCCCTGGAATTCGCTCGGTCGGCATGAGCTGTTTTGCCAAGACCCTTGTGGGCCCGAGCAACTGCACGCCAATTTTGTACGGAATTGGGCTTCAACGCAGCTCTCTCGTTGGCCAGTGCCAGAGCCAAGTCAAATTCCCCAGCTCTCAGTGCCGCTTCAAGTAAAGTCCATCCGATAACGTCACGCTGCGCAAAACTACCACCGAGTCGATGAGTTCTATAACGTATTGGCAGCAAACGAGCAGTACAGGTGGCATAATTCTCGTTGGCAAAATCCAAGATTGCCAAACAGAATGGCAAGCCCATTTCACGGCTCATTGCCACGTTCGCGTCCGATGCGCTTTCTATGTATCTCTCGTTGGCTGAAAGCAGGTCGTTTTGTGCGCTTGAACGGCCATCTGATACAAATGCCATCATCGCATGCACATCGTTGAATGCATACAGCGTATCCTGTGCGGCCGGCTCCCATTTGTCAGCTAGGTGTGACCATCTGCTTCCCACATCTATATTCAACAGATTGAGTCGCCAAAGCAACGCCGCGGCATCCAGTTCTTCATATTTGTCACCGCTTTTGCCTTCAGAACTGATACTGTTATCATAAATTTTCAAGACCTGGTCTGTTTGCTCAAGATCAAGGTGAAAAAGTGAAGTGTGCCACCACAGATGATTTGCGAAGTTCGAGGTGCCCCAGCGCTCGACGTGGTCCATCATAAATCGTATACCCCCAGACTGACGTCCACGCATTTCCATGACATGACATACCGCATGTACCGCGTACGGGTTGTCAGGACGCAATCCGAGTGATTGTCTACCGATTTCTTCGGCATGAGTAAAATCCCGATTTTCTTCCAATCCGAATGCATAAAATCCCAGAACAAACTCATACCCTGGCATTGATTCGTCCCACAGATTAAAAACCCGGGCGACGACATCGCGTTGTCCTACAACGTCACCAAGTAGAACATTTGTAAAATGAATAAGCGCCAGTGCAAATATGTCGTATGGATATTTTGTAAGTACATGTTCCCATGTCTGTACTGCTGCAAAAAAATCACCTTTCAACCAACTTTCCGCTGCTGCCAGATGTCCCTTCTCGCGATCGTTCAGCGTGCTATTGAGTTTCCGTGCTTCATTGACTGAATTTACTAGTTCGTCATAAATTCGAGTTTCCATAGCCTGCGTCAACCAACCCGCTCGAAAAAGCCAGCCCATGGCAAAGCCCGGATGCTCTGCAAGCACCTTGTCAATTACAGCGATCGGATCATGACGAAAAGACAGCGCACATTCTAGAGCGGTATTGAAACCTTCCACAGCATCAATGTCATGGTATGAGAAATATGTTTTTATGCAATCCCTGTTAATCATAATCTCTAAACAATTTGTGCCAAAAAATCAATACAGCGTAATATTAACATATGAAAATACTCACCAAAACGAATATTTAATATTTCTTACATGAGTTTTTTTCAAGTTAATCTACTGAATGAGGATCTTTAGCAATGCGGAAAGTTGGGGCGACAAATCTGACCTGGCGTGTACAAGTGCACCTATGTGTCGATGAAAAACCGGGGTCCCAAATGGAACTGTTCTCAAACGAGGAGGGAATGGACGTGCACCATTGCATACAGGTACGATGGACACACCAAGACCGGCACTGACTAATGAAGAAATTGCGTCAAGCGCATCAATTTCCATATTAGCGGATACCTTGATTTTTCGACGGTTAAGTTCCTGCTCAATACTTCTTCCTGCCCAAGTCTTTCGGTTGAACCAGATAAATGGATTTGAAGTAAGGAGATCTACATCCGTTTCCCCTTGGGTGTGAATCGGCGCGATAACAACGAAGGGTTCTTTTGCAATATCGTGCCAAACCAATCCTTGATGCACAATACCCGATTTTGTGCAGACAGCTATATCTAATTCGTCGCGTAGCAATTTGTCGGCCAATTCAGCAGAACCACCGCTCCTAACGTCCAACTGCAGATGTGGATGTTCTCTTCGAAGAGAGCTGAGGACCGCTGGCATAAAACTTGAAAGACTGGTATATACCGCACCTACCGTCAGCTTCCCCCTTACCAAGTGATCGGTTGTTGTGCGTTTCGCCTCATCCAGCAATTCAATTATCGTCTGACTCTGTTTGGCCAATACCTGACCTCTAGCTGTCGGAATAGGGGGGCGACTGGACCGGTCAAACAGGCAAACTCCCAGCTCGTTTTCCAGCGATTTAATCTGCAAACTTACAGCGGACTGCGAAAGTCCGAGTTCTTCTCCGGCCGTAACGAAAGAACCAGTCTTTACGACTGTACATAAAGTTCTCAGGTGACGTATATCCATTTCAACTATAGGGCACCACAATTTACCCCGAATTTTGAGTTTCCCATAGTGGCGGACATTGAATTATGAAGATTCCTACACGTATGGACCGCATTATTCGAATATTCTGTTTTTCGGATACGCAATTGCGCAATACCCAGCCTGAAATACCTCCTCATCCGAGCATCATCGTCCTCGATTTTTCTCATTCGAGCAAAATCCGCCTTATGTCCCCGATACACGAAAAATGCAAGGGACTTCCTGACATCAATCAATTTAACATGTTTGCATTTTCGCATTATCGGGAATGAAATCAGCACTACTGGCCCTGAGGTGGAATAAAACCGACTGTTATGCCGCTATGGCAACCATGCGCGATTTACGTCGACCAGTATGGAGGCCGGGTATTGGTTGTGGCTATTGGATCGGACGGTTTGGAGATTTTCGCGTGCTCGGCAAGCCGAGTCGATTTGACTAAATCCATAGCACCGAATCCACCTGCCTCTTCGTCGACAACGCTATGTAGCGCCAGATGATCTTCGAACTCCATCCCAAATTTGCGAATACTATGCACCGCGGTGATACACGATGCAAGGCCGCTTTTCATGGCGACTGCCCCTCGCCTCCAAATACAGCCATGCTCTATTAGCGCACCAAACGGTTCCCGTTGCCAAGTTGACGAATCACCGACAGGGACGGCATCAATGTGTCCACACAGAATCAGGCTTTTTTCATCGGTACCTTGCCACTCGCCTGTCACGTTGGGGCGGTCGGGAAAAACATCCCAGCTTTCAGTGGCGAAGTCGTTTTCCACCAACGCAGTACGAACCAATTTCTGTGCATCGGATTCTCGATTCAAAGCTTCATCTGCTTGGAATTTCAGATTGACGGTAGGAATTTTAACCAAACACTGTTTCAATTCAATGACATAGTCCGACTCTATATCAATCTGCACCCAAACGCTTTCGACAATGTTCTTCATTTTCTTTATCCTCGCAGTTCTTCGAGTTGTTCCTGAGTGGTCAACTGCCGACAGTACCCCTTGATCGCGGAGAGCGAACGATCATGGCGTTCCTGACTATAGGTCGTGCAGGCATCGGTGATCAGGGTGACCAGATAGCCGAGGTCACATGCGTCGCGAACTGCGCTTTCCACGCACTGATCCGTCACGAGTCCGCTGATGACAATCTGGCGCACCCCAAGATTACGCAGAATGTAATCAATGTTGGTGGAGATAAAGACCGACGACGAGGTTTTCGGCAACCAGATCTCGTCGTCATCAGGCTGAAGCTGGTCGATTACACGACCGTCCCACGATCCCTTGGGATTATGAAACCCAGTGATCTTGTAATCGAGGCTGCGGTCACGTCCGTCTTTTGTCAGACTCTCAATTGTCGTATACATAACCTCAATTCCAGCGTGCCGAAACGATTCTTGCAATTTCTGCATATTGGGAATGACATGATTTTCGAGCCGGTCGAAAAAATACCGATACTTTCTATCGATTTCTGACTGCGACAGGCATCTATACTCCGAGCCGTCACGATGGGCACTGAAATTCTGCACATCGATGAATAGCAATACTGAATGGGCAGACGAAAGTGCAACTTCCCTGGTTAAATTCATTGGTTCTCCTTTTCGAGAAATTGGTCAATTGATCGGGATAACAATAAAGCCCAAGATCGACACGATTCGTACGAATAGAGATGATCGTTTCGGATTTCGATCAGACTGTGAGCCAAACCTCGTCGCTCGCCATGATAGGGAACAAACCAATCGTTGTCATCCGTGATGACATATGGTTCGTTCATCCCTATTGTGGTTGTGGGTTCGAAATGCCTTACGGCGTCAGCCAACTTCTGAGATGTCGCGGCATCTTTTCGAAATATAAAAGCCAAATCCCAAGGTCGCTGCTCGTAGTTGAAGAACGGCGTGAAACTGTGGATCGAAAAAACGCCGATTCGGCGATGCCGATCCAAGACTTCTGAAATTGTATCGTGAAAAGGAACGTATATCTCTTCTATACGTTGCCTGCGATCTTCAGAAGCCAAGTTATGATTGCCAGGGATATCGATGCCTGCACTTCTGTAGGGAATGGCGTCTTCGGCGCAAATCGGCCGGTTACAGTCGATTACAAGTCGGCTGTAGGGTTGCATGACAAGGGGAGCACTGAGAAATTCAGCCATCTGCATGGCAACATGCTTCGCACCAATGTCATAAGCGATATGACGGTGCATATCTGCCTTCGATATACCGAGGTTTCCAAGTTCCATAGGTATTGACTGCCCCGCATGCTCGCAGACCAAGACAACTGGACTCTTGCTGAATTCGTTAACCAACTCCAGCGGGCGGGGATCATCCTCCCATAGTAATGTTTTCTTTTGCTCTTTTCCTAAAAATAGCATCCTACGCGACCGACAAAACCGAAAGATCCACGCAATTTGTGTTTATTTGATATGCATCTATACTTAACTCAGGATAGGGTTCATCGGTCTGATGCCGATGGCGGCTTGCGGAAGTCGTACAAAATTCTGCTGCCTACCACCGATGGTTGAACAGGTCGACGAAAGTGTCTGCGTTATCCTGCATGTATTGGTGCGATATGCCATGAAAGGTTTCGAGCAGAAGTCTTTTCAGACTGCTGATTACCACAGGCATTTTCGGCAGCCAGCTGTTGGTCTCATCGGCGGCGTATTTAAGAGTCCATTTGAGCTTAATGATCGCTTGCTGTTTCAAATTAAAATTTCTTTGTGAATTCAAGAATTTATGTAGGATATTATTCTATTTTCTGCATTATGTTCCGACTTAGTGCAGAGTCATACTGTCTAAACCTCCGCAAAATAAAAACCACCCTGGCTTTGACACAAGGTTGAATTAGGCTTTTGGTTGTAATATCCTGAATATCTCAAACTGTCACATTGACAAAAAAAATACACCAAAATCTGGCTGATTGACAACCAACTGCATCTGAACAACTGGACTTGTCAAGGCTAATCCTATAGCCACTAATTCGTCGTCCCTGACTTCGCCAGATTTTGGTGCTTTCGGAAAATACCATGTTAAATAATATATCATAATTGATACAATAGTATAAATTGATTAGATTATTTCATAATTTAAACTGATAGTAAAACGAAACTCGTCGAAAATTCACATGCAGAAATTAGCCATTCAGACCTGCAATTCTTTTAATTTTGACTGAAGCGTTTGGCCCGTTAAATGCTACCAAGTTAGTTCAAATCTGAATATCTGCTTCGAGATGTCTTTGAGTCTACAGATTAAAGAGAAGTCGAAAGACTTTACGAAATCAGAACGAAAAATCGCGACTGTACTCTTGTCCGACTATCCGTTCGCGGGACTTGAAACAATCCATGCGCTGGCGGAAAGAGCGCATGTTTCAGCACCGACAATTACTCGATTTGTGCAGAAATTCAACTGTAACGGCTATCAGGAATTTCAACGGGTGCTGATATCTGAACTGAAGGAAGGGCAGCAGTCTCCGATCGATCTTCACCGCCGTTTGATGCCGATTGATGACGGATTTCTGCAGACATTTGTGAAACGGACATCGGAAGTCTATACGCGAGTTGGTGAGGTTATCACCGATGATCAGTTCAAACGCATTAGCCGCATGCTGGCAGATAAGAAACGAAAAAACTTCCATATAGGAGGACGAATTTCTGATGCAATTTCGCAATACCTGTCCCGTCATCTGAGACAAATCAGGAATCACGTCTGTCATCTACCCTCCGACTCCGAAGTTTGGCCCGAATATTTGTTGCGTATTCGCAGCCGTGATATTGTCGTGATGATAGATTTTCGGCGTTACGAGCCTCGACTTTTGGCCTTCGCCGAACGAGCCGAGGGAGAGCGTGGCGCACAGATTATTTTAATCACCGATAAGTGGCTTTCGCCTATCGCCCGCCATGCAAAAGAGATCATCGCGTTACCTATTCAATCCGGTACAGCCTGGGACACGTATTGCGGAGCTCTTGGTTTGATTGAAGCATTGATCACTTATATCGGCGAGCAAGATTGGGAAGCGACACAACAACGCATCAGCAATTGGGACAAATTGCGCTTGAAAAACTAAGCAATGAAACGCGAACCTTTGATCATTGCTGCTACGAGTGACATCGCGGGCAAATTTCGTGGGAAGGCATTTCCGTTAAGTCAGTTCGAGAAGCGGTTAAAGCGCGGCATCGGTTGGACGCCGACTAATGTTCAAATTACCTGCTTTGATTCTATTTCTGATAGTCCCTATGGCGCGTTGGGCGATTTGGTTTTGATTCCAGACCCTGAAACTCGGGTTGATATTGAGTTTGACGACGGGTTACCGAAAGAGCGTTTTGTTTTAGGAGATATTCATGAAACTGATGGAACACCTTGGGAATGCTGTACTCGCTCAATTTTGAAATCCGCGCTGGATCGTCTTCAAGATGTTGCCGGTTTGCGTATATTCGGTGCTTTCGAGCACGAGTTCCATTTCGTCACCGGAAAATGTCCGCTTGGCAGTGCTTACACAACAGCTGGATTTCGTGCTGAACGTCAGTTCGGAGAGGTGCTTGTTTCTGCAATAGAGCAAGCCAAGCTCGCACCAGACACCTTTATGAAAGAATATGGTATCAATCAGTACGAAGTCACTGTCGGGCCAGTATTGGGTGTTAGGATCGCTGATCACGCAGCGATTCTTCGAGAACTCGTTCACATCGTCGCGGAACGCTTGCAACTGAATGCGAGTTTCACACCATTACGACATCCTGACAGTGTAGGCAATGGTGTTCATATTCACCTGAGTATCCGCAACGAGGAAAGCATACCAGTGACATATGATTCAACCAGCCCTCACGGACTCAGTCCGATTGCTGGACAGTTCGTCGCTGGTGTATTGAAATACCTTGATCGAATTGTCGCTCTAACTGCACCGAGTGTTGTTTCCTACAAGAGACTGATACCACATCGCTGGAGTGCGTCATTTAACAATTTAGGATATCGCGATCGCGAAGCTTCGGTTCGCATTTGCCCGGTATCCGATCTAAGTGATGTCGAAATGTCTGAGCAGTTCAATTTTGAATTTCGTGCCGCCGATGCTGCTGCTAGCCCTTATCTGGCACTTGCAGCAATAGTTCATTCCGGTGTGCAGGGAATTCAAGAGGGTCTCGATTACCCAGAGGTCACCGAAGAAGATTTGTCTTTGTTATCGCCGAACGACCTTGCAGGTCGTGGATTAACCCGTCTGCCACAATCGCTTGAAACGGCGCTTGCGAACTTCGAAAAAGACAGGATTGTAACCGATTGGTTTCCGCGGGACTTTGTTGAAATCTATGTCAAGCACAAACAGGGCGAAATAGCCTACCTGGCAGATAGCACCGAGGCTGAAATCTGCGACGCTTACGAAGCAGTCTATTGATTCACGCGGAGAATTTCGAATGGCTAAAGCTCTTCAGTTGAAAACTGCTCCTTCTGACCTTGCAATGGTTCCGTTCGTCAGTGTTGAAAATATGATGCAAATTGTCAATTCTATCGGTATGGAAGCAACCTTGTATGAACTCGTTTCGTATATTGAGGAAGATTTTTGCCGTTGGGAGCAATTTGACAAGGCACCTCGTATAGCCAGTTATTCCGAAGATGGAGTCATCGAGTTGATGCCGACATGCGATGGCTCGATATACGGTTTCAAGTATGTCAATGGACATCCCAACAACGCGGGCAAGGGTTATCAAACTGTTACCGCGTTTGGATTGCTTGCGGATTTGTCGAGTGGCTATCCCGTTTTGTTATCTGAAATGACTATATTGACAGCTTTGCGCACAGTTGCAACATCGGCGATGGCAGCCAAATACTTAGCACCGACAGGTTCAAATACTATGGCGATCATCGGTAACGGCGCACAATGTGAATTTCAGGCGATGGCATTTAAAGCGATACTAGGGGTCGATACGGTTAGGCTCTATGATGTGGATGTTGCTGTCACCGCCAAAGCAATTCGCAATCTTGCCGGCCGGGATGTTCGAGTCATTTCTTGCAATTCTGCACAGGAAGCAGTTGCCGGAGCGCAAATCATCACTACATGTTGCGCTGGCAGGCAAAATGACTGTCGATATGGTCGACAAAGGCGTTCATATAAACGCAATCGGAGGCGATTGTCCCTGTAAAACCGAGTTACATCGCGACATCCTGTTGAGATCTGACATATTTGTCGAATTCACTCCACAAACCAGGATTGAAGGGGAAATCCAGCAATTGGACAAAGATCATGTTGTAACCGAAATCTGGCAGGTGATTGACGGCAGCGTTGCAGGTCGAATTTCCGACAAGCAAATCACGCTGTTTGACAGTGTCGGATTTGCAATCGAAGATTTTTCTGTATTGCGCTTCATCCGCAGCCAACTCCTGCAAACAGGTCAATATGCAAACTTGGACATGCTTGCAGATCCCGACGACCCACGTGACCTGTTCGGCATGATTATGCGTTCCGCATAGGAAAAATATCTTCGGGAATCTCACCGGGTGTATGCGAGGTGGGGTATAAGTATTCAGACGAAATGGCTTTGAAGGATTCATGAGTCCAGTAGCACCTGCCCGAGTATTCCGTCAACCTCTTCAAATAGAATAAACCAGTGTTCATTTCGATTCACTCGGGGCAGTGCTCGTCTATTTTTATCTTCAGTATTCTCCGAAACTTTGGGCGGGTAGCCGCATATTAGCGATGGGACAACTTAGACTTGAATGTTCACTGGCGAAATATAGGTTCAATTGAGTTGTCATTATCATCCGAGGGGGATTGTCGGCTGCTCCACTACAATCCTTTGATGTTTGATGCCATATACTATTGTCTCGTTACAGAAAATATACCAAGAAGAATCGTCCGGTGCAGTATTTCACCACGAAATATAATTAAAAAATCCACCTTGAGAATTGAATAAAAACTTGACTTGATTTTATGAATTTCAGAGTAAAATACGCCGAATTCTTTTCATCTATTGAGATTAGAATTCAGTTGTTTTATTCGGACTAGTTTTGTCCACAATCTCCACTCGCAATTGGTCCGCAAGTTATGGAAAACATAGATGATATTGATCTTTCAGCACTGTCTGATGATGAACTGGTTGAGCAGATGCACGATGACCTGTATGACGGGTTGAAAGAGGAAATCGAAGAGGGAACTCAGATCTTATTGAGCAGGGGATGGGAGCCATATGCAGTGCTTCAGGATGCCCTTGTTGAAGGGATGCGAATTGTTGGCATTGACTTCCGCGACGGAATACTTTTCGTGCCGGAAGTTCTTATGTCAGCGAACGCCATGAAAGGCGGGATGGCAATTCTGCGTCCACTTCTGGCAGAAACCGGTGCGCCTACCATTGGAAAGATGGTTATCGGGACCGTCAAGGGCGACATACACGACATCGGTAAGAATCTCGTGGCGATGATGCTCGAAGGTGCAGGATTCGAAGTAATCAATCTAGGGATAAATAATCCCGTGGAAAATTATCTTTCCGCTCTTGAGGAACATAAGCCGGAACTTCTCGGGATGTCGGCATTGCTGACTACGACAATGCCATATATGAAAGTTGTCATTGACACTTTAGTCGAGCAAGGTATCCGGGATGACTATATAGTAGTCGTTGGCGGTGCTCCTTTGAATGAAGAATTCGGAAATGCTATCGGGGCGAATGCATACTGTCGTGATGCAGCAGTTGCTGTTGAAACCTGCAAGGAATTGGTGGCTGAGCTGCGGGCAGCGAGTTAACCACGATATCTTTTCTACTCTTCCTCATTCCCTCCATTCAACCAACCTTAATGAACTGATTTATGACCGAAACCGTTCTATCTTCTCCGACCAGGACGGTCGTGATTGGATATGAAAAACCATTTTGTGTAATTGGCGAGCGAATCAACCCGACAGGCAGGAAGCTTCTTGCGGCGGAAATGGCTCTCGGTGACTACAGTCGAGTTGAGGCGGATGCCTTGGCGCAAATTCAGGCCGGGGCGCATATGCTGGATGTCAATGCAGGTATTCCTCTGGCTGACGAACCCAAGATTCTGGCCGAAGTGGTTCAGCTTGTTCAGTCGCTGACTGATGTACCTCTTGTTTTGGATTCTTCCATTGTCGCTGCATTGGAATCTGCACTGTCAGTGTACCAGGGACGCCCGCTGGTGAATTCGGTGACCGGAGAGGAAGAGCGATTGGAAACAGTTCTGCCTTTGGTCAAGAAGTATGACGCTGCAGTGGTCGCGATTTCCAACGACGAAACCGGCATATCGGAAGATCCTAACGTACGTTATGAGGTGGCAAGGAAAATAGTCGAAAGGGCGGAAGACTATGGAATTGCCCGTTGCGACGTGGTTGTCGACCCACTAGTCATGCCGATCGGTGCCATCGGTCTGGCTGGTCGACAGGTGTTCGATATCGTGCACAGGTTGCGTACGGAACTGAAAGTCAACACAACATGTGGTGCTTCCAATATCAGTTTCGGATTGCCAAACCGCCAGGGTTTGAATGCGGCGTTCCTGACGATGGCCATAGGTGCTGGAATGACCTCGGCAATTACCAGTCCGTTACATCCGGAAATTATGAGTGCCATCATGGCTGCCAACGTGATGATGGGCACCGACCGCGAATGCCGAGCGTGGATTTCTAAATTCCGCGAACCGGTTAGCGATCTGGACGGTGGAGAGCGAGCTGGTCGTCGAAACCGGGCTCGAAGACGAAGGGCAGTACACTAGTCGTTGTGTTGAGTAGTCTTCAACTGGCAGTTGGAACACCTGACTGAATAGCTTCGGGAATTGAATCTCAATTTCATGGGCGGCTTGGGATGACTCAGAATACTGATTCCATGGTAGTTTTTACCCCGTCCGGGCGACGGGGTAGGTTCCTGAAAGGTACAACAATCCTTCAGGCTGCACGCTCATTGGGCGTGGACTTGGACTCGGTCTGCGGCGGCCGAGCAATGTGTGGGCGCTGTCAGATCGAACTAAGTACCGGGACATTCGCTAAGCATGGCGTTGAGTCGCGACACGAACACCTGAGTTCATTGAGTGAGGTTGAGACGGAGTACGCCAAATCTCACGAGTTTCTTGATGGACGCAGACTGGGGTGTTCCGTCAAAATACTGGGGGATGTTGTCATTGATGTCCCTCCCGAAAGCCAAGTTCATCGGCAGGTTGTCAGAAAACGCGCCGAGGTCCACGCAATCAATCTGAATCCTGTCGTTCGTATGTACTACGTTGAAGTACAGGAACCGAACATGCACGATCCGTCGGGCGACTTGCAGCGTTTGAAAGACGCTCTTGAGTTTGACTGGAGGCTGGAGAATCTTTCCTGCGATCTGAGGCAGATTCAGCAGTTACAGAATGCTTTGCGAGAGGGTGAATGGAAGGTTACCGCCGCGGTACATGATGGATCACAGATAGTGGCGGTTTGGCCGGGTTTCAGGGATCAGGCCTATGGGTTGGCGATTGATGTGGGTTCAACCACGATCGCCGCACATCTGTGCGAACTGTCAAGCGGAGAGGTCGTTGAGTCCGCCGGAATCATGAATCCTCAGATCCGGTTCGGTGAGGATCTGATGAGCCGGGTGTCATATCTGATGATGAATCCCGGGCACGAGAAGGAAATGACTCAGGAAGTGCGTCGTGCCATCCAGAAATTGGCTGAAAATGTTGCCGAATCCCATGGCATCGATGTGGAGGACATTCTCGATCTAGTCTTTGTCGGAAATCCTGTGATGCAGCATCTCCTTTTGGGGATCAGTCCAATAGAACTTGGTGGCGCACCGTTCGCCCTGGCGACCGATGAGTCCGTAAGTATCTGGGCGAATGAGCTCGATCTTTCCCTTCATCCAAATGCGCGCGCATTCATTCTGCCATGTATTGCCGGACATGTTGGTGCCGATGCTGCAGGTATGGTACTGTCGGAACAGCCGTACCTCAGTCAGGAAAACATGCTTCTTGTTGACGTTGGAACCAATGCGGAGATCATACTGGGTAACCGCAACCGAATGGTCGCGGCATCTAGCCCTACCGGGCCGGCGTTCGAAGGCGCGCAGATCAGCAGTGGTCAACGTGCCGCACCGGGTGCGATAGAACGATTGCGAATCGACAAAGAAAGCCTGGTTCCAAAGTTCAAAGTCATCGGTTGTGATCTTTGGTCGATTGAAGAGGGATTTGAAGACGGAATCAAGGAATTCGGAGTAACCGGAATTTGCGGTTCGGGAATCATAGAGGCTATCGCTGAGATGTATCTGGCTGGAATAATCGATTCCGATGGAGTGATTCAAGGTAATCTTTCCGACCGAAGTGAGAGAATCATCGCAGATGGACGGACATTCTCTTATGTGATTCAGGCCACGGCACCGAGAGTTGTTGTTACCCAGAATGATGTCCGAGCGATTCAGTTGGCAAAGGCAGCACTGTATGCAGGTATACGCTTGCTTATGGACCGTCTTGGTCTGGAGGAAGTTGATGCGATACGACTGGCTGGCGCATTCGGAAGTCATGTCGATGTCAAGTATGCAATGGTCCTGGGTATGATTCCAGATTGCGAACTGAGTCAGGTAACCTCTGCTGGTAACGCTGCTGGTACTGGTGCAAGAATTGCTTTGCTGGACCGTAACTCCCGAAGCGAAATACGTCAGGTCGTTCGTAATATCGAGAAAGTGGAGACGGCGGTGGAACCAAGCTTTCAAGCTTACTTTGTTGACGCAATGGCAATTCCACACAAGTCAGCAACATTCCCTCATCTAAGTAAAGTTGTGGATTTGCCGAAAACAGATACTCTTTCGAGAGATCAATCAAGTCAGCGTCGCAGAAGACGACGAGCTGTTGGCCGGGCAGGCTGATGACAGCGGATTTGATTATTACCGGTGGTCGGGTAATTGACGGTACCGGCGACAATTCGAGGATTGCTGATGTAGTCGTCGACAAAGGCCGAATCACAGGTGTCGGTGATTTCACGAATATTGAGGCAGAACGCACGCTGAACGCGGTCGGAAAATGTGTCGCACCGGGATTCATTGATGCCCACACGCACGATGATCGCGTGCTTCTTTCCTCACCGGATATGTCGTGCAAGATTAGTCAGGGTGTGACGACAGTCGTGACCGGAAATTGTGGAGTCAGCCTGGCACCTCTTGCGAATGTTGATCCGCCACCACCGCTGAATCTTTTGGGTGATAGGCAATGGTATCGATTCGCAACCACTGCTGCCTATGCCAATGAATTGTACGAGGAACCACCCGCAATCAACTCCATGATGCTTGTCGGGCATTCTACATTGCGAATTGCTACGATGGACCGATTGGATCGTCCTGCAACAAAGCGGGAGATTCTGAAGATGGAAAAATTGGTCGATGCGGCGATGGAGCAGGGCGCGAGCGGTTTCAGTACCGGCCTTGAGTATCCGCCCTCAATCCGAGCTTCTGAAGAGGAAGTCATTGCCCTGGCGAAACGGGCTTCCATAGCCGGGGGCATCTATACCACGCACATGCGCAACGAAAGTGATGATGTGCATCTTTCAATTGATGAGACGGTACGCGTTGCCAGGGAAGCTGACATCAGTACGGTAATTTCCCACCATAAGACCTGTGGAAAGAACAATTTTGGCAGAACCTGCGAAACACTGCCCCAGATCGAGGCGGCAAAGAAATTCGTTCGCCTCAACTTCGATGTTTATCCCTATATCGCCAGTTCTACTTCTCTGCTTCCACAGTATTTGGGTAAATCCGAGCGGGTGTTGATTACATGGTCTGATCCGTATCCGGAATGCAGCGGAAAGGAATTGAGTCAAATTTGTGAAGACTGGAAAATCAGCACAGACGAAGCGGTCGATTTGCTGTCGCCAGCGGGAGCCATTTATTTTCAAATGGATGAGGAGGACCTTCAAAGAGTATTGAAGTTTCCAGGTTCAATGATCGGCTCCGATGGATTGCCCAGCGATCGGTTTCCACACCCTCGTCTTTGGGGAACATTTCCTCGTGTATTGGGTCACTATAGCAGAGACCTCGGGCTATTTTCGCTAGAAGAAGCGGTTGCACGGATGACTGGCAACACGTCGGATACTTTTGGAATTACCGACCGGGGTTACATTAGAGAAGGTTTGTCTGCGGACATTGTTGTATTTGACCCGGAAACAGTCATTGACACAGCAAGTTTCGACGATCCAATTCAACCGGCAACGGGAATCGAATCGGTTTTCGTCAATGGTGACTTAGTTTACGAAGACTATCAATGGACTGGAAATCGGCCTGGTGTACTTTTGTCGCGCGCTGCATGACGGAATTTTTAGAATTTCTAGAGACTTACCGTTAAGTGTCCACCTGACCGGAGACTGAAACGGTGATTTGGGACTCGATGAAAATCTTTTGTCCTCCCAGACCATTAATGATGTTGTCATTGCGTTTTGTCTCTATGCGCGCTTCGACCGGATTCACCGAAACTGCACGATTTCGAGCAAGATTTTCAAGTTCGTTAGTTGCCACTTCAGCAGCCTCGTCAAGATCGGAAAAGTCCTGAATACCGTTCGGTGTGTGTATGCGATAGACTCCATCTGCGGGCGAGGTGATCAATCCTGAAACTCGTTGGGAAACACTACCTGCAGCCGCACCCACAGCGTTTCCTACTTCTGAGTGTTTTGGTATGTCGTACGAGAGATTCAGGCGCGATGCAACCTCGGGATAGATTGGCAACGCCGGTGCACCTACCACAGCTAGACTTCCGGCAATGGACAACTCTACGTTCACCAGTCCGGGATCAGATTTCGAAATTGCTTTCGCCAAAAGATACTCACCAACGTCAACGTGATGGTGTTCTGCAGATTCTGAACGAATTGCAGCCCGAACTAGCACTTCGCATGATTTATGAATCACAGCTTCGATTACATTCTCGCAGAACTGTTCCTGACTATCCCAACTCGGCTCCATGCCACTTACAAATCCTCTCGTCCAAAGTTGGGCGGCAAGTGTTGCCCCCTCAACAGACCATCGATTCATTTTGCCCAGTACATGTAAAGCGTCAGTCGGTGTGAAAGCACACATTTGAACTAAATCCAAGACTCGGAGTCGGTTGAACGCACGCAGCATTCGACCATCCCTGAAGAGATCTTCACAACTGATGGGTCCTTCTTCCATCAATTCCCATAACTTGTTGTCAATTCTGTTGAGATTCTGAACATCTACAGTTGATCGGCGACGAGTCAGAAAACATCCTTGATATTCTTGCGGTTTACGTTTCAACTGCTTTTTCAGAATGTCTACGATTTCAGGATATTGGTAGCTGAGAGAAGAGATGGGCATGGCACGATTTGGACCTATACCGACTGGATTTGTGAATGAGACCAGACTGTCTCCGCCCAAGCCCACAGTAAAAACATCAACGGCTTCAACAAATGTCTTGAATTCGCCAATATTTGCACCTTTACGGTCAATTCTCGGTTCGCCGCCAGAAAGAATCGCGATATCAGTTGTCGTGCCCCCGATGTCCGAGACAATTGACACATCGCCACGGGATAGTCGGCTGGCACCTACGATACTGGCTGCTGGACCGGATAACACGGTTTCCACCGGGCGGACTTTAGCAACGTCGGCACTGATCATTGAACCGTCTCCCTTGACAACCATGAGGGGAGCGACGACATTGTGGTCTTCGAGTTCCTTGGAAACGGTTTGAACCAGCTCAGTGATCGGTGCGATCAGTCGCGCGTTCAAGACGGCGGTTGTCGCACGACGCGGCGCGTCGAGATTTGCTGTCAGTTCATGGGTACAAGTGACCGGTCTGTCCGACAGTTGCAAAATCAGGTTCCGAATTGCGATCTCATGCGCATTGTTCCGCACCGAGAACATACCTGCGACCGCAAATGCAGAGACTGACTTTGCGTATTTCCTTATCGCGGTTTCCGCCTGTTGCAGATCGATCGGTTCTGATTCATCGCCGTGGGCGGTATGTCCCCCGTTCAGGAACACTGCCGGGTCATCGCGTAAGGCGGTATTCAGTTTTGCACGGTTTAAGGATTCTGGTTTATGCCCGATCAACAATAGACAGACAGAGCCTCCGCGTCCCTCCACAATGGAGTTCGTAGCCAGGGTGGTTGAAATCGCAGTAACCTGGACACATTCTGAGAGCGGCAGTTCATCCGAATCTATACGTTGGATAGCTTCGCGGATTCCGATCGATAAGTCGTAGTGTGTCGTAAGTGTTTTAGCGGTTCGAACGATACCGCTATCATTGTCATATAGGACAGCGTCTGTATAAGTCCCACCTGTGTCGATTCCTAGGCGCATAACTTGTCAATCAGACCGATCAAACAGTCGAAAAGAATCTATTGGTGACCTGAGCGTCAGATCTCAGTTAACGCGATGGAATCTTCCGACCAATAGAGGAATCCTGATCGGTACGTCAGAAACAAGTCCAACTTCAGTTGGCTACAGCCAATCGGCTTAGTCAGTTCCATTGACTCTGACGACGATGCGTCCAACAATCGATCCATCCATGAACTGGTCGAACGAAGCGGGAAGGTTATCAAATTCAACCACCTCTTTCACAATCAGATTCATATCCGCAGGTTTCAGGTCCGAGCACATTCGCTCCCATGCGTTATCTCGAACTTCCCTTGGCATCTCAAGCGAGTTGATGCCCAGCAGGGAAACCCCTCTTAGGATAAACGGCATCACAGTCGTTTTGAGTCCGACTCCACCGGCAAGCCCAACTGAACCGATATTGCCCCAAGGCTTGACGGTTCTGGTCAGCCAACCCAGAATATCCCCACCGACGTTGTCAACCGCACCACCCCATTGCGCTCTCTCCAGAGGTCGATCACCCATATCCAAGCTGTGTCGATCAATCAGTTCGCCGGCTCCTAGCTGTCGAAGATATTGCTCATGCTGTTTTTTTCCTGAGAGTGCGATGACATCGTAACCCAAGCCGGAAAACATACTGATCGCGAAACTCCCGACCCCTCCGGTCGCACCGGTGACTACAATCGGTCCGCGTTCGGGAATCTGTCCATTATCTTCCATTCGAATGACTGCGATCGCTGCAGTGAATCCAGCGGTGCCAAATGCCATCGCATCATATTCTGAGAGCCCCGATGGCATCGGCACAATACAATCACCCGGAACTCTAGCGTATTCTGAGTAACCACCGTCGTGAATCTCAGACAACCCACAACCCACCACGAGTACAGAATCGCCTTCTTTGTAGCGCGAATCATTCGAGGCAGCAACTTTTCCTGCCAAGTCGATTCCACCATTGAGCGGGTACTTCCGCAAAATCCGTCCCTTCCCAGTCGCAGCAAGGGCATCTTTGAAATTGATCGTGGAATAACTCGTTTTGATTACGACATCGCCCTCAGTCAGGTCGTCAAGCGACATATTCGTGAAATTCGCAGATATGGATTTATCTTCGCCTTGGCTGATACGGTAACTGCGGAATGTATCCATTTTGTTCTCCTTGGGTATGTAGGGATTTAGTCCGAATACTTGGTGCAAAGAAAATTTCGAATAAAGTTCGACAGTTTCTAATCTAATTCACAATCTTCAAAGCACGCAGTATTTTATAGCACTTCGAATTTTCAACGCACTCATCCTCTGTTCGCGGCTGTTTTTCTGGCTTCCGAGGCTGTCAAAAATTTTCCAATGATAAGGCGTTAAAAAATAATCAAAACATAACAAAAAATTGTTGTATATTTTTGCGACTTTTTATTTTTTTGCTGACTTAATTTGACGACAAACAATGAGTTTCACACAATATGCGCAAGCAACAACCCGGCTACAGAGAAGCGAACTGGCAGTTCCAGGATCGCGGCCGGAATTCTTCGAAAAAGCGGCGGAATCCAACGCTGATTTCATCTTTCTCGATTGTGAGGACGCTGTTATTCCAGATGATAAGGAACGCGCACGTCACAACATCATCCAAGCACTGAATGAAATTGACTGGAAGGGCAAGACAATGTCTGTTCGGATCAATGGATTGGATACGCACTATATGTACAGGGACGTAGTGGATATTGTCGAGCAAGCAGGGAATTGCCTCGATACGATTCTGGTTCCGAAAGTCGGTCATTCTTCTGATGTATACATGGTTGACTGCTTGCTCACCCAGATCGAGACAGCAAGGCAACTGAAAAGGAAAATCGGCATAGAGTGTCTAATTGAAACCGCATTGGGAGGTGCCAATGTGATGTCTATTGCACAATCAAGTGCGAGACTCGAGGCATTGCATTTTGGAGTGGCCGACTATGCGGCGAGCATGCGTGCGCGAACAGTGAATATCGGAGGGCTAAACCCGGATTATCAGTGTGACGGAGCATTAGGTGATCAGTGGCACGCTACGCTGGTAAATATGGTGACCGCATGTCGTGCGTATGGGCTTCGGGCGATTGATGGACCCTATGGAGACTTTAGCGACCCCAACGGATATCGCGACGCCGCGAAGCGCGTTGCTGCTTTGGGTTATGAGGGTAAATGGGCAATTCATCCGAGTCAGATTGATCTGGCTAATGAAATCATGTCGCCTCCGGAACAGGAAGTGCACCGAGCCAAGTGTGTTCTGAAAGCGTTGGAGGAAGCTGCGAAGGCTGGCAGAGGTGCCGCCGAGTATGATGGAAAGATGATTGATGCGGCATCCGAAAGAATGGCAAGAAACATCGTAGCGCAGGCTGAACTCATTGCCAATAAGTCCTGACAGACTGCTTGACGGTTCAAGGGTCGTCAATTGGTTAATGAAAGTTTATAAAACAGGGAGTTACATCAGAAATGGATATTCACGAATATCAGGCAAAGGAAATTCTATCGGGTTTCGGAATTCCGGTCCCTAGAGGAGGCGTTGCCTACAGTCCCGAACAGGCAGTCTATCGCGCCAATGAGATTGGTGGAGAGAAATGGCTGGTCAAGGCACAGATTCATTCAGGTGCGCGCGGCAAGGCAGGTGGGATCAAGTTTTGCCACAATGGCGAGGAAATCTGGAATGCTTCGGAAAGTTTGTTGGGTCAGCGACTGGTTACCCACCAAACCGGAAGCCAAGGCAAGCTCGTATATCGCCTCTATGTCGAGGAGGCTTTTGAGATTGAACATGAGTATTACATCGGTTTTGTTTTGGACCGACAGAAAGAGCGAATTGCAATTGTCGCGTCATCCCAAGGTGGTATGGAGATCGAAGAGATAGCCTCAGTTGATCCGAATTCAATTGTCAGGGCTACAGTTGAGCCTGCCGTTGGAATGCAACCATTCCAAGCACGGGATATAGCCTTTGCGTTGGGAATTGACAGGCGACTCACCAGTCAGGTTGTTACCACACTGCTTGGATGTTATGACGCACTCGTCAATCTCGATGCCATGATGGTCGAGATCAACCCTCTTGCTGTAACTAAAGAAGGTGCACTGGTTGCTCTGGACGCAAAAATGGGATTCGATGACAATGCTCTTTTCAGAAGACCGAGCATTTCAGAATTGAGAGATAAATCCCAAGAAGACATTCGTGAGATGCGGGCGGCCGACCGCGGTTTGAATTATGTTGGCCTTGATGGAAATATCGGTTGCATTATCAATGGTGCCGGACTGGCGATGGCAACTATGGACATTATCAAGCATGCCGGTGGTGAGCCTGCCAATTTTCTGGATATTGGTGGGGGTGCAACACCGGAACGCGTTGCCAAAGCAATTCATTTGGTTTTGTCCGACAGTAAAGTCGAGACGGTTGTCGTCAATATATTTGCGGGAATCAATCGGTGTGATTGGGTTGCCGAAGGTATTGTTCAAGCTGTCAGCAATCTCGAATTGGACATTCCGTTGGTGATCAGATTGTCAGGGACAAACGCTGACAAGGGGCGTGAAATATTACTGAAAAGTGGACTTGACTTCTATATCGCGGACACGTTGAAAGAAGTCGCGAAAAAAGCGGTTGATGCATGGAAGAAACACCGAGAGAGAATGGAGGCAGAATAATGGCGATTTTGATCGACAGGGATACAGCTGTAATCGTCCAGGGATTTACCGGACAGACCGGTACATTCCACTCGATGGAAATGATTGAGTATGGAACGAATATTGTCGGCGGTGTTACGCCGGGAAAAGGCGGAACCACAAATTTGAACAGACCAGTGTTTGACACCATGCGCGAAGCTGTACAGGCGACAGGTGCAACGGCAAGCATTTCGTTCATCCCACCGCCATTTGCAGCAGACGGCATCATGGAAGCAGCTGATGCAGGAATCAAATATTGTGTTTGTATTTCTGATGGCATACCGGCTCACGACATGATTCGTGTGAAGCGCTATATGCGTCGTTACAGAGCGAAGGACAAAATGATCCTGACCGGGCCAAATTGCGCTGGCACAATCAGTCCAGGTAAATCAATGTTGGGAATCATGCCTTCGCACATCTACAAGGAGGGCTTCGTTGGAATAATTGGAAGGTCTGGAACATTGGGATACGAAGCAGCTTCGCAGTTGAAAGCCCATGGTATCGGAGTCTCGACCAGTGTGGGCATAGGCGGTGATCCGATTAACGGTAGTTCCTTTCGGGATCATCTCGAGCGATTTGAAGAAGATCCGCAAACCAAGCTGGTCGTGATTATTGGCGAAATTGGCGGACCTCAGGAAACAGAGGCTGCTGCTTTTTTTCGTGACCATATGAAAACCCCCGTTGTCGGATACATTGCAGGTCTGACAGCGCCCAAAGGGCGACGTATGGGACACGCTGGTGCAATCATCTCAGCCTTTGGAGAAAGTGCCGCGGAAAAAGTTGAGATTCTCACGGAATGTGGAGTCAAAGTTGTACCCAGTCCGGCGGAATTTGCTGAGACAATTTCAGAGGAATTGGAGAAACTTTAAATTTTGCG
Source organism: Arenicellales bacterium (assembly GCA_963662635.2). GTDB lineage: Bacteria > Pseudomonadota > Gammaproteobacteria > Arenicellales > JAJDZL01 > JAJDZL01. The sequence goes on from CAXXFC010000004.1 coordinate 28,944, forward strand.
GCGATTTCAATTGTGCAGTGAACAATCTTCAAGATGCTGGAATTGATGCTTGTTGTGTTTTCCTTGAGCTAACCAATATAGAGTAAGGCTAGTAAAAAAAAAATTAATTCAATGCAAGGATGTTTAACTTCTGAATTTTCGGACGTTGCAGAGGTGCTGTGAGCTGCTGGAAGAACAGTTGGTGCCGTGTACGGATAGCGTCAGGTAGCAGAGATCGTCGATGATCAGCAGCGTGGTTCGGGTGTAAAAACATAGCTTGGACTGATCTGTTTGGCGCGCTGCGCCAGTGAGTCGATCAGTTCGGCCAGCGTGCACCGGTACACGCTATTGCCAGCCTTGAACGCACAGATTCCGAGCACACGCAGGCGAGGTAGTTATGTGGAACTCCACATAACCATCTAGCTGGCTCAGTGGGCCCAGTTGCTTCATTTCCAAATGCTTCTTAAATCTGATTCGGATTGTTGTAATTTCGTCGCTCTACTCGATAGGTTCCCCCCATACTTGAAGAACTTCGTTGATCGCTTCAACTAATTTGTCAACGAGATTTCCCTTGTTCTCCCATTCAATTATTGTGTCGAGACAGCAATCGTAAGAAAGTTCAAATCTAGGGCTTATGTTCATCTGGTTATATTCGTTTTCTATCACGTCGTTAACTATCGCCATATCATCTTCAGTCAGTAGTGGTGGTAAAATCTGTTGCCATTGATTGACAATATTCATAAACCCGTCTGCATTGTGCTGGCCTATTTGGCACTGATTCTCGGCAAAATATTCCCAGTAATCTTCGCATTCTTTATTAGTCTTGGTTTCGCATACAGACCAAGCACGTGATATGCGGAGATTTGGCACAATTTTCCAACCGTGGTTGCCAAGATCCATGAATTGGTCTTGATTTGCGTTGTTGAAAAAGCGACGAGCCTGTTCAACTTTAACCCCAGGCCACAATCTTACAGTGAGTAGATTCTGCTTCGCACTACGCCAAATACATATGTATTCAGCAATAGTGTTTGGTCGGTACAAACAGTTATTCTTGCGCTCAGTCTCATTCACATGCCCCACGATTTCGTTCAGTAGTAGATTTATCCTTCGATCTAATGCTATATCACCTTTACAAAGACGAAATGTTCTGTACGGAGTCAGATTGAGGTTTTTTTTACCACCGAAACGCTCCACATAAGACAAAAAGTCAACTATTAATTTACGAGCAGTAAAGTTGGAGAAATTTAATTGCATGTATTCAAGTAAACTTTCCAAAAGTCCTGACCACTCCAAAAATACCGGTTGCTTCACGAGTTCGATAGCGTCGATATCTTCTACTGGGTTTTGTGACGGATTCAGTTGCTCACAACAAATATCCTCGCGTGAAGGTTTGTTTTCGATAATCAGAGTTGTTCCGTCCGGATATTCGATCACTCCATCGTATATTGCATTTTCAAGTCTCCATGTAATTTTTATGTCTTGTTGACAATCACTTACGTCATCAGTAATTAGAACTGACACAATGCGAGTTGTTTTAGCCTCATCAAAACGTCCTTTTTGTGTGACCACACTAACTTGACCCAAAGATGAATTGACAATAGCATTGTCTTCACATAACTTAGATTCCACTAGGTTTCGAAAAAACCACTGAAAGAATGGGATAGACTCGATGACACACAAGAAAGCCCAAGTTAATCTGTCTTCGTGATATTTGTTATTGTCATGACGTGCTCTTACAGGGTTAAACAGTTCTGGCCTTCTTTTCATCTCCTCTGTACATTCATCAAATTCGCTTATCGCATACTATGGTAGTAACTTTTTCAATTTTGCCAGTAACAGCCCCCAACAGAATAAATCGGTATAACTCTTGTATTGAAAAATATTCACATTGACTGTGAAAAACGACAATGTACCCCGAAACCAAGAATATGAATAGTGACTTCCGCCAACTACACTTTCGCCCATGTCATCGAGTCAACTCTACAGTAAGCCCCGAATATGGCTGGGATCGCCAGACAGAGGAAACAACACCATTGCCGGTGGCAGACAATGGCGGAATTGATTCAAAATTTAACATCATTCATGGCGGACGGGGAGATCGTTTGGCCACCGATCATGGAGGTATTTATGCGGAAGTTTAATCCCTTCAGGTAGGTACCTCCAAAAGAATTTCCACGCGTCAATAATTTATCCTCGTCAATTTCGTACAATCGGTTCTGCGCACCATGAACTGCGAACTAAATCGACAGACTCAAGGATTGTCGAAGAATGACCAAGTAACTTGACTAGGACAGCTTCATCCAATACCTTTCGTGTTTTGTCGATGTGCGCTTGATTGGCTGGTAAGAAAGACCGCTCCTTGAATTCATTAAAGATATCGTTGCACTTTTCCAGTTGTATGTCCGTTAGGGTGCGAGGGTCTAAGACTACCAATTTATCGTGTTGAGATACTTGTACCATGGAACGTCCTTGATGTTGTCTGGTTCCCATCCACCAAAATGACAATAAACCCAGCGTGGAATTTGCCCATAACAATATAGGAATTTCCCATTCTCTGTTGTTTAGCACTAAATTTGGCCACGCTCTGCCACCAATTGACTTGGCTGGAGTAATGCACATCGCCAGTGATTGTGATTTCAGGGAAAAGTCACAGTTGATGTGCAATTGAGTGGCGTATGTATCCCAAAGTTCAACCGCTCGTGCATCGCAGTTTGGTCTGACAAAACATTGGCAATCCGGCGCGACAACAAGTTGCCGCTCTCGACTGGCATCATGATTCCAAAGAGCTGGATAAAGCGGGGGAGGATCACCTTCGGCCAATAAGACAGGAGCTTTTTCAAATGGACCTCGTGGTTCATCGTCTTTTTCATGTGGTGCTCCACTGATGTCCAAGTGATGCAATCCTCTCTTGCCGATTTCGTGTAAGCTTGTCATGCCAATATCCAAGTAATCCGGCATCCGAGGCAGTTTGATGCGTTTGGTCTCACATATTCCTCTTGATACGGGCACTAATGTCTGAACAGAACTTACACCTGCGCACCCACCTGTATTGAGTGGCGCCGAAACAAAACTGCCAATAGGGTTAGTATTTGAGCACTTGGAAAACTGAATAAGCCCGCCATCTGATTCAGGTAATTCGTGAATCAATCTTGCAACAGTAGTTGCCTCCAACAGTGATTGAGGACGGCGATTCAAGTTCACGAATAGAGCATCTTCAGTTCTCTCGTCATCTTCAGATTCTCTTTTTGTTGCGACTATCAGCCCTTCCGCCATTCCTGTATCAGCCGAAAACGCCTGACCTTTAACTTCGGAAGTGGCAACCGATATAACGACGACATCCCGATAATTTTCTGCGATCAGTTGTCTGGATTTTCGCCACGCCTCTCCTTGTGTAAATGTGAAAGGAAGAACGAAGGCTAAGTGGCCGTTAGGAGCAAGTTTTTCGTGGGCTAGATCTAGAAAGTTCGAGGCTAATCCGGCATTGCCATGACCAGCAATCAGACCATTTTTTCTTTTTGACCGAAGTTCAGAATTAATGCCCTTCAATAGACGTGACATTTCATATTGTTCCGCTCTTGACGTGTCAAAACCGGCGAAAGAAGGCACTGGAATTCCTAATTTTGCAGTGTCATGTGTTGTGGGTCGAGTAAATGGGGGTTCATTATGATCACATCTAATGAATTCCGATGAACAGTTATTGTCTCATTGGGATCTTTATCCCGTAACCCTCTGAGTATGCCTCGGCCCAGTGAAAACAGAGATTCTGTATCTTGTTCAATCATCAGGTCCAAAGAACCGATTTGCGGGATGTTCTGGTCGTTGAATCCATACGGCATTGTTACAATTTTTGTTCCATCGAAAACCACGTTCGGATGTGCATTTGATACGGTTGAGGCTGTTAGGTGGGTAGCCGCTGGCATAATGTCAAATGCCAGTAAAGAATTATTGACCATCGATGAATGAATCATTGCATCGTCGCATCCTCTTCGTCGATGCTGAGAGAGAATAGTATGATACATCGCTCCGATCAGGGTCCCAGTGCCGCATGCGAAATCCGCTATCCTAAGTTTCTTGACTTCGTCCGCATCTTGCCAATCGATTTTCGTTCGCAACGCAATCAGCTCTGCAAGCAATACCGCAGATTCGGGGCGGGTATAGAAAGTAGCAAGAAATTTTCTATCAGAAATCAATCGCTGAAACATGCGGCCTGACAGATCATTCAGACTCGTTGCTCCAATCTCGGCCAGCTCACTGGCTGTGTCATGCAGGCGATTCAAGACCTGATTGGCCTGTTTATTCGGTAATACATCAAGCAAATCTGCAGCGATTTTAAAAATTGGCCAATAGTTGACGTTATTTACAATCCATCTCCAACAATCAATGACACTCTTTTTGTGAAGTCCAGTGGAAACCGAGAGGGAACTTAGTGGTTGAATGTTCTGCTCACCTTCCAATCGTGAATGAAACATTAACGCATTTGCAATGATGGCAATTGCCATACGGTCAGTTTGATCTCCCTGAGACTGGTGTAAAAATTTTGCTATGTTTTCGTGAACTGTTTTCTTTGATGATTTGATCAGGTTTGCAGCCTGTGATACACCTTTTTCTAGGACATCGGTACTTCTTAGAATCAGCGATTCAGAAAGGGAAACGACTTCCAGACATTGGCAGAGATCATCTACATCGCCAGTTATCCATCCCTCATCCGGCCATCTTTCAATTTCGCAGTCTTCGGTAATTGAGTAAACACAGAAAGTGAATTGACATCGTAATATAACGGTGTCAATCGCACTCTGATCGTATGTTCTGAATTCCTTGGGAATTTCAATGGCAAACACATGCTCAATTTTCTTATTGTTTTCCGCAAGACGTTTACCTAGACGAGATTCCGCATCTTTTTCGACAGTACGTGCGGGCAGATATTCAAGTTCAAGTATCACAGGTGACCTGTCTTCAGGAGATAGCAGGATATCAGGTTGATGACTTGGATTTTCTTGCAGAACCTGAGTTTGTTCTACTCGAATTGAAGAACGCCATCGGGTATTCTTCGTTCGGAGTGCCCGACCGAAAGCATCATTGAAAACTGATTCTGTAGCGGAAGCCATTAATGAATGAAATACTGATTGGCGACGAATAGATATATTGTGAATTTTGTCTGATAAAAACATCTATGGTCAGCAGTAGCTGATCGCCCCGTCCACCATGAAAAGGTGATATATCTCAAATCAGCCCATCGTCTGAGGGAGCCCGAAGACAGCAAGGTTACGGGGATTGCTGTAGGGCTGACCTGATGACAAGCGCGAAAGAGTAGGAAATCGAAATTATTTTCCATTTTCATGGGGTAGGGGTGGTTTTGTCTTTTTTTTTACAACTTTGGTGTAAGTATTTTTCAAGGCAAATAGACCGTTGTTCCGCAATCGTTCACACTGGAATGCATAGATCAACTGAGTAGTGTTTATTCGGCATCTTGGGCGGTATCTTCTTCGATAGATTTGGCGAGCATTCGTCCTGCCAGATCTTCGCCTTTGACTGTTCGTCGATAGCGCTGGTTCTTGCTGGTTGGCTTATCCGGCAATGTGAGTTCAATCAAGCCAGCTTTGAGGGCGGGCTGCAAGTAGGATTTGGCGAAGTATTTTCGATGGTTGAGGTTTAGCGCATCCTGCAATTCTGTCCGTCTCATCTCTTTGTCAAGAGCCCCGATCACTCGTTCAACCTGTCGAGTGATCGGGGCGGTATCTTGGGCGGTATCTTGGGCGGTATCTTGGGCGGTATCTTGGGCGGTATCTTGGGCGGTATCTTGGGCGGTATCTTGGGCGGTATCTTGGGCGGTATCTTGGGCGGTATCTTGGGCGGTATCTTGGGCGGTATCTTGGGCGGTATCTTGGGCGGTATCTTGGGCGGTATCTTGGGCGGTATCTTGGGCGGTATCTTGGGCGGTATCTTGGGCGTTTGATACAACATTCATCTTTGAATGTGCTGGAAGTCGGACTAAAAACGATGTTCGGTAGTCATCACTTTCAAATATAGGCTCCGATGATCCATTTTGCCGCATGGCTCTAAATATCTTTGGAACACCGGTTGATCTTCCTTCGGCTAAATCTAATTCCTTTAAAAACTCACCAACACGACGGTTTAGATAGCGTCGGTTGACAGCTCGTCCTTTGCGAAGATCTTCCATACGGACAGATCTGTCAGCACCCGGATAGCTGATGATTATTATTTCGTCTGAACTGACACGAACTTCCACAGGCTCTCGAATTTCGTATGAGCGGTGGTAGATGGCATTGACTAATGCTTCTTCTATCGCATCAATCGGAAAATTCCAGAATCTTTCCGCTTCGGGTCTGTCTGGATGTTTGACTACGACTTCTTTCAGATAGTTTCGTTGAATGAAACTAATCGCTTCCCGCAGAATGAGCCATATTGGCCCGCGAAATTCCTTTTCTTCAAAGACATCGCCACCCGGGCCATCGGGAAACCATACAACATCTATCTGAGTGACCGGAAAGTAGTTGTGAGGTTGATCGTTAAAGAAAAGTAACCCCACATTTTTTGGAAACATTGCCTCTGGGGGGCCGCCGACAATATTCATACGTTGCCCCAGGTCACCAATCGAGAGCTGATCTGATTGCGACTCGAGTTCACTGCCGACCTCTGAAAGATATTGCCGGATGAGTCGATAGGACAAGTCATACAGCGAAGCTATTTGGCAATATCTATCGTCGAAGGGAACCGTTGCAGCCAGCCCCAGCAACTCATTTTCATCTGAACCCTTTGCGCGAACAGTACTACTATGCTTGCGGATGTAATAGGCCCATTCGGAATTTCTTTTTGAGAGGTCAACTTTTGCCCTGTAGGGGCGGGTTTCTCCACCGGGAACCCAAAGAACCAAAATAGTACGCCCATTGAAGACATATGTCGCCGTCCGCGAGTGGTAGTAGGGCTGAATCGCAGAATTTCCGAGATTCAACAATTCTCTTTGTATTGAATCAATCTTGTTCGGATCGATGCCTACCGGCGGCATTGAGGGGCGACCATCCCGTGCCTCTACACCTATGACCACGTAACCACCACCGAGATTGTGAAAGTCATTGGCAAATGCACAGATTGTGTGCAGAACGCTCTTTGGATTCCAACCCTTCTTGTATTCAATTCGCTCGCCTTCGACCGAGCGTTGACGTATCAAATTTTCAAAGTTGATGGGAAGTTTATTGATCATGGTATAGTCGGCGTGCATTAGAACTGGTTCATCTTCAATAGTGAGTATTCATCCATGAGGCAGATCGTGCAGTCGACACAAACATTTCGTTTAGTTGCAGTTTTCACTAAATTAGCTCGAACTGGTTCAGGCTTGATTGGATTTTTTTGGATGCCTTGAGTGAGAAGAACATCAACCTATTTCCGTCACTTCGAACTTGCTATGAGACAAAAATTTATTGATTTCAGCCAGTTGATGTTGAATTATATTCGAACAATACATTCTCACGGTATGGTAAATCCACCCGAACATTCGGATAAACAGTAACTTGAGAGATACCGCTGAAATCTTTCGCTATTACCGATATTTGATTCGCACGCCAACACCAAGTTGGATTAATTTCCGATAACGTTATTGAATACACTTGATTCGAAGTAGTTCTGTAGTTGTATCAGATTGATCGTCTGCCAGCGGAATTGAATTCCTTTTGTTCTCTATAATTCCGAGTTTCATGAATTCACATCAATCGAAATGGGAGGTCCCGTGACAGAGGAAACAATTTTCAGCAAGATTATCAGAAAGGAAATTCCGGCGGATATCGTCTACGAGGATGATTTAGTGCTGGCATTTCGTGACATTGCACCGCAAGCTCCTGTACATTTTCTGATCATACCCAAGAAAGTCATTTCAACAGTGAACGACATATCTGAAGACGATGAGGTGACACTCGGACGATTATTTTCAGCTGCTGCCAGGCTTGCGAAAGAGCACGGTGTCGACGAAAGCGGTTATCGCTTGACGGTCAATTGTAATTCTGATGGAAGGCAGGAAGTATTTCATTTGCATATGCACCTGATGGGTGGCCGTATGATGCAGCGTATGGGGTAGATATGGTTGACAGCTGATGGGCTGAAGATATTGGATTGAGCATGCTCCACAATATTTGAGCGAATATGTTCGGACTCGACAGGTGGGTCAAGAGCAGGGGACTGAATATTCAATCCCGTATTTGTCGGGAATTTATTCGGTTTGAGCTGCTGTCTCCTCGTTGGGTTCCTCTTTGCCTTCCTGCTCAACTTCACGAACGCGATCATTCTCAAAATAGATCGTTACGCGCTCCTTGAGTACTATATTCCTCGGATTGCCGACTATTGTCAGTATGTAATCCCATCGGTCCGGATTGAATGTGTCAACCACCAAAGGTGTACCTAAAATAGCCTGCACTTCGTCTTTGGTCATTCCACTTTCAACTCTCGATACATTCTCAGCATCGGTTATCTGTCCCTGATGGATGTCCGGTCGATAGACCGCGCAGCCGGATAGTGCAATAGCACCTGCCAGTGCCATACAGAATAGGCAATGTAATTTATTAAAATAATTTCTCATATAATTGAAAGAATTAAATTATTTCTCTTTGCACTGCAATCTCATCGCAGTCGGTAAATTTGTGACACTTGATGCAGACACCCCAAACTTTTTCAGGGAAGATAGACTTCGGAACTACGTGAAATCCTAGATTCTGGAAGAACCCAGGCACGTAAGTCAGAGCCATGACGCGCGACAGTCCCAATGTTCTAGCTTTTTCTATCAGAGCCTCTACGAGTGTGCCACCCAACCCTCGATGGGTTGATTCGCTGTCAACTACAAGACTGCGGATTTCGCAAAGCGTTTCAGAAAAGATTTCCAGCGCGGCACATCCCTGAACAGTTCCGTTGACTTCCACAACACTGAACTTCATCAGGTTGTCATAGATTTCATCCTTTGAACGCGGCAGAAGCACACCGGTAGACATATGAACTTCCATCAGCTTGAAAATTCTATCGACATCCGACGCCATGGCATCCCGGACTATTGGTTTGTGCAGTAACTCAGCGGCGTGCATCAATTAATTCCATTTGCGAGCATTTCTTTTGCATGTTCGACAGTACGATCGGTAATTTTAGCACCACCGAGCATACGCGCTATTTCATTTATACGTTGATCGCGGTCAAGCAAGTTGACTTCGACACTGGAAGTCCCTGCTGTTATTTTCGATACGTTCATTTGCTGATGTCCCTGCGCAGCCACCTGTGGCAGGTGGGTAATACAGATGATCTGCACCGATTGTCCGAGTGCCTGCAACAGCTTACCCACACGTTCGGCCACTCTCCCACCGATTCCGACATCTACTTCGTCAAAAACAATGGTCGGAACTTTTGCTACATCAAGAGATGTCACTTGAAGCGCGAGACTCAGTCGAGACAGTTCACCGCCGGAAGCGACATCCGAAAGCGCACCAATGGCTTGCCCTGGATTGGTTGAAACCAGGAATCTGGTGTTCTCATAACCGAAACTCTCGAATTGCTCCGGGTCGGTTTCAGCAAGTTCGATTTCGAACACACCGCCCTCCATTCCCAAATTCTGCATGTGACTGGTAATCAGTTGTTCGAACTGGACTGTCTTCGACTTACGTCTGTCGCTGATCCTTGACGCAATTCTGTGATACTCGCGTTTGTATTCCTCTATATTCGAATCGAGGTGTGCGATCTTCTCAAGTCTGTTCTCATAAGTTTCGATTTTAAATTGCAGTGCTTCCATCGCGGAGGGCAGCTCATCTGCATCAACATCGTGAACCCGCGCCAGCCGCTGCAGTGCGGCCATTCGTTGCTCGATTTCCTCGATGTCGCCAGGGTTGTGTTCGATGCGATCTGCGAGGGTTCGCAGTTCCCGGGCGACATCATCCACACGGAATTTGGCTTCTTCCAACAACTCAATGTGAGATTGGATGGTGGAATCGAATTCGCTGAGTCTGAGCAATTGTCTGGTGTATTCGCTTAGTGTTCCGCTCACAGTCGACTCATCAGAGTAGAAAAGACCTAGCGAACCTCACCCAGTGTGGACGAAAGCTCCCCTGAATGGGAAAGTTGGAGCAACTTTTCCTTTAAGGCTGAAAATTCATCTTTCTCGGGTGTCAGTTGTTGAAAAACCGCATGCTGATCGCGCAGAAACTCAAGATGCTGCTCATAGCTTGTCTTAAGTTGTTCGGCATCCGATCGATCTGATTCTGCCTTGTGAATTTGTCGGGAACTATCAGAGAGTCCGTTCAAGTCTTCTGAGTTGCCGGCAAAGCCATCCAGAATGCCTCTCTGAGTCGTCGCCTTGAGCAACATGTGATGTTCGTGCTGACCGTGAATGTCAACCAAGGTAGACCCGAGGTCTCGCAAGGTTTGCAATGATGCAGAACTACCGTTGACGTAGACCCGGGTGGGCTTGACTGTGAAGATTTCTCGATGGATGATACAGGTTGAACCGGTATACAGATTATTGGATTGAAGTAATTCAACCGTACGGGAATTGCTTGCCTCAAATTTAACCGTTATTTCCGCCTTTTCACAGCCTTCCCGGACAATACCGGCATTGGTGCGTGCACCAAAGGCAAATTTCAGAGAGTCTACAACCAGAGATTTCCCGGCGCCTGTCTCACCTGTTATGACTGTCAGACCCTGGTCGAACTCAACCTCGACTTCCGGAATCAATAGATAATTTTTGATATGAAGGGACTTGAGCATTCTTGAATCGATCGGATCAAACACCCAACCCGAGTTTCTGTCTTAGTGCGTTGTAGAAGGTATGACCGGTAATACGAATGAAATTCACTGTGTGTCGGTCGCGCTGCACTACGATTCGTTCATTACCAGAAAATTCGGCACGGACGTGGCCATCCACTACAAGACTGGCATTAACTGGTGCCACGTCATCTAGGTGTATGTCGATACTGCTGGTATCACTCAGTACAATCGGTCGGTGCGTCAAGGTATGTGGATTGAGCGGTACCAGTTCCAGAGCGGGTAACGTCGGATATAGCACTGGCCCACCTGCAGAAAGCGCATACGCTGTTGACCCTGTCGGAGTGGCAACAATCACACCGTCCGCGCGTAAATTCGTCATAAAGTTACCATCAACTGAAATTTCAATATCAATTAGGCGACCATAGTTTGATTTATGGACAACAATGTCGTTCAAGGCGCTGAATTTCTTGATCTGTTCGCCCGATAGTGTGATTGTAGCGGTCAACATCATACGAGTTTCGATGGAGTATTCGCCATCGAGTGCTAAATGCATTGATTCCTCAATCTCGCGTACTGCGACATCGGAAAGAAATCCACGTCTTCCGATGTTGACTCCCAGAACCGGTGATTTACAGCCAGCACGCAATCTCGCAACATTCAAGAATGTCCCATCGCCGCCGACAATGATTGCCAGATCAAGCTCATCGTCGTCGATTCCCTGATTTTTCTCGCTCTCGAGAATCGACGTGAAATACTGTCGATGCGTGATCGAATTCGAGTCGAGTATGACGGCAATTTTGTCGATGACCGAGGTGACAGCATCGTCTTCAAGATTACCGAAAATTCCAATGGTTTCGAATTCAGCCATTTTTCGTTACCAGTTTTACGAATATATTCAGACCAATGGTTTTGGTATACAACTAAAATTGCGGATTACCGGGGAATTTTCGGGCAAACAAAATTGGTCTATTTCCGCTGCGATTTGCGATTAATTACTCAAAAGTGTTTGGTATCGCGGTTTGAGACAGCTACTCATCATAAAATTCGTCTCAAATTCCTGAATTTCATGCAATCGGTTATATACTTGAATATGGTAGAATTATGCACTCAATTTTACTCTGTAATTACCGAAAAGGATAATAGCGGATCTTATCTAGGATAGTATAAAGATAGGCTATGGGAAACGCTGACTTCAGGCTCGATGAACGATCCGAAAACTTGCTGCGTATGTTGATTGCCCGCTTTATTGATGACGGGCAGCCAGTTGGTTCACGCACGCTCTCTCACGAATCGGGCATGCAACTGAGCGCGGCAACGATCCGGAATGTCATGGCGGATCTGGAAGATATGGGATTGATACGGGCTCCTCACACCTCGGCGGGACGGATACCGACCGCATTAGGGTATCGGTTGTTTATCGATACACTCCTGACGGTCCGCCCCTTGAGGTCTGCAAAGGAACAAGAGATCAAGATTCGACTCAATGAGGAAAGCGACGCTAAAGTACTGATGTCGACGGCATCCAATTTGTTGTCTGATGTGACACAGTTCGCTGGCATAGTATTCCTGCCGAAGGCTTCTGTCGCAAAATTTCGGCAAATCGAATTTGTCAGTCTGCCCCGGGCACGCGTACTTGTCATTCTGGTAACTGAGGATGGCCAAGTTCAGAATCGCGTGATCAGCAATGATCGGAATTATTCCGCATCGGAATTGACTGAGGCGGCTAATTTCTTTAATTCAACTTATCGCGGCAAGTCACTCTCCGAAGTCAAGGATCATCTGCTGAAAGAAATGAAGAGTGACAGCGATCAGATCAATCAACTGATGCAGACCGCGATTACAATTGCGAAGAGTATGTTCAGTCAGGAAATGCGCGATGAGGAAGACGTTGTTGTCAGCGGCGAAGAGAATTTGCTCAATGTGCCGGATTTGGCCGCGGTTGAAAAAATAAGGAAAATATTCGAGACCTTCAAAACGCGACATTCGTTACTGAGTCTGCTTGACCAGAGTATCAGGGCACGCGGTGTGTCAATTTTCATCGGAAGCGAGTCCGGTTACGAAGGCTTGGATGAGTGCAGTGTGATTGCCGCGCCTTACGAGGTGGAAGGGCAGAGTCTTGGCGCTATCGGTGTGATTGGACCGACTCGAATGCCGTATGACCGGGTGATTCCAATTGTCGATGTCACCGCGAAAATGTTGGGCAATGCATTGACGCACCTGACTCACGATTGAAAAAAATTTCAATTTCCCTCTTGAAATTCTGATTTAAATTCTTATCTCGTTGATGGGTAAAGCGAGCTAATCGCAATTCATTTTGTACAGGTACCAATATGGAAGATCAGACCAAGCTGGATCAGCACGGTAACGGTGCCGGAGAAGTCGTGAATAAAACGAATGAGGTGGAGCTGGAGATACAGGATTCCACCGATAGTGGGAATGACAGCGACTTGACGGTGGAGAAAGAAGACACCGCAGATTCTGAGCAGCAAGCCGAAGGACTGTCCGCTGAGGAAATGGTTCCTCTGCTGGCGGACGAGATCAGTCATTTAAAAAAGGAACGTGACGAGCAGTTTGAACGCGTTCAGCGGGTATCAGCTGAATATTCGAATTATCAGAAACGAATGGATCTGGAGATTCAGAAAGCGCGGAAATATTCGATCGACCAGTTTGCCCGGGCCATGCTGGACGTGATGGAAAGCCTGGATCAGGCTTGTGATACCGAACAGACGGATGAACCGGACCCGACAGCAGTTGCCATGCGGGAAGGTATGGAGCTGACACGCAAGCAATTACTGAGCGCGTTTGAGAGATTTGGCATTGAGGAAGTCAACCCTGAACCGGGCGTGGCGTTTGACGCAAACTTTCATCAGGCTATGACGATGCAACCCAGTACGGAAATTCCGCCGAACCATATCAGCGAGGTCTTCCGAAAAGGTTATCGTATTCATGACAGATTATTGCGGCCGGCGATGGTCATTGTGACTTCCCGACCGGCTGAAGAAACCGAATAGATCGATTTGAAAACACTTTATTTATATGGATATCGACTCCATATAAAGCATAGATTGAAAATTTTAAGTTCAATAGGAGCTGAAAATGTCGAAAATAATTGGAATTGACTTGGGTACGACAAATTCCTGTGTATCCGTTTTCGAAAGCGGCGAGACCGCCAAGATTATCGAAAATCAGGAAGGCGATCGAACGACTCCATCCATTGTCTCGTACACCGAAGACGATGAGGTTTTGGTGGGCCCGGCAGCCAAGCGCCAGGCAGTCACCAACCCTCATAACACATTGTTCGCGGTCAAACGCCTGATTGGGCGTAAGTTTGCTGAGGATGTGGTACAGCAGGACCTCGATCTCATGCCTTACAAGATCGTAAAGGCCAGCAACGGTGATGCATGGGTCAAGGTTGGAGGCAATGAACTCGCACCACCTGAAGTCGCCGCCAGAATTCTGCAGAAACTGAAGCAGGCAGCTGAGGATTACCTGGGAGCAACCGTCACCGGAGCGGTGATTACTGTCCCGGCATACTTTAATGATTCTCAGCGACAGGCAACCAAGGATGCTGGGAAGATTGCCGGGCTTGATGTAAAGCGCATCATCAATGAGCCGACTGCAGCAGCACTCGCGTACGGACTCGACAAGCAGGAAGGAGACCGAAAGATTGCAGTCTACGATCTCGGCGGCGGAACATTTGACATTTCCATCATCGAAATCGCCGATGTGGATGGTGAGCATCAGTTTGAAGTATTGTCAACCAATGGTGATACTTTCTTGGGCGGCGAAGATTTCGACCGTCGGGTGATTGACTATTTGGCCGATGAGTTCAAGAAAGATCAGGGTATGGACCTGCGCGGTGATCCACTGGCCATGCAAAGATTGAAAGAAGCTGCGGAAAAAGCAAAGATCGAGCTGTCTTCAAGTAGCCAAACAGAAGTGAATCTGCCTTACATCACTGCGGACAATACCGGACCAAAGCACATGAACTACAAGCTCTCGCGGGCAAAGGTCGAATCTTTGGTCGACGATTTGATCGCAAGAACTGTAGGTCCCTGTAAAACAGCGCTGAAGGACGCAGACGTTTCTGCAAACGAAATTGATCATGTTATCTTGGTCGGCGGACAGACACGGATGCCGAAAGTTCAGGAGACTGTGGCCAAAATCTTCGGCAAGGAGGCCCGAAAGGATGTCAATCCGGACGAGGCTGTGGCTGCGGGCGCGGCAATCCAAGGCGGTGTTCTCGGTGGCGATGTCAAGGATGTTCTGCTGCTCGATGTCACACCACTCTCTCTCGGCATTGAAACGCTGGGTGGAGTGATGA
Organism: Arenicellales bacterium; assembly: GCA_963662635.2. Classification (GTDB taxonomy): domain Bacteria; phylum Pseudomonadota; class Gammaproteobacteria; order Arenicellales; family JAJDZL01; genus JAJDZL01. Next base: position 43,993 of record CAXXFC010000004.1, read on the forward strand.
CCAAGCTGATCAAGAAAAACACAACGATTCCTACCAAGGAGACCCAGACTTTTTCGACTGCTGATGACAATCAGATGGCAGTTACAGTCCATGTAATGCAGGGCGAGCGCGAAATGGCGGGAGGTAACAAGTCTCTTGGGCGGTTTGATTTAACCGAAATTCCGCCTGCACCGAGAGGTGTTCCCCAGATTGAGGTGACATTTGATATCGACGCCAATGGCATTATGCACGTATCAGCCAGGGATAAAGCGACCGGCAAGGAGAACAAGATTGAAATCAAATCCAGTTCAGGGCTTGATGATGCTGAGATCGAACGTATGGTCCGAGAAGCTGAGGAGCATGCCGATGAAGACCGGGCGATGAGAGAGAAGGTCGAAGCGAAGAATCAGGCCGAAGGTTTGATTCATTCGGTTCAAAAAACCCTGTCCGAGCTCGGGGACAAGGTTGATGAATCGGAAAAGGGCTCGATCAAATCTGCGATCAGTGATCTGGAGACAGCAATCGCTTCGGATGCCGACACGGCAGAGATCAAGACAAAAGCCGAAGCTCTGGCAACTGCGAGTCACTCGTTGGCTGCAAAGGCATACAGCGATGCGAACGCTCAGACGCAACCAGAATCACCCGAGTCGGGTGACACCGATGGTGTGGTGGATGCTGACTTCGAGGAGGTTGAAGACGATAAACGAGATTGATCGTCCAATCGATCAATCCTGAATTTCGCCTGTGAGCTAGGATGTCAAAGCGCGACTACTACGAAGTTCTTGGTGTACAGCGAGACGCCAGCGACTCGGACATCAAGCGCGCCTATCGAAAGTTGGCGATGAAATTTCACCCGGATCGAAATCAGGATGATTCCAAGACTGCGGAGTCCCGATTCAAAGAAGCGAAAGAAGCCTATGAGGTGCTTTCGAATTCCGATATGCGCGCACGTTACGATCGGTTTGGTCATGATGGCTTGGAAGGTATGCAAGGGCAGGGATTTTCAGGTGCCGAGGGATTCGGAGATATTTTCGGAGATATTTTCAGTGATATATTCGGTGCCGGCAGACAGAGCAGTCGCCAGGCGCAAGGATCAAATCTGAGATATACACTGGATATTGATCTGGAAGATGCGGTGCGCGGAATTGAGACTCAGATCAGTGTTCCGAGAATGGTGCCATGTGAGACGTGTGATGGAAGTGGTGCCAGGAAAGGAACAAAGCCGACCACTTGCGGTACCTGTGCCGGCCATGGACAGGTGCGAATTCAGCAACTGGGATTTTCGCTGCAGCAAACCTGTCCCAAATGCCATGGGCAAGGCACGATCATCACCGATCCCTGTCATGATTGTGAAGGGCAGGGACGGGTACACAAGACGACAAGGCTCTCTGTCCAGATTCCTGCGGGGATTGACCACGGCAACCAGATCAGATTGGCTGGGAAGGGTGAAGCTGGGCGGGGAGGTGTCGTCCCGGGAGACTTGTTCGTACAGATTCGCTTGCGCCCGCATTCGATATTTGAACGCGACGGTGACGATGTCTACTGTGAGATTCCAATCGGATTCAAAACAGCGGCATTGGGGGGCACTGTTGAAATTCCGACGCTTGGAGGCCGCGCCAATCTGAAGGTAAGGCCGGAAACCCAAACCGGAAAGGTGATGCGAATGCGAGGGAAAGGTATACGTAACGTCCGTAGCCATCAGGTCGGGGACCAGTACTGCAAACTGATAGTTGAGACACCAGTGAATTTGACATCAGAACAGAAGTCATTGCTTGAGAATTTCGATGAACGGATTTCTAAAGGTGGTGCTCGACATACACCCGGCTTAAGCAATTGGACACAGAGAATCAAATCATTCTGGGAGAAGATCGCTGCCTGATGCGCTGTTAGCGCCGGACGAAGAGTTCGGTTTGAATCAGGCCATTCCCAGAGTTTACTGCAATGCCTGACAGCGCTCAAATTCTCGGCCCGAACGGCCCCTTTAACCGGTTATACGAATGGTTCAAGGTTCGTTCATGCCAGCAGGAAATGGCCGAGGAAATTGATTCAGCGATTCTTGGCAAGTCCAATCTTGTTGCAGAATCCGGTACCGGAACCGGTAAAACATTCGGTTACCTGGTCCCACCTCTTGCCGCCGGGAAGAAAACGGTCATCTCCACTCGCACGAAGAACCTCCAGGAACAGTTGTTCCAGAAAGATCTTCCCTGGGTATGCGACGCACTGAATATTGATCCTGATATCAGGATGCTGAAAGGGAGGAGCAATTACTTCTGTCTGTATCGACATGACAGGGTTAGTCGGCAAGGTGACCTTTTCGGAAAAGTTGAAAGAATCAATCGGGTCTATGATTGGGTGATGATGGAGCGAGAAGATGGCGATATTTCGGAATATCCCAGATTGTCCCTCGAAAACCGGTCAGCGATCACCTCCACCGCAGAGAACTGTATCGGGAATGAATGTGAATACGCGAAAGACTGCTATGTCAATCGGGCGAGGAATGCCGCGAGGAATGCCGATGTACTGATTGTGAATCACAATCTGCTGTGCCTCAATATATTTCACGGCGATGATGAATTCGGACTGTTATCATCCAAAGATGTTGTGATTGTCGATGAAGCGCATCGTTTTCCGGAAATTGCAGCGGAGGCTCTTGGTCTCACGGTTTCAACCGAACGACTGGACCAGCTCTGTAAAAATCTGGAAGAAATCAGTGGAGAACCGTCGGTCAACGCGACATTGGTCGAAAATTCTGTGACGAACATCATTCAGCTCGCCAAAGAGGCGAACGACTCGTTGCCTGGAACTGCCGGAACGTTCTCGTTGACTGATGTTGAAAACAATAAACAGTTTATGGCGTGCTACCGCGAGATTTGTGAAGAGATATCGACAGTCGCGGGAAATCTCGACCCATTCGCTTCGCCTTCTGTAGAGAAAATTAAGAATCAAGCTGAGATGATTCTGGAAGATGCAACTGATTTGTTTGCCAGACAGAGTGAAGAGGATGCCAGTTGGTGCGAGAAAAACCAGAAAGGTTTCAAGGTTTCCAGAGTGCCTTTCGAACCCGGGAGGCAGTTCGGTGCTCGACTGGATCAATATGACGGCAGTTGGGTCTTTACTTCTGCGACATTGGCTGTGGGTTCGGACTTTTCGCATTTTGCCGGTCGGCTAGGAGTAGATGATTCTATATTCGCACAGTGGGAGAGCCCATTTGAATTCGACAAGCAGGCACTGGCTTATTTTCCACCGAATATGCCTGCGCCAAATAATGAAGGATTCGACAAAGCTGTCGCTGTGTTGGTTAAGGAACTGATGCCAATCACCAAGGGGCGGACATTTGTATTGTTCACCAGTTACCGGGCAATGCGAGCTGTTCACGATATGTTGGAAGGGAAACTCGACTACACGTTGCTGTGCCAAGGAAGCGACTCAAGTGCGAACCTTCTTGAACGATTTCGCGATGATGGCCATGCCGTTCTGCTGGGAACATCCAGCTTCTGGGAAGGTGTAGATGTAAAAGGGGAGGCGCTGTCCTGCGTGATAATTGCGAGGTTACCGTTTTCTCCGCCGGATGTAGTCATGAAAGCGCGGGAGAACTTTATGGCTTCCAAAGGCAGGAATATTTTCACCGACTGGCAGGTGCCAACCGCCGTATTGACGATGAAGCAGGGTGTGGGACGCCTGATACGCGATGTTCAGGACAAAGGCATGCTGGTATTGTGTGATCCGAGAATCAGAAGCCATTCATATGGCGATAAGTTTCTGGAAAGTCTGCCACCAATGCGGCGTACCGACCGGATCGCAGACGTGAGGAATTTCTTTCGGCATGAAAATTCTGGCGATCAGTTGCGCAGATAGGCTGCTGTCTGTCTCGCTCAATATCAATGGCGAGATAGTCACAAAACATAAACCGTCAAATCGAGACCAGAACGAGTCCGTTTTGGTTCTTGTTGCGAGTTTGCTGTCTGAAGGGCAGATAGCGAAAGAAGAAATCGACGCGATCGCGTACGGGAAAGGTCCCGGCTCCTATACCGGACTCAGGATTGCGGCAGGTGTCGCCCAAGGTATCGCGTATGGCATCGAAATTCCGGCAATTCCGGTCTCAAATCTTGCAGCGGTTGCACAAGGTCTACCACACAAGAAAGTCTTGGTCGCGATGGATGCGAAGAGAGATAAACTCTTTGTAGGCTTTTATGAGAGAGGTGCCAACAATATTGTCGAACCAGTCAGTGAAGATGGCTTGTTCGAAATTCAGGATGTGCAGTTGATCGGAAAGAATTGGAATGGTGCCGGTGATGGTTGGGATTTACGATATCAGGAACTTGAACGGCGATTTGGAAATCAGATTGACGGATGGGAAGCGAACCGGCAACCATACGCCAAGGAGATATCAATTCTCGGTATGGACTACCTCCAACGCAGTTTGGGTGTCGAGCCTTACCTGGCGATTCCAAACTACCTGTCACCTTATCTTTCCAATTGACGGGTATGCCAGCATTCGATGACCGCTGACTGTCTGACGCATCAGCTGTTGGGCTGTTCGTATTCTGAAACTTCGATACTCTGTTGCCCGTTGGCATCCGGGTCTGCGATCTTCGGGAACACGCGTGCGACCTCGACTGCGCTGCCCTGCGTGCGCACAGTTTCTATGGGATATCCATTGAGAGTGAAGCTCATGCCCGGTCTGGGAATATCTTCATAGTGTTTGAGAATTTGACCATTCAAGGTATTGGGACCTTCAGTAGGCAGGTCCCAGTTCATCTTTCGATTTAGATCGCGGACGTTCAACATGGCATTGACAAGATAGCTGCCTTTACCTTCTTCTTCCTTAATACCGAAGTTTCCTTCTCTGAGTTGCCATCCGACAATCCCCGCTATTTCATTCATCATTTCATTGATGGTGATCAATCCTATGATTTCACCGTATTCATCCACAACGACACCCATATTCCTTTCGTCTTCCTGTAGCCGTTGGTACTGCTCAAGAAGTCCTGAATTTTCAGGTAGATAAACGGGCTCTTTAAGGTGACTTTCAATGATTTCCTTGGTAATTTGGTTCCTGTCGTGTGCCTGCAGGAGTTCCTGTATGTCGAGTTCACCTTTGATATGATCAAAAGATTTTTCAAATACGAGCACGCGACTTTGACTTTCCGAAAGAATTCTTTCGACAATATCGGTAATTTCATCGTCGAATTCGATTGCGTGAATCTCAGCACGCGGAATCATGATGGAGTCAACCGAACTATCACCCAGCTCAAGAACACCAAGCAGAAAATCCATCTGATCTGGCGCGAAGTGTTGTTCTGAAACTTTTACGGCTTCGCGCAGCTCATCGCTGCTAAGCGATTCTTGATCTTGAGTTTGATGAAATCCCGGTATTAGTTTGATTAATTTCACAACAGAACTCAGCAACCAGACAGCCGGGTAAAGCAGTTTCTGAAGAACATCGAGGATATACGCGGCAAAGAATGCGATTCTTTCGGGATAAACTGCAGCGATGGTTTTGGGCGGAACTTCCGCCAAAACCAAAATAATGATCGTGATTGCTGCGGTTGACACCGCCACTCCCGCTTCACCATAGTATTTCCACGCTAGAATGGTGGTTATGGCGACGGCAGCATTGTTTACCAGATTATTGCCAAGTAAAATGGTACTCAGCAATCGATCGGGTTCTCGAATCAGTTTCTGGAGAAGAATAGCGCGTCTATTGTTCTTATTCGCTTTATCGGCGAGTCGATAGCGGTTAAGAGCCATCGTAGCAGTTTCCGATGAAGAGAAAAATGCTGACAGACAGATCAGCAGTAGCAGTGCGACCAATAATAGGCCGTCAGGTATGTCGTCCAATCGAGTTTTTGATAATATTGCCAGTCGTGTTTAAAGTTTATTGGAATTCACTGGAACTTTTCAAATTATTTACACATCAATTTAACTATGTTCGAAACACTAACAAATAGGTTCAGCCAGGCACTGGGAACCATCCGGGGTCGAAAGGTTTTGTCGGACAAGGCGATCGACGAGACGCTTCGCCAGGTACGGCGCTCACTTATAGAAGCCGATGTCGCTCTGCCTGTGACCTCGGATTTCATCAATCATGTAAGAGCAAGAATAACTGGTCAGGAAATTGTATCAAGCCTGACACCTGATCAGACAATCGTGGGTATTGTTCACGAAGAACTCACACGCGTGATGGGTGGATCAAATATTCCGTTGGAGTTGTCGACCGCCGCACCAAGCGTCATACTGGTTGCCGGGCTTCAGGGAAGCGGTAAAACGACCACTGTTGCAAAGCTTTCAAGATTTCTGGTCGAGCAGGAAGGCAAGAAAGTCTTGGTGGGGAGTGTTGATGTATATCGGCCTGCTGCAATCGATCAGCTTAGAAGACTGGCAGAGATGGTCGGTGTTGATTTCTTCGAGTCAGATGTAAACAGTAATCCAATCTCCATCGCCAAGCAGATAGTCGTAGATGGCAAGAAAAGTGCGTACGACTATGTCATAGTAGATACAGCGGGGCGATTGCATGTTGACGACATGATGATGGATGAGCTCAAGTCAGTTCATTCGACTGTCTCACCTTCCGAGACATTGTTTGTTATTGACGCAATGACTGGTCAGGATGCAGTCAATAGTGCTTCGGCTTTCAATGAGGCACTGCCGCTGACCGGTGTTGTCGTGACTAAACTTGATAGTGATGCACGAGGTGGTGCCTTGATTTCGGTCAGGCATGTCACTGGCAAGCCCGTCAAGTTCATCGGAGTCGGCGAAGGTACAGATGCGCTGGAACGATTCCATCCAGATCGACTGGCTTCCCGTATACTTGGCATGGGCGATGTTTTGTCGCTTGTTGAAACAGTCCAGCAGAAATCTGACAAGCAGAAGACAGAGAAACTTGCGAAAAAGATTACTCGCGGCAAGCGATTCGATCTTGAAGATTATCGTGATCAGATGCTGGAAACACAGAAAATGGGAGGGATTTCGAGCCTTATCGAGAAGATGCCCGGGTTGTCTTCAAACCAACTTCCCAAATTGAACCAACTTGAAGCAGATGTAAAACGCGAAATCGCGATCATCAACTCCATGACGCCACACGAGCGCCAACATCCCGCAGTCATCAGAGGAACCCGACGGGCTCGTATCAGTGCCGGAGCTGGAGTGGAAGCAAGATTCGTGAATCAACTGTTGCGGAAGTATGAAAAGATGCAGAGAATGACGAGAAAGATGAAGGGCGGGAAATTCAAGGGTCAGAATGCCATGGCAGGGATGGAAGAATTGAAGAGAAGACTGCCTCTGAGGTAAACAGTCAGTGGATTGCGTTATTACCTGCTGAAAGTTTCGATATTCAGGCACTCTTGCCGAGTATTTCCCTTGCGTTTGGTTGCTAGCCTGAATTATCGTGAAGCAATGCACATTTGCGCATCCGCTTCATGGTGTAATCTGCATAGCTCCGGTCGCAGAACACCGTGTAATGTTCCGCACCGCAGCGAATGATGAATCCTCTAAGTCCAAAAATTTCGGTAAAGGTCGCAGATTTATCCTTGAATTCATGAAGATTCAAAGGAGTGATTTGAGACAACACATCACGCGCGTTGGGCCCCGTTAAATTGATTCCACGATAGGAATCAGTGACGCAAGTGCACTGGACCAACACGCCTCTGGAAAGTTCGTCCAGATCGGCTGCCAGACCAAGTTCTCGGCTCATATCTGTCATGACGATGCACCACTTGCGACCAACTCTGCATACCGTGCCTGATTCCCATCGCAACATGGAATAGGGTGTCTCAGGTAAATTCATACCCAAGTCCATCAATACCGACCTCATACACTCGGGGGTGCCGCGTACGTCGATCAGTGCGACAGTTTCCTTGAATTGAACGGCAACATCAAATCCCATTTCCTAAATCCTCGTATTTTTGCCATCTGAATCATAGAAAATCGGTTTGGAGACGATTGCCGGTATGATCCTTCCGTACGCGTTGATGTACACCGTTTCATTCAGTCTTTCGCGGCCATTTGCCAATAGTCCCAGCGCGATTGTACGGTCAAGTGTTGGGCTCCAGACACCTGCCGAGACAAACCCTTCAGAGCGAGTCGCATTTCTTGTCGAGACCAGCGGGGCGCCTTCAGGTGGCGGTTCACTCGAGTTTGTCGGCAGAAGGCCGATCAGATGCTGTTGACTGTCACGAGCGCTTCGTCGGATCTGCATCGCTTTCATTCCAACAAAATCCGATTTTTTCTTTGAAACGATCCATGACATACCAAGATCATAAGGATCGACTGTTCCGTCCACTTCGTGTCCAAGTGATATAAATCCTTTTTCTACTCGCAATACATGATTTGCTTCAGAGCCGATCGGACAGATGTCGAATTGCTCACCGACTTTCATCAAGTGGTTCCATAGACCAAGGCCGTAGCGTGCTGGAGTATTGATTTCAAAACTAAGTTCACCGGTAAAACTGACTCTGAAGACCCTTACGGGCATACCGGCAAAGACTCCCTCTCGCATAGACATGAAAGGAAAAGAGTCAGCCGCGAAATCTATATCCGATTCGGTGCTCTCAAGCAGTGTCCGGGCCAAAGGACCACATACGGTTGCGTTCGCCCATTGACTTGTCACGGGCGTAAAAAGGACATTCAGGTCGGGACGTTCCACATTGATGAAACTGTCCAATCGAGTTTCAAGAAGGTTTCCGTTGCCGGTTGCTCCAGACATGAGATATTCTTCGTGACCCAGCCGAAATGTCACACCGTCGTCAAAAATACGGCCATCTTCAAATAGCATGAGACCGTATTTTCCTTGCTGAATTTCCAGGTTCTGAAAGGAATTCGTATACATAAGATCCAGCAGAGTTTCAGAATCAGGTCCCTTGATTGCAAATTTTGCAAGTGGAGAGCCGTCATACATGGCAACACCTTCGCGAACTTTCCGACATTCCCGTTGAATCGCTTGGTCCATTGTTTCGCCGGGACAGGGGTAGTAGCTCGGACGAACCCATCGCGCACCCGCTTCAAACATTACGGCTCCAGCCGATTTATGCCACTCGGTCATCGGTGTATGGCGATAGGGTAATACAACGTCGTCGCTGCAACTTCCGGCAAGCTCACCGAATTCAACAGGCGTATATGGCGGTCGGAACGTGGTTGTACCGACTTCATCCATACTAACTCCAGTATGTTTCGCTACGACACCGATTGCGGTTACATTCGCTGTCTTGCCCTGGTCCAGTCCCATGCCAGTCGTCGTATAACGCTTCAGATGCTCTATGCTTTCATATCCTTCTCGCAGGGCAAGATGCAAATCATTGACGGTGACATCCCCGGCGAGATCAATAAACGCCTTGCCGCTTCGGTTGGCGAGCGGCACGCTCCAGTATTCCTCGATGCCATAGTCAGCGTTGAATTGATCATTGACTTGGAGACTTGGCAGTGCTGGAACAGGGAATCCAAGTACCGTTGCAGCCGCCTGTCCTGCCTTGAAGCCGTCCCTGATACTATCCTGAAGTTTGAGACTGCCGCGGGCAGCACCAGCCACAAGCGAATTCTGTAGCGTTTCTGCGGGGACAAAACCATGAATCTGTTCGTTGTATTCAAGACATCCTCCGGATTGCGAAAACAGATGCACAATAGGATTCCAGCCGCCCGATACACATACAAGATCACAATCTATTTTGCTTTTGAGTTGCTTGGTTGTTCGAGAATGAATTGTGACTCCCGTCACTCTCTTGTTCCCGTGAACCTTCTGGACGATACTATCCAGATAAATTTCAGTCCCCTGTGACACAATATCCCGAATGCGGTCATCCACTCGGCTTCTGACATCAACTACTGCAGCGATCGATATGCCGGCGTGATTCAGATCAGAAACAGTACGGTATGAGGAATTGTTGTTGGTAAATACGACAGCTTTCTGCCCCGGTTTGACCGCAAAATTGCGTATATAGGATGAAACTGCTGATGCGTGCATCACACCCGGTCGATCGTTATTCTCAAACACTATCGGTCGTTCGAACGCACCGGTTGCAACTATCACTTGCCTGGCCCATACCCTGCGGCTGCGTCGAAGTAAATTTTCCGGCCTTGGAGACCGTTCGGAAATAACTGCATGATTTCCTTCGAGATATCCCCATACAGTTGCGTTTTGAAGTCGGGATACATACGGATTGGCATCGAGTTCCTCAACGACTTCGGAAATCCATTCAATGCTACTCTTGCCGTCAATTTCCGCGGAACTCTTCAGCAGGCCCCCGCCGGGCTGTAGCATGTCGTCAGCCAAGATCACCCTCGCGCCAGCCCTAGATGCGGCGAGTCCGGCACACAGGCCAGATGGGCCTGCTCCGACGATCAGAACATCACAATGGTCATAACAGCTCGCGAAAGATCTCAAAGGCGTCGAATCGGGGGCGTGACCGAATCCGGCTGCCTTTCTGATAAGCGGCTCAAACAGGTGCCAATGCGGCCACATGAATGTCTTGTAATAGAATCCCGCCGGAATAATGGGTGACAGCAACCGAAGGGCAGTTCCAACATCGAATTCCAGACTGGGCCAGCAATTTACGGATCTTGCAGTCATACCCTCTGAAAGTGGCATGACGCTGGCAAGCATGTTTGGAGCATCTTCATTGCCGTCGATCTGAACCATCGATGACACGTCGGCATAACCTGAGGCGCAGAGTCCGCGAGGTCGATGATATTTGAAACTGCGCGAAATGACATCTATTCCATTCGCCATGAGAGCGGATGCAAGTGTATCACCCTGATAGCCAGTATATTTTCGGCCGTTGAACTCGAATCCGATCGATTGACTGCGGTCGATGAACCCTCCGCTTGAAAGCCTGTTCGATCGATGGGACATGGGATTCGTCAGTCCTGTTCCAATTGGTGTGTTAATGTATTTCTTCGCAGTCGAAACCACTCTCCACAACCTTTGGAGTGACACCAATCCTCTTCAATCCATCCTTTGGAATTAATTCGATCACAAATATGTTCCACCCATTGCTCATCGGTCATTGATGAAGCGAGTGGCCTTGTCGGGCGAACCTCACCGTTACAGTGAAACTCAGACTCTGAGCGCAAACCACACCATGGACAATGAATGAGCAGCATGATTAGAAATAACTGTTCAGCGTCATGTGGGATGTGCTTCAGTGAATCGGGACGGTTGTCCCACTTTCCATCAGAAAGTTGAGGGTATCGAAACGGTTCAGTGTGTAGCAAGCGGAAAGAGGGTGCGGCTCGTCTTTCGCAATCGTGTGAGCTAATGTCAACCCTCCCGCTGGAATCGCCTTGAAGCCGCCCCACCAGCCGGCGCTGACATAAAATCCCTTAACCGGTGTTTTTGAAATTATGGGACTGCCATCTCGTGCGAACTCCAAAGCCCCTCCCCATTGGCGAAGAAGTTTCAGGCGTCGAAAAGTCGGGAAAAGTTCCAGCAGACCTGCGACTGTGCTGTCGAGGACTGCGAGTTTACCTCCTCGACGAAATGAGATTTGCTGCGCGTCGGTAATTCCTCCGATTACCAATTCACCTTTGTCGGAGTGACTGAGATAAACCTGTAAATCCGGGCAATTTACAACCACGTCGAGTACCGGTTTAATTGGTTCGGATACAAAAGCTTGCAGATTGAACGTCTGCAGTGGCAGGCGGGTACCGGCCATTTCTGCGACACCCGAATTCTCACCGCCTGCCACAGTCGCAATCTTATTGGTTTTTATCGGACCGTGATCTGTTTCCAGGCCGGATATCTCACCGTTCTCCGCGCGCTGAATTCCGGTGATCGCGACATTCTGAATGATATCGACACCATACGCACTCGCCGCGCGTGCGTATCCCCAGACGATGGCATCATGACGGGCGATACCGGCTCTTTCTTGTACCGACCCGCCCAGAATTGGTAAACGACACTCCTTCATCGGGGCCAGCACTGGAATTCTGCGCCTTACTTCATCTGCGCTAAGCATTTTGAATTCCACACCTTGCAGATTCATGTTCAAGGAACGCCGCCGCATATTACGCATGCTGGTATTGGTGAGCAGTATGTCAACCTCGCTCCTTTGGCTGAACATGATGTTGTAATTCAGGTCGCGACTCAGTGTTTCATACAGTTGAAGCGATTTGTCAAAAAATCGGATACTGTCTTCGCGAAGATAGTTGGAACGGATGACTGCGGTGTTTCGACCGCTATTACCGCCTCCTATCCAATTTTTCTCCAATACCGCAACTTTGCGAATTCCGTGGTTCTTGGCAAGATAGTACGCGGTGGCGAGACCATGACCTCCACCACCGATAATTACGACTTCATAATCTGGTTGCAGAGGAGGGCTTTGCCAGGCTCGTCCCCAGTTTTTGTGGTTGTGGAACGCACCTTTAGCCAGAGCACCGAGCGAATAACGCTGTTTGGGCTTCATGTCGGAAATTCCCGCAGTGCGAAATGGATCAACAGGAATAAAGTCAATGCGAAAGAATCTGACTTAGAAAAAGCTCGGAACGATTGCTCTTCGGGTTCGTGAAGAATTGTTCAGGCGGAGCAACTTCAACAATTTCACCGTGGTCCATGAAAACCATTGTGTCTGCGACCTGTTTGGCAAATCCCATTTCGTGCGTGACGACAATCATTGTCATCCCACCTTCAGCAAGTTCCACCATGATATCCAAAATACCGGAAATCATCTCGGGGTCGAGTGCGGATGTCGGTTCGTCAAAGAGCATCATTTCAGGGTCCATGCACAAAGCACGCGCTATGGCTACACGTTGCTGTTGTCCACCGGATAGCTGACTAGGATATTTTCGAGCCTGTTCAGGTATTCGAACCTTCTCCAGATACTTCATCGCTCGTTCCGTCGCTTCGCTCTTGGAAAAGTTTAAATTTCGTATCGGGCCCAGCATCAGGTTCTGCAATACCGTAATGTGAGGGAACAGGTTGAAATTCTGAAAAACCATGCCAACCTTGCGACGCACCGCAAGAATTTTCTTAGGATCATTGACTACCAGATCCCCATTAATCAGAATCTCACCCGCCTCAAACGTTTCAAGCAGGTTTATGCAGCGGATCATTGTTGATTTTCCAGATCCTGAAGGGCCGCATACCACAACACGTTCACCTGAGTTCACTTCCAGATTGATGTCCCAAAGGGCACAGAACTGACCGAACCATTTGCCGAGCCCCTTGATCTGAAGAAATTGATTTGCTTCGGATTTACTCATAATGTTTTCCTTGACGAAATCCTGTTAATGTAACTGATACTGTTAGTGTTTTTGTATTCCCATTCCTGTACGTTCAAAGCGTTGGAACAATATTGCCAATGGGAAACACATCATGAAATACAGTGCTGCGGTCAGCATCCATGCCTCGAAAAAATGTGTAGTTGTATTGGATACGTCCTGGGTCAGAAATGTCAGTTCCTGAACAGAAATCAGAGAGACGATACTTGAATCCTTTACCAGAATGATGAATTGGCCGGCCAGCGGTGGAAGAATGGTTTTCAATGCCTGTGGAAGTACGACATCACGCAAGACAAAAAACCTTGAAAGTCCGACTGCCCGGGCAGCTTCCCACTGTCCCTTGCCGATCGACTGGATTCCAGCCCGTACGATTTCTGTGATATACGCACCTTCGAAGACTGCCAGGCAGATCAGCCCGGCGAGAAAATTCGTGAAAAGTCCGATCGGTCCGAATAGCGTTTCGAGCACCGCAATCGTAGTTGGCGATGCTGTATACGCGATGTTGTCCAGTCCCAGCAGGGGAATGATTTGGCTGCTGATGAAGAAATAGAATACAAATATGAATACTACGGGCGGGATGTTACGGATCAATTCAACATAGAGACGGCTGCCGGCCTTGAGAAACAGACTGTTACTCACTCGACACAGGCCCATCACGATTCCGATGACGGCGGCGATGACGGTCCCCCAAAAAGCCAGCCTGAGTGTCATCGCGACACCTTTCAGGAACAAATTGGGTAGGATGTCTCCGGTTACCTCGTCGATTCGGATGAAGTACTCAAATATCAGCCCCCAATTCCACTGGTACACCAAAACATGTTCGACACGATAATAAGTTGCGGTAATGACCGCGGCCACTACGCTGATCACAAAAATATCAAGCCATGTGACGCGCTTCGCTTTTTTCAATATTGGCGGTGGTCGATTCTCAGGCATGGCAGTTCTGGTTCAAAAAGAGAGCGGAACTTCCCCGAAATCAGATCGGGGAAGTTCTCGACTGCGCTGATGTCTACTGTTCCTCGATTTGGTCTGCCCATGTCTGGGTTGTGAACCAAAAGTCGTGACGGTCTTTCAGCCAACCATTACTGGTATTGACCAGAATCCAATTGCTGAAAAAGTTCAACGCATCAGGGTCGCCTTTACGCAGAGCGAATGCCTCATCACCAGTCGTGAGATTTTCTTCTGTCGGCATGAACAGCTTGTCAGGATACCTGCTCATCCAGAATCTCGGCTTCGGTGCACTTGAAATCATCGCATGGGAATTGCCATTGACAACTTCCTGAAACGCTTGCGCATCGTCATCAAACCTGCTTACATTGGCTTTTGGAAACATTTTCTGTGCCACGTTGCAGGGTGTTGCGCCCCGACGACAGGAAATAGTTACATCCGATGAATTAAAGTCCGGAACAGAAAATCCATCTGCCAAAGCCTTATTCGCAACCATCTGTTGTCCGGAGTGCGCATAAGGTGCAGTGAAGTTCACGGTCAGGTTGCGTCCGGGTGTGATTGACATACCGCCGATGATCACGTCAAATTTCCGAGCGATTAGCGCCGGGATGATTCCGGACCAAGCGGTCGGCACGAATTCGACTTGGACACCCATATCTTCGGCAACTTTGGTCGCGACATCAATTTCAAACCCGATCAGGTTGCCTTGTTTGTCGCGCATTGCCCAAGGTACGAATGTGGACATTCCAACGCGAAGAACGCCGCGCTTTTTGATTTCCTCCAGTACGCTGTCTGCGGAAAGTTCCTGGGAACTTGCACCAGCCAAACCGGAAAAAGCGATCAGTGCTGCAGCCGCTACAGCGGCAAATATAGTTTTAATTTTCATCAATTTCTATCTCCATAGATATGATAGTGAGGTAATACGTCATCTGCCTCTTGTGACTCTCGATTCGAGCCAGGAGACAAACAACGAAAGAGACACAGTTACCGCAAGATAGATTGCGGCGACAGTGAACCAGATTTCGAAGGCCATGAAGGTCTCCGATATTATGTTCAACCCTTCAGTGGTGAGATCAGCCACTGCTATGACGCTGACAATCGCAGAATGCTTGATTAGATTGATTATCAGGCCAGTCATCGGTGGGAGTATCAGGGGTATGGATTGAGGGAGTATGATGTAGCGGAATCGATCAGTCCGCGTGAAGCCCAGCGCGTTGCTGGCTTCGGTCTGACCTCTCGGCACCGATTGAATTCCAGCACGGATTATTTCCGCCGCAAAAGAACCCTCAAAAAAACCAAGACAGAGCACACCGGTCCAGAATCGGTCTATACCGATTATCGGGGCGATTATGAAGTAGAACAGGAACAGCTGGACAAGAAGGGGTGTGTTTCGGATCAGTTCGAGGTAAACATTCGCAAGAAGTTTGCCCGAAAATGAATTGGACATGCGAAGAAGCGCTGTAATCAATCCGATCGCGACGGATAGTACCATGCTGAAAATTGTGATTTCAAAAGTCACAATCAACCCTTTGATCAGGCGGCCATGAATGAATTCGCCGTCTACAATTCGATAGATGAATTGATCGACCCGATACCATTGCCAGTTGTACTGCATCGCCTGGGCACCTTGTAAAATTACCCAACTGATCAATATGATGAGTATCAGTAATTGCGCGATATCTATGAGAGGTGACTTTCGCGTAAACAGCAAGCCCGGTCTCGGTGGTGGTGGCCGGTCATTTTGAATATTCTGTTTTCTAGTAAAAATCATATGTAGTTTCGAACATTGACGTATTTCGTATCACATATCAGTCTGTGAATGAATCCATTTATTTATTTCATTTAGCAATAAATCTGAAGATCTGCTCAACGATTAATTTTATTGTTGGTTTCCGAACAATCTCGCATGAAGTGCTTTGCGAAACACTGACCGGGATTCGGAACTGTGAATGGTTACATAGTCTCGCGGATAGGACTCACCGGGTTTTACGTGGAGATTTACGAATACAGGGCCTTCAAGTTCAAGAATATGTTTGATCCTGGGCTTGAAATCTGCGATATCGCCGAAGGCGAATGAATGTCTATAACCGGCGATTCGAGCCAACTCCTCAAACTGAAGAATTTTTGAATCCAGGATTGGGAATTCGCCGTTCACCTCATAGGTCCGATTGTGCATGACAAAGTGCACCAGATTCCCGGGTGCAGCGTGCCCGATGGTGAACAGACTGCCGAGGTTCATCAATAGGCTGCCATCACCATCAAGCACCACTACTTTTTCGTTTGGCGCACCTAACGCGATTCCAAGACCATGAGACGAAGCCTGACCCATAGCACCGGTACAAAGATAGTTCAGCGGGTGAGGACGAATTTGCATCCAATCGAATATACCCTGATATGCACCTACGGCAATCCCGTCGGTGTAATATGCGGCCAGTGCCTTCAAGGCGTCATCCCTTCGTAGCATAACTAATCGGCTGATGGGTGCTGTGATATCAGAAAGACTACAGGTTGCGATAGCTCATAAGCTTGTTCAATTCTGGCGGACAGTTTCCCAACGGACACATCGTCATCAACCAGATAAGTCGTTAGTTTCATCGCTTCGCAGATGGGCTGTACGATTCGAATTCCGAGGCGATCTGACTCCAAAGGGTCTCTTCCGTCAGATTCCATACCCTGCAAACCGACCAGCATCACAATAGGTAGTTGGTATTCGACAGCAATGGCTCGAATAGCATTGATTGAATCCAGAAAGCCCGTGTGCTGAATCAGAAGTACCGAACGCTGATTGCAGTACGATAGTCCGGCACAAATCGAAACGCCTTCGTCTTCCTTGCATACCGGAATAAGTCTCACATTTGGATCTTCTCTCAGCGGCCACAGCAACCCTGAACAGGTCACGATGTCAGGTAGTGCGACGACTGTTTGCACGCCGGCATCATTTAAAGCGGAAATGATTGACGGGCCCTTCAAGGTTGCTGAGATATTGGCAGTCAATGGTCAAGTGTTCCGGTGCGGGTGTGTTGATGTTCGAAGAACAGCCGCAATGTATCCAAAACTTCGTTCATTTGTTGCGGAAAGCCCAACGTGAAACGCAAATGTTCGGAGAATGAATCTGACATTAGACGTCTCGCAAGAATTCCATGAGAGCGAAGAAAGTCGTACGCATTCTTCGCTGAATGAACAGGATGCGGGAAACGCGCAAGTACGAAATTTGTCTGGCTCGGAATGACTTCCAGCTTAAGCCGTTTAAGTCCGTCCGAGAATTCAGTTCGCACTTTGAGGTTCTGTTCGTATACGAATTCCGAATGCGACCGATCATTCAGCGCCGCTAAACCTGCTTTGTATGCGACATTGGAAAGCGGAAACGTCATACCAATCTTTCTAACCGCATCAGCCACCTCAGGTGCTGCATACATCCATCCCAGACGTAAGCCGGCCAATCCGTGAATTTTCGAAAATGTTCTTGTCATGACTGTATTCTTTGACTCTTCGATCAGAATTTTTGGGTTTTCGAACTCCTTTGCATCGACATATTCCATATAGGCTGAATCCAAAACCAGCAGGACAGTGTCGGGAAGACCGGCATGCAGTCGAAGGATTTCACTTCCGGGTAAGTATGCTCCGCTTGGGTTGTCCGGATTCGCCAGCATGACAACTCTGGTTCTGTCGGTCACACATTCCAGAATCCGGTCAATATCGGCAGTGAAATTTCGATCAGTTGCCTTGATCGGTTTGGCGTTTGCCGTATGGGCGAAGTTTGGAATCCTTTGATAACCGTTGACGCTGCAGATCAGTTCATCGCCCGGTTGCAGAAATGATTGTGCGATTCGAAGCAGCAGATCGTCAGAACCGTGTCCACAGACGATACCTTTAGGATCGATGTTGTGAATCCTGGCAATTTGAACTGTCAGGTCGCGGACTGCATCGCCGGCGTAGCGATACATGGACTCACTACTTTTTTTTACAGCTGCGATAGCGGACTGACTAGGGCCGTATACACTTTCGTTAGAAGAAATATCAATACGAATTGTGGGCAGGTCATCTGAGTTCTCGATGACCATGTGGGGTTTGATCCTGCTGAGGCCAGCATGCGGTCGTACCCCACCATATGTTTCAGACAGCATCTGGATACTTGAGCGAAATTTCGTGTTTGATGAAATCGATTCTTTCCGAAATCGAACACTTCTCCGACGATTCGTACACATCCATTACGCTATTCATGACATCCTCAATATATTTGTTGTCATTCTGAACCGGAGGTAATGACAGAACTGTATCTCCGCCATATGTTCTGAAAGGAGTTTTTTTGGTACCCGTGATTCGGACCACAGATTTGCCATTTGCCACGGCTCGGATGTCCTTTCTCAACCGTGCACGAAGCATGGCGACACCTTTGTCAGTGCTGCCCAGATATTCGCGCTTGTGCACATTCATCGGGCCCTGGCTCGTCCAGGCGTCCCAGTCGCCGGGATTGCTTTGACGTTCGTCGTACGAACGATGCGCGGTCTGTCCGTAGAAATCCACAGTCTCCCAGCCGACGTTGTCTCGGCTTCCTTGACGGAGCACTTCGTCCTTATCGTTGAAGTGACGCCAGCCGAATTTGCGGCTGTTTGTGTCGTCAAGCGGAACAACCCACTTTGTGAGACTTGTTCGGCCGAAGATTTTGGGTTTGTCCATTACCTGAAACATTCCACCGTTCTGCGCGAGGTTCGGTAGCAGATAGTCGTGAAATCGCAGGCGCAGAAGATCCCCGGTCCTTCGGGCATGAGCGTAGAGAATACCTTCCGGACGACTTCGGTAGACGACAACGGGTAATTCGGTAAAGTGCTCAAGGCCGGGAAACTGCGGTCCGCTTATCCTGCCGTGCAGGAAAACACTGTGAAACGGATCAATAGCATTCTCGGTTTCCTGCAGCCAGTTATTCGGAGAATGAATGGAGTAGGGCACCAGGTCATGATCTGGAATTGCCATGGAGTCCATGAATGGAAATTCAGTCATTTCCTCCGGTGGTCCCATATACGCAAATATCAAACCCCTATATTCGTGAACCGGATACGCACCCTGGCAGATCTCGTGACGAATTTTGCTGTCTTCCGGTTCGCCTGGAGTATCCAGAATGGTACCATCAACGTCGAAATGCCAGCCGTGATAACAACAACGTATTCCGCGCTCTTCAATGCGTCCGAATTCCAAAGATGCCCGTCGATGCGCGCAGTGTCTATGCAACAGTCCGACTTGTCCGCTGAGATCTCGGAATATGACCAGGTCCTCGCCCAGGATTCGAATAGCCACCGGGGTCCCGCTGTCCAATTGCGAAGACATCGCCACCGGATGCCAGAATCGTCTGAGATATTCGCCACAAAGGGTGGATGGTCCCACATGTAGAAATTCGGAATCAGGGTTCAACTGATTTCGAATTGAATAGCCATCGAAGGCTTTTCGTGACCATCGTGTTTCTTGTATTTTGCTTTCCATGAAGGAGTCCGCCTCTTCAAGTAGTCATTGGGCTTTCAGCGCAGCAATATTTTTGAACAGAGTTTTATCGGATTCATTATAAAGATGGAAGCACTCGGTATAATAAAAAATCCTTTCCATGCTTTTCCATCTTTAAGCGTTGGTGAAGTGGTAGAATTTCGACTAGTGATTTCGCCGAACAATCACATTGTCGGACTATTGGACTGTATTTCGCAGAATTTATACTAATTACAAGTCTAGATGAATGACTCAATTCTCCACCCTGCAGACGTCGAGGCACTGAAAAAAGTCCATTCAGTTCGTCCGATGCTACGCGACCATCAGCGGGCGAGGGATGCACTGAACATTGACACCAATGTGCTGTTGCACGCGGGGCCGGCATTTTCGTCTCCATCACTCGTCACCAAGCCAATACTGAACTCAGCGAGTGCCGCACTTGTCTTTGAGGGGATTGCACACGATTTTAACGAAGCTCGAAAACTCATTCTTTCGGGCGAAGTCATACTGACTCCTGCTCAAGACTGCGGTGTCGTGGTACCGCTCGCCGGAGTTGTTTCTTCCTCTATGTGGCTTCATGAAATTGTTGATGTGGCGGGTAAGGCACCTCCAGCATATGCCCCTCTGAATGGCGGAAATGGGCCGGCGATGCGACTCGGACAGTTCAGCGACGATGTAATCGCTCACTTCCATTGGCTGAACGGTGAATTGATGGATACGATTGCATCGGCGCATTCCCATGATATTGATCTCATCTCGATTGGTGCCCGTGCTCTGCGAAGAGGGGATGACTGTCACGGAAGAACGAAAGCCGGTACCGAATTTCTGTTAGATGAATGGCATCCGAAAATCGAATCATATCCAACAGCCTATGAGTTTCTTCGTCAAAGTCCCATGTTCTTTCTGAATCTTTGGATGGCCGCATGCAAGTGCATGCTATCGGGAGCCGCTGATACGCAACATAGTAGTCTGCTTACCGCTGCCGGTGCGAACGGGTTTGAATATGGATTTCAAGTTGCTGGTATACCCGGGAAATGGTTTACCGGACCGTCGGCTCCACCTCAGGGGGATATTGGACAATTCTCACCTGAAAGAGCACTCGGGGCGATTGGTGACAGTGCCATTGTCGATATCGCTGGTTTTGGTGCTATGGTGCTGGCCCTTGCACCTGAACAACAGAAAGCGTTCGATGGGTTTGTACCGGACGACGCATTTGAACTGCCACCATTGCTTTTACCGAAAATTCATTCTGATTTCGGAAATCTCAAAATACGTGTGGGTATCAATGCACGTACCGTAGAAGAGAAAGGAAGAACTCCGATCGTTGCGCTGGGAATTCTTGATAGAGAAGGCGTGGCTGGACGGTTAGGTGGTGGCATATTCCGATATTCTCCCGAAGTTTTCAACACAATCTGCATGAATCTGGACTGAATCGTGACTGCGCTCAATGAACTGTCGCTGAGAGATGTAAGCGAATTGATCAATCGGGCTGAGATCAGTCCGAATGAACTTCTTGCTGATTGTTTTGCGCGCATTCATCTGCGTCACCGCGAAGTACTGGCATTTACGTATTTCGATGAGGATTTGTCAATTTATAAAATGTCTCAATTGGGAGTGAACCAGCCAGCAAGACCTCTTTACGGAATTCCTGTCGGAATCAAAGATATTATGGATACCTCGGATTTCCCGACGACGAAGGGCAGTTCGATCTACACTGATTACTATCCTCAACGCGATGCTGTATGTGTCACAATGTGCAGAAACGCCGGTTGCGTGATTCCGGGAAAGACTGAAACAACGGAGTTTGCATACTTTTCACCCGGTAGAACTCGAAATCCTCATAACCTGTTGCACACTCCCGGCGGTTCATCTATGGGGTCGGCTGCTGCAGTTGCAGATTTTATGCTTCCACTGGCGCTTGGATCGCAGACGGCAGCGTCGGTTATCCGCCCAGCCGCTTATTGCGGTGTTGTCGGTTACAAGGCGAGTCGCGGAATGTTCAGTTTGGAGGGAGTCTGTGGGCTGGCTCAGAGTCTCGATTCCCTGGGTTTCTTCGTTCGAGAGGTGGACGATCTACTGCTGCTTCGCAACGCATTATTTGGTGAGGCCGAGCGCGATCATCAGTTATCTTCGAATCTTCGCATCGGTTTGGTGAAAACAGCTCACTGGAACGAAGCAGAATCTTGTCAACGAGAAGTTGTCGAGACTGTAGCAGATCGGCTGTCGCGCAGCGACTGCGAGGTTGAGGAAATTCAGATAGGACCGTCTGATGGCGCGCTTTCGATTGCACAGGCAACTGTCATGGCATATGAGGCCAGTCGCTCTCTTGATTACGAATACACAATGTTCAAGGACTTGCTGAGTATTCAGATAAAAGAGCTGATTGAGACTGGCCAGAGAACGAGTTTTGAAGACTACATGAATGCACGTGGTCTGGCCGAGCTGTGGCAGCGTAAGCTCAGGACAATTTTTGAGCGAGTTGATATTTTGCTGACTCCGAGTGCTCCCGGTGAGGCTCCTTTAGGACTCGATGCAACCGGCGATCCCATATTCAGTCGAATGTGGACCTTGCTACAGGTTCCATCCATTACATTACCGGTAGGTTTCGGACCAAATAAACTACCGCTGGGAATCCAACTCATCGGTGCGTACAACAAGGACGATCTTTTGATCAGTCAAGCACAGAAAGTTACAGAGTTGCTGTGACCGAATACGCCAATCCGTTACTGGAGCGAACTCGATTCTGGACTGACATGGATTTCGTGTCACCGGGTAAGCGTTCGGGAGAACTGAGGTTCAAGTATTCAAACAACGAACTTGCGCTTGGATATATTCCGATCCCAGTTGCCACCATTGTGAACGGAACCGGACCGACGGTGCTCATGATCGGTGGGGTGCACGGCGATGAATTTGAGGGTCCGGTAGCGCTGCTTAAATTCTTCCATCATGTTGACATGAGCGAAGTTAGTGGAAGAATAATCATACTTCCTGCACTGAACTTTCCGGCTGTCGATGCGGGATCAAGGGTATCGCCATGGGATGATGGCAATCTCAACAGAGCTTTTCCTGGTGATGCCGACGGGAGTCCGACTGAAATGATTGCGAATTTTTTGGAAACAGCGATCATGCCGGTTTGTGACGCTGTACTGGATCTGCATTCGGGTGGCAAGGCTGCTTGGTTTGCACCATGCTCGATGGCTATGCGAAATGAAAACGCAAGTCTTACTGAAAAGAATCTGGAACTTGCTGTGGTATTCGGAACTGAAATCGTCTGGCTGATGGGTGAATTAAACGATAATCGGAGTGTCAATAACGGTGCGCTTCGGAACAATCTCCCGATGATTTCGGTGGAACTGGGCGGCGGAGGTCAAATCACACCGGAAACTCTAAGAGTCGGGGAAATGGGTGTCCACAACTTTCTGAGATATCTGGGAGTTCTTGAAGGCGAACTGCAACCAAGAAGCCCTTCACCCAAATTCTTGGAGTTCAATTCACCGTCACAGTCGAGCTACGCTCCGCACAGAGGACTATTCGAACCTAATTTCACACCGGGCGACAGTGTCATTGCCGGCCGAATTGCAGGCTATATCCATCATTTTGAGGATATGTCCAAGCCTCCAACCGAGATCAGATTCCCCGTCGATGGCATCGCTATGGTACGTTGCCATCGAGGACTCGTGGAACACGGAGAACTTCTGGGTATGTTTGGTTTGGAGGTTGATCCTCCGAAGAGTCAATAAGGTATCTGAGCCGACAAACAAGCAGTCAGCGAGCCGGTATCAGCCAGGTTTCGGAAATAGCCATAAAAGCGGTGCTCATTTCCTTGCCGAAGAATTGCCGTGTAGTAACCGAACCTGAAAGTTGTCGGCCATTGATAGAGATGCTGGCATCTTTCGATTCGAGGAAAACACTGTACATTTCGTGCTCACCGGTTGCCGACGCTTCGGCTGCCACTTCCGCGGCAAACGGCTCTTGAAGTTGACTCCATTTCATCGTTACTTCCAGATCGTCGCCGGATACCAATTTTTCGATCCATTCCTCCCGTAGATCACCGCTTGTGTATGCTTGGTCTATTTGTCGGAAAGTCATTGCGTCCAATCCTTTTCGCCCTCTGAAAGAGGGGAACTTGGACATATAGTCCCGAATCAGGTAACGTGTCAATTCTTCATTGTTGGTAAGGCATATATTATTGGCACCTGGTAATCCCATAGCATCGTCCGGCTGTTCCAGGACGATCATCGTTTCCCCGGTTCCGTGTGGGGAGAGATTGACGCGGAAGAATATTCCGAGCGAAGTCCAGTCTCCTGTCGGGTCCTCTTTCAGGTAAATTCCGGGGTTGTCTCCGGACCATTCTACTTTTCCAGGGTTTCTAGGGTTCAGTGGATCCATTTTTTAACCTCCAAATTTCGCCAATCTTGTTGTAACAAGCTGCGAATAAAACTATAGAAATTGATTGATACGATGGTACTCTCAGACTCACAATCAGCGATGAGGATTGTCAGTACTGATGAAATAACATGTTCTTATCATTATTGTGGTTTGTATTCAAAATTGTATCATCAGATCAAATTTATCTGTTGTCTACGACCGAAAGTGACAACTCGGGATTCAGGATTAAAGCTTCATCAACTAAATGACTTAATATATTGATATAAAAAACAAACAGGCTTGCTTTTGGTTCTTCTGCACGTATTGAATAGGCTTACGGGACCTGAACGTGGAAAATTTCTCGCTAAATTGCCAGGACGCGATTTCAACTCACGGTAAGGAAGCCTTGAGATGCATTATAGAGCCAAGATTCTGAATTGGCTTGTTGAGCAAACCTGCAGTTTTTCTCCGCCTACACTTTGTTGCGCTTGTCTGAGATATGCGGTACGAAGGCACTTTCGAATAGCTTAGATTACGGAATATGATTCCTTGAATGTGAGTTGTATCCTCATCGCTCGTAAGGGGAAATTTCACCTGCTTTGAGTGCCCCATGTTCCTCACACGATCGACCATAATTCACGTCGGCAACTAGAAAATATATTTTCTTAGCGATGCGCTACCCGATACATACACCTGAGGGTTGAATCATTGTTTATACGGAAGCCTTGGTGTTTCGCATCTCCGACTGTGAAAGGAAAACGATCGCAAACACGATCAGTACGGAGCCGAAAATTGTCCACGAATCCGGAAACTCCTGAAATACGAGCAGTCCGATCACTGCAGCCCAGACGAGTCTGGTGCAGTTCACCGGAAGGACTACCGTTGCATCATACATCTCTAAAGATTTCGTCATGCCGAGATGGCCGATTGTCCAACACAATCCAATCAAAATAATTTCCACGGATTGCTGCAATGTCATGGGCATCCAAACGGGATATGCGCAAATTGCAGATACCAAGCTAGTCACCACGAGTGACCATGTTATTATCACTGTCGGTGTTTCCGTTCGGGCGAGTACTTTCGATACGACCTGTGCCAGACCCCATATTAATGAAGCCAGCAGGATCGCGTAGGCTCCCAATGAGGCGTCAATGTATCCCGGTCGTAGGATTGCGAAAATTCCAAAGAATGTAACAAGAATGCTGACCAATCGATGAGAATTCATAACTTCCCGCAGAAAAACGACTGATAGGATTACGGCGAAGACGATACCGACAAAGCTGAGAGACGTTGCTTCAACGAGTGGTGTCAACGTCAATCCGAAGAAATAAACTAAGTTTGCAAAAGCGACTAGTAAGCCCCGAAAGATAAGCAGATTCTTGCGTTGAGACTGGAATAGGGACGGTATTCTGAACTTTGAAAGAACAGCGAGTGAAATCAACCCTACAATGCTGCTGACAAAGGTTATCTGAAAACTGTGAATATCTTGCCCAAGGTGTCGCACCAGCGCCTGCATGGTAGCAAGAAACAATGTCGAAGTCGCCATCAACAGGATTGCGCCTGTGACTGGTGGAAAACGCTGCATTTGCTCAATATTTGTAGAAGACTGCCGACACGACTTGTGTCAGTTGGATTGCAAGACGAGAATGTTCAGCTGCTATTGGTTTATTCTGCGTTTAAAACCAATGAATCTGGCGCGTTCCAGCATACTTCAACCTGTGTATCGGGGTTTAAAGGAACTTGATCCGGCCGTTGTTCCACCAGAAATGGTCTGCTTGCTCCAACATCAACAAACACGTCCAGTAGATTGCCGGAAAAAGTAGAACTGATGACTTTACCCGGGATGCAGTTGTCATACCTGTCTTCGTGTCCCGACTTGCCGATAACAAGTTTTTCCGGCCGGATGCCGACGCAGAGAGATTTGGACATTGCTTCGGCTTCTGTAGTGATATTTGCGCGAATTTTAAGGTCATTGAGAATATTCAGTTCAGCGACCTCTCTGGATTTGCCCAACAGTTTTGCATCTAGCAAATTGATGCGTCCGACAAAATCGGCAACAAAGGAACTTTGCGGAAAGTTATATATATCCCTTGCCGTACCGACCTGTTCAACTTCACCGTTTCTCATAACGGCAATTCGATCGGACATGTTCATTGCTTCAGTCTGGTCGTGGGTGACGAAAACCGTTGTAATCTGCAATTCCTGTTGAATTCTCCGCAACTCCAACTGCATGGCTTCCCGGAGCTTAAGATCAAGAGCGCCTAGCGGTTCGTCCATAAGCAAGACTCTAGGTGGATATGCGACGGCTCGCGCTACTGAAATTCGCTGTGCCTGTCCGCCGCTCAGTTCTGAGGGATAACGTCCTTCCACACCTGGTAAGCGTACAAGTTCGAGTAATTCCCCGACCCGGTCATTGATTTTCTCTTTGGGAGTACGTCTTTCCCGAAGGGGAAAGGCGATGTTTTCCTTTATGGTGAGATGCGGGAAAAGTGCATAGTCCTGGAAAACCATTCCGATTTCCCGTTTCTGTGGGGGAAGATTCGTTATGTCCTGATCTCCCAGCAGAATCTGTCCCTGATCCGGGTCGTTGAATCCCGCAATCAGCCGGAGCGTGGTTGTTTTGCCGCAACCAGAGGGTCCGAGGAGGGTGATGAATTCACCCTCCTCAATTTCCAAACTAATAGTCTTAAGAGCGACTACACTGCCAAATGTCTTGGTGACATTCCGTAGAACGACGCGCTGTGACATTGCTGGCGATCGGAAGAATCTATTGCGTTACCGCTCCTACTGGGCGATTGCTCTGTTCCACTGGTCGGTCCAGTCCGGAATGATGACCTTCGAATAGTCGACTCTCAGTTGGTTGGCAACTTTTTCTGGATCCAAAACAATCATTTCCGCTACAAGCGCGTCATCGGCCATTGATTCAAAGACACTCAGATTGACAGGAACCAGGCCGGTTTTTATCGCCATTTTCAACTGGTAGTCGGAACTGATGAACTGATTGATATACCATTGGGCAGCTTCGGCGTTTTTGCTGTTTTTCATGACACCCCACCAGCCTTCTGAAGCGACACCCACAAGCTCGTCATTGATGCGTGGATGGACGCTTGTAACATTCTGCCCCGCGAGTTTTTTGGCGCGCAGGCACCAGCCTGCATGAACGACTGCTGCAATGATGTCTCCGGACTCAAATTGTGCCATCGTCTCACCTCCACGAGCCCAGAACTTGAGAACATTCATCTCTTTGACGAGTTTCAGACCCGGCTCAATGTTGGTTTCGTTACCACCTTCAGCAAACGTTACACCGGCCAGACCGGTAAGACCACCACCTGAATTGATGTCAGGAAACTGAAGCCGTCCGGCAATTTTTGGATGCACGAGATCGCGATAGGTTTCAGGCACTGGAATTCCTTCTTCTGCAAATTTGTCCTGATGGTAGCAGATGACTTCCTGGGTTTCCCAAGACCCGACCAACCACTCGTTATAGCGGCTTTCGGCCAGGAATTCAGTGTTGGGCATCAGGCTCAAATCCAGTGGGTGAAGCACGTCCAGTTCATGATAGTCTTTGACCTGAGCGGCAAGAATTTCCACAACGTCAAATGGCGCTTGACCGCGTGCGGCGACAATTTTTGCGAAATTCGCTGCCGGGGAACCGGTAACGAACTCAACTTTCCCGCCTTCCGCTTCAAACTTCGATACGATATTCTCCACCTGGTTGTCTTTCCACAAACCTCCCCACGTACCAACGAGCAGCGTAACACCATCAAATTGGCCTGCCAAGGCTGATGACGAAAAAAATATTGCAATGATTAAGCCAGTCAAAGCTTTTCTAGCTGTTTTAAACATTTCACACTTCCTCAGTTACTATTTTTCTAATCGATAATTTAATTTTCAGTTTGAGACGAAGCAGATATACGGGTTGGGACCACCTCGCTTTTGCCAAAAGCCAACCAGACTATCGTCTTGCTTCATACACACATTTCTAAACTGTTTGTAGAGTTTACTACAAAACACGATGAAAACCATAAACTACTGAAAAGATGAGGTGATGTTTACATTTGTCGGTTTACTGCCTAGTCCCTGCACTTCCACTTCGCTCTCGGTCGGTGGAAGCGAAATTTATCTTTGGCAAATTAAGAGCGGCAAGAAATTTATTGATCGCTAAGTTTGTCAGAAGGGCGATCATAGTTCTTGGGAATGTCAAACTAGCCTGGTACGATTACCCCACACCGCGAGAACCGCCTACTTTCAAAAGCGCATCGAGTCCGATAACTTTTTGAACGAGCAAAAGCAGGCACAGGCAAATGATAATGACTAATGTAGCAGATGCCATCAGGCTCGGTTCGAAATCATTTTCAAGTGCGAAGAATATTTCGACTGGATAGGTAACGAATCCAGGTGCACTAAGAAATATTGCAACTGGAACATCCGAAAACGAAACCATGAACGCGTATAACGCGCCCGCATAGACTCCGGGCATGATTACTGGCAGGGTGACGCGGAAAAACGCACGCCTCGGTGATGCTCCATGAATTACAGCGGCTTCCTCCAGCCGCGTATCGAATCTTTGCAGAATCGCGGTCACAGTTCCGACAACATAAGGCGTTGCAATGAATATATGACCGATAGCAAGACCCAGGAGAGAACCCTGCCAATAAAATCCGGTGATGTCACCTACCCAGTAGAACAGCTGCAGAAAAGCGATTCCGGTTACGATCGCCGGAATCTGCAAAGGAGCGCGAAAAAGCGCGCTGATCAGTGCTTTTCCTGGAACATTGCTGCGTACCAGGCCGAGCGCGGCTGGCACTCCCAGCAGACAGCCAAACAGTGATGCTACGGTAGCGAGAACAAAACTCAACAGCAACGCTTCGATCTGTCCCTCCGGAATTTGGGTGTACCAGTATAGTGACAACGTGTCCGGTGGAAACTTGAAGGAAGCCTCAACGTTTTCTGTCGGACCATTCAGTGAAGTACCGATGACAACCAATATGGGTGATAGGAGAAATACGTATGAAACAGAACAGTAAAGACCAAAGAAGAATCGACCGACTGCTTTTTGAATTCTGTAGCTAAAGAATTTCATGAAAAGCCTTCAAACCACTACGAGATGAGCGGCGCGCAAACGTCTCAGCAGGTAGATCGACAGAATATTGATCAAGATTACCGAAACCAGCAGTACTGCGGCGATCGTCGCTCCCATGGAATACTTGATATCCATCATGACAACCCTTTGGATCATCACGGGGAGCGTGAATACACGTCCACCTCCAAGCAGTGCCGCGGAAGTGAATGCTCCCATGCACATGTTGAACACCATTAGGAGCATGGCTGTAACGCCCGGCAAAGACAGTGGAAATATTACACGGTAGTAGACTCGCCAACGATTCGCGCCATGAATTTGCGCTGCGGATTCCAGCGAATTTGGTATCGTTTGAATGATGCTGTATAGGAGAAGAACGCCAAATCCGAGTGTAAAATGCATCAACCCAATGACCACACCGGTTTCGTTGCCGAACACCGAAAAAGGCTTGTCAAACAGTCCGATTGCAAGCATTGTCCGATTGAATAGGCCATCAGCGGAAAAAATTACAATCAGTCCGTAGACTTTGATCACGATGGTAATAAAGGTTGATACAACAATTCCCGCCAATAGAATCATGGACCAACTGGATCGCATTCGTGCGATGAGATAGGCGACAGGGAATCCCAAAATCAACGTCGCCAGTGCTGCAAGTGCTGAAGTCTTGACTGTGACCCAAAGAATTTTGAGATAGAAACCATCTGTGAGGAATTGAACATAGTTTCCTGCCACCAACTCGTCGCCCACACGTCCAAGGCCGAGGTCTTCAAAAAAGCTTGATCGCAGAAAGACAAATTGTGATGCCGCCACCAGGGTGAAGCCGACGACTAACGGAGGAATAAGCAATATCCACCATCTAACCCACATTACAAAGTCTCAACTGTCTGATGGGGTGTTGTTCCAAGTTTGAAAGTAATTTGAAAAATGGTATGCACAATGCCCCAAGTCCAATTTCGTCTGTCCAGCGACATCAATATGAGACAGTAGGTGAATCAACAGAATTTTGGCAGTAAGGCATGAGTTGAGAGTATAGCAAACAGTTGTTTGCCAGTTGGAATCGGATTCGATATCAGAACCGTACGGATTGTATCGGGTTGGCGATTGTCTCAATGTCTTTCAGCGTCTGCGCCACCGATGCCGAAATCGACAGGCGAAGCGACTGTAGCTCGCAAATCGTGTTTGATTTGCTTTTAGTTTGGCCAAGCGGGTCAGGTGTTCAAGGTGGACTGTAAACTGAATTTCCGCGTGTGCTGTGTGTTTATGGTTGACGATTCAATCAAGGTGCATTGTTCCAAGTCAATGAATTGGATGTCGAATCAGTACGGTCATGTCAGCAAAATAAGTCTGAGGTGAAAAAATCAAACTCACTTGCAATATCGATCCTACAAGGCAGAGTTTGAATACGAAGGATTTACGAACAGTCGGTTTTCGTTCTCATACTCATAGAACTGCCGCTCGACTATTTGAGGTGAAACCGAGGGCTCAGCCATCTGAGCCATACGCTCCATCCGGACAAATTCACTGCTATAGCCGAAACGACCGTCACCGAGCGTATCTTTTGTCGGGACGATGACATCGTCATATCCGAACTCGCCTGTGTATTGTCCACCGCGCCGAAGTCCACCACCGCCATGGAAAAGCGCGCATCGCGCAGTGTGGACAAGGTTATTTGCCCAACTCCCATAATCTGTTGCATTGTCTGCTTTACCGGAATTGCAATATAGATAGACTGTCGGTAACAACGATAGCCTCGTCGGTAAGGGGAATCCAACCGATGGATTCGCTTGAACAGAAGTGTCGGGCGATTGAGATTGGATTGGCCGATTGTTCCGTGTCATTCGGCTGGCTGGTATTCCACCAAAACTGCCTGTCCGGTAATATCGATAATTCGTATGGTTCGCTCCTGGCCAAATGCATCCATCAGGTGCATTGTCTCTCCAATGTCAAAACTGACCGGCTGCTGCTCGCCATCGTTGATAGCGACATTGCTCACATAAAGATAAGTGCGATTTTGATTATCGAGTTTTGGATTCAGAATGCCAGAGATGTCCGGTATTTCTCCTGACCCATCTCGAAATATAACTGAACCGCCGTACGAGAGTGGGTTCAGTTCGATGTGCAATTCAGTCGTTTGAGGAGTCCAATCAATACCAATATATGCAGCAAACCCAGTTGACGCTGCGTATACTTTCATTGGAATGTCAATAGAATACAGTTGCAGTCGCGCCACACCATATTCGTCCGTTATCGCGGCTACCCAAGTCTTGTTCGGAAATAGGGCTAGAATTTCAACACCTGACAAGGGTTGTGATTCGGAGGATACCGAAATCGCTACTGTCTTATCGTCTGTTTTGTCTGTTCTTTGAGGTTGCCACAGCTGACTTAATTGCCGCCAAGGAATGAAAGTGCCTTCTTTGTGGTGATGTATCTGATCTCCTCCGTATACGACAAAGGCATTGATTGATTGCGGCAAGTCTTGAAAGTGCTTCATTATGCGTCTGGTACGGCGCAACAACGAAATTGAAGGCGTAGAGGTGGACTTCGCTTCAATAAGTTGAATATTCTCCATTTCAGGGATTACGAGATCGACTTCAATTTGATTGTGGTCTCGATAGAAATGCAATCCGTCACCGATACCCAAATTGAACCGACTTTTCATGATTTCCGCAACCACCCATGTCTCAAATATCTGTCCACGAAGGGGATGTGAGAGGATGTGTTCAGTTCTGCGGATACCGAGCAGATTGCACATTAGTCCTGTATCAATAAAGTAGAGCTTC
The DNA here is from genome assembly GCA_963662635.2 of Arenicellales bacterium. Taxonomy (GTDB): domain Bacteria; phylum Pseudomonadota; class Gammaproteobacteria; order Arenicellales; family JAJDZL01; genus JAJDZL01. The sequence continues at coordinate 75,829 of CAXXFC010000004.1, forward strand.
GGCATCTTGGTTACACGTTTGCGGGGGTTGCCGTGAAAAGAATAGATACAAACCAGAATATAGCTGGTCTCAAGAATACTAATCCAACGTTTTGCGGTAGATTGGGAAATCCCACAATCAGCGGCCAGAGTTGAAAAGTTGAGTAGACTGCCGCTTCGCCCCGCACAAAGTTGAATAAAACGATGAAATGTCGCAAGATTACCGACGTTACTGAGTGAGCGTACGTCTCGTTCCAGAAAAGTATCGATATAGTCACTCAGCCATCTGGTCGGATTGCGGCCTTCGTCAAAGATTCTAGGGTAGCCGCCTGTGTAGAGCGCCTGCTCGAGATTTTTGGGATGCTGTTGAAACTGCCTTACCTCATCCCAGCACAAAGGGAGCAATCGATGCAGCGAAGTTCTGCCGGCTAAAGACTGGCTGACCTGTTCCATCAGTGCGAAATTCTGCGAGCCTGTCAGAATCCAGCGACCTCGCACCGGGTTATCGTCAACGATTGTTTGGATATATGACAGAAGTTCGGGGACATATTGGACCTCATCGATAATGACCCCGTTACGAAACTGCTTCAGGAATCCGCGTGGGTCCGCTCTGGCAAACGCTCTGGTATCGGCTGATTCCAAATTTACATGAGCGTGATTTTCAAATACAGCTTTTGCCAGTGTGGTTTTACCGCTTTGCCGGGGGCCGGTTATCGTCACGACCGGCGACTGTCCTGCTGCCTGCCTCAGATTCGGCTCCAGATTTCGTTGTATGATCATGTACAGGCCTTTAAATTTCAGTATATTTAATTATTTAATAATGAATTATACTGAAATTACATGTATACGATGTCAAATCACACTATTCTTTTATTCATCTAAAGTATATAAAGCGTAATCGATCATTCACGTACATCCACCAATAAAAATATGATTCCCGAAGACAGTTCAACGCGCCAGGTCGCCGTCACGGTGGACAGGACAACCAAGATGTTTGGTGATGACGGCGATTCAGTTGTTGCGCTGGAAGATGTCAGCTTGGAAATAAAGGAAAACGAGTTTTTCACATTGTTGGGGCCTTCCGGTTGCGGCAAGACGACTCTGCTCCGTTTGATTGCGGGATTCGAGCACCCAACGTCCGGTAATATCCTCCTATATGATCAGGACATCACGTTTCTTCCGCCGTATCAGCGACCCGTCAATACCGTTTTTCAGAACTATGCGCTGTTTCCCCATATGACGGTCAGTCAGAATGTCAGTTTCGGCCTCGAAATGCTTGGTAAAGCAAAATCCGAGATCAAGGAAACAGTTGATTCTGTATTGAATCTCGTTCGTATGGACGAGCTGGCAAATCGCAGAACCAGTGAGATCTCGGGCGGTCAGCAACAACGGGTGGCTTTGGCTCGTGCACTGGCGCCGAGACCCAAAGTACTGCTGCTGGACGAGTCTCTATCCGCATTGGATTACAAACTTCGACAGGACATGCAGCTTGAATTGAAACGCTTGCAGCACGAAACAGGAATCACATTCATATTTGTCACGCACGATCAAGAAGAGGCACTGACGATGTCGGACCGTTTGGCAGTCATGAATGAGGGCCGGGTGCTCCAGGTGGGTGGCCCCAGCGAAATCTACAATTATCCGAAGGAGCGATTTGTTGCAGAGTTTATCGGTGATTCAAATTTTCTCGAAGCTGATGTAACTTCCGTGAACGAGCAATTAGCGAGTATTCAATTCTATACCGGGAAAGTTTTTTCAGTTCCGGCGTTCCCGGACATGGGAGTCGGCGGACATGTCACCGTGGCGGTTCGCCCGGAGCAGGCTACACTCAGTAACTCACTCGATGAGGCAACGTTCACCGGAGTGATCAAAAACATGGTCTATCTGGGTACGCACACCCATTACATCATCGAGCTATCGAATGGGTCTGAATTTACAGCTCATATACAAAACCTGCGAGGTCATGAAAGACAATTCGAGAAGGGCGGTGTGGTAGGAATCACACTGGACCCCGCAACCATGCAGGTACTGAAAGACTGACATGACCAGGACAGAAGTTTCCAAACCGGTTCTTGCCTCAGAGGCACATCAAAGTGCAATCGAGAGCTCCCGCAAGGACAAATTTCGCCGCTACCGTCTGCTGAGCTTGCCAGCACTAATCGTGCTGACATTCGGTGCGGCCGGACCTTTATTGATTATGCTCGTTTATTCGTTTCTGAAAGCGGGACCCTATGGAGGCGTAATATGGGAGCCTTCCATTGATGGATGGTTTGGTGTTTTTCTGAAAAAAGATATTTTCGATGAAACCATTTCCATTGCTGTCGCACATCTTTCGATTTTGTGGCGCTCAGTCAATTTGTCAATTCAATCGACATTACTTGCCCTGATACTGGGGTTCCCGACCGCATACTTCATTGCTACCCGACCGGTTCAGACCCGGAATCTGTGGTTGTTTCTCATCACAATTCCGTTCTGGACAAATCTGCTGATTCGAACTTTCGCGATCATGCAGGTCATTCGCGATCAGGGAATCATCAACAATTTTCTGATCCGCTGGGGATTGATTGAATCCCCGATCGAAATGCTATACACCGACTTCGCGATTATGCTAGGCATGACCTATGTATATCTGCCGTTGATGGTACTTCCCCTCTATGCAAGTATAGAAAAACTCGACTTCAGGCTGGTAGAGGCTGCTTATGATCTCTATGCAACTAGACTGAAAGTGCTTTGGAGGATCATTATTCCATTGGTTCGTCCGGGCATTGTTGCGGGTTCAATTCTGGTGTTTATTCCATCCTTGGGAGCCTATGTCACACCCCGGGTTTTGGGCGGTGGCAAACACCTGATGCTGGGCAATCTGATCGAACTGCAGTTCGGTCAAGGGAGAAACTGGCCGTTGGGTGCGGCGCTGTCGATATTCCTGCTATGTGTCGTGATGGGTGCTTTGCTGATCTACGTGCGCGCAGTTCAACGAGGAGGTGCCGAACATGTCTGACGCACAGGTTCGGCAAAGAGCGTTTGCAGTGCGCAAGCTGCCAGGCTTTCCAACGACAGCGGTTCTGTGTTTCGTACTGCTTTATGCGCCGATCGCGGCTTTGGTGATCTATTCATTCAACGCTGGAACCAATATCGCGTTATGGGAGGGATTTTCGCTGAAGTGGTATCACGTCGCTTGGCAGAATGAACAGGTTCAGGAGGTGACAATACGGTCATTTATCCTTGCAAGTGTCGCTTCATTCTCTGCAACTTTGCTGGCTACACTCGCCGCACTGGGTACCACTCGAACTGAAAACTACCGGGGAAGAACCGCCATCTACGCGTTGATCAATCAGCCGCTGATGGTTCCTGAAATCGTTACAGGCGTCGCGCTTTTGATTTTTTTCGCAATCATCAAGACTGCTACCGGGTATCACGGTTTGTTTTATTTGATGCTGGCGCATACCGCTTTCTGTATTCCTTTCGCGTATTTACCGATACGGGCCCGACTAGAAGGAATGGACATATCGCTTGAGACTGCGGCTCAGGACCTGTATGCAACACCATGGAAGACTTTCACTCGAATAACTCTGCCTTTGCTATGGCCTGGAATTCTTGCAGGCGCGATGCTTGCGTTTGTTATCTCACTGGACGATGTAGTCATCACAGAGCTTGTGAAATCCGCCGGACAGGATACATTGCCGACCTATATGCTCGGTCAGCTGCGACGCGGTATCACACCGGAAGTGAACGCAATTTCCAGCGCGTTGCTTGGATTATCGATACTGCTGGTGTCGATTTTCTACATATTGAGAAACCGCTAACGGTTGTGAGCACCGATTCTGTTTTTTTACAATATTCGACAGGTAACATTACAATTTTGCCAAAAAGATTATTTCGTTTACTACTGATTTGGGTAGAATACGAAATGAATTTAAATTACCTTGAAAGAGGACCACGAAATGAGAAAAGTAGTTAAGCAGCTGATGTCTGCAATCGTCGCATTGATGTTTGTCAGCGTTACGCACGCGGCAGGGGAGTTGCATATCTTCAACTGGGGAGATTACACAAATCCTGATTTGATCGCAAAGTTCGAGCAGATGCACGATGTGAAGGTCACAATCACCGATTATGATTCCAACGAGACGGCATTGTCGAAAGTTCGACCCGGCGGACATGGGTTTGATATCGCGGTGCCGACATCATCACACATGCCGATTTGGATTGAGGAAGGTCTGCTCATGCAGACAAATCCGCATGAAATGTCCAATTTTCAGCATGTCGCGGAACAGTGGAAAAATCCGGATTGGGAACCGGGAAGAAAGTACAGTGTACCTTGGACCTGGGGCAGTACCGGAATATCGGTAAATACGGCCATGTATGGTGGAGACATCAACACTTCCGAACTATTTTTCTCTCCTCCGGAAGAACTTCATGGAAGGATTAATGTCGTTCCCGAAATGAATGATGTCATGAGCATGGCGATCATGTATGAAGGTGGGCAACCCTGTACTACTGACAAAGAGATTTTGAAAAAAGTTCGGGACACTGTTATGGCAGCAAAGGATACCTGGAAATCGATCGACTATGGAACGAAGGAAAAACTGGTCAGTGGCGACGTTGCAGTATCCATGAACTGGAATGGTTACAGTAAACGTGCTCGGGAGGAGAATCCTGATATTGCTTATGGATATCCGAAGCAGGGATATCCTCTGTGGATGGACAACGTCGTAGTTCTTGCAGACGCCAAGAATGTTGAGAACGCGAAATTGTTTCAGAATTTCCTGATGGACCCGGAAAATGCGGCAATGATTTCCGCTTTCGCGCAGTATGCCAACGGAATTGCCGGGTCCGGGGCCTACATGCCTGCTGACCTCGCTACCGCACCGGAGATTGCGATTCCTGCGGAACTTCAGAGCGCGGGTGTTTTCGTTCCGCCATGCCCGCCGGAAGCGCAGCAGCTATATACAGCCATCTGGACCGAAGTTCAGAAATAACGACAACAAGACACTGCAGACCGGAATTGGATCGATTTGATTCAATTCCGGCACGGTGGTGTCCAAAATTTAGTTCAACAGATTTACGGATTCTCCGGCTGGTCTGTGAGAACTTCAGGTAATGATCATGAAAGTCTATCGTAGCGAAAAACACCTATTGCACTTTCCCAAAGGGGAACTGTACGGCGGCGAATTCGTGCGGCCGTTTGAATGTCCTGAACGATGGGATTATGTCATGGACCGACTATCGGACAGAGGATATGAAGAATTTTCCGATCCCGGTGAATTCGATGTCGAACTTGTCCAGAAAGTCCATACCCCCGACTTCCTCGAATTTTTGGAAAACGCATGGAATCTATGGAAAGCGGAGGGTATGAAGGGAGAAGCGATCCCCGCTGTAATGCCGACCAGACGAATGCAGCAAAATCGCGTGCCCAACCACATTGACGGTAAACTCGGGTACTACGCGATGGCTATCGAGACCGCAATTACGTCGGGAACTTGGGAGGCTGCGAAATCTGCTGCTGCCTGTGCAATTTCAGCGCAACTGGCTGTCGACACTGATCAGTCTGCCTTTGCGCTGTGTCGCCCGCCCGGTCATCATGCCGGGAAAGACCTTTATGGCGGCTATTGTTTCATGAACAATGCAGCGATCGCAGTTGAAGGATTCGTTCGCAGCGGTGCCAGACGTGTCGCACTGCTGGATGTGGATTTTCATCACGGCAATGGCAGTCAGGATATTTTCTATGATCGGGACGATGTGTTGTTCTGCTCTCTGCATGGTCAGCCCGAAGACGCGTTTCCACACTTTCTGGGTTATTCAGACGAAGGTGGTTCTGGCAATGGCGAAGGATACAACTGGAACTACCCAATGCCTCCGAATACCCAGTTTTCCGTGTGGTTTGAAGCGATGCGGGATGCTTGTCGAAAAATTCGAGAATTTTCACCGGATGCGCTGGTGGTTTCATTAGGTGTTGATACGTTCAAGGACGATCCGATCAGTTTTTTCAAGTTGGATAGTGATGACTTCACCCGTTATGGAGAAGCGATCGGTCAGCTTGGATTACCTACAGTTTTTATTATGGAAGGCGGATACGCGGTATCTGAAATTGGTTTGAATACAGTCAACGTGCTGGACGGATTCTTGTCAACCGGCAGCTAGTCAGATTACAGATTCGACGCGGGTATGAAAAATTGACCAAAGAGGGAAACCGCGGCGGTGGAACGATACCTTGATCTAGCGCGCTATCCACTGCACAAACCCGATTGCAGTTCCACACGGACTCTCGCAGCGAGTTGTCAGCGTGACTACAGCGAGTTGGGTATGTTCAATTTGCCGGGATTGGTGTCGACTGATGCTGTGAGGGAATGCATTGCGGGAATCCGGCCTTTGCTTGATACCGACTCCTATGTCCATTGCCGCGACCACAATATTTATTTTGATGACGGTTTCAGTGAATTGGATTCCGATCATCCTGCGCTTTCGATACTGCACACGGAAAACCGAAAGATTTGTGCTGATCAACTCACCGACAATCTGATCACCAAAATATATGAATGGCGGCCATTGATTGATTTCATCGCGACAGTACTGGAAAAACCGCAATTGCACACCATGGACGACCCACTTGCACGTATCAACGTCATGGAGTATTCGGCGGGGCAGATACTGAACTGGCATTTCGACAGAGCTGAATTCACTACAACACTGCTGTTGCAGAATGCGTCGTCCGGTGGTGAGTTTCAGTATCGCGCTGAGTTGAGAAGTGATGAAGACCCGAATTACGATGGAGTCGGTTTGATGCTGACCGGACAGGATGATCAAGTAAAAACCTTGTCACTGATTCCAGGGACTCTGAACGTATTTCAAGGGCGAAACTCGGCGCATAGAATAACACCGGTTTCAGGAACTGAGTCGCGGATCATCGCTGTATTTGCCTACTATGAGACACACAGTGCCGCTTTCAGCGATGATGAAAGACTGTATTTCTATGGGAGAACGGACATTAAATCAGGCAAATCAGCCTACAATCGTTCAGTTGAGAGCGAGAAGACATGGTGGTAAGTTTCTAAAACTGAACAACAGAGATTGTCACTTTTGAATATAATTCGGCTTTTTTACGAAAACATTTGGAGACACTGAATTTATGGTCGTTATTCGACTGGCGCGCGGTGGAGCGAAAAAAAGACCTTTCTATTCGATAGTCGTAGCTGACCGACGGCGTGCATCGACAGGAAAATTCATTGAACGTATCGGGTATTTCAATCCGATCGCAAGTGCCAACGAAGAGAGCTTGAAGGTCGATCTGGACAGAGTCGACTATTGGTTGGCAAATGGGGCACAATTGTCAGACCGTGTCCGCCAGTTGGTTAAATCATTAAGAGCCTCAGAAATTTGACTTTGTGGCGAGCGGGAAAGACAGGAATATAGTTGTAGCCCGCATCACAGATGCATTCGGAGTCAAAGGACAGGTCAAGATACGCACCTTCACCGAGGATTCCCAGACTCTCCTGGGATTTACAAATTGGATTGTGTCCGGCGCCAGATTCGGCGAACGTTCATTTGAAGTAGTCACAGCAAAATTCCAGAACAGTCACATTATTGCGACATTGGGAGGATTGAAAACTCGAGAGGAAGCGCTGGAACTGAAGGGTTCCGAGATTTTGATTCCTCTGTCTGCGCTGCCTCAGCTCCCCCCGGGAAATTTTTACTGGAACGAGCTTATAGGTTTGACTGTTGAGAATGCCGATGGTAAAGATCTGGGAACAGTCAAGGAAATCATTGAAACCGGTGCGAACGATGTCTTGGTGGTGCATGGAGAAAAGAATCATTTGGTGCCTTATCTGGATAGTGTGGTTTTGGAGGTGGACCTTAATCAGGGGACAATGCGCGTAGATTGGTTCGAAGATTTCTAGCTTGAAGGTGACGAATTGATGCGGATTTCGGTAGTGACAATATTCCCGCAGATGATTCAGGCCGTGACCGACTATGGTGTTGTCGGACGTGCAGTTGAAAACGAACTGGTTAGTATTGAATCGGTTGACCTTCGACCATTTGGACAGGGAAAGCACAAACATCTTGACGACAGACCTTTCGGGGGCGGACCTGGGATGGTGATGATGGCCGAACCCATTGTAGAATGTGTCAATCAAAGGAAGCAGAAGGCACAAAACGACACGCCGGTTATTTATCTCAGCCCACAAGGCAAGCGAGTGATTCATCAGGATGTCTGTGAACTCGCCAAGTGGCCGGAAATGATATTGTTGTGTGGACGATATGAGGGGATTGACCAGCGTGCTTTGGATATAATTGGCGCACGGGAATTATCCATCGGTGACTACGTTCTATCCGGTGGGGAACTCGCGGCAATGGTGTTGATAGATGCCGTTGTCCGGCAAATTCCGGGTGTGTTGGGCAATGAACAATCCAGTTCGCAGGAATCTTTCAATGACGGATTGTTGGATTGTATACACTATACCCGACCGAAAGTGGTGGACGGGCGTGAGGTTCCGGCTGTTTTGCTGTCTGGCGACCACCAAGCAATAAGGTATTGGCGATTGAAACAATCAATCGGGCGAACTTGGCTGTTGCGGCCCGATTTACTGGAAAAGCAGAATCTGAATAATGAACAGCAACAAGCATTGGCAGAATTTCAGGAAGAATACGAAAAGGAGCAAACATGATGGCGAACGTAATTGAATCCATTGAAGCAGAACAGTTGCGGAGTGACATTCCGGAATTTTCTCCTGGTGATTCCGTTCGGGTGATGATTCTCGTTCGCGAAGGTAATCGGGAACGTCAGCAGGCATTTGAAGGTGTTGTGATCGCCAAGAGAAATCGCGGGCTCAATTCTTCCTTTACCGTCCGAAAGATTTCCTACGGAGAAGGGGTGGAACGTGTGTTCCAGACACACAGCCCTTTGATTCACAGCATTGAAGTAAAACGCCGAGGCGCAGTACGCAGAGCCAAATTGTATTACTTGAGAGAGCGTACCGGAAAATCCGCAAGGATCAAAGAAAAGATCAAATAAACAAATTTTTATCGCTTTATATTAAAGCGAATTCTATTGTTGGTTTATTCGCTCCTGGAAATTGGAGTAGGGAAGTTATCAATTATTATTTGCTCCAGTTGAAGAATCGGCTTCAAACGCTAGATTGCTATCCGGCGTTTCGCAGTTGTTCGCACATTCGTTCGCACACCATTCAACTGATCCGATCTGCTCTGTTCGTTTTCGCTTTCGGTCTCATGGCATCGACTGTCAACGCACAGTCAGCGACCGAGGACGGGACCGACATTTTGGCTGGCGAGCAGGTAGACGCTTCAACAGAACCGGCCAATTTCACTCCCCAAGATTCAATCGATGGAACGGCCGGTGACGACCCATCGATGGCAGGATCTTTTGTTCAATTTCCAGACCGGATCACTCTCGATGAAATAAGACTGCTGGTAGATCAGGGCATGCTTCAGCTGGCCTATTCGTCGTTACAAAGGGAACGCTCGACCTACGAATTTAGTGATGATTGGGTCGAGTGGGAAAGCTTATTTTTCAATGTTGCCAGAATGTTGGATGACTGGAATGGCATCCTGGATCGTTCGAAAGAAATATCAGAAACCATTCCCTATGAGTTCTATACCGAATTGCAGATGCATGCGGTCTATGCAGGTCTCCATCTCGGACAGATAGACGTTGCAAAGCAGAGATTGCGCCATCTAATCTGGGAACTGCCGTATGACCAAGGCAAAATGATTCAATGGCGGGAGTTGATGGTACAGAGCTATCTTGCTGAAGGGGCGATTGATGAGGCGCGTGTAGCGATGTCTGTCTTTTTTCGCGACTATCGGCCAAGTGCCCCGGAGTGGGAACATCGATACGCTCGAGCGCTATTTGTTACGGGCCACCCTCAGGAAGCTCTCAGTCGGGTCACAGCGCTCAAGACAAAGGAAAGTAAACTTCTTGTTCTGTATTCCGACTACCTGTCAGGAAATCGTACACCACTGCAGGTTATTCAAGCGGGTTTGGAGTTGGAGTCCGAATTCGGCAATCAACCTGAACTTGAAATAGAGTTATGGTCGCTGGTGGAGTCAGCAGCGCGCGATGTGAACGATTTGGAGTTGCAGGTTACGGCGATAGAAAACGGCTTGTCAGTGGACTACGACACCAAAAAGGAATCATCTCGAGTCTGGGTTGTTGAGCCTGTCACCGTGAAACAGTTGCTGGATACCTATGCAGAGCTGGCGGTGTCGGTTGGATATGACTTCAACCTTGTGATCGGAGATGATTTGCGATGGTTCGGTCTCGGACAGGAATTCGACATAACGGCACCGGTTATCGCAAGATCGATCTTCGCTTTTCTCGCCACCCAGACATCCGACCCGAAAATCTACAGAGCGAGTGTATTTGACATGGCCGAGAATATGAATTCCAGTGGTTTGGACCGCCTGATGGATTCATTGTTCGTACGACTCCAGCACTTTGACATAGCTGCTGTTTCATCTTCCATTCAGACGAAACTGGCCAATCGGGCACTTAGAAGAAAAGACTATGTGACCGCACTGGGCATCATGGTGTCCATGGATGAGCCTGAAGATCCTGCTGAGTCGGTCATACATATATTACGCAGGGCACGTACTGCAGTTGCAGTAAAAGAGCATGAAATCGCCTATCAACTCATTGCCCGACTGATTGAAAATCTGCCTTCGGATGTCGAGCAGGCGACAGTAGACCGTATCATGCATACCATTTTTGATTTGCAAAACAGTGGAATCCATGAATATTCAATTTCGCTGTTCCGAAATCTCTACGGAAAAACCACAGATATTCAAACGAAACGGGAAATCCTTCGCTGGGTATCGGAATCTCTGACTGCGCAGCTAAAGAATGCAGAAGCCTCCGAAATGCTATTGCGCTCAGCTCGGATGGGAGGTAAATGGAACGACAACTGGGGTAAATCCGCTCGTCTGGAAGCAGCAGACCAACTGGTAGTATCGGAATTTTTCGATGATGCCAGAATACTTTATGAGGGACTCACCGAAGATTCGCTGGACCCACGGAGTAAGGCTTTAATTTTCAATCGATTAAAGAATCTACCGGACTGATTACTTGGACTAGATATGCCGGATTCAAAGACCACAGACATTTTGTCAGAGGATGGACGTTTGATCGATCAGTTCACGGATACGCTCTGGTCGGAATCCGGATTGGCGGAGGCGACGCTCGAAGCCTACATGCTGGACTTGAGAGCGTTCGCGAAGTGGCAGAATGCCAGCAGGAAGTCCCTTCTGGAAGCGTCCCGAAGCGATGTCATGGGGTATCTTGCGAGTCGGACAGACTATAGTGCCCGGTCAATATCCAGACAGCTGAGTAGTTTGAGGCGTTTTTATCGATTTTGTCTGATGGAACAACTTTTGCAATTGTCTCCGACTGAAAATGTGAGCTCTCCATTTCTCGGAAAACCATTGCCGAAATCACTGACTGAAGATGAGGTAGAGTCGCTGTTGAACGCGCCGGATACCACTACATCTCTAGGTGTAAGAGATCGATCGATGTTGGAGACGCTCTATGGTGCGGGATTACGAACGTCGGAACTGATCAATCTTTCGGTAAACTCGGTGAGCCTGCAAAACGGTTGGGTTCGTCTTACAGGTAAAGGTTCAAAGGAACGACTGGTTCCCCTCGGTGAATATGCTGTAGACTGGCTTGAAGCATATCTCGGCAGTCACCGCAGGAATTTACTGAAACAAAAGGTCAGTGATGATCTATTTGTCACGATTCGCGGCAGGAAAATGACGCGTCAGGCGTTCTGGCTGAATGTTCGGAAGTATTCGACGGTTGCCGGGATCAAAACCGAATTGACACCGCACTCATTGCGTCATTCGTTCGCCACGCATCTGTTGAATAACGGAACCGATCTTCGAACGATTCAGCAACTGCTGGGACACAGTGATTTGTCAACTACCCAAATATATACGCATATCTCTAAGCAGCGTCTCGCGAATCTGCTCCAAGAACATCATCCGAGAGGCTAGTTCAGTGTGCGAGCCAGGATACGCCGATATTTGGGTACCAGATCGTTGTCCGGACCTAACATGTCAAATGCCTTGATCAGTGTCTTTCTTCCGACATCGTTATTGAATGATCGATTTTCCCTTACGAGTTCCATCAATGATTCCAGAGCGGTTTCAATATGACCCTGAACCAGTTTGATTACTGCAAGTTGAAATCGGGCGTCCCAATCCTCAGAGTTTCGCGTAATTCGGTCGTGCAATTCAACTTCCGGGGATGCTTTTTCGACAATATCAACAAAGTCGAGTTTCGCGGCCATTTGCTTGTATTCGGGCTTGTCGGTCGCATCTTGGATTTTCGAGAGGGAATCACGTGCACTTTGAATGTCGTTCTGACGCAGATAAATATCCGCAAGACGCAGATTCGACTCATCGGAGTCTTCTGATTTGAGCAGATCTATAGCTTGGGAGTGTTCGCCGTGATTCAGCAATTCATCAATCGGGTCCGGAATTTCATCGTTATCAGCAATGACGTGCTTCGAAAGAAACTGCTTGACCGCTTCTTTGGGTAGGGCACCCATGAATCCATCGACTACATCGCCATTTTTCACCAGATATACAGTGGGCACGCTGCGTATGCCGAATTGTCCCGCAAGCGCCTGATTCTCGTCGATGTTGATTTTCACAAAGTGCAGATTGTCGCCGTACTCGGTGGAGACTTCCTCAAGTATCGGGGTCAGGGTTTTGCAAGGTCCGCACCACGGTGCCCAAAAATCTACCAGAACGGGTACAGTGTTGGATTTTTCAATGACTTCCACCAAAAAGTTACTGGCATCAACCTCAACAGTGCTCGGACCGTGAGCGGAAATCTCATCGCCCTGCAATTGAAACATGGAACATCCTCACTTCAATAGTCGCAATTCTTTGGCGCTCCCTAGGGGAATCGAACCCCTGTTCCCGGCTTGAGAGGCCGATGTCCTGACCGCTAGACGAAGGGAGCGAGTATGAGTAGAAAATGGTATCACAAATTACAATGCTGATGTTCAATGCAGCCATCGAAGAATGATCGAAACTCGAATCATCCAGCAAAGTGAGCATGGAATCGTCGTCAACCAATTGAGCGATCGGGCGGTTGAGGTTGTTCATAAACTGAACAGTGCCGGTTTCACTGGTGAACTGGTTGGTGGTTGTATTCGCGATCTGCTGCTCGGCAAGCAGCCGAAAGATTACGATGTCGCCACGAATGCCACACCGGAACAGGTCAAGAACCTGTTTAAGAGAGCTGTCGTCATCGGTCGCCGATTTCGCTTGGTTGAAGTACGAATCGCTCGTGAGATCGTCCAAGTCGCAACCTACCGTACCGCTCCGGGCTACTCCGGTCGTTATGGCAGACAACGTAATTTCACATCAAAAGGGAAGATCCTCAAAGACAACAACTACGGAGATATTGAACAGGATGCATTTCGACGCGACCTGACGATCAATTCTCTTTTTCTGAATCCGTCTGATATGACCATATTGGACTATACAGGAGGATACGATGATATCCAAGCCGGCTTGGTTCGGGTGATCGGAAATCCGACCGAACGGTATCAGGAAGATCCTGTACGAATTCTCAGAACAATACGCTTTGCCGCGGCTTTGGACTTTGAAATCGATTCGGAGTCTGCCGAACCCATTCCGTCGCTTTCCAGATTGCTGGTTGACGTATCGAACTCGAGACTGGCAGAGGAGGTCAAGAAACTATTTTTCAGCGGAAGTGCGGTCTCGACTTTTGGACTGTTGAATGAATTTGGTGTTTTCACTGATCTTTTTCCATGCTATTCCAAGGTCCATGGATATAGCATGGATGAAATTACGTTGCAGTGGCTGACTGCGTTGTGCCAGGAGATGGATGCCCGAGTTCAAAACGCGGAACCGCTTAGTTTATCTTATACATTGGCAGCCATTTTGTGGTTGCCATACAGTCGCGCACTGCACCGGGAATTCACTCGACGCAATGGTAAAAATTTCGAATCAACACGTCTTGCTCGGGATGTACTGAATCTACAGAATCGAAGCACCTACATTTCTAAAGTCAACAAGCATCAGATTCTTGAAATCTGGCGGTTGCAGAAAAAAATGCAACAGGTAAAACCGGGCACTCAAAGCATAGTCGAGAATCCCAGATTTAGAGCGGCTGTCCGCTTGCTGGAGCATCGGACGCGATTCGATGAGGCAAGTAAGAAATCCGGCCTGGGCTGGATAAAGATACGTGACAATCAACCGGTCACATGGAGAAAACATACCAGACGTAGACGCCGATTCAAACCAATGGTCAGAACTTGAAGGAATCCAGCACCACAATCGCCTATATCGGAATCGGAAGCAATCTTGACGATCCCCAGTACCAAGTGCAAGCTGCCTTGGATGCGCTTGATGCGCACGAAAACTGCAATGTCATCCGTCAATCCTCGCTATACACATCTGAACCTGTGGGTTTTGCGGATCAGCCCGATTTTGTCAACGCGGTATGTGCGCTTAAAACGACACTTGAACCGGTTCAGCTACTTTGTGAATTACTAGATATGGAAAAGACAATTGGCAGAGTTCGCTCCCATCTTCCCAATCGACCTCGTCGAATCGATCTTGATCTTTTGCTGTATAGTACGCAACAAATCAATTCTCCCAACCTTATCGTTCCACACCCTAGAATGCATGAACGCCGCTTTGTTCTGGAACCACTGGTCGAGATTGCGCCTGACGAAATCATTCCCGGTAGAGGAATTGCGAAATATCTTCTTGAAGAATGCAAAGATCAGGCAGTCGTCAGAATCGGATGCTAGTTCTTCAAAATTATTATTCGATGCCAGTCACGGATCAATGCCTTTCTGATACACAGAAAATCATCGCATAAAGAGGTTCAGTGAAAGAATCGGAACGGTAGTGGAGTGTTCCAGATTGATCCCCAGCACCGATGTCACAGTCCCGCAATCACCAAAGGAACAAGATTTTACGATTTCAACCCTATCAAAGAATTTGTGGTGTGTCATAATTTCCGAGAGGAAGACTTCATCAATCAGATTAGGACGAATGTTGCTTGTATGATAGGCAGAAGGATAGAGTATAAGGAATTGGTATCCGGTAAAGATAGTAGATTAAATTGAGATTACGTCAATATTGGTTGGAGGTCATGATCATGCCAAAAAAATGCAAACAAACTCTTGAAGAACGAAAAGCGAAAGCGGAGCTAGACCAGTATGACATCTATACAATAAACGATGAAATGGTGAAAAGAATTCAGAAGGCGGAAGAGGAGGGGAACTACACCCCGATTGATGATGTCAAGGCGTTCTTTGATCAGTTTAGATGAACAATGTGCAAATTGCCATTGAGGAAGTCAATCGAAAGGCGACAAGAAAAAACAACAGACAGGTATCTTCCGAAGATGGCTTCAAGGATGATATGAAAAATCATAATTACGGAAATACTGTCGTAAATGAGATTGAGACTATTATCAGTCTATTCATAGACAGACAGGACTTTGTTCTTCGTTCTAAACACAATGCGCACGAACTAACTGGACCATTGACGGGACTTTCACACTGCATCTGTATCCGGGAGAATACGGTGACAGGGATATTGTGATTCTGTACAAGATACACAGGGACGATCATGTGGTATTACATGGTATCGGTAATCACGAATACGTTTATAGCAAATATCGGAAAAAATGATAGATGCTTAACCCCAAAAACAATTTTCGGAAGTGATGAACAGAAAGTGAAAGTCGAGCTAGACAAAATTGACATCTATACATTAAATGATGTGATGTCTGTCGAAAGAGAGACTTGCACTTGAATCCGGGGTTCGGTATTTGTTACGTTTCAGTAATCAGAATAGGAGATTGAACTGATATGGGGGTTCCGAATTGGAAAAATCGAACCCTGTTTCATGGTGACAATCTTAAATTTCTCCGAGCTATGAACTCGGAATCCGTGCATTTGATCGCGACTGATCCGCCGTTCAACAAGGGACGGGATTTTCATGCCACACCGGACAGTCTTGCATCTGGTGCCTCATTTCAGGATAGATGGTCTTGGGACCGAGATGTCCATCAGGAATGGGTGGATCAGATTACAGATGATTTCCCCAAGGTGATGAATGTGATACAGGGAAGCCGAAGCTCTTATGGCGATGACATGGGAGCGTTCCTATGTTTCATGGCGGTACGTCTGTTGGAGATGCACAGAATACTTAGAGATGACGGTAGTATTTATCTGCACTGCGATCCAACAGCCAGCCATTATCTGAAGGCGTTGATGGATGCGATCTTTGGACGAAACAACTTCAGAAATGAAATCGTTTGGCGACGAACCGGTTCGCATAATTCAGCTGACAGATTTGGACCGATTCATGACATCATATTGTTTTATTCCAAACCAGACTACAAGCACACCATACAATTCACGCATTATTTGCGAGGACATGTATCGGAATATTTCAAAAAAGAAGACAATATTGGGCGATATTGGACGAATTCCATTCATGGTTCAGGTATTAGACATGGAGAAAGCGGAAAACCTTGGCGTGGATATGATTCTACGAAAGTTGGTCGCCATTGGGCTATTCCGTCAAAGTTAGTTTTGGCTTTTGGCATCGATCCAAAATTACCGCAACACGAAAAACTCGACGCTCTTTATGAACTTGGTCTGATTGATATGCCATCGCCAAATTCAGCGTCATTACCGACCTATCGCCAATATCTGAAAGATAGCCCGGGGCAACCGATGCAGGATTTGTGGGTATACCAACCGCACACAAAAGGAATTCTAGAGGGAACTGATGATGAAATTGATAGAGATGTTCGGTGGATCCCAAAGAGAGACAGGGGAGAAAGGACCGGATACCCAACACAAAAACCTATCGGGCTCTATTCAAGAATCATTTTATCGTCATCAAAAGAGAACGATATAGTCCTTGATCCATTTGCAGGTTGTGCCACTACGCTTGTCGCCGCCGAGCGGCTCCGGCGGCAATGGGTCGGAATTGATATTTGGAAAAACGCGCAGGATGTAATCGTTGACAGACTTGAAAGGGAAGGACTGACTGCGCCGAAATACACTCGGAGAACCACGGTCAATCATCAAACCTATCTGTTTGCGGAAGATATGCATTCTACATCTGAGTTGCCAGAGAGAACAGATGATGGTGAGGAAGCAGTCCCATTTTTAATACCCACATTCAAACGAGAACTGGAGCCGTGGGGAAAGCTGTCCAGAATTGAAATATTTCAAGCACTCTGTTCAGCGCAAAGTATTCGCGAGGGATATGTTTTATGTGCTGGTTGCGGAAGAGAGATGGAATCACCGTTTATGGAACTTGATCACGTAAAACCACGATCTGGAGGTGGCGAGAATGACATTTCAAACAAAATACTCTTGTGTCGTCCATGCAACGGAATTAAAAGTAATGACAAAACTATGCCCGGATTGCACAAGGACAATAACAAATCGGGGTGGATGATGGATTATGTCAAGGCGAAGCGTGCATTGGATCTCGCTAAGTACAAATACCAGGAAATCAGATACGGCACACAAATTCTTGCTTAACGTACTAACTTGCGATACTAGCCGCCAAGTCACCACTAAAGAACTGGTTTATATATGAAAGACAAGCCGGAATAATTTACCGATAAATCAATTGCCCGGATACGATTTGGGCATTTCTCTATATAAATCACTGAAAGACTTCAAAATTTACCAGACAGCTATCAGAATTGCGATTACCATCTAGCAACGAGGACGGAAAATATGAATGTATCTGGTCAGCCAACGCGTGTACTCTCTGGCATGCGACCAACCGGCAGGCTACATCTTGGACACTACCATGGTGTGATTAAACCTTGGGTGCAATTGCAGCATGATCACCAATGCTTCTATTTTGTAGCAGATTGGCACGCATTGACTACCGAGTTTGAAGCGGTCAATGAGAAGACCATGAGGGAAAATGTCTGGGATATGATTATTGATTGGCTGGCGTCTGGTGTGGATCCTGAACTGGCTACCATATTCATCCAATCTCGGGTTCCGGAGCACGCGGAACTTTATCTTTTGCTATCGATGATCAGCCCGCTCGGCTGGCTTGAACGTGTTCCGAGCTTTAAGGACCAGCAAGAGAAACTAAAGAACCGCGATCTGTCGACTCACGGATTTCTTGGCTATCCCGTACTGCAAAGTGCCGATATCCTGATGTATCGAGCATCTTTGGTTCCGGTAGGAGAAGACCAAGTGCCTCACATTGAACTGACCCGCGAGATTGCGCGCAGATTCAACGCGATTTTTGGGCGAGAACCGGACTTCCGTGAGAAGGCAGAACAGGCCATACGGAAATTGGGCAAGAAGCTCGGACGACGTTATCGGGACTATCAGCAGGCCTATACGGAACGCGGCGATGATTTGGCACTGTCGAAAGCGCATGAACTTTTGGAGAATGTGTCCAATCTCTCGCGAATCGACCGAGATCGACTGATGGGATTTCTCGAAGGTGGCGGACGGCAGATTCTGACTGAGCCCGAGGCATTTCTTACCGAAGCGTCGAAGGTGCCCGGACTGGACGGGCAGAAAATGTCAAAATCGTATGGAAATGCGATTTACTTGCGTGATGATCGAGATCGTATCAATAAAAATGTCCGTTCAATGCCTACGGATCCCGCGCGCGTTCGTCGTAACGACCCCGGTAATCCCGATAAATGTCCTGTTTGGGACCTGCATAAAATTTATACCGAAGATACAACAAAGAAGTGGATTCGCGAAGGCTGTACCACTGGTTCCATTGGTTGTCTGGACTGCAAGGCGCCATTGATTGACTCGCTGTTGCAGGAACAGGACCAGCATGCTGAGCGGGCGAAGCCTTACATTGAGGATCAGGGGTTTCTCAAAAGAGTGATTGCCGACGGTTGCGAGCGGGCAGGTGCGGTGGCAGAAGCGACGATGAGTGAGGTTCGTCGTCACGTAGGCACTGCAGGATATCGTATTTAGATTGGATAAAGACCCGCAAGCAGTTGAACAGATTGATTCGCTCCCGAAGGAGCGGGTAATCCCAGCTGATCTTTTTATACCTCCCGACGCTTTGGAGGTCATAACTCAGGATTTTGAAGGACCGCTTGATCTATTGCTCTATCTCATACGAAAGAACAGCTTTGATGTTTTGAATATCCCGGTCGCCGAGATTGCCGATCAGTATGCGAAATATATTGACCTGATGCAGAAGATTCAGCTGGAACTGGCAGGAGAGTATCTGGCTATGGCGGCGACACTGGCTCAGATCAAATCCAGGTTGCTGCTTCCTCCCAAACAGACTGACTCTGATGATGAGGAAGAGATGGATCCTCGTCTGGAATTGGCGCGGCGACTTCAGCAATACGAGATTTTCAGGAATGTGGCGGAAATTCTGAACGGTAAGCCGAGAGTGGGACGAGACGTTTTTGTTGGTCATGCCAAAGGAGTTGTCCGCAATATCACACCGTCTTATGAAAGAGTTGATCTGAGTGATTTGATCGAGGCGTTTCAGGGCGTTCTCCAACTGGCAGACCAGAATGCAGCTATTGTTATGCAAAGAGAGAACTTGTCTGTGAAGGATAAGGTTGAAGAGATCATCGATAGATTGAGAAGTTGCAATCAATTGCGTTTCGATGAAGTTTTTGATAAACGGAAGGGTCGAGCAGGAATGATTGTTGCATTTCTTGCGCTACTTGAACTGATCAATTCCAAGAAAATCTATGCGATGCAAGCTGATGCTGATTCTCCGATTCATATTCGTCTCAATGACTGACTATCCATGGACTTTCAGGAACTGAAAAAAATTATTGAAGCAGCGGTTTTGACATCCGAAGTTCCGGTGTCTCTTGAACAACTGAGCAGTCTTTTCAATGAGCAGGACAATGTACAGATACTTGACGTTGAGCGCGCATTGCTTGATATGGAAAGAGATTGTGAGAATCGTGGTGTAGAGCTAAAGAAAATCGGAGGTGGTTACCGTTATCAATCCTGCGAGGAATACGCCGAATGGCTGCGCCGACTGTCGGAAATTCGTCCTAGACGATATTCCCGAGCGCTAATGGAAACGCTGTCAATCATTGCGTTTCGTCAGCCGGTTACGAGAGGAGATATCGAGAACATCCGAGGGGTATCCGTTTCAACGGAAATTATGCGGACTCTGCTGACGAACGAATGGATAGAACAAGCGGGCTACAAACAGGTTCCGGGAAGACCAGCATTGTTCAAGACAACGTTGAAGTTCTTGGAATATTTCAATCTTGAGTCACTTGATGATCTGCCAGCTCTGGATTTGCTGGAGAGACAGGCCTCTTCAGTATCCCCTCCGGTTGATAGTGAAGCGAACGATTGAATTCGCGTTGTTACTCGCCTCTTACTTGAATCGTTGCGAATATGAGCGAGCGAATTCAGAAATTTCTGGCTCGTGAAGGCTTCGGTTCCAGAAGAAAAATCGAACAATGGATCCGGGAAGGGCGCATTCGGCACGACCGCGGTGAATATAAACTGGGCGATCAAGTCGAATTTGGCGACTTTGTTGTTGTCGATGGCCGACGTATTCAAGTCAGCGAAAGTCTGTCAACGACCCGGGTGATCGCGTATCACAAAAAACCAGGCGAAGTCTGTAGCCGGAACGATCCTGCAGATCGTCCGCTTACTTTTGACTCCCTTCCACCGATCGAATATGGCCGATGGGTTTCAGTTGGAAGGCTTGATATCAATACAACAGGATTGCTATTGTTCACCAATAACGGCAGTCTTGCCAATTCACTCATGCATCCTAGAAACCAGGTTGAAAGAGAATATCTTTGTCGCGTATTCGGTAGCGTTTCCGAACAGAATTTGGTTGCATTGCGAGCCGGTGTCAGATCTGGGAGTGAAGTTCTTTTTTTCGACCAGATTGATGCGCTGGAAGGGAAAGGAAGCAACCGGTGGTATAGAATCATTCTGAAGCAGGGTAGGAATCGCGAGATTCGTCGGGCTTGGGAAGCTGTCGGCAATCAGGTAAGCAGGCTGAAAAGAGTCAGATACGGTAGTATTCGGTTGGATGAAGGCCTTTCCAAGGGAAAGTGGAAGGAACTGGGTAAGGAACAGACGCTACAACTGATGCAGTCAGTGAAATCGCCTGTCTAAGTCCATGTGTGATGGACAGCATTGATTCGGTGCCTGTTTTACGATAAGAAATCAAGTGTTTCCTCATCTACGAGTTTATCGCGAATCTCAGCTACCGCTTTTCAACAATATTTACAAATTCCCAGGTATCGTATTGACAACAAAACCCGCTCCTGAAGACTTCGGTTCGTCGCCTTGGCGACCACTCAGCATCGTGGATTGAATCAACTTGATGTTAACTCTTTGAAATCATGTCCCGAACTCAGTATGGTGATGACTTGTCTGGAGTTGAGGTTCAGGGGGATAGTGAATACAATTTTCCCGTGCCCCTTGGTTTCCTTCGACTATGTGCCTTTGACTTAGAACGCATCCGTGTAGTTTCAATGAGACTTGTATGATTACTCCAGAAAATTTTCATATGCAGGCATTTGTATAATTTTTTTTCATGAGCAGCCTGAAAGTTACCAAACTCACTCCTGTAATCGGGGCTGAAATCGAAGGCGTGGATTTTTCAAATTCACCGGATGCGGCTTTGTGTGATGAGCTCTACCAGTTGTTGATGGAACATCAGGTAATCTTCTTTCGCGATCAGTTCATGACTCCGGAGGTTCATGTCGCCCTCGCGGAAAGTTTCGGAAAGCTTGACCATCAGCATCCTGCCTATCCGGAGCTGGAGGATTTTCCTGCGATCACTGTGCTTGACTTTGGTCCGGATAACCCGCCTGATGTGGATACTTGGCATGCCGATCTCACATTCCGGGAGCACGCTCCATTTGCGTCAATCCTCTACAGCAGACTCATTCCACCCTATGGCGGCGATACAATCTGGGTATCGTTGACCGCGGCCTATGATGCGTTGTCCGAAGATTTGAAACAGGAAGTCGAGAACCGACGTGCGATTCACGATTTGGGAGACTTTCGAAACGGCATCACGGTTGGCCAGCCGAGTGGATACGCTAAAACACTGGTCGATGCGCATTTGAATTTTGGCAGTGCTATCCATCCTATGGTCACGATTCATCCGGCAACAGGAAAGCGAATTCTCTATTACAACCCTGCATTGGTTGTACAGGTGGAAGGTGATACCGCAATTCGGTCACGCAGATTGCTCAACTATCTTTACGATCATGTCATCCAGCCGGAGTTCCAGGTCAGGTTTCGCTGGACAGAGAACACTGTTGCCATGTGGGACAATCGTTGCACATTGCACTACGCTCTAGCAGATTACCTGCCACATCGCCGGGTGATGCATCGGATTACCGTAACCAGGGATCAACGAACGGTTTCATAATAGTTGACACCACGCCATTCCCAAAAATTCCGCTATATCAACTGTATACAGTCTACGGATACAATTTGTGTGTGGTAGAAAGCATTGAATCAGGGTTCGTATTTCTATACAAAGCAAGTGTTTGCTCAACTACGGATCTATCGCAACTCTCAACAACCGCTTTGCCACAAAACTGACGAAATCTCGGGCACCGTATCGACAACAAAATCCGCTCCCCACGACATCGGGTCGTCTCCGGGTGGAATGTAGCCGTAAGTCACCGCCAGAGTCCCAACTCCGGCTGCGCTACCGGCCTCGATGTCACGTACAGAATCTCCAACGAAAAGGCAACTGTCCGGCGTTGTGCCCGCCAGCTTGCAGGCATGGGTGATCGGCAGGGGATGAGGCTTTCTTTTTGGCAGGGAGTCGCCTCCGATTACACAAGCTACACTGTCTGCAAGGTTAAGCTGATCCACCAGCCTCAGAGTCAGATATTCGGGTTTGTTCGTGACAATTCCCCATAGCATGCCAGACTCGATGCACCGGTTCAGGATTGCCCGTATTCCAGGAAACAACCTTGTATGCACACAAAGATAATTTTCATACAGGCTGAGAAACCTTGAACGAAGTTCTTCATATCTGTTTTCACCGGGAGAGCAGCCAAATCCCAATCGAAGCAGGGCAGGTGTCCCGTTGGAGACATGCGGACGCAGTTCTTCGAAAGGAATCGGTTCTTTGGACTCTTCCTCCAGAAGATAGTTCAGTGCGTTCGCCATATCCCTTGCCGTGTCAGCAAGGGTGCCATCCAAATCAAAAAGTGCGAGACGGTACTTCTTCAAGATCGTACGCAATGGGCAATGTAGTTGACTTCGACTCCTGAGGAGTGTCGAAATGACTGGTTCAGCGGGTTGTATTGCAATCCAATGAGTGATTGCATCCGGATCCCGGTGCTTCTGCACCATTGGTTGAGTTCCGAAGGCCGGATGAAATTGCTGTGCTTATGTGTGCCTCTAGGTAGCGCGTTGAGAATGTATTCAGCACCAACTATTCCTATCAACCAGCTTTGGAATGTCCGATTCAAGGTGGAAAAATATAGGCTTCCACCTGACTTTATCAGCTGACTGCATGCTTTGATGGTTGAAACAGGATCAGGTACATGCTCCAGCAATTCCATACAGGTGATGATATCGAACTTTACATCGTGGTTTTCTGCGTAGTTTTCGACAGTCGAATGAACATAATCTATGGCAAGATTACTTTCTCTCAGATGTAGTTTCGCCACTTGTAGCGATGCCTCGCTAACATCGAGACCGGTGACTTCGGCGTTTTCCAGTGCAAGTGATTCGGTTAGGATTCCGCCTCCACAACCGACATCAAGGATCGTAGTCCCAGCCACTGGAGAATTTTCCAATATGAATTGAAGTCTCAGGGGATTGAGCATGTGCAAAGGTCGGAACTTGCCTTGTGGGTCCCACCATTGTTCAGCAAGTCTGGAAAACTTGTCGACTTCGGCACTGTCTACATTCGATGATTTCATGAAATTGCAAAATTACAATGGAAATTCAATTGTCGCCTGCAATCCGTGACTGCCACTTATTCGCCAGCGCCATGCATTCTGAGCCATCGATCGTTGTCAACACCCCCGAATTCAGTACACGATTACCGCCAATCCATACATCAGTTACCTGATTGCGCGTTGCGGCATGCACAATTTGCGCTGTTGGGCTATATAACGGCTTTGACTGCAGGACGTTGAGGTCTATTGCTGTTATGTCGGCCAACTTCCCGACCTCGAGACTGCCGGTTTCATGAGCAATACCCAAGCTTCTGGCACCATTAATTGTAGACATTCTAAGTGCTTCACTGACAGGAACATCCGCTGGGTTTCCGGAACAGCCTTTAGCGAGCAAAGCAGCAAATCTCGTTTCTTCAAGCATGTTCAAACTGTTGTTGCTGGCAGCACCATCGGTACCGATGGCTACATTGACATTTTGAGCAAGTAAATCACTGACCCGGCAAAAGCCACTTGCGAGTTTCAAATTGGATTTTGGACAATGCGCGACGCTGCTTCCAGCGTCAGCAAGCATCTCGATTTCTTCGTCCAGCAATTGCGTCGTATGAACAGCAAGAAGTTGCTGACTGACTAAACCGAGATCCTTCATTCGCTGAATGGGACGAACGCCGTACTGTTTCAATGAGTCCGCGATTTCCTGAGCGGTTTCATGGACATGCATATGTATACCGAGATTGTATGTATCTGCGATTGTCATAAGCTTTTCAAAGGTGGAGTCCGCCACAGTATATGGTGCATGGGGTGCGAGCATCGTGGTAACGAGACCGGAATTGTTAAACCTTTGGTACAAAGCCATTCCCTTTTCAAGATACTCATCGGGTGAACCCGCCCAGATTGTGGGAAACTCCAAAGCGATCATGCCGAGAGATACCCGCATATTGGATTGTTCAGCAATCTCGCCGACTTCATCAGGAAAGAAATACATGTCGTTCATGCATGTTGTTCCGCTCATAATCGCCTCGGCAAATGCCAGAAGTGCTCCATCCCTGACGAACTCTCGGTCAACCCACATACCTTCGAGCGGCCAAATGTGCTGCTCTAGCCAAGGCTGGAGCGGCAAATCTTCTGCAACTCCCCGAAACAATGACATGGAAGCATGTGTATGAGCGTTTACAAGTCCCGGTATCAATGCATGTCCGCTTAGCGCTACGCGCTCGGTGGCTTTGTATTTCTGGCTTACTTCGGGTGTCGGCAGAATATCTTTGATTCGACCGGCGACGACTACGATACTGTGATTTTCCAATACCGTGTCTGATTCATCGACTGTAACCACCCAACTTGAGTCTATGATGGTGTCTGCTCGTAGCATGTCCGGTCCGCTCAGTAATTCATGATTAAGGAATTATTTCCAGTTTCAAAACTGACTTCCGCTTGGTCGGAATGTCGTAATTTCCAGAGGCGACTGTATGACAATTCTCAAGTCGGTGGTTCGACTCTGATTGTCAGGATATCCATATCGTAATATTGTTGGTGGTGGACGGATGAAGCCATATGTCGCAACAGTCTTATCGATATTTCCCGCTCAGTGGAAGTGTCTTCCAGCTGCTCACCTAGGAGGGCGATTCTATCCTGCAGGTTATGTTCTGCACCACCAGCGATAAATTCCAGTACGGCAGCGCCTTCCTCCTTGTGCGCATTCAGCAACAGGCGTTGCGGAGAATCTTTGTCGTTGCTCTCAAGAAGCGTCAGCAAGGACTCCTCGCTGACGGATTCAAGGCGAACTGCCATTTTCTCATCCCAACCGCAGTACGTTGTGAATTTTTCAAGAAACTCTCTGATTTGAGTCAGGGATGAAACATTGAAATCAACTTCAATCTTTCTTCTCTTCGGTTCGATGAGTTCCAGGAACAGTGTCATGAGAATCGCAGTCAGACCACCTGCGGTCATGCCATTTTTAAGCATCTGGCCGGTGTACTGCTCCAATAGCTCGGGAAAAATCAAATCCGCCTGACACCCGACTCCAACCCAGTATGCAACACCCACGACTAATCCTTTTCGATAATCGATACCGTCATTTATGATGATTTTCATGCCCACGACAAACAGAAGCGCAAGTAAAACTGTCAGATAAGCTGCCGCGACGGGTCCTGGTATGGCCAGAATGGCTGCGATTCCCTTAGGAACGAATGCGAGGATGACATAGATGACTCCGAGTGCGACACCGACAGTCCTTGCGCCAACTCCTGTCAGTTCAGTTACGGAGACACTCGTTGAATAGGTTGTGTTGGGAACGGTACCCGCGATGCCGGACAGCAGGTTGCCCAGGCCATCGGCATTGACCGCGCCTTGCACAATCTTGAAGTCGACCGCCGGAGGCGAGCGTCTGGACACCCGCTGAATGGCGATAGAATCGCCGACGGTTTCGACGGCACCGATCATCGTGACCAGTATGAAAGCCGGCAACAGTGTCCAGAAAACAGAATTGAAACTGAGATCGAACCCGGGCCAGTCTCCACTGGGAAGCCCTATCCAACTCGCACTGGCAACGCTCGCCGTATCGTATAGGCCGTAGTACCCAGAAACGATCGATCCGACGATGACACCAGCCACAGGCGCCCACAACCTCATTACGCCCTTCGCTTTCAATGCAATCGCGAGTATTACCGCTATGGTTACGAACGCGCAGACTGGACCAGCATGTGAAGTGCTTCCTTCCGGAACATCATCCAGTAAATCGAAAATGATCGGCATCACCGCGACTGGAATCAACATGATTACAAGCCCAGCTACGGGCGGTGTCAGAATCCGTCTGAAAATAGATAGCTTGGCTGCAAGGATAAACTGGAAAATCGCCGACAGAATCACAAGCGTTGCCAGCATCGCGGGGCCACCTTGAGCAATTGCGGTCACGCAAACCGCGATAAACGCGCCCGACGAGCCCATGACCAGGACATGACCGGCACCGATCTTGCCGACTCGAACCGCTTGTACTATGGTAGTGATTCCGCTGATGGCAACGGCTGCGAATACCGCCCATGACAAATATGACGCACTTCCACCGCCAGCGTTGACAACAATTGCAGGTGTGAATACTGTGCCCCCGACACAAAGCACGGCAAACTGCAGACCCAGCCCGATAGTCAGTGGAATTGGTGGTTTTTCATTTGGTTCGTAGCGAACACTTGAGTTGATGTTGGGGTTTGGGTCAGCCATCAGGTCGGAAATCCGTTGAGTATGATTTGGAATTGATAATTATATTGAAAATCGCTGGCTGGAACGCTCATGCGACCGCAACCGACATCTGTCGATTCGGCCCACGTTAGCGAGTCACCCGAGATCTGTACAGGTTCAGGCTCTCTCGGGTATTCATTTCGTTCCTACTGGGTAACTTGAATCGCATAGCCGTCAGATAATCTGACCATGGCGAAAAAGAGCATCACTGCACACGAGGCAGAACAATTGCACCGACGATAGGACGGGCTGGATTTTAATTCAGATGTTAAATTAGCTCTGTTTGGGGGAAGGATTTGTGATGTCGGAAAGCCAGTCAGACCAACAGTTTCAGGAGGGGCTACAAAAACCTTACACCAGAAATCGACTGATTTGAGGGGTTTTGCCAGCTTCCGGAGCAATTGTCGCGAAACTCACCCAGCCTAACGCAGTGGTAAAACTAAAGAAATTCCATTCGGAATGCAAATTCACGCTGAATCAACAGAAATTTTTTACCTGATCGATAATTTTCACGGCCGGCGGTCGGTGGGAGGCGATTTGGCTATCGTAGGACACGAAAAACGCTACAGCACAAACCCCTACGTTTGATGGTAAACAAAGAAAAATTACATATCGATCTATAATTGAATGATCGTAAAATTTACGATTCAAATTCGTTCAAATACTTATTGTGCTTACTCCCCACTCTTGGGGAATTTAGTTACACCTGAATTTATCAATAGAAGAGGTTGTAAAGAATGAGTAACAAGGAACAAACCACAAATGTCGTCGACGGGGAGCCGAGCGAACTTCAAATGAAGCCCGATGACATGCTTGAGCTCGCGAGTGTTGCATCAGGAATTCTGGTTGATTGGATCAAAAACCTGCCCGACAACGATTCGTGGGATGGTGAATTTCGAGATGTACTCGACGACAGCCTGATGAAACCGCCTCCCGAAAGCGGACGCCCCGCAGAGGATGTCATCAAGCAAGTGGGAAGCGAAATTCTGCCGTATGCGCTGAGCCTCGATCACCCTCGTTGCTTCGGCTTCATCCCCTCTTCACCCACTTGGCCGGGAATTCTCGCGGACTATTTGGCAGCAGGATTCAATATCAATTCCTGCACATGGCTCGTTGCAAGCGGTCCGACTGAAGTGGAACTGGTTGTCCTCGAATGGTTTCGTCAGTGGCTGGGACTTCCGGACACCGCGGGCGGGCTGCTGACCAGTGGAACTTCAGCGGCGACTGTTGAAGCTTTCGTTGCTGCCCGGGAATTCGCCAAATCCCCCGAACGCGCAACCATCTACATGAGTGATCAAAGTCATGCGGTTCTTATTCGCGCGGCCAGAGTCATTGGAATTTCGCCGGAAAACATTCGCCGGGTTCCGAGCGACGATAATTTTCGTCTCGATATCCATGCGCTGTCCGGCACAATCGATGCCGACCGAAAAGCCGGATACAATCCAATGATCGTCGTCGCCAATGCCGGCACAACAGCGACCGGTGCAGTCGACCCGCTCCCTGAGTTGGCGGAAATCTGTGAAGCTCAAAACATTTGGTTTCATGTTGACGCGGCATATGGTGGTTTCGCGATCATAACGAAGACAGGTAAGGCAATTCTAGACGGAATTGAACGGGCTGACTCGATAACGCTTGACGGGCACAAGTGGTTTTATCAACCGTACGAAGTCGGCTGCGTGATGGTCAAGCACCTCAGCAGTCTTGAAAATGTGTACTCGATGAAACCCGATATACTTCAAGACACTGTATGGGGGACGAACCATCCGAATATCGCCAACCGAGGAATCCAACTCAGCCGTTCGGCGCGTGCCATGAAAGTTTGGGTGTCAGTACAGACGTTTGGCATGGCTGCATTTCGACGAGCGGTGTCTAGGGGAATGGAATACGCCAGCCGTACAGAAGTCTATATCAGTGGACGTTCCGGTCTTGAGCAACTGAACCCGGTGACACTGGGAGTGATATGCTTTCGATTCAATCCTGAGGCTTTGGAGCTTGAGGAGGAGACCCTGGAAGAAATAAACAGAGCCGTAATGGTGCGAATGTTCTGGGAAGACAAATCATTTATTTCGTCAACCCTCATTCGAAATAAATTTGCGTTCCGACTCTGCATCATCAACCACAATACAACCTGGAACGATGTTGAGGAAACACTCCATGCTGTCGAGACATTTGGAAATGAAGCACTCAACTCGAACTAACCCCCTGTACGCAGTCGTACAGAAGATTTTGGCCCTTTACTTTACATAAGTGTCAACTTGTCATAACAAACCTATCCATCATGTAAAGCTTTAAACATTTTTACCGGCTCCATGCGATAGTGGACTCGGTACACGAGCTGCCGGTGGACTACCGTTTGACGACCGCCACCGGCATGATCCGCAAAAGCCGATCCTTCGCATGCTCAACGGTGGGAAGGCAGTCGACAACATCCTGTATGCCGAGGACGGCACTGTGTTCTGCCGTTTCCCGAAAAGCCGCGAGGAACGGCCGATATGCTTCATGGGCTATGAGAAAGACCGCGGTACCCTGAAGTATCGATGTCCGGCGAAAGCCGGCGGCTATGAATGTGAGGGCATGGCCGAGTGTCTTCAGAACGGCAACTCCAGGGCACACCGGTACGGTCGCAGCGCGAGGATCAATGTGACCGACAGCAACCGTCGGATATTCAAACCGACACCGCGCAGCACATACAAGTGGAAGCGATGCCATGCCAGACCCAGTGCGGCCGAGCGGTTTTCTCGCGCATCGGGCAGGGCTTATACTTCGACCACCACTATGTGCAGGGGCTGGCCAAGATTAAAGTGAAGGTGCCACTGGCCATGGTGATCGCACTGGCGAACGTGCACATCGAGGTCGGACAGCCGCAGAACATGCGTTCGCTGATCTGTCCGCTTGCTTTGCCCGGTCCCGGGTAGCCATCCTTCCGGATACTTTTTTGTTGATCGCGATACCGCTCTGAGAGCTCGGCGGGTTGTCCGCGAAAAACGCTACGGCGCAAATCCCTCAGGGGGTTTTCGGCTAGCCTTATACACCACAATTGTGATAAAATAAGTTTTGAATTATGAATCTCCCCACTCGAACCAGCTGGCGCCTTTTTTCAGTGCCTTCTTTCCGAAATTTCGCAATAAATAAAAAGGTTGACCCGTGTCTGTTATCGCGAAGAAAACCCTGATCGCCGATCTGGAAAACGAGATGCGTCAGTCATACCTCGATTACGCGATGAGCGTGATTGTGGGACGAGCATTGCCAGATATTCGCGATGGTCTGAAACCCGTTCATCGTCGTATTCTGTATGCAATGCATGATCTGAAAAACGACTGGAACAAGCCGTACAAGAAGTCAGCACGTATAACCGGTGACGTGATCGGTAAATATCACCCACACGGTGATTCGGCCATCTATGACGCGATCGTTAGAATGGCACAGGATTTCTCCATGCGGTATCCGTTGATTGACGGGCAGGGGAACTTCGGGTCGGTTGACGGTGATGCCGCGGCAGCCATGCGTTACACCGAAATTCGATTATCCCGGCTGGCGCATGAACTGCTGGCGGATATTGACAAGGATACCGTAGAATTTGGCCCGAACTACGATGAGACCGAACTGCAGCCGCTCGTTCTTCCAACCCGCTTGCCAAATCTGTTGCTGAACGGTTCTGAAGGAATCGCTGTCGGTATGGCGACCAAGGTTCCTCCGCATAATCTCACTGAGACCATCAATGCGTGTCTCGCCTTGATCGAAAATGATGGTTTGACAACGAGCGAAATAATGACTTACATGCCCGGCCCCGATTTTCCAACCGCCGGTATCATCAATGGTCAATCGGGGATAATCCATGCCTACACCACTGGACGAGGGTCAATCCGGTTGCGTGGCAGGGTCGAAATCGAGCCGATGAAAAAGGCAAACAGACAGGCATTGATCATCACCGAACTGCCTTACCAGATTTTGAAAGCTCGACTGATCGAACAGATTGCGGAGCTGGTGAAAGCGGGGACGCTTGACGGGATCAGCATGGTACGCGATGAGTCTGACAAATCTGGGATGCGAGTTGTTGTTGAACTCAAAAGCGGTATCAATCCTGAAGTGGTGGAGAATAACCTGTACAACTTCACCAGGCTTGAATCAACGTATGGCATTAATTTCGTCGCACTCGAACATAACCAGCCACGCGTGTTCAATCTCAAGGAGTTGCTGAGCGGATTTATTCGGCATCGACGCGAGGTCGTCACGCGAAAACTGGAATTCGAACTGAGAAAAGCGCTCGCGCGTGCTCACCTATTGGAAGGGCAGGCGGTTGCACTGTCTAATCTCGATGATATGATCGCCATCATTCGGGAATCGAAAGGTGGTCCGGAAGCCAGAGAAAGATTGATGGAACGACCTTGGAACCCAAGTGTTGTCAAACAGCTGATCACCCAAAACGGTGCCGGTGACTCAATCAACAGTTCGGAAATTCCGAGCGTCGGTCTTGTGCCGGACGGCTATATGCTCTCTGAGGAACAGGCTGCCTCAATCCTGCAGATGCGGCTACAGAATCTGACTGCGCTCGAACAGGACAAGGTGTTCGATGAGTTCAAGGACATTTTGGCGCGGATCGAACGAACCAAAGCGATCCTTGCCTCTCAGGAATTGCTGATGCGAGAGATTTCTGATGAACTGATTGAGCTGCGAGGCCAATATGGCAAGAACGACGAAAGACGCACCGAGATTGTTGAAAATGCGATGGACTTGGACAACGAAGATCTAATTGAGCGCGAAGATGTCGTGGTTACAATTTCTGATGCGGGATATGCAAAACAGCAGCCGATTTCAGAATATCGGTCTCAGAACCGAGGAGGTCGAGGCAAAACCGCGACCACTCATAAATCGGACGATTTTGTCCGTACGATGTTCACTGCAAACACGCACAACATGCTACTTTGTTTCACCAGCCTCGGAAAGGTATATTGGACTAAAGTCTATCGACTCGAGCGGGCAGGAAGAACCGCTAAAGGGCGACCTTTGGTTAACGTATTGCCTGCTTTGGCGGAGAGTGAGCGAGTTACCGCGGTATTGCCGATTCGCAATGACAATGGCGGAAAATTCATTGTAATGGCTACACGCAAGGGTCGAATAAAAAAATGCTGTGTCGAGAAGTTCTCGCGTCCAAGACCGAGTGGATTGCGGGCACTGACACTGAACGACGGTGATGAGCTGGTCAATGTTAAGTTTGCAAGCGGGAACAGTGATGTTCTGTTGGTCAGCGATGCCGCGCGACTGGTCCGATTCAACGAAAACCAAGTGCGAGCGATGGGCCGCACGGCTGCTGGAGTGCGAGGAATAAAATTGGAATCGGGACAAAGGCTTATCTCGATGCTGTGCATTGATCCCGAAGATCAAAGCCAGATGGCGTTGCTCGTTTCTTCTGACGGTATTGGCAAGCGCACGGAAATCAGTGAGTTTCCGAGAAAATCTCGGGCGGTAAAGGGTGTTTATGTGTTGCCTGCGTCACGACGCAAGAAGGTAAAAATGATCGATGTCTTGCTGGTCCGCGACGACGACCACATCATGCTCATTACCGACGGCGGTACTTTGATCAGAACCACTGCAAGTTCAATCTCGAAATATTCGAGAACTGCAGCTGGTGTGCGATTGATAAATCTGCAAGAAAACGAAAGTCTTGTTGGTGTGGCGATTGCCTCCGACGACGAGCCAGATGTTGAAGCTGAAGAAAATTCAGCGATTGAAGTCTCTGACCAGTAACTAGTTCTACTTCCCATATTTGATCATGGACCTGGCATCCTTACGCAAGGAAATTGATGCGATTGATATCGAATTGCAGAATTTGATAACAAAACGCGCGCAACTGGGCGTACAGGTTGGACAGATCAAGAGTCAGCAGGCTAATCCCCAGTTTTTCGTGCCCGAGAGAGAGTCAAAGATCCTGAATGATGTTGTTGAGCGAAACAGGAATGGCTTGCTGAGCGACAGGGAGATGATCCAGATTTTCAGGGAAATCATCTCTGCGACACGGGCTTTGGAGGAGCCGATTCGGATCGCCATTCTCGGTCCAGAGGGAACATTCACCCAGGCGGCGGCTCACAGTCATTTCGGTCATTCGTTTGACTCTGTGTTCCGACCAACGATCAATGATGTGTTTTCAGCGGTAGAGATGGAAAAAGCGATGTACGGAGTCGTTCCGGTCGAAAATTCAATTGAAGGCATTGTCAACAACACCTTGGATTGTCTTTTCGATTCTCCTATTCAGTTATGCGGTGAGATTGAGCTTCGGGTGGAACATGCTTTAATCAGTCAAACCGACAAATTGTCGAAAGTCAAGAGAGTATTGGCTCATCCTCAGGCTTTGGCGCAGTGCCGTGACTGGCTGAGCCGGAATTTACCCAACGCGGAACTTATCCAGGTCAGCAGCAACGCGAAAGCGGTGGAGGTTATAAGTAGCGAGATGGAGTCGGCGGCGATTGCCAGCGAGGCGGCTGCTGATATTTACGGTGTCAGCATTCTCAGGTCGAATATTGAAGACCATGTCGGCAACACAACGCGATTTCTTGTAATCGGCAGAATCGCCGTCGGACCGACCGGACATGACAAAACAAGCATTATGGTGTCAAAGAAAAACGAAGTTGGTTCATTGGTTGAGTTGCTTGAGCCCTTTGCGAGATTGGGTGTGAACATGTCGAAAATCGAATCTCGACCTAGCGGGAAGGCGATGTGGGAGTATGTGTTCTTCATTGATTTCGAAGGACATGCACAGGATGAAAATATTAAACGACTTTTCGAAGATCTGAAAGAAAGGGCACCTTTGTTCAAATTGCTGGGATCGTACCCCCGAAATGCTCGTTGATGTCAAGTCGTTTCTCTCCCTATGACCTGGTTTCGTCGGGACTGGGTAATCTCAGACCATATGATCCCGGGAAGCCACTCGAAGAGCTTGAACGGGAATATGGTATTTCCGATGCGGTCAAGGTCGCATCAAATGAGAACGCGCTTGGCGCTTCCCCACAGGTTCTCAAACTGATCAAAAGCCAGGCGAGCAATATACACCGTTATCCAGATGGTTCCGGGTATGACTTGAAGAAAGAATTGGCTGTCCGTCACGGTGTCGGCGCAGACCAGATTTGCCTGGGTAATGGCTCGAATGATGTACTGGATTTGTTGGCTCGCGTTTTTGTCAAGCCGGGTCAAGCGGGAGTGATTTCCCGTCACGCTTTCATCGTCTATTATCTGTCCTTAATCTATACACACGCGGAAATCCGAGTTGTCGATGCTAAGGGCTATGGGCATGACATCGAGGCGATGGCAAACGCAGTCGACGAGAATACAGCCATTATGTTTATTGCAAATCCTAACAACCCTACCGGCACCTGGTCGCGTGAAAGTGAGTTGCGACGTGTGCTCAGCAATGTTCCATCAGATGTGATTGTAGTCATTGATGAAGCCTATGCTGAATACATTGATGAACCGCAATATCCGGATTGTACGCAGTGGTTGCCGGATTATCCGAATCTAGTGGTAACTCGAACATTTTCCAAAATTTTTGGGTTGGCGGGTTTGCGTATCGGCTATTCGGTTTCATCGCCTGAGATCAACGATTTGATGAACCGAGTTCGGCAACCATTCAATTGCAACAGTCTAGCTATGACAGCCGCGCTTGCAGCATTGGAAGATGAGCAACACACTGAACTCAGTCGTCAGCTAAATCGCGAACAGATGCGGTACTTGTGCAAAGCTTTTTTAAATTTGCAGTTTGAAACAATTGAGTCAGTAGGCAATTTTCTCTGCGTTGATATAAATCGTCCAGCGATGTCTGCCTACGAAAATTTGCTCAGATGTGGTGTGATCACTCGACCAGTCGGAGGCTACGAAATGCCGAATCATCTGCGAGTATCAGTTGGAACCGAGGCCGAAAACGCTCGAGTTATCGAAGCTTTTGAGCGGTTGAAGGATTCCGCAGTGATCTGAAAGACATCATGATTGTAATAAATAGGTTGCTCATCATAGGTGTCGGATTAATCGGTGGTTCACTGGCTTTAGCTCTGCGCAAGGCTGGTGTGGTCGAGGAAATTGTTGGGGCAGGGCGCAACGAGAATAATCTCAAAAAGGCTGTCGAACTGGGTGTGATCGATCGCTATTCCCTGAATTTCGCAGACGAAGTCTCAAATTCCGACATTGTCGTGGTGGCGACACCGGTGATGTCGATGGATTCGATTTTTGAAACCATTGCAACGACGGACTACCATGATTCGATCATTACTGATGTTGGCAGCGTCAAGAAACTGCTTACGGAATTTTCAGACAAACACTTCGATTCATCTTACACTGGATTCGTGCCGGCACATCCGATAGCCGGGCGCGAACACTCGGGAGTGGAAGCAGCGTGTGCAGACCTGTTTGAGAACAAGCGAACGATCATCACACCCACTGCGAACAGTCGCGAGCAAGCTACTGAAACAGTTAAGAAAATGTGGCTCGCTGCAGGTTCTGTTGTCGACGAAATGGATGTTGCGTTTCATGATGAAGTTCTATCAGCCAGTAGTCATTTACCCCACCTCGCAGCGTTCGGCCTCGTTCACTATATCGCCAATCACAGGAATAGACAGGAGTGTTTCAAATTGGCGGCGGCGGGGTTTTATGATTTCACCCGAATCGCTTCTTCGGACCCGGTAATGTGGCGCGATATTTGCGCCGCCAACGCTCAGCCGATTTTGCAGGAGTTGAAAGGATACATTTGTGAACTTCAGAAACTTTCAACTTGCATAGCTGCCGGGAACGCTGACGAGATTCAAAAAATATTCAACAATGCGAAATCATCCCGTGATGAGAATCTGCGATTAAAATCTAGCTAGCAAGCACGACCACCAAACAGAATTTTGACAATATACACAGTAAGTCCAGGCGGACCGCTCACAGGTAATCTGTCGGTGCCAGGCGACAAGTCTATTTCTCACCGCGCTGTTCTTCTCGGTGCGGTTGCTAACGGTCAGACCGTCATCCACGATATCCTTCTTGGTGAAGATGTGCGGATGACGATCAATGCGTTTCGATCCTGTGGCGCAGATATTCAACAAAATGGCTCAATAGTCACTATTGAAGGCAAGGGATTGAGGGGGTTGCAGAAACCTCATTCCGATATCTATTGCGGTAATTCTGGAACAGCACTGAGATTGTTGGTGGGGTTGTTTGCAGCGCAGAATTTTCCCATAAGATTCACAGGAGATGAATCTCTTTCCACCCGCCCGATGCTTCGCGTAGTCGAACCTTTGCGGCAGATGGGAGCAAAAATTGACCTGTCTGATCGTAATAGCGCACCCGTCACAATTACCCCGAGCGACCAATTGAATCCAATCGTTTGGAAACTACCCGTCGCCAGTGCACAGGTAAAGTCAGCAATACTATTGGCTGGGTTGTATGCAGCCGGCAAAACCACGGTGATTGAACCTGAGGTTACTCGGAATCATACCGAGAACTTTCTTGAAGCGTTTGGCTGTCCTGTGGAACGTGACTCGGACAAAATCTCTGTGACAGGAGGTTCATATCTGCAAGGTCAGCAAATTCAAATCCCTGCGGATTTTTCTTCGGCTGCATTCTTCATAGTCGCCGCTACAATCACGCCGGGCTCGGATATAACCTTGAAAGAGGTTGGAATAAATCCGACCCGAACCGGTCTCCTGGATGTATTGAATTCAATGGGAGCGAGAGTTGAAATCCTGAATAGACGATTTGTCGGTTCAGAGGCGATTGCTGAGATACGCGTTCGATACTCGGATTCCCTTGAAGGTACTGTCGTCGATCCCGACCTGATTCCCAGAATGATCGATGAAATTCCAGTTCTGGCTGTTGCTGCAGCCTGTGCCGACGGTGTAACTGTCATATCTGGCTGTGAGGAACTTCGTGTTAAGGAAAGCGACCGCATCCACTCTACAACAGTTGGACTGGAAAACATCGGAATTTCTGTCAGCGAGCGTCATGATGGTCTGGTGATCCAAGGTGGGAAGCTTAACGGTGGGACTGTCGATAGTTTCAGTGATCATCGAATTGCCATGGCTTTCGCTGTCGCGGGTTCCGTATCTGAATCGGGTGTTGAAGTGTTGAACTGCGATTGTGTCAACACTTCATTTCCCGGGTTCGCCACCTTGTCGAAAAATATTGGTATGAATGTCCATGTAGACGGGACCGAGCAATGATTTCGTACCCGAAGGTGGTCACAATTGATGGTCCTGTTGGTTCCGGAAAAGGTACAGTAGGGCAGAAACTCGCTTTGAATCTCGGATGGAAATTTCTTGACAGTGGTGCTCTTTATCGGGTGTGCGCGCTTGTTGCTGCGGAAAATTCGCTGGACGGCGGCAGATCAATCGAAATCTTGGAGATTGTTGGAAACAGTGATTTCAGATCTGAGCCGCGTGCGGATGGGGAAGAAGCTCTGGTCTTTCTTAATGATGTGGATGTCAGTGAGCGGATACGGACACCCTCTATCGCACAACTGGCTTCTGAATTGGCAGCGAACAAGTCCATCCGCACCGGGTTGATGCCGATTCAGAAAGATTACCTGCAGGATTCCGGCTTGATTGCGGACGGGCGCGACATGGGTACGGTAGTTTTTCCAGACGCGCTGCTGAAGGTTTATTTGGATGGCAGTCTTGATGCGAGAGCAAAGAGAAAGTACATACAGTTGAAAAATAAAGGAATTTGTGTTAACTTTGATTCCCTCTATAAGGAAATTGAACAACGGGATGCGCGCGATTCGAGTAGAATTCACGCACCGTTGGCAAAACCCGAAGGCGCATTGGTGATTGACACTTCAAACTTGCTACCCGACGAAGTCGTAATTCGTATACTTAACGAATTGAATACCGTGTGCAGAATAGAGTTCGAAAGTAAAAATTTTTGTTGAAACAGTCTGGAGCTGATTAATTAGGTATGGAAGAAACGTTCCCACAACTCTTTGAGGAAAGTATCAAAGATGTTGAAATGCGGGCAGGCGAGATTGTGCTTGCCCAAATAGTTGA
The DNA here is from genome assembly GCA_963662635.2 of Arenicellales bacterium. Classification (GTDB taxonomy): domain Bacteria; phylum Pseudomonadota; class Gammaproteobacteria; order Arenicellales; family JAJDZL01; genus JAJDZL01. Next base: position 113,952 of record CAXXFC010000004.1, read on the forward strand.
GATTGACAAGGAATATGTTCTTGTCAATGCTAAATTGAAATCTGAGGCCGAAATCCCGATTTCACAGTTCAGAGACATGAAAGGTGAAATCAATCTGAAAGTCGGGGATGAAGTGGAAGTTGAGATCGAATCCATCGAAGATGGGAGTGGTCGCACTCGCCTTTCTCGAGATAAAGCTTGTCGGGTCCAGGCATGGGAAAAAATCGAAACAGCATACTCGGAACAATCAGTGATTCTTGGTGTGATCACAAGTCGGGTGAAAGGTGGCTTTTCGGTTTCAATTGAGAATGTGAGGGCATTTCTTCCGGGATCACTATATGGAACCCGAGTGTCGGCGGATAACGAGGATTTTGAATTTGAAAAAGAACCTGTAGAGTTCAAAATCATCAAGTTGGACCGAGCTCGAAACAATGTCGTGATTTCTCGAAAGGCGGTGTTGGAAAAAGAGTTGTCTGAAGAGCGCGAGGCACTTTTGGCCAGCTTGGAAGAGGGGCAGACTATTCAAGGTGTCGTCAAGAATCTTACCGATTACGGCGCATTCATCAATCTTGGTGGGATCGATGGACTGTTGCACATTACAGACCTTGCCTGGAAGCGCGTCAAGCATCCATCTGAAATTCTGACTATTGGTGAGGAAATTGCCGTAAAAGTTCTGAAAATTGACCGCGAACGGTCTCGAATTTCGCTTGGTCTCAAGCAGTTGACAGAGGACCCGTGGCTGAACATCGATCGAAGGTATAAATTGGGAGACAAGTTGATCGGTAAAGTCACAAGTCTGACGGATTACGGTGCCTTCGTTGAGATTGAGGACGGCGTCAAGGGACTTGTTCATGTCTCTGAAATGGATTGGACTTCCAAGAATGTATATCCAGCCAATGTATGCAGCATAGGTGAGGACATCGAGGTTATGATTCTTTCTGTCGACCTGGAGCGTCATAGAATTTCCCTCGGAATCAAGCAGTGTTTGCCGAATCCGTGGGTGGAATTTGCGTCCAAACATGAAAGAGATCAGAGAATAACAGGCCGAATCAAGTCATTTACGGATTTCGGAATCTTTATTTCGCTGGAAAATGGAATAGACGGATTGGTCCACAGCAACGACATTACGTGGAGTGGTGACGGCGAGGCGGAAATTCGAAAGTACAACAAGGGAGATGATGTTGAGGTAGTCATACTCACAATTGACGCCGAACGTCAACGAATCTCTTTAGGAATCAAACAAATCCATGAAGATCCGTTTAACACTTATGTAGCAGAAAATGGCAAGGGTTCAATCGTGACCGGAACCGTTGCCGAATTTGAAGAAAAGCGTGTCATTGTCAGCCTTGCCGACGGTGTGAATGGGATGATCCGAGACAATGAGTTGGCGAAGAGTAAATACAAGGAAGCGAAATCAGCCTTGGAAGTCGGACAGGAAGTTGAATCGAAAATTCTGAGCATTGACCGAAAGAACAGAAAAATTTCTCTTTCGATCAAAGCGCTGATGATCGAAAGCGAGAATCTGGATTTTCAGAACTACGCGAAAGAAGATTCGGGTCCTGCGCGGACTTTGAGAGATAAACTCAAGAATGTCTTCACTCCTACAGAGTGATAATCATTACTAGAAGGTATGCGGCAATGACTAAAAAGGAATTGATCGACTCGTTGGCTTCAATTCACAACGACCTGCATAGAGACGATGTCCGCAGGGCGGTTGATTTGATTTTGGAGTGCATAAGCGATGGGCTCGCTGAAGGCAAACGTGCTGAATTCCGTGGCTTTGGAAGTTTGCAGTTGCGCTATAGACGGCCAAGACGTGGCCGTAACCCCAGAACTGGTGATGCTGTTACTGTGCACGGTAAGTATTTCCCTCGTTTCAAAGCAGGCAGAGGGTTGCGAGAACGTGTAAACAAGCCTGTAGAGGGTGTCGACGACTGAATCGGATAGAAGTATTCCGATATTTGACAATTGCTGCGCTTGAATCGGTTGGTTTCGAGGTTTGATTGAACAAGATTCTGGTCGCTCTGGTCGCTGCTGTCGCTCTTTTGTTCGGGGTGACTTTTACCATTCGAAATCCACAAGTGGTGGAATTGTCCTACTATTTTGGAATTCAATGGCACGGCCCGCTTTCCTGGCTGGTTATCATCATCTTCGCACTGGGCCTGCTGACCGGAATTGTTGTCAGCTATCTGCTACTCCTTAAGAGGAAGTTCTTATCCAACACCAAACGAACGAAACCGTCGGAAACATAGATCATGGAACCTGAATGGTTGATATTGTTATTGCCGCTTGCTGCTGCGTCTGGATGGTTCGCATCTAATTCGCTTTCGTTCCCATGGCGGAAACGCAACAGAATACCCTCCGTCTATCTTCAGGGAATCAACTATCTGCTCAATGAGCAGCACGATAAGGCGATTGAGCTTTTTCTCGATATGCTTGAGGTGGACAGTCAAACCATTGAGATTCATATGACACTGGGTAATCTTTATCGCCGAAGAGGGGAAATTGAACGAGCGACACTCATTCATGAAAATCTCATTGATCGTTCCGATTTGACTGCTGAACAGAAAAAACACGCGTTCTTCGAATTGGGCCATGATTTCTATACGGCTGGTATCCTTGACAGAGCGGAAAGAATATTTACTGAACTTACTGACGATAGCAAGTTTGAGGATCAGGCATACGAAGCACTGCGAGATATATACGAGCAGGAAAAGGAATGGGACAAATGCCTCAATGTCACGAATAAACTCAATCGTTCATCATCGAAAGATTATTCGGCACTGATCGCTCAATACTATTGCGAAAAAGCCGAAGAGGCGATCCGGGAAGGACGTTACGATTTTGCTGAAGAGAACATCAAGGAATCCCTATCTTTCGATCACAACTGCGTACGAGCAATACTGCAGTCGGGTCGGGTCAAGGCAATTCGAGGCGATCACGAGTCAGCAATTTCGATTTGGCGATCACTCGAACAGAAGAATCCCAAATACGTACTCGAGACTGTTGACCTGGTGGCTGAAAGTTACAAGGCGATCCATCAGATCAGTGAATTGGCTGAATTTCTTCGAACCACTGCGGAAGCAACTTCTGATACAGACTTGGCTGTAGCGTACGTCGATGCATTGGAAGCGCAGGACAAGGATGATCGAGCCGGAGAATACCTGATCAAATGGATCAGAAGTCATCCATCGCTGCATTGTCTGCACCGTTTGATCCTGCTGAAACTTAAGGAATCCGAAGGCAAGAGGCCTTCGAGTGATTTCATGCTGATTGAAACATTGATTCGACGAGAGATGGAGTCTGCGAGACACTATGCCTGCCTAAGGTGCGGATACACCGTGAAAACACTTCATTGGCAGTGTCCTGGATGCAGAGGATGGAATACGATCATGGCAACTCGTTCTACATCGCTGCCTAATATGAATCGAAAAGAACTGAATGCGCCTATATAAATTAGCTGGTATTCGATGAGTTCTACGGTTACTGCCATTATCGGGGGTTCCGGGTCCGGTACTTTACTGCCAGGAATGATTGTTGAGGAACACATCGAGCTGACTACACCATACGGTGATCCGTCATCTCCGATTGTTCGGGCAACCTACCAAGATCAACCGGTTTATGTGCTGTATCGCCACGGAATTTCTCATACCTTACTTCCACACAAGATCAACTATCGTGCCAATATCTGGGCACTTTCAGAACTGAGAGTAAACGCAGTCGTCGGAATTGCAACGTGCGGAGGAATACGTCCGACCCTGAATCCGGGTTCATTACTATTACCCGACCAGTTGATTGACTACACTTGGGGGAGGGAATCGACATTCTTTGACGGAACCGATGGACGAGTCGGTCATCTGGAGATGACTTACCCATATTGCTCTCAACTCAGAGAGGTTTTGATTCGTGCTGCAGAAAATCTCGATGTGGCACTCGTGAACGGCGGAGTTTATGGTATAGCACAAGGTCCGCGATTCGAAACACCGGCTGAAATCAACCGAATGGAGAATGACAGAGTGGATGTGGTTGGAATGACCGGAATGCCGGAAGCGGCATTGGCGGCAGAAAAGTCAATCTGCTACGCGACGGTGAATTTCATTGTGAACCCGGCTGCGGGGCGCGGAGATCACGCGATTGATATGAACCAGATCAGGCAGGCTTGGGAGTCAGGCTACGAACAGCTCAATAGACTGCTGGCCGAAACGCTTGCGATCGCAAATGCATCAGAAGCCATGAAGTCAGATTGTTCGGTTATGTTCATGTAATCTACAACCTCAGGTGCCGACTGTCACCTTCACCAATAAGAACGAATTTTTTGTTTTCAACTAAATCAACAAGTTAAAAATCTGATATGTTTTGACCTGCCCTCACCTGTAAGTTTCAATCTTCCTCACTGTACTATATCATCATATCTGAAAGACGGCAGGTGCGGCCCTGGTCGTGACACTGGGTTGACAGACTGATATGCGTGGGTTGATTACCACATGACCCTGCTGCGTCACGGAACTGCCTCGGTCTAATGACGTGGATCATCGCCGGCCCCCGGCCGACGAGCCGACATAGATTTGACGAGGGTTTTTCCATAAGGTTCGCACCTGCTGTCGGTTCTCGGTTACTGTTCGGTTGCGGTCGGCAGGCGGTTGAGCTCATGGCAGCCGATGTCCCAGATGAACCCTGCCAGTTCCCGGGCGACTGCACTGACCACGGTCTTCGGGCTCTTGCCCTTGCGGCACATTGTGAGATATTTGCCGCACAGCCGTTTCTGTGCGTCCCAGGCCCGCCTTGTTGCGTATTCGGATGACTCCCTCGCCTTGCGTTGCAGGTGTCGGGTGTTGCGCGGCGGGTGGCGATAGGTCCAGGCGCTTTCGGTGAGGATGCGTCGCACCGCACTGTTGCCGGTCTTGGTGATGGCGCCGGTGCGCCGACGTGAGCCGCTGCTGAACTCGCCGGGCACCAGGCCGAGGAAGGCCATGAACTGGCTGGCGCTCGGGAACCGGCGCAGGTCGCCGATCTCGGCCGCTATGGTAACCGCAGTGAGATGATCAACCCCGCGCAACGCACGCAACGACTGGATCACCGGACTCCAGGCCCACAGCTCGCTCTGGGCGACAATGTCGCGGTCCAGCTCCTCAAGACGCTGTTCGTGTTGCTCGAGTGTGTCCAGGGCGGTGACCAGTGCGATCTGTTGTGCCGGATGCTGGAACTTGCGGTCCCTCATCCAGGCGCGATGCCCCTTGTTCCACTTGGTCTTTGACCACTGATGTCCAAGCCGCAGAAGGAAATGATTGAGCTGCTGGCGCTGTTTTTTGATGCTGACCTTCAGATCCGACCGCAACCGCACCAGATCTCGCATCGCCTCCTGGTCAGTGTCCGGCACCCAGACCGCTGTCAGATAACCCAGCACCGACAGCCGCGCCAGCTCGCGGGCATCGCGACGGTCGGTCTTCACCCGCTCGCCGGGCTTTTTCGGAATCAGCGTCGGCGCCACCACCTCACAGCCCAGCCCCAGATCCCGAAGCTGACGCCAGATCACAAAGCCACAGGCACCCGCCTCGTAGACACAATGCAGCCAGCCGCCGAACTCCCCGGACAACGCTTCCGTCAGCCCGGCGATCGCACCGGGCCGGTTCGGGATCGAGCCGCGATCCTCGACTGTCATCGAATTCGAATCAAAGTCCCGCCAGGCGATGGCCACCGCCACCGTGTCCTTGTGAACATCCAGCCCGACATGCACCCGTGGCTTCCTCTCACCCGGACGCATCCCCGCACCGGTGTGAACTGTATAATCGCTCATGCCTGTTCCTCCTGTTGTCAGTTACACAGAATACGCATATTTTAAATCTGCGTACCCCGATAATCTGTGGGGAACAGGTCAAAACATAGGGTCTAACCTTGTATGAATTCCTCCAATCTCACAATTCCCGTGTCCACAATTCTGGGTACACTCTATTAGTATCCATGCTTGAGCACATTCTAATACAATCCGTTTCGGAGAAAGGAGTGCAGGAATGTATCGGCCACTGAACTCAGCAAGTCCGTCACGCATCATCGCAAGTGCAATGCGATACGGTGTCATCTCGATTTCCGTGGCGATTCTGGTCGCCACGTCCCTTGCGACCGGAAGTGAGGTAGATACACCCTCCACGATCTCGCCCTACGCTGGTCAAGAAAATCGGATGATAAAGAGCCTGTCGGCTGAAGATCTCGCCGAACTCAGGCGCGGCGGCGGATGGGGGTTTGCCAGGGCAGCCGAGCTCAACGGTATGCCGGGTCCCGCCCACCTGCTCGAGCTAAAAGACCGGATTCCCCTAACCACCGATCAGGTAACGACCATCGCCGCCATCTTCGAGGATATGCGCAAGACCGCTATCGCCGAGGCGGAACGCCTTATTACCCTCGAGGAAGCCTTGGAGACAGATTTCAGGAACGGTAGTGTGACAGATCAGTCTCTGCAGGAATTGCTGTCGAGAATCGGACAGGCAAGGATGGCGTTGCGCTATGTGCATCTGGCTGCACACCTGAAGACGCATCCGCTGCTCACTCATGACCAGATTGCTCGATACAATGTCCTGCGCGGTTATGCTGGCGACCCGTGCGCAAGCCCGCCCGAGGGGCATGACGTTGGCATGTGGCGGAAGCACAATGACTGTGATTGATGCGACTCGGATAAGGGTAACAACCTAGCGATAGCTCTTGAAGCTCAAACATAGAGTCTAGAAAGTATTGGCTGTGCGATTGACAATAGTATTATTGAGAGAATGGAATGGCGAACGTCGGACGAACCATGTAAAAGATCACCCCAAACTTCGGATGATCAAAATAGTGCAGTTCTCCAATCTGCACTTGACGCCGTTCATTCAGTTTATATTCAGTACCCCTGGTATAAAGAGTTACCGGCTTAGACAGGTAGACAGTCTCCTCTTCAACTACAGGTGTCGGGCTGTAAGTTGCATCTATTTCCAGTTGAAGGATCAATTGGACTTCATATAAGGAAATCTCGCCTGCAAGCAGAAGTTGAGGGGTTAAGGAAATTTCCGTATGTTCGACATCAAGTGACACAGGAATCGTATGAATTTTCCTGACTGGCTCCTGAATCCAGCTCAGATAGTTCAATAGTGTATAGCCGGGATGTTCGTCCAAAATCTTGGCGATGTCATTCAACTCTGTCGACAGCACTGTTCTGGGAGTTTCCGGTGATATGGAGTCAGTCTCCACATCCAGACCGGAAGTCAGATCAATGTCTTCGACGACAATGGTCTCCGATGGTTTTAGAAACCATTCCGGGTTTTTTGAAGCACCGTCGGCGTGAGCAAAGACGATGGCTTCAATATGCACGGGTGCTGCCGACGCGGTAGATGACATCAAGATTGCAGATGTCAGAAAAATGGCGTCGAGAACTCGGGACAATGTCATTCGTGTTTCCCTAGTTTCGGACTCGATAGCCATATTTTAAACTTTTGGACAAATTCACTTTGAGCGAATGAATGGCATAACACAAAGCGAAAATTGAATTTGTCACTCAAAAAGGGTAGCACGGGTTTAGACTATTTCGCAGTGTTGATAGATCAAATAGAGTATCGCAGCCAGCCGAGAGTAATCGATTCCTTCTCAGTTATTCTGAGTAAATCACTCGGACCTGCGCCTCGATTGCTAGCTTTGGTAGAAATCCAGTTGTTATTTTAACTTGAGCTCCAGTACAGGATTACATATCATCTATTTGGGTTTTCAATAATTTTGTTCATGTCAACTGTTAGCCCAGCAGCATTCAGTTCCTTTGCCAATTGAAATTCCCAAGCATTACCTTGGTCCGGCCGAATATAAATCACTCCACTCAAATCGGAAGGTAGTTCAACCTTATCTGAGCATAAGACGCAAACATTTCTATCGCCTAATTTGGCCGAAAAAAACTAATTCGTACACCACATTTTGCCTTGCTCTGGGCTTCCTAGATGCAGGATTGTCCGCTGGACTACCTAAATCATCTGGCGTAAATAAAGCGACTGCAAATGCGACTTGTGAGAGATCTCTGAATTTCTGATGTATTGTCCGGCCCTTATTCGCCTCTTCCTCCAGAATTATTGGAGACAGTTCTAATTTTTCCAAGAATCGCGCAACTTTGTCTCTTGTTCCATGGTTTGTCCCATGGATAATAAATACCTCTCGAGAACTTGGATTCGTGTGAACATCCTTCTCTTCTTTATCGAAATTCTCAGGTGATGCTAGTTTAATCTCTTCATTAAGATTCTTTTTTATTCCTTTCAGTATTTTGATCGCCCTTTCTTTTCCACGAATGAGTCCTTGTATTACTTCGTCAAGTGGAACTGAGCTACCTATGCCTAACATTGGATCAGGCGGGCCGATAAGAGGAGCAGTATCTATTTCCTTCGCTTTAACATATAGGTTATATTCACGGGTTCCATGACCAAAAGTTACCGCTAAGAAATTGTCAATTGAGTTCTCAAGAACTCCAATATCAGGGTCGTCGCGATCTTTCACTGTATGTGGATCAAAAGTTCTCAGATCATCTAATAGCCTTTCCAAGCGAGAGAGTGCGTAATTCATTTCGTCAATTGTCATACTTGGACTCCGAGGTGTTGGAACTGTCCTACGCCTTACCATATTTTGATGTTACTCCATGGATGTTTGATTCATACATTTAATCGTGTCTTTCAGTCACAAAATCAGTCAAATCATGCGCGGGTATTGATTCCTGTACGACACGAAGTTTGAGTCAACAAGCGGTGTGTGCCAAATGGATTGAAACTTACTTGATGATGCTTGGATTATAGAATCAGAGTCTAAAAGCAACGAATTCATACTGTTATAGACGGAGTATTTGATCGCTGACTGAAAGCATCAATCGCATGAAGTTATTTTACAACTGACGGTAACGGAAAGCGGATCACACCTACTACCGATAATTATCTGAACTAAAGCCAAACCGGACTGTCAAACTAGTGTTGGCTTGATATATTATTGTTGCGCTGACCTCGGTTCTGCAGTGCAATTAGCAAGCTAAAATTGAAATCAATTACAGATCGATTGAGTTTTGTTATGAAACAAGAGATTCTGGGGAAATTTCAAAAAGTCGAATTGCGAAATGTTTGGAAATCTGAGGCGAATGACTTTACGCCTTGGCTTGCTAGTGAGGAAAATATCCAAATTCTCGGGGAGGCTATAGCAGTAGATCTAGAACTTGAAGCCCAAGAAAAGAATGTTGGTCCTTTTCGAGCGGACATTCTGTGTAGAGACACCGACAACGGTAATTGGGTCCTCATTGAAAATCAATAGGGACGTACTGATCACACCCATCTTGGGCAATTATTAACCTACGCAGCAGGTCTGCAGGCAGTTACAGTTGTTTGGGTAGTTCAGACATTTACTGAAGAGCATCAAGCAGCACTTGACTGGTTAAACGAAATTACTGATGACCGATTTCAATTTTTCGGTTTGGAAATCGAACTTTGGCGAATTGATAATAGCCCAACGGCACCGAAATTCAATATAGTTCCTAAACCAAATGATTGGAGCCGTTCTGTGACTCAATCCGCAAAGCGAATTGGCGAAGAAAATCTTACCGAACAACAGCAAACAAATTTGCGATATTGTACAGAACTAAATATCGCATTGGAGAATAGAACTACTTCAATTAACCCCCAAAAGCCGTCAGCTAGGCAATGGATACGTTTCGGCTGAGACAGAGAATTTCGGATCACAGCATCAATTAATTCTCGTTATGACGGACTCGGTGTTGAATTGAATATCCAAGGCAATGATGCTAAACATCGCTATCAATTACTCTTGCAGCAAAGAAAGGAAATTGAAGCTTCAATCGGAGCAACGCTTAAATGGCAGAAGTTACCTAACCGGAAAAATTCAAAAATCGGCCTCTATAACGATAGATGCAACCCAAATAATGAAGAAAATTGGCCAATTCAACATGAATGGTTTATTAGTACGCTTGAAAAATTCGATAAAACCTTCAGAAGCCAGATTAAATCACTCAAAATTAATGATTGGTATGCCAGTATCGAACAAGCCGTTGCGACAGATTTTGTGTAAAACGAATGTTGAATCTCTTAGTCTAAAATGACATAAGGATTGGCACAAAAATAACTTGTCATTATGGACTGTCATTAAGCCACAACCGAGCCGCGCCACCTCTTCGTTACTTTTTTTCCGTTGGAGTTTCAGGCTAGTAAAGCAGACAAATCATGGGTTGATTCTGCTCAATTTTGAACCTCCGAGCGTCTTTCCGCCCGCTGGCTGATACCCCGAAAGGCGCGTTCGAAATTGCCGCATGCAAAATTTTCAGTTCTCTTATCACGGTAGCTCTTGGTCCATGTGATGACTGGACTTGCTTGGGCAGTTTACCCTCGTCGGCTCATCTCACTCGGCAAAAAAACACTTCAATGGAAAACCATCTATAATATGTCTATCTTGGCATTTATAGGATAAATATTAACTTTATATGCTAAATATTACATGTAATAATAAAAACAAGCAAGCATCAAAAGATATATAAATTGTCGTATATGACATTTAATAATTATATTTATCAATAATAATCAATATTAGGCATTTTATGAAAATAGTTAATGATCTTTCTGACCAGGCAGTACTGAAAGAAATCGGTTATCGGTTGGCGCAGTATCGGCTGAATCAGAACAAAACACAGGCTCTTCTCGCACAAGACGCTGGCATTTCAATTCGCACGATGGTTCGGGCTGAACATGGCGAATCGGTTCAGATCTCAAGCCTCATAAGAATTTTGCGCGCACTGCGATTGGCAGATAACCTTGAGACACTCATTCCGGAACCTGCAGTCAGTCCTGTTCAGCTGCTGAAGATGCAAGGCAAGCGGCGCCGGAGGGCTTCTTCAAAGTCCGAAAAATCCAGCAAGGAAACACATTGGATATGGGGCGATGAACAGTGACAATCGCCGAAGTCAAGCTTTGGGACAGCACCATCGGCGCGGCAGTATGGGATACTCGCTCCGATTCAGCAAATTTTGAATATCACCCCGATTTTATCACCAGCGGCATTGAAGTTGCTCCGTTGACAATGCCGCTATCCCGACAGATTTATTCATTCCCTGCTTTGCCTCGAAATACCTTTCACCGTCTGCCGGGACTACTTGCTGATTCGTTGCCAGATGCTTTCGGCAATACGCTGATCGATGCCTGGCTTGCCATGCAGGGGCGTGCGCCGGATACATTCAATCCAATCGAGCGTCTTTGTTACATCGGTAGCCGCGGCATGGGGGCGCTGGAATTTGTTCCATCACACCGACAAGGTTCAGGCAGCTCTGAGCCAGTAGATGTTGATGCCTTGGTTAAGCTGGCCAGCATAGTCCTCTCTGAACGTGACAAGTTGAAAGGTTCCTTTGCCCATGAACTTGCGGAGGAATCCTTGCAAGACTTATTGCGAGTTGGCACTTCGGCCGGAGGCGCCAGAGCAAAAGCGGTTATAGCATGGAACCGCAACACGAATGAGGTGAGATCCGGACAGACCAGGGCCGCAAAAGGATTTACATACTGGCTATTGAAATTTGACGGCGTTTCGAATAATAAAGACAAGGAACTGGAAGATCCGGCGGGCTACGGCGTTATTGAGTATGCCTATTATCTCATGGCGCGCAAAGCTGGAATCGATATGGAAGAATCGCGGCTGCTGGAAGAATACGGCCGCAGCCATTTCATGACCAAACGCTTTGACAGAACTGAATCAGGGCAGAAACTTCACATGCAATCGCTATGCGCAATGGAACACTTTGACTTCAACAAGGCAGGCGCACATTCCTATGAGCAGGCACTGCGCACGATACGCAAGCTGGATATGTCGATGCAGGCAGTTGAAGAGCAATTCAGACGCATGGCTTTCAATGTTGTCGCGCGAAACCAGGATGACCACGTCAAGAACATTGCGTTCCTTATGGATCGGAGAGGCATCTGGTCACTTTCTCCAGCTTTCGATGTGACTTACAGCTACAACCCTCGTGGCGAATGGACAGACCAACACCAAATGTCAATCAATGGCAAGCGCGATGAGTTCACGATTGAGGATTTTAATGCCTGTGCCAAAACTGTATCAATGAAACGCGGCAGAGCAGAAGAAATTGTCAGACAAGTGCAGGAAGCTGTTTCGCAGTGGAAACACTTCGCGGACCAATCGGGTGTACCGTCTCCCGTTGCTGACGGCATAGCAAATACGCATCGAATTGGGATATTGAAGTGATGAAATGCAGCGACTCGCACTGCATATTGTTTGCCTTTTGTCTGAAACAACATGAAGCCAGAAAGTTCAATTCGATCCAAAAAGTCGGGCTGATATAATTCAAATTCATTTACGTTTTCAAATAAGTATGGCCATACAGCGAATCCTAAAGATGGGCGATCCTCGATTGTTTCAAGTATCGAGTCCCGTTGTATCTTCTGAAATCCCCAATCTTGGCGGCATCATTGAAGATATGATCGAAACCATGAACGATGCAGATGGAGCCGGGTTGGCGGCTCCACAAATCGGGGTAATGAAAAGGATTGTCATTTTCGGTGTAGAGCGAAATCCCCGTTATCCTCATGCTGAGCCTGTTCCCTTTACTATTTTGATCAACCCTTCGATCACACCGCTGAACGAAGAGATTGAACAAGGCTGGGAAGGTTGTCTCAGCGTACCGGGAATGCGAGGACTAGTTGCCAGACACGCGCACGTCCGATATACCGGATTGAATGAGAAGGGCGAGCAAATTGACCGTACCGTTTCCGGATTTCACGCGCGAGTGGTGCAACATGAATGTGATCATCTGGATGGAATACTGTATCCGCTTCGCGTTGCAGATATGAGAAACTTTGGGTTTGAGGAAGAACTTGCTGCCCAGTCCCTGGATTGCCCGCCATCCAAAGAACTTGAGATTGTATGACAATCTCGAATGGTTGATTTTTGTGAGAGACTGAAGTCTGATTCCGCGTTGTGCTTGTGTTTTGTGCGTGAAACCGCTAAGTGTCCGAATGCTCCGGTACCTGTGAAAGCATATTCACGATGAAGAAGGCTTTTTCAACTCTTTCTTCAGCCGAATTTAGTCTATGTGTGAATTCAAGCTTGGATTCGGCGTCAATTCTCCTGACAGTACCCGGATAATCGCTTATCAGATTCCTGATTGCACAGACATCGACACGATGGCTTCCACCAAACACAACGTGCCCGGTTCGTTTTTGCATTCTCAGTCTAACCAATCCCAAGTCAACAGCCTTCAGTTTCAATGCCTTAACGGAAAAAAGTAAAGTAACTTCTTCCGGTAGACGACCGAATCTGTCTCGCATCTCAGATTTGGTCCGGGTGAGTTCGTGTTCGTTCTGAGCGGCCGCAATTTTTCTGTAAAGCATGAGGCGATGATTCACATTCTGAATCCAAGTCTCCGGAATGACCGCTGGGATATGAAGGTCGATTTCCACATCATGATGATTCAATGGGAGGTCGTCATCTACAGTGTGGGTCTGATTGGGATCGTTGAGTGCACTGATGGCGTCATTCAGATACCTCGTATAAATTGAGTATCCGATTTCGTTCACAACACCGCTTTGAGCTTCTCCCAGCAATGCACCGGCACCCCTGATTTCCAAATCATGTGTTGCAATGATGTATCCCACTCCGAGCTGATCAAAGGCTTCGATTGCTTCCAGTCTGCGTCGTGCATTGCTACGGAGCGATTCAGTACTGGGTACAAGCAAGTATGCATAAGCCTGATGGTGCGATCGTCCGACCCGTCCTCTCAGTTGATGCAATTGGGCTAATCCGAATTTATATGCCCTATCAATAATGATTGTATTTGCCGTTGCAATATCTATTCCGCTTTCGATGATGGTGGTACAAACCAAGAGATCAAATTTACGCATGTAGAAGTCCTTCATCACCTTGTCCAAGCGAATTTTCGACATTTGGCCATGGGCAAAGTCAATCCTGGCCTCTGGAACGATTCGGCTGATCTCGTCTGTTACCCTGCGAATCGTCTTGACATCGTTGTAAACATAGAAAATCTGTCCTCCTCTTCGAAGTTCCCGCATACAAGCTTCTCTGACAAGTTCCGGATTCCAGTTTCTGACAAATGTCCGGACACTGAGTCTGTTGTCAGGTGGTGTGGAAATGATCGAAATATCCCGAATCTTGTTCAGTGCCATACTCAAGGTACGTGGAATTGGAGTTGCCGTCAGGGTGAGTATGTCTACATCGGCGCGCAGTTTCTTCAATGATTCTTTCTGACGAACTCCGAATCGGTGTTCCTCATCAATAATCACAAGACCCAGATTATTGAAGTTGATGTCCGGTTGAAGCAAACGGTGAGTGCCGATCACAATGTCAACTTGTCCTTGCCTTAAATTTTCCACGGTAGTCAGCATCACCGACTTCCGTTGCATATTTGAAAGCAGCTGAATCTGAACACCCATGTCCGAAAAGCGATCAAGGAATACATCGTAATGTTGTTGTGCGAGTGGTCTGGTAGGCACAACAACCGCAACCTGAAACCCATTTGCCACCGCCACCAGCGCGGCGCGCAGGGCAACTCCGTTTTACCGAAACCCACATCCCCACAGACGAGTCGGTCCATTGGGCGGTCTGATTTGAGGTCGCCTAAAACAGATTCTATCGCTCGCTTCTGATCTTGTGTTTCAGAGTATCGAAATCTGGACACGAATTCCTGATAATCCTGCTCCGGCAACGGCATGTTATTTCCTTTCCTGATATCTCTCAGTGATTGGATTGACAGGAGTTCCGCTGCTATATCGAAGGCTTGCTGACGAGCTTTATGCTTTGATGCATGCCAGGACTTCGAGCTCAGTGAGTGCAGTTCTATATCTTCTGAGTTCCCGCCAAGATATCGACTGATGCAGTCAACATTGTGCACCGAAACGTATAGAGTCTCGTCCCCCAGGTAGTTGATTTTGAGGAATTCGGAAGGTTGTTCAGTTACAGGCATCGTAACCAGTCCTTGGTAGAGTCCTATTCCGTACTGTTCGTGTACTACGGGTTCTCCGATTTTCAACTCCTGCATGGAGTTGATGATGCTTTCGGGATTTCTTTTGCGTTCTGTCTGTTTACGGACCTGACCGCGATAGCCCAATAGATCACCGCTAGTCAGTATCCGGATTTGATCGTCCGGTAGATTCAATCCCATATGAAGGTTTGCCATTGAAGTGACGAATTTATCGGTACTTGCAAGAAAATCGTGCCAGTTCCCTACACGCGAAAATTCGAAACCAAGAACTCTGAGTGCGGTCTCTACTATTTCACGTTGACCGGAATCATCCAAGGTGATCAAGGTTCTAGCGTTCGATTGATTCAACGTGTGGGCGAGTGACCCTTCAAATTTACTGAAGTGTTGATTTTGTGGTGTCCGGTCAGGAAACCTGGTATTGAAAACCCGGTCAGGAGTTGTCGCGCCGTTGTCGATTCGTACTCTTTGCAAGTCGCCTGTGCGTCTTTCAAGCTGCTCGGGAGGACAAAACACCATGTGAGTGGGAATTGGAAGACGTTTAGCGTTAGTGAGAGCGAATTCAAATCGCTCTTTCGCATATTTCCAGAAATTCTCTACTGAGGTTTCAAAATTTTCCGCGATGAAATATTTTGCGGAATCTGGAATGTAATCAAAAATCAGCGAGGTGCTGTCAAAGAACAATGGCAGATAAAACTCAGCACCGTTCGGAACGTTCTGTGAATCAATCTGACGGTAGATCTCATTCTCTCTTGGGTCAGCGTCAAACAGTTGTCGGAAGTTCTGTCGAAATCGCTGAATCGATTTCCGGTCCATAGGAATCTCGCTTCCGGGAAGAATTCTGATGCTATTGACTTTCCGTAATGACAGTTGATCGTCGATGGAGAAGAATCGGAGTGTCTCAATCTCTGTGTCGAATAGCTCGATTCGAACGGGTTCCTGTGAGCCCATGGGGAATATATCGATGATTCCTCCGCGATAGACAAATTCTCCCGGAGACTGAACTTGGTCCACACAATGGTATGAGCAATGAACCAGGTGTTGTCGGAAATTTTCTGTATCAATGGACTGACCAACATCCAAAGCCAGTGAATTCGATGTGATGTATTCAACTGGCGGCAGCTTCTGCATTACATTGTCAGCCGATACGACCAGGATTGCCTGTCCAAGATAGGGTAGTTGATAAAGAAGTCTGATTCTTTCTGACACAATGTCCGGATGAGGACTAAACGTATCGTAGGGTAGACACTCCCATCCCGGGAAAAGGTGGACTGGCACATTTTTTGTTGCTGAACCATAGAAAGTCAACGCATCTCTGAGATTCTCCGCATCCCGACTGTTGGCTGCAAAAACCACCGTAGGGCCATTGTGTATGTCCGCAAATTCAGAGATTGCAAGCGCGTCCGCACTTCCATACAATCCTTTCCAGGTCTCATATGAAATTGGTTCTGGCCCAGATGATGGGTTGAATGGAGAATGAGTCGGATATTCCGCCATAGTCAGAGTAAACAAAATTCTCGAAGTAATACGAGTGGAGCAGATTGTATGTGAACTTTCAGTTGGGCAGGGTGTCGGTATGTCTGGATTTATCTTTCAGAATACTTACAGCTGACCGAGAGTCAAATTTATATACAAATTCTGAAGATAAATTACAGAAAACATAATGACGAGTCGGACGAGAGTGTGGTGTCACTTAGCAGAATAAACTTAGAGCACTGCTGTTTCAATCATAGTCTGAAGCGACCTTGTGAACCGCTGACACAACAAACTAAAAACTGGCAGTTGTTCTAAATTTTTAACGGACACCGATTCAGTTTGCGCAAATCCTGATGCTTTCAAGAACAGTCTCTTAAACGCATTGGCTATAGATCGACACATTGGAGTTGAGAGTGATTGGATAGACAAAAGCGTGGTATGGAACACATTTATCTGAGCTTATATACCGTATTTCGATTGTCCGGCAGGGCGGGATAGTCATTTCGGACAATAGGACAGATGTTTTCGTAAGAAAATGAACCGGCAAGTTATTATCGTTGTCTGACAAGTGTGTTTAGATGCGCTTGCCCGGCTTAACGGTCTGACCACTTAAAAACATATATTTTATGTTTCCGGTTTTGTGATATTGACGCATGAAACATCGTTGGGCTTTTTCCGGTGCGCAACTGTCACAGAGTGAGAAGAACAGTGGGGGTGCCCGTGTTTGTACCGCCGATTCAATGGCAATCTTAATACGTCGTATCGTTCACTTGCAGGCTCATATTCTGTAAAATTGAATTCACATGAGACTATCAACGTGTTATATCTCACAGCAACCTTCACACGGAATTGTCGTGATGTTATGCCTGTGGCAGTGAATCGGTGTGGTAAACTGTCTGCAGGGCGTTTCCATGCCGTTTCAATTTTCGCCCGGTTCGCAATCGGATTTTGCGGCGAGCACATATTCCGAATTCGCTTTTGTCTTCCGAGTCGGATCTACCGACAGGAATGACATGTTGACGAGTCATGCTCGCCATTGCAGGCCGGAAGGAATAGCACGGTAAAAGGCGATCGCGGAGTGCGAGCGGCATTTTGATTTGATGGAAGGCGCGCATCACATTCAACATCAGCAAGGAGAGAATGCGATGACGAATGATATTTCTGAACAAGAATACAACCGGAACTTTCGGAAAGAGTTTGAAAGGACTATGGCAGAGATAGCCGCCTCTCAAAAAGAAGGTAGGGTGGAGATGAAGGAAATCCGCGCCGCACAGAAGAAGACGGATGAGCAGCTGGAGAAAACAGACAGGTACCTGAAGGAGACGGCCAGGCAGCTGAGAGCGTACCAGAGGACATTCAATACCCAGTGGGGCCGGCTGACAGAGGCGCTGGTCGAGGGCCGACTGGTCGATTTGCTGAAAGGCTGGGGGATCGAAGTGGAATTCACCCGGGCCGGGCTGGAGCAGCACTACATTCGGGAGGACGGCGCGCGCGTGAACAAGGAGTTCGACATTCTGGCGGTGAACGGCTCCGAGATGGTGGTGGTGGAGGTCAAGACGACTATGAAACCCAGGGATGTGACACATTTCCTGTCATCGATGCGGGCCATTGAGAAGTTTTACCCGGATTGGGCCTACAAGCGGGTGGATGGGGCGATGGCGTATATCAAGTGCGATGCGGCGGCTGAAGTACAGGCCGAAAAAAAGGGTCTGTTTGTGATCCGGACGGTCGGCGAGGGTGCGATCATCACCAACAACAGGGACTTCAAGCCTAGGTCGTTCACAGGTACGGCTACGGAAGTAACGCACCTGAGGGCGGTGCCAGGCTTGTGAAGGTTTTGCGAGTCAGGTAGCTAACCTCATCTGAGTAAGCGGCTGATTCCTCAGACTTCGATATCTGAATCTGCGACCTGAACTAAATTTTGATACATTGCATTGCAATAGAGCGATTGCGATTGCATCGTATTCTCCTGTTTGCCGATTTGGATATTTTGTGGCCGAATATGTTCAAACCCATCCGGAGAGAATATTGATGGTACGAGAGGTAAAAGCGTTTCATTTCGCGTCTTGCCTATCTGGCTGAGAGTCCCGAATGATGGAAGTTAACTCCTGCCTGATGAATATGATGATCAAGATTGTTCCCGGTATCGTATAGATCACACAAAGTAGGGAGATGAAGTAGCTTGACTAAATATTGGGGAGTGATTCCAGCCGCTGGAATCGGCCAGAGGATGAATTCTCAATTGCCGAAACAATTCATGCGGCTGGGTGAGCGTAAACTGATCGAATGGACAGTTCAATCACTTGCCAGTCATCAAAGTCTGGAAGGGGTTTACATCGGACTCTCCGCTGAAAACCAATACAGCGACTGGGTGCTGTCTATTCACGAGAAAGTTTTGGGTGTTTACGAAGGTGGTGGTTCAAGGAGTGAAACTGTTCTGAACGGTATACGTCACATGCTTGGACAGGGTTGTTCACCAGACGATTGGTTGTTGGTGCATGACAGTAACCGGCCTTTTCTTTCTTCAAATGAAATTACTGATCTGATTCAGCAGATTGGCGATGACGACAACGGTGGAATACTGAGCCAACCGATATTTGATACGATAAAGCTTGAGTCTTCGGGCCGAATCAGCAAAACATTGCCGCGAGGTGAGCTTTTTCGAGCCCAGACACCCCAGATGTTCAAGTTGGGGATATTGGAAAAAGCGCTGGAGGATTCAGTCACATCCGATTTGGAAGTAACCGACGAAGCTCAGGCGATGGAAAGGTTAGGGTATCATCCGCGCCTGGTACCAGGCCGTTCAGCGAATATCAAGATAACAACCTCGGAAGATATGAAACTGGCAGAAGCAATGTTAGACCTTAATTTGGTTGATTAATAGCGGCGGATACCAATCGGAGTGCGTAAGTGAATACAAGAGTAGGTTTCGGATTCGATGTCCATGAATTTGCGGTTGGACGTCCGCTCATACTGGGCGGTGTGACAATTCCTCACGAAGCAGGCTTGCTGGGACATTCTGATGCGGATGCCGTTCTACACGCTATTGTCGATGCCATGCTTGGGGCAGCCGGGCTGGGTGATATCGGCGGTCAGTTCCCGGATACCGATCCTGAGCATAAAGATCAGGATAGCCGGGTCTTTCTGACCTCTGTTTATCGAACCATAAAGGAACATGATTTTTCGATCGTAAATGTAGACGTGACCATCGTCACTCAGGCACCAAGAATTCGCCCACATGTTGAGCAGATGAGAAACAGCATCGCAGCCGATCTTGATATCGAATCAGGGCGTGTAAACATCAAAGCAACGACGACAGAAAGCTTGGGATTCATTGGGCGCAAAGAAGGGCTTGCGGCGTGGGCGGTTGTAGCGCTGGTCAGTGCGAACGGCTGACTCCACAACTATTCGGGCTGGCTCCTGACAAACAAGTCAGATAAACCCTTTATCTTTTTTTCTTCAGCAACACGTATTTGGCACCTGACCCACCATCTGCAGGGATGGCGTTGCAGTAAGCGAGCACAAATTTGTTGAGCGTCAATAGCTTTTGTGTGTGCAACTTGATTTTGGAGACACCATCAGGCGAGTTGATCCCCTTGCCGTGAATAATCTTCACGCAACGGTATCCTGAATTGATCGAATTCCGAAGAAACTTTTCCAGGATCGAATTCGCTTCGACAATTGTGTAGCCCCGTACGTTGGTTTCATTTTGACGAGCGAATTTGCCTTGTTTCAGTCGGAAATAGTCGCGTCTCGGTAATCCGGACTTACAGAGTTCCTCGTCACTTTCCCATTGAATATTGGAATTATGCGGGTTCTCTGACATTGAATCTTCCAAAACCATGGCTTCATCTGCGAGGGTGTGTTTGTTACTCGGCAGAGGCTTGGTTGGAGAAAGTTCAATTTTTCCACTAGAGTCGATAGGCGTCACACCAAGCGAGTTCATTGCAGATTTGAAATTACTGTTCTTGATTTCCATTGTGTCGCCTGCTTCTTAGTCAGGATTCCAAGTATTTCTGTGCATCCAACGCGGCCATACACCCGGTTCCTGCTGAAGTGACAGCCTGCCTGTATACGTGGTCGCTTACATCGCCAGCAGCGAAAATGCCCGGAACACTGGTAGCTGTAGCATCACCATTCTGTCCGCCAGTGGTGATGATATAGCCGTCTTTCATCTCGACCTGACCGGCAAACAACTCGGTGTTCGGATTATGGCCGATCGCGATGAACACTCCATGGACATCCATTTCGTGCCGTTTGCCTGTTTGAGCGTGTTCGACTCTCAATCCTGTCAGTCCCGATTCATCGCCGAGCATTTCGTTTACAACATGATCCCATAATATGTTGATGTTTCCTCCATTTTCGACAGAGCGGCTCAATAGTCTATCCGCGAGAATGGCTTCAGCTCGAAGTTTATCGCGCCGATGAATCAATGTCACCGATGCCGCAATATTTGACAGATACAGCGCTTCTTCCACCGCGGTATTACCACCGCCAACTACAGCGACTTTCTGGTTCCTGTAGAAGAAACCGTCGCATGTTGCACAGGCGGACACACCTCTACCCATATAGCGGGATTCGGATTCCAGGCCAAGATATCGGGCTGATGCACCAGTTGAAATAATCAGTGCGTCACATGAATAATGGCCCTGATCTCCTTTGAGCTGAAAAGGTTGAATGCTCAGATCGACTGAATTGATGTGGTCATTGATGATGTCGGTTTGAAATCTTTCCGCATGACTGAACATTCGGTCCATCAATTCGGGACCTTGGACGCCGTTGTTGTCTCCTGGCCAGTTGTCGACATCAGTAGTCTTTGATAGCTGGCCACCTTTCTCAATACCCGTGATCAGGACTGGTGACAGATTTGATCGTGCCGCATAGACTGCAGCCGTATATCCGGCTGGTCCAGAACCAAGAATCAACAGCTTACAGTGTTTGGTCAAGTTTTCGTTCATTATTCATTCTATAGTCTAAGTCAGCGTTGACGGTCTGTTTAGAACCATGTGTTTTCAATTCGGACAATTGAATTGGAAACCGATTCGGGAAGGGCGATTTGAATAGGTTTCTATCAAATGAATTATAGAACAAACCCCAACTAAATTGAGTCTGTTCCGGTGCGCCAATTCGCACGAGAACTTTGATACTTATTTGCTATTCGAACCAAACATTACGTCTTCTTCATTCACCAGTCCTTATCTGGTTCAACGCATTCCACGATATCTTGTGCACGCAAACTAAACTATAATTACAACACCTATCTTACGACTTCAGGTTCATCTTTAGTCGAACAGGTGCGAATTTCCATCTAGTCTCTTTTACTCAATGTCAATATAAATTCTGCAGTGTCTGGAAATGGAAAACAATCTGTAGCGGGACACGGAACTGAAATTCTCGTTCTTTTTCTGGTATGGGCACTCGCGATAGCTCTTTTCGCTGTATTCTTCACTTACTCGGCTGATGATCCGGGGTGGAATAACAGTAATATTCTTCTCGATGGTGCAAGTCCAGACAATATCGGCGGTATCGTCGGTGCTTACATCGCAGACTTAGGGATCTATACGTTTGGATACTTTGTAGCATTCATACCACTTTGTATCGCGCAATTCGGTTGGAATTACACGAGGCGTTGGACTAAGAAAGGCGATAACCCGATTGTGGTTTCAATCTTGTTTTTTGTCGGCATAATCCTTGCTATGATTGGCGGTTGCGGACTTGAATATTTATATTTTCCGGCCACCCCTCCGAATGATTTTTCAGGGGGGATTCTGGGCTTTGAGGTTACTCGTAACGCTGCTAATTTGATTGGTCCGAATTGGAACTTGATCGCCTTATTGTTCATTGCGTTCTTCATACTGGGCACAGCGGCAGTCGGAATCATTCCTTGGAATCACATTCTGAATACAACGGGCAGTCTGTTTTTGGCGACGTGCAAGTTTTTGCTCGTTCCCAAGTCGGCCAGCAAGAGGACTAAAGTACCGAAAGAGGTTGCTGCAGAACATTCCGAAGAACCAGTCGCCGAGAAAAGAGACAGGGCAAAGAAACGGCCTCTCAAACGGTTCTCATCTGAAAATTCCGGCGACAGGGTTCGCGAGAAGAAAACGAAGTCCCGGGACAAGCCGGATCCCTCAATAGATCGAAAAACAAAGCGAGTGGAGCCGACAATCGTGCCAATCGATGATGCGGGATTGGTCGACAAAAAACAAGCGCGATCTCCGACATTGGTGAGGCAAGACGAAGGCGCCCCGCAATCTACCGAGGAGAAGGAAACCCCAGTTCGTTCGGAAAAAATTGAAAAAGCCAAACCAGTTTTCCCAAAAACATCTTTGCTGGACCCGTCAAACAAATACAGCAATGCGTATTCGGAGCAAGAGATCAACGACATGGGTGGCAAGATTGAAACCATGCTGAAAGATTTCAACGTAATTGTAGAAGTGCGTAAGGCGCATCCCGGACCCGTAATCACACAGTTTGAGATCGAGCCGGCAGCTGGTACCAAAGCAAGCCAAATTGTCGGACTTTCCGCTGACCTCGCGAGAACATTGACTGTACAGAGTGTAAGGGTTGTCGACAATATTCCTGGAAGTCCGTACATCGGTATTGAAGTGCCAAACAAGAAGCGGGAAATGGTACGTCTGATAGATGGTTTGGAATCTGCCGACTACAAGAACTCAGATCATCCGCTGACTCTTATTCTCGGTAAAGATATACGAGGTACGACCGTTCTGTCGAATCTTGCGGCGATGCCTCATTTACTGATTGCCGGTACAACCGGTGCAGGAAAATCAGTCTGTCTGAACGCGATTTTGCTGAGCTTTCTTTTCAAGTCGACACCAGATAATCTCAGACTTATCATGATCGATCCGAAAATGCTTGAATTCTCGATCTACGAGGGTATTCCGCATCTATTGACACCAGTGATAACAGATATGAATAAAACAGAAAATGCGCTTCGCTGGTGTATCGCAGAAATGGAACGTCGATTTCGACTGATGGCTGAGTTGGGGGTTCGAAACTTGGATAATCTGAACGATATGATCCGGAAATCCAAAAAACCAATTCCAGACCCTCTGAATAAAGATCCGGAAACAGCCGAAACTCTCAAGCCTCTGCCTTATATCGTTTTCATCATTGATGAACTTTCGGATCTCATCATGGTTATGGGGAAGAAAGCGGAAGAACTGATAATTCGTATCGCACAGAGAGCACGAGCAGCTGGAATTCATCTGATCGTCGCCACCCAACGGCCTTCGACCGACGTGATCAGAGGAGTGCTGAAAGCGAATATTCCCACGAGAATTGGATTCAAGGTGGCATCCAATGCCGATTCCAGAACGATTCTTGACCAGGTAGGCGCAGAGAATCTTCTTGGTGCGGGCGATATGCTGTTTCTGCCTCCGGGCAGTGCGTCATTGATGCGCGTTCATGGAGCTTTTGTTTCGGATGACGAAGTCAAAAGAGTTGTGGACAGTGTCAAACATGCCAGCAAACCGGATTATGATGAGAGTGTAACAGCAGCAATCAGCACCACAGAAGCCATGGGCGGTTTTGATGGAGCGAGCGCCGCCCAAGGGGAAGAGGATGAACTCTACAATAAAGCCGTAGACTTTGTCATTCGATCCAGACGTCCGACGATATCTTCTGTACAGCGCTTCTTACGGATAGGCTACAACCGGGCTGCCAGATTGATTGAAACCATGGAGGAGGCTGGTGTGATCGGACCTGTTCAGGCAGGTGGAAAACGTGAAGTGCTAGTTCCTCCGCCGGAAGATTGAAGTGAAACGAGTCACACTTAAACTCAATCCACTCCTGGCGGCCATCCTGCTTGGTTTAACGTGGACTGCAGCGTTTGGTTCTGAATCGACCGACCGTTTCGATAAGTTTTTCAGCCAAACAACCACATACTTTGCGGAGTTCCATCAACTCATCCTGGATGAAGGATTGCATGTCGTTGAGGAAACTACGGGATTGATGTGGATGAATCGCCCGGATCGGTTTCGTTGGGAATACTTCGAACCGTTTGCCCAGACGATCGTCGGAGACGGAACAGATGTCTGGATTTATGATCCCGAACTTCAACAGACCACTGTTCGTCATTTTTCCGATGTAGTCAATCGTAGCGCAGCGGAAATTCTGGCTGGAATGGACAACGTCGAAGAGTTTTATCATGTTGAGGACAAAGGTGTTCAAGGTGAAATTGCCTGGGTATTGCTTGAGCCAAAGGAAGAGGATACCGGACAATTCCAGTCTATGCATCTTGGCTTCGACAAACGTACCTTAAGTGTCATTCAGGTTTTGGAAAATCTAGGCAATACCACTCGATTGCAGTTTTACGATTCAATCACCAATGAAGAATTCGACAAGGCGACGTTTCTATTCGAAGTCCCGGAGGGTGTGGATTTGATTGATGCCCGCGAGTGAAGCCAATTAACAGATGTCACACAAGATGGAGTGAATAGACCGACCGAAAAATCAATCAGTAATCATCCTCAGCTTACGCCTCTCGCCGAAAGGATGCGACCTGGAACACTTGAGGACATTTTTGGGCAGAACGAGCTACTTGCGCCTGATAAACCGCTGGGAATCGCGATCAGATCAAAGATTCCTCACTCTCTGGTGTTGTGGGGTCCACCGGGGAGTGGTAAGACAACACTGGCAGGAATCATTTCCAATTCATTGGATGCGCAGTTGCTGACGATTTCTGGTGTTGACAGCGGAATCAAGGAAATTCGAGAGGCAACCAGATTGGGTAAGGAGGCGAAGGACGAAGGTCGTGCGACAGTCTTGTTTGTCGATGAGGTCCATCGGTTCAATAAATCCCAACAGGATGTTTTTCTTCCTCATGTTGAGCGCGGTGATGTAATTTTTATCGGCGCAACAACTGAAAATCCTGGTTTTGAATTGAACAGTTCACTGCTTTCGAGACTCAAAGTTTATGTACTGAAACCGTTGCAATCCGACGATATCCGTAAAGTAATCGCAAGATGCCTGACAGTCGGAGCTGAAGTACTACCCAAATCATTTTCACTTTCTGAAGAAGCAACAACCATATTTGCTGAGTCTGCCGGTGGGGACGCACGTCGAGCGATCAATTTCATTGAAGTGGCTGCCAGTATCGTCCAAAGCGACGAAAACGTGACCGTAACCGCATCACTTGCAGCAGAAATCGTCGGCCAGCCTACCGCCAGATTCGACAAGCGTGGTGATGTCTATTTTGAATTGATTTCTGCGATGCATAAATCCATTCGCGGCTCGGACCCCGATGCCAGCCTCTACTGGCTGGCCAGAATGCTGAAAGGCGGGTGCGATCCACTCTACATTGCCAGACGAATTGTACGGATTGCAAGCGAAGACATTGGAAACGCTGACCCGAACGCACTCAATATCACACTCAATGCATGGGATGCCTATCATCGTTTGGGAACCCCGGAAGGCGAGCTGTCCATCGCTCAGGCGGTGATTTATCTTGCCTGTTGTCCAAAGAGCAACGCGGTATACAAAGCATTTGGTGAAGCCTCTAAAGATGCTGACAGACACAGCCATGTAGATGTTCCGATGCACTTGCGAAACGCACCTACACGATTGATGAAAGAACTTGGTTATGGCGACGGCTATCGATACGCGCATGATGAGCCTGATGGAATCGCCGCAGGCGAGAATTATTTTCCCGACGGTATGAAAAATACCACGTATTACCGACCTTTAGAACGTGGTGTTGAAAAACGGATCAAACAATACCTGGAGTCATTTCGCAAACAGGCTGAGTTGGATTAGGATGAAACTCTACAGGATAACCTGCGATAGGCATAAAGCGAATGGGGATGAAACTTTATAATCTAGATTTCAAACGCATTAGGGCTCCACAAGTTCGTACGTCAAACGATGAACGGATACTTTACATACACTCAAGGCACCACGATATGGAGCAAATATAGAAAGCAGAGGATGAAATGCTTGATCAACAACTATTGAGAAATGAGTACAAGTCTATAGGAGAAAGACTGAAACCCAGGGGATTTGACTTTGACGAATCCGCATTTGAATGTCTGGAAACGCGAAGAAAGTCCATTCAGTCAGATACTGAAAGTGCTCGGAATAGGAAAAACCAGTTGTCGAAACAGATCGGCAGCGCGAAAGCTTCTGGAGCGGATGTTTCCGATCTGATGGGGCAAGTTGATCTCGTCGGTGCTGAACTGGATACATTGGAGGAACAGTTTACTGAGGTGCAGCAGGAGTTCCAGGCATTTCTGTCAGAAATTCCAAATCTAGCGCATGAGTCGGTACCTGTCGGACAGTCCGAGGATGACAACGAAGAAATCCGAAAAGTAGGTGAACCGCGCTCGTTCGCATTTCAGCCGAAAGACCATGTCAGTATCGGTGAACAGCTGGGGATGCTGGATTTTGAACTCGGTGCCACACTCGCAGGTTCCCGTTTTGTGTTGATCAGAAACCGACTTGCGGCGTTGCATAGAGCGATATCGCAATTGATGCTCGATGTCCACACGAGAGAGCACGGCTATGAAGAAGTCAATCCACCGTTTATTGTCAATGCAGGCATACTATACGGGACCGGGCAATTGCCAAAATTTGAGGAGGATCAGTTTCATCTGGAGGATTCCCGAGATTTTTATTTGATTCCGACTGCTGAGGTTCCTTTGACCAATATCGTCAAGGATCGCATTGTTGATCCTTCGGAACTGCCGATGAAGTTTGTCGCACACACGCCGTGTTTTCGCAAAGAGGCGGGATCTTACGGCAAGGATACACGCGGCATGATACGCCAACATCAGTTTGAGAAAGTTGAGTTGGTACATATCGTCAAACCGGATGATTCTTATTCGGCACTTGAAGAATTGACTTCGAATGCTGAAAAAATTCTAAAGCTCCTGGGATTGCCATATCGGGTCATCGTTCTTTGCACTGGTGATATGGGATTCGGTGCGGCAAAAACCTACGATATTGAAGTTTGGTTGCCGGGTCAGCAGAGATATCGGGAAATTTCCTCATGCAGCAACTGCGAGGGGTTTCAGGCTCGCAGGATGAAAGCACGCTGGCGAAACCCAGATACCCGCCGACCTGAACCGGTTCATACCCTCAACGGATCCGGTCTGGCAGTGGGTCGGACTTTTATCGCGATTATGGAAAACTACCAAAATGAAGACGGAAGTATAGACATTCCAGAAGTATTGGTGCCATATATGGGCGGGACAACACGAATTGAACCTTGATTGGTCCAAATTAAGGTGATTGTAGCTGGCTAGCGTTTTTGATCAGCAGACTTTCGGGGAATGTAGATATCCGTTACAGTTCCTTGGTAGACTTCGGCCGCAAAATTGATTGTTTCCGACAAGGTGGGATGCGCGTGAATGGTCAGAGCAAGGTCTTCTGCATCTGATCCCATTTCGATCGCCAACGCTGCTTCGGCGATCAATTCACCGGCATTCGGTCCTGAAATCCCAGCACCGATCAGTCGATCTGAATCCGGATCAAATAGCAGTTTGGTTATCCCTTCGGGTCGCGACATTGACAGTGCACGGCCGCTCGCCCGCCATGGAAATACCGACTTCTTGACAGCAAGGTTCGAACGCTCCGCTTCTTTGTCAGTTACACCAACCCAGGCCACTTCTGGATCCGTATAGGCCACGGAAGGAATAATCGAGGTGTCGAATCCTGATTTCATTCCTGAAATAACTTCTGCGGCGACCTTGCCCTGATGTGTGGCCCGGTGCGCAAGCATCGGATGACCTGTAATGTCGCCAATCGCATAAATTCCGTCGACATTGGTTCTTTGTTGCGCGTCAACCGGAATAAACCCTCGCTCATCGACAAAAACACCCGCAGCTTTCGCATTAACAAATCCACCATTTGGGATTCGTCCCACAGCTGAAAGAATCATATCGAAACTATCGGTTGTTTTTCCTTTGCTGTTTTCAAATTCGACAGTCAGCTTTTCTCTATTGGCGTCGATGGAAATCACTTTTGTATTGAGCAGAATATTCTCATACTTCTTTTTCACTCGGGAAGCGAGCGGTTTGACGATGTCCGAATCCGCTTCTGCGATCAGCGAATCCAAAATTTCAACTATAGTTACAGCTGTGCCCAGTTCGTGATAGACAGCAGCCAGTTCAAGTCCGATAATCCCACCACCGATGATCAACAATCGCTTGGGTATCCGTTCAAGAGACAGCGCGCCTGTCGAGTCGACGATTCGCGGGTCATCAGGCAAAAAGGGCAGGGATGCAGGCCGTGATCCGACTGCGATGATCGCATCTCTGAAATGGACTCGACTGGAGCTCGCCTCATCGACAACATTGATTGTGTCTGGACTTGTGAACTGACCGACTCCGGTGATCACTTCGACACCCCTTTGTTTGGCAAGTGCCGCAAGTCCGCCTGTCAGCTGCCCAACAACTTTATCAACCCACTTGCGCAACTGTAAGTGATTGATTTCCGGCTCGCCGTACAGTACACCACACTCCTTGATCTCAGCTGCCTCACAGATGACCTTCGCCACATGAAGCAAAGCTTTTGATGGAATGCAACCAACATTGAGGCACACACCGCCGAGTTGTGGATAGCGTTCGATCAGAACCGTCTTCTTACCAAGATCGGCAGCTCTGAATGCGGCTGTATATCCACCAGGACCAGAGCCTAGTACAGCAACATCAGCGTGAAGTTCATGGTTACTTGCATTCAAGTTTTGAATACCTGACTGGGGCGGTGGGCTTAGAGTAGAATTCGCCTGGCGTCGAACAGCAGTTCGCAGACAAACTTCACGAAACGTGCCGCCTCGGCACCGTCTATGACCCTATGGTCATAGGAAAGCGATAGGGGAAGCATGGTCTTCCACTCGACACCGTCGTCGCCTGGCACTGCAACCTGATGATTTCTGCTTACTCCCAGAATTGCCACCTCTGGCGGATTGATAATCGGTGTGAAAAAGCGCCCCCCGATTCCGCCAAGGCTGGAGATCGTAAAACAACCACCTTGAAAATCAGTCGGTGTTAATGTGCCTGCTCGCGCTTTTTCACCAAGACCCTGCAGTGTTCTAGCGATTTCAAGCACACCAAGCTTTTGAATATCGCGAATCACCGGGACTACCAAACCGTTCGGAGTATCTACTGCAACCCCGATATTGAAATACCTTTTCATTATCAGGCTTTGACGGTCCGAGGAAAGAGAGGCGTTGAAATTCGGGTACTGCTGAAGCGCATTGATGATCGCCTTGCAGATGAATGCAAGTATCGTTACGCGAGTGCCTGAAATTTTTTCTTCCGCATCAATGGCTTTTCTGAAAATTTCCAGTTCGGATATGTCTGCCTCATCATGGTGTGTGACATGCGGAATATCCAGCCAAGATCGATGTAATCGATCCCCGGTAATTCTCTTGATCTTGGAAAGCCTGACCGATTCGATCAAGCCAAATTGGGAAAAATCCACTTCAGGAATCGGCGGAGGCCCGATAAAACCGCCGCGGGCGGGCTCGAATCCTTCCTGAAGAATGTTCTTGATGTAGTTCTGTACATCTTCCTTGATAATTCGCCCCTTGGCACCTGTTCCTCTTATTTTCGAGAGATCCGCCCCGAGCTCTCTCGCAAAACGTCGCACCGCAGGGCTTGCATGTGCGAGAGTCCCTTTTGCCCGCTCAACAGGCGGTGGCAATACAGGAGGTCTTTTTGGTGCAAAGGGGTCAGAACTGACTGTGGCAGGGGCACTTTCCTCAATGGATTCAGCGGGAGACTCTTCAGGCGTTGTCTCGTCGGACTCTTGATCAGGTTCCGTTGGTTCGGATTCCGGTTCAATTTCTAAATCAGAAACACCTTTCAGCGTCAGAATCGGGTCTTCTTCAGAAATTTTGTCTCCGACTGACACGAAAATTTCCGCTACTTCGCCTGATTGCGGAGACGGCACATCCATCGTCGCTTTGTCGCTCTCCAGTGTGATCAGTGAATCTTCGGCCGCAACCATATCGCCCGATGCAATATGGATTTCAATCACTTCCACATCGGTAAAATCACCAATGTCGGGAAGTTTTACTGTAACAAGATCGCTCATTTCAGTGACCGAGAATAAAGTGCCGAAATGTAAAGTAGGGGGATCAATTTGATGAATAACCTAACCTGAAACTCAGCTCCGCCCAGAATGTCCAGTTTCATGTACAGACTCGGAGTACAGATGGAATGTGATGTTTATATTACTCATTGATATTATGGATTTCGGAAAAAATGGACAATTGATTCAATCACGTTACCGACAAAGAGACCTCACTTATCAAAATTTACATGGCCTCTTCTTGCTGCAGGGCGAAGATCGAAGTATATCCTCCCGACCAGTCCGGTGGAATCTGGCACGGTCGATCATCATGATGCGCCCAACGTGCAGGTTTACCCCGTACTATAGTTTGATAATAATCGGATGGAGTCGGAACAGGCGTATATGGCATCGCATCCGCTGAAGAGTAGATATTTAGAAGTAGCGGACGACCGACAGAAGACCGATTCGGCATTGAAGAATGCAATGTCCTGCAATTGTGTATTGTGAGTGAACCGGCTGGACCGCTCAGCTCTGCTGCACCGGCCGTATCCAGATTTGATGCATCGTCGACGTTGAGACATCCGATCCACTGACCCGCTTGGTTGTATTGATCATATAAGTCATGTCTGTGGCTCTTTGGAAGAACCACAAGCGGTCCTTGCTCGGGTCTGCAATCATATAGATAGAGCCCTACGGTGAGCGGACTGTAGTTGGTATGTGGCCAGAATTGGATATCCTGATGCCATTTGACTTCCTCACCACCATGTGCCCATTTGAAATTAAGTTTCGAGTGATGAAACTTAACATCTGGACCGACTAGGTCTGCTACGATATCCGTGATCAAAGAGCTCGATGCATACTCCCAGTACGTATCGCTCTGGTCGTTTGGACTAGTCAACCGCCGCAATCTGGGATTGTCAGCACTGTGGTCGTTCTCGATATCCCAAATCGCGTCGGAAACCATTATCGATCGACTGAATTCAATCATTTCATCGGTTACGGTACGAAGCCTTTCCAGCCAATATTCCGGAACAACACTCTCGAGCAGGAGATAGCCATTCTCAAAATAAAAATGCCTCTGATCGTCACTCAGTGCGTTGGCAGGATACTCAATAATTTCTTCGATTTTCATTTGCTCACCTTTACCAACCCATCTGAATTACCAGGAGTTTCCTGTTTGAATCGGTATTCAATGCCTGCATAATCTGCCGGATAGACTCACTCCCAACGTTTTTCAACTGCAGCGTCTCGTCAACTGCTGGTCGGATTAGGTTTTGAGGGATCGATTCCATATTTCTTGTACATTTTTGCGACTTCGGCAGACTTCAATTTCCCCTCGTCAGCGAGTGCCTTCAATGCGGTAGCGGCTATATGTTCTCGGTTAACCTCAAAGAACCATCGCAACTTCGCACGGGTATCTGATCGCCCGAATCCGTCTGTACCCAATACATGATAACTGCGCGGTACAAATCCCCGAATCTGCTCCGCATAGTTTTGGACGTAGTCGGTCGCAGCAATGACAGGGCCTTGCGTCTTGACCAGACATTCTTCCACATAGGAGATTTTTGGTTTGGATTTTGGACTGAGTCGATTGACACGCGCAACTGATTGGCCCTCCCGGGCCAGTTCGTTGAAACTCGTCACACTCCAAACATCCGCGGCAACGGAATACTCCGATTCAAGCAGTTCGGCCGCTGCAATAACTTCTCTTAGAATCGTACCGCTTCCCAACAATTGCACGCGTAGTTCACTGTCATTCTTGGAGTGAATCAATTGGTACATTCCCTTTACAATTCCATGTTCCGCACCTTCAGGCATCGGTGGATGGGAATAGTTTTCGTTCATACAGGTGATGTAGTAATAGACGGGTTCAAGTTCGCTGTACATTCTCCGCAGTCCGTCGTGAATGATTACAGCGAGTTCGTAGACATAGGTGGGGTCATACGAGATACACGATGGAACGGTCGATGCAAGTATGTGACTATGACCGTCCTGATGCTGCAGTCCTTCGCCCGACAGTGTAGTGCGTCCTGCAGTACCACCAATCAGGAAACCACGGGTTTGTATATCGGCTGCCGCCCAAGCCAAATCACCGCATCGCTGAAATCCGAACATCGAATAGAATATGAAAAACGGAATCATGTCAAAATCATGATTACTCGCTGAAGTGCCTGCCGCGATCCATGAGCACATCGAGCCGGCTTCATTGATGCCTTCCTGCAATACCTGCCCGGTCTTGGACTCCCGATAGGACATTAGCTGATCGGAATCCTCCGGCTCGTAAAGCTGTCCAGACGGCGAATAGATTCCAAGTTGTCGGAACATACCTTCCATACCGAAAGTGCGCGATTCATCCGGTACGATCGGTACGATCCGCTGCCCGATATTCTTGTCCCTGATCAGACTGGTGAGAATTCGGACGAATCCCATGGTCGTGGATATCTCGCGCTCACCGGTTCCTTTCAGTTGTGCATCGAATATATTCAGCGGTGGAACTTCAAATTTGGTTTCCGGTTGTCTCCTGACCGGCAGCGGACCACCCAGTTTACGTCGCTGGTCCAGCATGTATTGGATTTCAGGACTGTCCGGTGGTGGACGATAGTACGGTGCCGATGCCACTTGCTCATCGGTCAGAGGAATTCTGAAACGATCGCGAAATGAAACCAGTGAGTCCTCACCGACTTTTTTCTGCTGATGGGTGATATTCTGACCTTCTCCCGCCTCGCCCATACCGTAGCCTTTGACGGTCTTGGCCAGAATGACGGTTGGCTGTCCCGTATGCTGGACTGCTGCCGCGTATGCCGCATAAACCTTGTGCGGGTCGTGTCCGCCTCGATTCAGGCGCCAGATGTCCTCATCGGTCATTTTGGCCACCATTGCAAGCAGTTCTTCTGACTTTCCGAAGAAGTTTTCACGTGTGTAGGCGCCACCCTTGGCTTTGAATGCCTGATATTCTCCATCAACGGCATCTTCCATTCGTCTTCGAAGTGTTCCGTTCGTATCCGCCATCAGCAGCGGATCCCAATAGGAGCCCCAAATGAGCTTGATCACATTCCATCCAGCACCGCGAAACTCACCTTCAAGCTCCTGGATAATCTTGGCGTTTCCGCGCACCGGTCCGTCCAGTCTCTGTAGATTGCAGTTGACGACAAAAATTAGGTTGTCGAGATGCTCTCGACCCGCCAGTGACAGCGCGCCCATGGATTCAGGCTCATCCATCTCACCGTCACCGACAAATGCCCAGACTTTCCGTCCGGATGTGTCATTCAGGCCGCGATTTTCAAGATACTTCATGAAGCGCGCCTGATAGATTGCCATGATCGGCCCCAGTCCCATGGAGACAGTCGGAAACTGCCAGAAATTCGGTTTCAGATATGGATGCGGGTAAGAGGGTAGGCCAAATCCGTCAGCTTCTTGTCTGAACTTCTCAAGATCAGCCTCATCCAAGCGTCCCTCAAGATATGCGCGTGCATAGATACCAGGTGCAGAATGCCCCTGAATAAAAATCAGGTCACCTCCGTGTGATTCGCTTGGTGCATGCCAGAAATGATTGAATCCAACATCGTAGAGTGTTGCTGACGAAGCGAAACTGGCGATGTGTCCACCCAGTTCAGAAGATGACTGGTTGGCGCGCACGACGATTGCAAGAGCATTCCACCGGATTAGCGATCGGATTTTCCATTCAAGTTCATGATTGCCTGTACTCCGTTGCTCGTTTGCCGTAGCGATTGTGTTGACGTATGCGGTGGTGGGCCTGTGGGGAATATGGGCACCGGAGCGGCGGGCGCTGTCGATCAGTTTTTCAAGCAGGAAATGCGCCCGCTCGTGGCCCTCGCGGTCAATCACGCTGGCCAGCGCATCAAGCCACTCTTGCGTTTCGTCGGGGTCGACGTCAATCAGTGATTTCGGATCAGACATAATTGTTCATCCAGTTTATCGAACTTATACAAGTTTATGGTGAATGAAAACACTAAATTTGAACATCCATGTCGCTATTCATCAGTATGGTTGACGATTGGCGGAAGTGCCTTTGCAAGACATTTTCCGGTATGCGATTCGCCGACTAAACTAACTTGCTCAGGGGTGCCGCGTGCTGTGATGAAACCTCCCTCATCACCGCCTTCGGGGCCGAGATCGATAATCCAGTCGGCAGACTTGATGACCTCCAGATTATGCTCAATGATGACTATAGTATTGCCGCGGTCACGGAGTTCCAGTATAACAGAAAGCAGTTGCTTGATATCCTCGAAGTGCAATCCAGTTGTTGGCTCATCCAACAGATACAGCGTACTTCCTGTATCTCTCTTGGATAGTTCCAAAGACAGTTTTATTCGTTGCGCCTCACCACCGGACAGTGTGGTCGCACTCTGCCCGAGACGAATGTATTCGAGGCCAACGTCGCGCAGTGTAGTCAGTTTGCGTGCAATCGGCGGTACCGCGGAAAATTGCTCCAACGCGTCTGTGACTGAAAGGTCCAGGACTTCGGCGATGTTCATCCCCTTGTATTGGATTTCGAGCGTCTCGCGGTTGTAACGCTTCCCGCCGCAGGATTCGCAGGTGACAAACATATCAGGTAGAAAATTCATCTCTACGCGCACCAACCCGCCTCCGCGACAGCTTTCGCAACGTCCGCCGCGAACATTGAATGAAAATCGTCCTTCCTGATATCCACGGCTTCGGGCTTCTACGGTTCGTGAGAACAGTTTCCTGATATGACTGAATAAGCCTGTATAAGTGGCAGGATTGGAGCGCGGCGTACGACCGATCGGTTGCTGGTCGATTCGAATGATCTTGTCAATATTCTCCAGTCCAACAATTTCGCTGTGCTTGGCCGCGGACAGCTTTGAACGATAAAGACGCGAGGCGATTGCAGGATAGATGGTTTCGTTGACCAACGTCGATTTACCGGAACCTGAGACCCCGGTCACGCAAGTGAAGAGCCCTAATGGCACCTCTACATCGATATTCTTGAGGTTATTGCCTTGCGCCCCCCGAATGCCGATTGTCCGCTTGTCATCAAAAGGCACTCTCCAAAACGGAGTTTCTATTTTCCGCTTGCCTGACAGATATTGTCCGGTCAGAGACTCCGAGCAGTTTTCAACATCCTCAAGGGTTCCCTGTACCAGAACTTCGCCGCCTTGGGCCCCAGCTCTCGGACCCAGATCCACGATATAGTCAGCGCTTCTTATCGTAGTCTCATCGTGCTCAACCACGACCAGAGTGTTGCCTAGGTTGCGCAAGCGACTCAGAGTATTCAACAGCTTGGTATTGTCTCGTTCATGAAGTCCAATCGAAGGTTCGTCAAGAACATACGTGACACCCACCAAACCGGAACCGACCTGGGAAGCCAGTCTGATTCTCTGGAGTTCGCCACCGGACAGAGTGGACGTTGCTCGATCCAGTGACACATATGTGAGACCGACATCGGCAAGAAACTGCAGTCGTTGGGTGATGTCCCTGACAATACGTTCCGCGACCGGAACGTTCTGCCGGTCATAGTTCATCTTCTTGAACCGCTCGATGGTTTCGGTAATGTTGAGATGCGTCAGCTCATGGATCGCCATATTGTCGACAAAGACGTTGCGGGGCCCCATTGCCAATCTGGCGCCATTACAGGAGTTACAGGGTTTGGTCACCTGATATTTGGCAAGCTCGTCTTTGTTGGTTTCAGAGGTGGTTTCACGATATCGTCGTTCGAAATTCGGAATCACGCCTTCAAAAGGTCTGAAACTTCGATACACTCGCCCATTCGTACTTGTATATCGCATGGCAATCTTGTCCGAACCACTGCCATGTAAAACAAGGTTCTGGGCCGTTTCGGGGAGTCTGGAAAATGGTGTCTCGAGATCGAAGCCGTAGTGTTTGGCCAACGACTCCAGCATACTGTAGTAGTAGCTGTGTCGGGTACTCCATTCGGCCAAAGCCCCTGATGCGATACTGGATTCGGGTGAAATAACAATTTTTCCAGGATCGAAATTGAACATTTGCCCGAGTCCCTTGCATTCGGTGCAGGCACCGATAGGATTGTTGAATGAAAAAATTCTCGGCTCGAGCTCATCTAAAACATAGCCGCAGTAAGGGCAACCGAATTTCGCGCTGAAAACAGTACCATCAGCATCGATAGAGCCATCTTGGTGAATCTTTGCGCATATCGCGAGACCTTCCGAGAGTTCAATGGCAGTCTCGACCGAATCGGTCAGACGTATCCGTGTATTGTCAGACGGTATCAGTCGGTCGACGATCACTTCAATGGTGTTTTTTATATTGCGGTCCAGTTTCGGCACGCGCTCGATTTCGTAGACTTCGCCATTGATTCGCAATCGAACATATCCCAGCTGCTTCAATTTGCTGATGACTTGCTCATGCTCACCTTTTTTGTCACGTACAACTGGTGCAATAATTGCAGTCCTGACACTCTGTCCAATTGACAGCACCTGATCGACAATCTGGGCGATCGATTTTGCCGAGAGTACGGTTTTATGTTCCGGACACCTCGGCTCTCCGATTCGGGCATAGAGCAATCGAAGATAGTCATAGATTTCAGTCACCGTACCAACTGTGGAACGGGGACTATATCGGGTTGCCTGCTGATGGATACTGATTGCGGGGGATAGTCCTTCAATTGAGTCAACATCGGGCTTGTCCTTCAGGGCGAGGAATTGTCTCGCATAGGCGGAAAGAGACTCCACGTATCGTCTTTGTCCTTCCGCATAGATCGTGTCGAATGCCAGAGATGATTTTCCGGAACCTGAAAGACCGGTAATTACATTGAGTTTGTCACGCGGCAGATCAATCGAAATATTCTTCAGGTTATGCGTTCTGGCACCCCTGACAATAATTTTTTCTGACGACATCAGCAATTCCTGTTAAAAAATGCAAAACCTGATAATATTATCCGCTTTGAACTCGCCAGGCAAAATTATTCCAAGTGCAACAAGAACGTTTCAAAGCATCTGAGAGAAAATCGGTTGTCTCGCTAGCTGCCGTACTGGCCTTGCGACTCATCGGTTTGTTCATGATTCTGCCGGTGCTGGCGCTGCATGCCGATGATTTTCGCGGTTCGACTCCGATTCTTATCGGCATAGCACTCGGCATATATGGATTGACTCAGGCGCTGTTGCAGGTGCCTTTTGGTGCCGCTTCGGATCGATGGGGGCGGAAACCGATGCTTGTACTGGGACTGGTAATATTTGTGATCGGCAGTATCGTGGCGGCGGAATCTACAACAATCTTCGGCGTGATTGCGGGTAGGGCACTGCAGGGTAGTGGAGCGATCGCAGCAGTTGTACTGGCGTTTGTAGGTGATCTGACCCGAGAGTCGCAACGTACCAAAGCGATGGCAATTATCGGTGTATCAATTGGCACTGCCTTCACCCTGGCTCTGATACTGGGACCTTCGCTGAACTACATAGCCGGATTACGGGGTTTGTTCTGGCTGGCAGCTCTGATGGCAATTGTCGGATTGATTCTGGTGTGGAAAGTCGTGCCTCCATCATCCGTGCCATCCAAAAGTGGTTCCACCGACCATTTGTACGCAAACCTGAAGAACGCGTTGGCCGACCGGAAACTCTTTCGTCTCTACTCGGGCACATTGGCAATACATGCTGCAATGACATCGCTTTTTTTGGCCTTCCCCATCGAACTTGTCGAGGTTACAGGACTTGCCCGCACCAGTACATGGAAGGTATATGCTCCGGTGTTCATTCTGTCATTCGTAATGATGATGCCACTAATTCGTATCAGCTCGAAAAAGGAACGTTCACGACCAGTCATGTTTTGTGCCGCATTGTTGCTTGTCATTGCGCTCGCCGGACTAACTGCAGGTTCGGAATCAAGTAGCTTTTTGCTTCTGGTCGTCAGTTTATGGCTGTTTTTTGTTGGATTCAATACGCTTGAGGCGATCTTTCCTTCCACGACTGTTTCTGCTGCCGATTCCAGTATGCGAGGCATGGTTATGGGGGTGTTCAACACCTGTACATTTGCAGGTGCATTTGTAGGTGGCGTCATCGGTGGAATCGTCTATGGTGGATTCGGCGCGACAGGTGTTTTTCTTGCGGCAGGAATTGTTATACTGCTATGGATATCGATTGAATGCATAGTTTCGGCAGGAAGCCGACATTGAAGCTATTCGAAGTCGAATGTTGGGCTGGGTAAAGCAATCAGTTACACTTTACATTCGGAGATGAAAAATGACAGGTAGTGTGAACAAGGTAATAATCGTTGGACGCTTAGGCGCGGACCCAGAACAACGTAGAACACAGAGCGGACTACTGGTTGTCAATTGCAATGTGGCGACCAGCGAAAGATTTTCGGATCAGGATTCCAACGAACGCAAGGAAAGGACAGAATGGCACCGGGTTGTATTTTTCGGAAAACTTGCTGAAGTGGTGGCTCAATATCTTCGAAAGGGCAGTCAGATTTATTTGGAAGGGCGACTGCAGACCCGAAAGTGGCAGGATTCACGAACCGGTCAGGATCGATACTCGACTGAGATAATTGCGCGGGAAATGACCATGTTGGGTTCTCGGGGTGAAGGACGAAGTGATGGTTTCGGTGGTTCCCGAACATCCGACTATGAACAATCCAGTGGTGTTGACAGCGGATCACATACTCCACAACCCATCAGTTCGGGGGGTGCTTCAGACTTTCCAGAAGACCCGGCCGAAGACATTCCCTGGTAAGCATCGGTCTCATTGAAACTCCACAGTTCGGATTAACCAGCATCGAGCGCGTCTCTGGCTCGGAGCTTGGCTGCAATATATTCTGTCTGCGGAATATGGAGTAACCCCTTGATCTTTCGCATCAGATGCTGTTCGTGTGCATCGAGATGCTGATCGCTCAGTACGACTTTCCACATACTCTCAATCAAGCTGATTTTGTCTTTGACTGTCCAGTTCTGATTGATGATCTTGGTGATCTCATGCAGGCAAGTTGCATGGTCCAGCTGCTTTTGGGCTTCGCGAACAATTACCTTGATGTTTTCCGGATTCACTCCCAGATTGTTGACTAACGAAAGTTCAATCTGTTCCAGTTCTGTATCGTCTATCTGATTGTCTGCCTGTGCAGCCTCCAGTAGCAGTGCAGCTGCCGCATTGGATGTCAGCTCAGTAGAATCGAACTTAGCGGTGTCATCCTCGACAGACAGAAAAGTCTCCAGATTTCTTCTAAGATTTGAAAGTATCAATTCGGCATCCAACCTCAAAGAATTAATTCATGGTTGCAATTTTACAATTTTCAAGGTTTTCGACTTCGTTTGCAAGAGGTTCAACTTGAACTTCATCTCCAACTAGATTACTTTTATGTCTTGAGGTCGATGTCAGATTGTGGTGCTGAGCAAACGTTATGGCATGCCTCCAGACACAGAGGACAACAACAAAACCCGCACATTCATTGCCGGTTTTCTGATTTTGGAGCAAGCAGCGGTTGGCAGATTGAGTACGGTTTTACGCCTTTGGCATAGGCTAATGTAGTGGTTAAGCCTATAGAAGAAGCCAATATTATGGAGAGAATATCAATTACCAGTTCCGGCTGGAATACAGAATTCAAGCAAGTATTCAGAAGCAGCCAGGGGTGTATGGGCCGGGAATCTCGATGCTCATTGAGTTCTGGATCACCTCGGTATGATCTCTCAGCTCCAATACATTCGGAAAGTTATGCGATCTTGATGTAGAGTAAGTTCCCGCTATGATTTGATTTCGGGCGACTGCATTTAACGCCTCAGTTCAAGTTGTGCGCTGCGAACCTCTTCCTGACTTCCTCAAACTCTTCCGTGTTCAGACGAAGATAGAGGCGAATCTTGTCAACGGGCACACCGTCCTTGATCATGTCTGTCACCACTTGTTGCTGAATTTGCTTCTAGCCTGTTCTCTGCCTTGTTCTTTGCCTATCTGTATGTCATCATCAACGAAACTCTGCTGCAGCCGCATTGCAGTTTCCATTATCTGATCATCGTCCATGCGCAGCACCTCCCTTTTCAGCCTGTCGAGTTTTCTCCTTATCTGTTCGATATCTGAAGTATTTCGTTTTCAAGCGTATAGATTGCCCACTCCAGAAAATGCTTGAACTGCGGTGCTGACCAATGCCTCACGCCCACGGATATGGCATCGGCCATACGTCGGTCGAATTCCTGCTCGCTGTCCGAGCCCGCCACGCACAGAATGTGCGAAAAAAATATCCGAACCA
Source organism: Arenicellales bacterium (assembly GCA_963662635.2). Taxonomy (GTDB): domain Bacteria; phylum Pseudomonadota; class Gammaproteobacteria; order Arenicellales; family JAJDZL01; genus JAJDZL01. The sequence continues at coordinate 154,609 of CAXXFC010000004.1, forward strand.
AGTGAAAGCTGCTTGCCCGCGTCACACACTTTCAGCAGCCGATATCGCATCTGCGGCTGATAGTCGTTGCACCATTGGTCGGGCAGGTCATACATCTCGTGCAGCCTGTCTTCGCAGTCCATTTTTTCAGACCGCTGTAGATGACGATGGGAAGCGCCGTCGGCAAACGCCTTTCGCCCGTATGCTGTCCCAGCAGCAAGCAGGAGTATTCCAGCATGCGAAATGTCATCGACAGATACGACGTCGACTGAAACTCGATTAGAAAGTACGCGTAGGCATCGCTGCCGAGGATACACCCGCGCCACAGCAAGTCAGCATTCCTGCGACGGAGTTTGTCCACAAACTCGCTCGAACATTGCTGCATTGTCCTCAGATCCAGCATCGCCACCACTTCCTCCGGCAACTTGAATATCAGTAACGCTCTCACCAATTCCGCATGCGTAAATTTCTGCTTGTACGACAGATCGAATATTTGCCGCTTGCCCAGCTCCTTTATCTGTCCACCTTGATTTGTATTGACATTCTTCGCCAACATGGGGTTCTCCTGCACAGTCGCAATTCGTCGTTATTTGGCATTGCAGCCCGAATCGCTGCTGCGGTCTTGAGGTACGGATTCGGTTTGGAATCGCAGCGCGAATTCAAGTCCGCCACAACAGACTCAATGGCACACCGTTACCGTAGGTGCAGACAAAGGGTCGAAACCCTTCCGCTTGTTGTGAAATTCGCCGAGGTTTTGATGAAGTACGACTGCCGCAAGCAACTCGAATGCTCGTCATATACGTCGGTCCAGGCGAAAATTCAGATGTGGTAACTATTCCATCGCGTTCGGAAACAGTTGAATTATTCAATTGGTCGGGTGTATATAATTTTGTCCGATTTCAATAGAAAATGATCCGTCATTCGAATGCGACTGGAAGATTTGTGTCCAGTTGATCGAAACAATCAGACACAGACGATCTTTTGCCAATCTACCTGCATATCAACCATATCATCACCTCTTTAGTTCCGAACGGACATAAATTACGAAAATGACCGATCAAAAAAAATCAGTTGACAGGCTGAAAGTCGGTGTGATTGGTGCCGGTTTTATGGGTGAACTCCACGCATCTCACTATATGGCGAACGATGCAGTTGATTTGATTGGAATTGCTGATATTGTCCCTGACAAAGCTCGTGAAATCGCTCATAAATTCAGTTGCGCATGGTTTGCCGATTCAGAACAGCTGGCTGAGAAAGTCGACGCGGTAAGCATCGCGGTACCTTCGACGGCACATCGCCGCGTCGCCGAGATATGTCTCAACCGAAAGGTACACGTTCTGATCGAAAAACCACTGGCATCTTCCCTGAAAGATGCTGAATCCATTGTCAATCTGACCAATCGTAGTGGGATGACTTGTATGGTAGGGCATCAGGAGCGATTCAATCCCGCGATTATGGAAGCCTCCGGCATAGTGGACCAGCCAAAATACGTCGAGGCGCACAGACAAGGTAAATTTGGCGGTCGCGGTGGTGATGTTGATGTGATCAATGATCTGATGATTCACGATATTGACTTGGTGCTTGCATTTATCAAGGCTCCAGTTTCGAGTGTTTCGGCACTTGGTACATCGGTTGTGACGCAGCATGTTGATGTTGCCAATGCGAGAATTGAATTTGAGAACGGATCGTTGGCAAATGTAACCGCGTCCAGGGTTGCGGTTGAGCGGCAAAGAATTTTTCAAGTCTACACAAGTCATCAGTATATGGAGCTTGATCTGCTCAACCAGACGATGGTGGTCAGGACACCCAAAGAAAATGGCGGGAACAGCGATGCGGCTGTGACGGTTGAATCAAAAGTTGATGTCACTCCGAACATCACATTGAAAACGGAAATCAACCACTTCGTGGATATTCTTCGTAACGGCGGTACACCGTATGTTACCGTGGAGGATGGGTTGTCCGCGATGCGGGTCGCTGAGATGGTTCGGGCACAGGTAAATCAAGACTAATGGTATCCGAAGAAAAGATTCCGTATTTCGACCTGACCGGTCAATACACTGAGGTCAGAGAGGAATGGTTCAAGGAAATTGAACGATTGGGCTGTAGCGGAAATTTCATTTTAGGCGACGCGATTGATCAGTTTGAAACTCGCATGGCCGACTATCTCGGCGTGCAACATGCGGTTTCAGTGTCGAGTGGAACCGATGCCATTTCACTGGCATTGAAAGCATTGGGAGTAGGGCCGGGCGACTCCGTGATTGTTCCCGACTTCACCTTTTTTGCGACCGCGGAGGCTGTCTCACTCATCGGTGCCACACCTGTCTTTGTAGATATTGATCCCATTGATTTCAACATCGATGTGAGCAAAATTGAATCCGCAATCCGCGCCGACACAAAAGCGATATTACCCGTCCATCTATTCGGTGCGCCAGCGAATCTCGGAGTGATTCTGGAATCGGCGGCAAAAAAGGGTATCGCGGTGGTCGAGGACACGGCTCAGGCGTTCGGTGCAGAAATTGGTGAGCGTTACGCCGGGAGTATCGGCGATGTGGGTTGTTTCAGTTTTTACCCAACCAAGGTGTTAGGCGCTTTTGGAGATGGTGGTCTGGTTACAACCGACGATATTCAGGTTGCTGACCAACTGAAACTGTTGCGGAATCATGGCGTGACAGGCCCGAATACTCATTCCTTGATCGGAAGCACCAGCCGATTGGACTGTATACAGGCAACTCTGCTACTGATCAAAATGAATTCGATTGACGAAAAGATCAGTTCTCGACGTGAATTATCGAATGTCTATTTCGAACAGCTGGAAGGTCTTGAACTGACGCTGCCGCGGCAACAGCCCGGAACAACTCACGCCTACAACATCTTTACAGTCAGAAGTAGATTGAGAGATGGCATTGTGGAAGCCTTGAAACGTCACAATGTCGGATTCCAGATCTACTATCCGATGCCGCTGCACAAACAACAACCTTATCAGCATTTGGGGTATTCGGATGCCGATTTTCCGGAATCCATGAGGGCGTCGGAGGAAGTGATCTCTTTACCTCTTTATCCTGAAATGCCCCGGTCACAGGTTGATCGAGTATGTACGGTTATTCGTAATGCTATCGGTTAGACTGAGCACGCTTGTGAGTGTACTTGTCTTTGTGTTCTCTGCAAGTGTGTTGGCAGATAATGATTGCAAGCTCGCGACACCACAGTGGTCTGAAATGGATGTCCAAACTGTAAAACTGCGGCGTGCGGACGGTGAAGTAATCAGGATCCGATCCCGGATCGCGGATAGTCCCCGAGAAAGAGCTGCCGGATTCCAGCACATCTGTCCGGAGATCATACAGCTAAGTTCAATTCTATTTGTTTACAAGACGCCCACGAGTTCCAGTTTTCACATGTTCAATGTACATGACAGTCTGGATATCGGTTTTTTTGGCCAAGATCGCAAACTCATTGCAGTTCTGCGGATGACTCCACAAGGAATCGATGATGAATCCGCCAAGTTGTATAGCATTGGGTCAAAAGAATTTGTACATGCACTGGAGACCCGAGCGGAATTTTTCGCCGAACATGGTTTGAAACCGAACGAAACGATACTTGAATTTCCATAACATTCGATGAATCGAATGGCTGTCTATCAGGTCGGCAAGTATCGGCACGGGCTTGAATATTAATTTTGGAGGAAGTAATGAACGCCGTTATCACTGAGAATACTGAAGGGGTGTGTCGTATCAGAATGAATCGCCCCAAGCAGTACAACGCATTGAATCGGGAAATGCTAGCGGAATTGACTGATGCGATTGATGGGGTGAAAAAAGACTCAAGCGTACGTTGTGTGGTGCTCTGCGGAGAAGGTGCAAACTTCATGGCAGGCGGGGACATCCAGTATTTCCATGAACTACGTAACCTAGATCGAGAATCCAAGATTGACGCGTTCAATTCACTAATTTCAGATGTCCATGTACTCGTCGAAAATATGGCGAATTTGCCTGTTCCTGTGATCGCCAGTGTGCGCGGTGCTGCTGCAGGGTTTGGTATCAGCCTGGTGGCTGGCAGTGACTTGGCGATTGCATCGGAAAATTCTTTCTACACCTCCGCATACAACCTTCTTGGCACTTCGCCAGACGGTGGCAGTACCTATTATTTGCCCAGGTCGGTTGGTATGAAAAAATCCATGGAAATAACATTGCTCACCAAACGCTACAGCGCCCAAGAGGCTTTGGAAATGGGGTTGGTCAATAGGGTGGTTGAAGACGAAGATCTAGAAATTGCAACAGCGAATACAGCCGCCACGATTGTCAGTTCAGCGAGAACGGCGGTCGCCAATGCGAAACACCTGATTCGACAGTCATTCAACAAAGACCTGAATTCACAGCTGAAGTCTGAGCTTGACAGTTTCCTTGAATGTATGGTGGAAGATGATTTTTTTGAGGGAGTGGCGGCATTCGTTGAAAAACGTAAGCCACAATTCAACGGCTGACACAATTTACAAGTCAAACATGGGAAAACAACTTAAAAATAACTTGTGAATCCTTTCATTGAGAGTAAAATATGATGCACTCCGGCGCCACACCTAACTCCTTGCCTTGCCAAAGCCGGTAGTTCAAGGCTGATCACCCGAGAGGAGACATAAATGCGTCACTATGAAATTGTCGCACTGGTTCATCCTGATCAGAGCGCACAGATCGAAGAGATTGTCGCCAGATATCGAAAGATAGTTGAAGATTCTGGTGGCAAGATTCATCGTCAAGAAAATTGGGGGCGGCGAAAACTCGCTTACCCAATCAAGAAAATCTATAAAGCTGATTACTTCCTTCTGAATATTGAATGCGATCCTTCGGTCAAGGATAAAATTGAAAATGATTTCAAATACTATGATTCAATTCTCCGTAGCCTTTGTATCAGACAGGAGAAAGCGATCACTGAACAGTCGGCGATTATGAAAAAGTTAATCAAGCAGGAAGAAGAGGAAAGACTGGCGAAGGAACGTGAAGCGGTAGAAATGGAACGCTTGAAAGCCGAAGAAGCATCCAAGGCAGCACAAGCTCAAGCGGAAGCGCAAGCTCAAGCGGAAAACACCGCGGAAGCAGGAACTGACAGCATCGAAGAGGATAAAACGGTCGACGAAAGTAAGTCCGAAGCCAACGGAGTGGAAGACAAACAATCGGAGCCTGAAGCGGAATCTGAGGAAAAGGAGACGACAGAATGAACCGACGCTATCGAAGCCGAAAATACTGCCAGTTTACAGCGGCAGGAATTGAGGAAGTGGACTACAAGGACTTGGACATGCTTGAAGGATTCATTTCGGAATCAGGGAAGATCAATCCTAGCCGAAGTACCGGCACAAAGGCACGATATCAAAGGCAGCTTGCCCGTGCAATCAAGCGCGCACGTTATCTGGCACTGATCGGATATACCGATTCTCATTAACCGGGGAAGATGCCATGGAAGTAATATTGCTTGAAGCAGTACAAAAACTCGGACAGCTGGGTGATACCGTACAGGTGAAGTCCGGCTATGCCCGCAACTATCTGATCCCGCAAAAAAAGGCTGTAAAGGCCACAGCAGAAGCTTTGGCAAGAGTTGAGGAGCGTCGTGCCCAACTGGTCAGGGAAGAGAAGGAGCGTCTGGATGTTTCACAAGCCCGTGCGGATGCGGCCGTCAAGACACTTCGTATTTCCAAGCATGTCGTTGATGAGACTGGCAGGCTCTTTGGTTCGGTATCAACTACTGAAATTATTGACAAGGCTGCAGAGGCAGGTACTGAAATTCTCAGATCTGAAATCAATATGCCGGGCGGATCGATTAAGGAGACCGGGGAGCATGTCATCAATGTCAGAGTTCATCCTGAGGTGAGTTTCGACATCAACCTCGTCGTTGAAGCCGACTCACTGGAACAGTCTGTCGATGCGTTGCTTGAAGAAGCACAGGATTCTGATGTGACTGATGAAACTCAGGCGACAGAGGAATCCGAAAATAACGACGAGAATCCGACCGAGGAGACAACGGAAAAGTGAATGCCGACGAAGTCCATCGGAATACTCCGCAAGATTTGAGGACATCGTCAGACTCTTCCAATTTACACTACCTAAAAACTCCTCCACAACAAGTTGATGCCGAGCGTTCTGTGCTCGGTGCAATTCTGATCAGTGACGACCAGTTTGAGAAAGTCATAGGGCTTCTCTCAGATGATGATTTTTATCAGAGCCGTCACCGTCTGATATTCAAATCGATGCTCAGCCTTTACGAGCAGCGTACAAAGATTGACCTCCTGACGATGAAAGACTTCCTTGAACGGGTAGGGGATCTGGAAGAAATCGGCGGAATTAATTATCTGGCGGAGATCGCAGACGAAACTCCGCATAGCCTGAATGCCGATTCTTACGCACAAATAGTTCGCGATTGCGCTGTCCTGCGACAATTACTGAAAAGCTCCGAAAATATCCAACGAGCAGTCTACGAACGCGAAGGCGAGTCCGTCGATGAAATCATGAGTAAAGTACAGCAAATGATTTTCAACTTGGGAAAGAAATACGACAAGAATGCCGCCTTGATTCATATCAAGGACAGTGCCATGCTCGCGTTCAAAAAGATTGAAGATCTGTTCAACAATCCTGACAAGAGCAGTATCACCGGAGTACCATCCGGATTCGCCGACCTGGATGATCTGACCGCAGGATTCCAACGATCTGATTTGGTAATCATTGCAGGCCGTCCCTCGATGGGAAAAACCGCTCTTGCCATGAACATTGCCGAAAACGCTGCTATTCAGGAAAAAATGAAAGTCGCAGTTTTCAGTTTGGAAATGCCGGCTTTACATCTGTCAATGCGTTCGTTGTCGTCTCTGAGCGGTGTCGATGCAGCGAACATTAGGAAAGGTACTCTGGGAGAAGGTCGGGAAGGCGAGGAGAGCTGGGAACGATTATCGCATGCGCTGAATTTGCTTGACGATGCGCAAATTTATATTGACGCCACACCCGGAATATCTCCGTTACAAATCTCTGCTATTTCGCGACGTATGTATCAGGAAACAGGTCTCGATCTTATCATCGTGGACTATCTTCAACTCTTGCAGATGAAGGACAATCAGTCAAACCGTGCGACTGAACTGGCCAACATAACCCGTGAGCTGAAATTTCTTGCAAAAGAGTTGGAAGTTCCGATTATTGCTCTTTCTCAGTTGAACAGGGAAGTTGAATCGCGTCCGAACAAACGTCCGATCATGGCGGATCTGAGAGAGTCGGGAGCCATAGAACAGGATGCAGACGTAATCATATTTATCTACAGAGATGAAGTTTACACACCGGATACAAAAGATTACGGGACTGCAGAAATCATCGTTGCGAAACACCGAAACGGAGATACCGGCACAATCAAATTGTGCTTCATGAAAGAATGCACACGTTTTGAAAATTTATCGGATTCCAACTTCGCCGAATCTGGCCTGGCACATGATATAGCGCATGTCTGATCAATCTTACATCAGGAATTTCCGTGCGCTTATATGGTTCAATCCGCTTATCTGCCCTTCGTCATAACCTGTCAAGGGTGAGGGATTACTCACCTGCCTCAAAAATTATGGGTGTAGTCAAGTCAAACGGCTACGGCCATGGGCTTGTGCGCATCGCCAAATCTCTTCAATCAGGTGTCGACGCATTTGCAGTTGCAACGGTTGATGAGGCTGTTGAATTAAGGGATTCGAATATCGAAAAGCCAGTCTGCGCACTGTCCGGCTTTTGCGAGACAGTTCAAGTTTCTGTTGTCCAAGCCAGAAAAATTGACTGTGTGATCTATTGTGACGAACAGATCGAGATCTTACGCGGTATTCGGTCCGGCAATAAAGTGTCAATCTGGATCAAAGTTGATACCGGTATGAATCGATTGGGGTTTCCGATTCAGAATTTGTCGAATGTCCTTGAAACTGTTGATGCAATGCCGTTTCTTGAGCTGAAGGGGATCATCTCTCATTTTGCCAGCGCCGACGGATTGGATTCAGATTTCACATCAGTACAGATCGGTCGATTCAAACAGTGCACAAAGGGCATTGATACCGACCGCAGCATCGCCAATTCGGCAGGCATTGTATGCTGGAAGGACAGTCATTTCGACTGGGTACGTCCGGGAATAATGCTTTACGGAGCTTCTCCTATTGTGGGTATGACTTCCAAAGAGCTCGACCTGCAGCCTGTTATGGAATTGCATTCAACGATAATTTCTGTGAAACAACTCAGGGTCGGCGATTCAGTCGGCTACGGGCAGACCTGGACCTGCACGGAGGATAGTCGTATTGGTATTGTTGGCTGTGGTTACGGAGACGGTTATTTTCGCAGCGCGTCGTCCAAATCTCAGGTACTGATTGACGGGAGCAGGGCAGACGTGATCGGCAGGATATCTATGGACATGTTAGCTGTCAATTTGAATCAGCACCAAAGTGCTGGTGTTGGATCCAGCGTAAAACTGTTTGGCGAGGGATTGCCGGTTGAAGAATTGGCGGACGCTGTCGGAACGATTTCCTACGAGATACTCACATCAGTCAATTCGCGTTCGGTTTTGTTCAGGGAACAATAACTCTTTTTTGAGGGTAACAGCGATCTGCAGTTTCGAATCTTTGAATCTTGAATATTACGAAGCCAAATTCATTAACTTTTGCGCTAGATCACAATTGTCGATGAATCATACGATTGCCGGTAACCTTGGAGCTTTAATTGTGAACCAGCCCAAAGGAATTAGACACAAATAGATATCCGAATCACTAGATTCTGATTTAGAATGAAATCCACTTTGAAGTACTGCTTCAGTCTACTCTGAGCAGCTCATTCAACCCCGTCTTACTTCTTGTTTTAGCATCGACCTGCTTGACTATTACCGCACAATAAAGACTGTATTCTCCGTTCTCGGATGGTAAGTTTCCCGATACTACGACCGAACCAGGAGGGACGTAACCGTAAGTGACCTCTCCAGTCTGTCGATTGTATATTTTTGTGCTCTGACCGATGTAGACACCCATCGATATGACTGATCCTTCTCCTATGATCACGCCTTCGACTATTTCACTTCGTGCGCCTATAAAACAGTCGTCTTCGATGATTGTCGGCGAGGCTTGCAAAGGTTCCAGCACACCACCTATACCGACGCCGCCCGAGAGATGCACATTCTTGCCGATCTGAGCGCACGACCCTACGGTTGCCCACGTGTCAACCATCGTTCCGTCATCCACAAATGCGCCAATGTTGACATAACTCGGCATCAGCACAACGTTGCGTCCGATGTAAGAACCATATCGAACAGTTGCAGGGGGGACGACCCGATAACCGCCGTCGATGAATTGTTGCTCGTCGTGACTGAAAAATTTTCTCTTTACCTTGTCATAGTAAGTGGCGTTTCCATCACGCATAACCCAATTGTCATATACCCTGAAAGACAGCAAGACCGCCTTCTTTGCCCATTCGTTAACCTGCCACTCACCATCTCGTTTTTCGGCGACGCGCAGATCACCTGCATCAAGTGCAGCTATGGATCTGTCAACGGCTTGTCGGATTTCATCCGAACAAGTATCTGGATTCAATTCTGTACGATTATCGAAGGCTGAATTGATAATGGATTCCAATGTAGACATAAAATTTCCCTGATTAGTTTCAAGCTCTCAGAAATTGTTAACCGAGCAGGCGAATTATCTCTTTTTTCAAATCGTCCTGGATGGATTCTTCGGAAATCGGTTCACCATCACGGTTGACGATGAAAAAAACATCTTCTGCCCGCGCACCGGAGGTGGTAATTTTCGCCGAAAGCAGCCTTACCTTGTGAAGCAATAGTGTCCTTACCACAAGATAGAGCATTCCGGGTCGGTCCTGCGCGGAAATTTCCATCATCGTATAGTCACCACCGGGAGAGTGCGTGAACCGGATTCGAGTTGGAAACGAAATATGACGAGCAACCCGGTCCGGTTTGACCGCACTCGGTGAGTGTTGGATCTTTTGATTGATGATGGCATGCTCGACAGCCTGTTCGAAATTTCCCAGGTTCGCATCAGAACTCCGGAACGCTTGATCCCGAACCAATACGACAAAAGAAAAAGCGGTTAGACCTGAACGCAGCGGATGCGTGCGCGCTTCCAGAACATTAAGTGAGCAGTGATCCAGTGCGCCGGTTATGATCGTGAACTGCTCGTCTGAATTTGGGGCAAGTACGAAAATTTGTATGACATCAATTGAAGGGTGAGAGCGAAATGCGACAAGTGGCAGATCGATCAGGCTTGTTTTCGCCGCATGTCTTACATGCCAAGCAATCGTGTCGGCGTCATAGCTCAAGAAGTAGTCATCGTCCAAATTCGCCCATAGCCTAGCAGCTCTGTTTCGCAGGGTTCGGTCTCTACCCAGAAGCGCAATAGAATCCGATTTGATTTCATCGATTTGGGGTTCAACCTCGTCGTGCGGAAGCACCTTCGTCAACAGTGTTCGGGAAGTTGCAAGATACAGATGCTCAAGCATTTTGCCTTTCCAGTCGTTCCAGACTTTCGGTCCAGTCCCACGCATGTCAGCGATTGTCAGCAGGAACAGATGGTCCAGATGCTCCTGGTTGCCGACCTTGACCGCAAATCGGGAAATTACTTCAGGATCATTCAAATCTTCCCTCTGACTTGTAAAACTCATTGTGAGATGCTGTCGAACCAGCCAGGCGACGAAGTGCGAGTCGTACTCGTCCATTCCAATGCGTTTGCAGAACCGATAGCTTTGCACTTCTCCGAGTTCCGAATGGTCGCCGCCTTGGCCTTTCGCGATGTCGTGAAACAATCCTGCAATAAATAGCCTTTCGGGCTTGATGATTCGTTTCATTGCGTCGGCAGCCAGAGGTAGAGACCTTGATGTTGCCGGTTGTCCGAGTTCATAGATGTGCCATACGACATTCAAAAGATGCGCATCGACTGTGTACACATGAAACAGGTCGTACTGCAGCTGTCCTACAATTCGGTTGAAGTCAGGAATCAATCTGCCTAACAGGCCCGTATCATCCATCAGGTCCAAAGTCTGGGGAAGCCGCTGAGGGTTGCTGAATATTGAAAGTAAATGAGATTTGACCTGAGGGGAATTCCTTAACTGTCTGTTTACAAGAAATTTTTTCGAACGCATCAACCTCAGTGCTGCGGCTCTGATACCGCGAACATCACTGTTAGATTGGAAATTTACACATGCCTCTACCAGCAACTCCGGTTTTCTGTCTATCGCTTTTGCATCCGCAAAATCGAGATAGCCATCGACCGTCTGAAACTTACCGTTCAGCGACATAATTTTGTGACGCTTGCGCGTGAGTATCGACTCATCGAAATGCTGCAACAGCATGTGATTGATATGCCTTAGCACCTTTACCGTGCGGAAATAGGGCTTCATCAGTTTTTCAACAGCTTTATTGTTGTCGTCGTCCAGAAACCCGAACTTGTCGGCGAGTTTCAACTGGTTGTCGAATAGCAGCCTGTCTTCCCGTCGACCCAGTGTAAGATGGAGTTCATTGCGGAGTTTCCATAGATAATTTCGCCCGCGAATCAGTGTCTGGAATTCATCTTCCTGCAGGAAATTCTGCATAACCAGTTGATGCAGTCCACGGCTGCCGAAATGGCGCATCGTCACCCACGATACCGTGTGAATATCCCTCAGCCCACCCGGTCCGTCCTTGATATTGGGTTCAAGATTGTAGGCGGTGTCCGAATACTTGTGATGTCTGAGTTCCTGCTCTTTGACTTTTGCCTCGAAAAACCTTCTTGCCGGCCAGATGTTAGAAGCCTGAATCTTGCTCTCAAACTGGCGGAACAATGTCTGCGACCCGGCGCAGTATCTCGCCTCAAGCAGGGTTGTCATAACCGTCAGGTCCGCATGTGATTGTTTGATGCAATCATTTACGGTTCTGACGCTGTGTCCCACTTCAAATCCGATATCCCATAGAAACCGGATGAAGGGTTTGATCATCATGTCGTACTGACCATTATTCTTGCGGTCAAGCAACAGCATGATGTCAATGTCCGAATATGGGTTCAGTTCTGCACGGCCGTAACCGCCGACCGCGATCAGAGTGATATGATTGCCTGCGTCACTATCGTCAAAAAATTCATTCCACACTTTTTGAAGCATCGTGTCGACAGACTGTGTTCGGGTGCTGACAAGGCGTTGCGCCGAATATTTCTTTTCATGAAACCGCCTGAGCCGTACATCGTCCTCTCGTACCTGCTCGCGATACGTTTCAACAAGAGACATCAAGTCTTTTTGTACGGTACTCGTTTTCATCAACTGTCTGTCAGAATGGCCAGCATTTGCCGCATTACGATCGTAAGCGCATGTTTCGATTATAGGCGCATCAATTTACTATGAATTTCAAGGGTTTCCAAGTGCTGGATGTTGATTGTTGAAGATTCTCGCGCCTACGGTCAGCATGTCCCGATGTCCATGCTTCTGATGCGACATCCGAGCTCGGCATCGGTTAGTTGTATATTTCATTTATCAGTTCAAAGTCCGAATCGGTAGTCTCCAAACCTGCACCATGATATTTGGCACACGCAGCAATCAGTACATCTGTTGCCGGAATAGTTACGCCTCTTGATCTCAGTTGCCGTGCCATTTCATAGGCCAGTTGCCAAACGGCAGTATTGATGGCAAGTTCCGGAATTGCAGACGCAAATTGATTCAAGATGTGAATTTCGCGTTTACCCCTCGCACCGTTCCATAGTTCAAGTTGTACGATGGGGCACAGACGAGCTTGTCCGTTTTCCAACGCTTCAAGAACGCGGCTTCGAGCAAGTGCATTTCCGTCTGTTCTAAGGAAGTGAATCCAACTCGACGTATCGACAAGTATCATGACTGACGGCGTTGTGCCTGAAGTTCAGCGGGAGTGATAACGTTATCGCAGGTACCGGCGTAGCGTGCAAGTTTAGCCATACGCATACGACGATTGAAGTCGGAAATGGCCAGGTTGACAGCTTCGCGCTTGGTTTTAGCTTGTGTGTACTTCATCACCGCTTCAAGCTCTTTCTTGGGAATATCAACTGTAGTTTTCATGCTTCAAAAAAGTTTTAAAACAGAATATTGAAATGATAATTATAGATTCTTATTCTTCAAAATTGGAAGCATAATGAAGAGCGATGTGATTAAAAGAGAAGCGTAAGTTCGGAATGTAAGGCAATTGTATTCACAACTTTGAGTTCCGCAACTGTTCCCCCGCAAACTGAATGTGAGATTACTATCGGGAAAAGTCGCCCGGCAGACTGCCTGAAGATTGCGGGACTCTGCGCTTCACTTTAAATCAAACCCTTCAGAGTCAATTCGCCGCGCGAAGTTTTTTTTTCAGGGTTGAGCGTCTCGGCAATGCGGTTAACCGGAACATCGATTTGACGGGCTAATTCGGCAACGGGCACACAAAGTTTGTCAAGGTCTTCTCTCAATGTCTAGCTTGGATGAATAGGTTCGCGCAAGATATGCCTCCATGAAAAGATCATGCGCCGTGCGCTTATGGTTGTCCAGTCTGCGGCGAAACTGTCAGAATCTCGTGACCGGATTCAGTTACGAGAACAGTGTGTTCCCACTGGGCGGAAAGGCTACCGTCACTGGTTACCACAGTCCATCGGTCCGCCTGCATTCGGGTCTCCTTCTTCCCCGAATTGACCATGGGTTCGACAGTGATGGTCATACCCGCCTGCAATTGCATGCCCGTGTTGGGTTTTCCATAATGCAGGACGTGAGGCTCTTCATGAAAACCCTTTCCTATACCGTGACCGCAGTACTCGCGAACAACTGAGAAACCGTGGGATTCCGCATGTTTTTGCACCGCGTGTCCCAGATCACCGAGTGTGGACCCTGACTTGATGGTTTCAATGCCTTTCATCATACTTTCGTGGCTGATACGGCACAGCCGTCTGGCGCGTATGGAGGTATCTCCGACGGTAAACATTCGACTGGTATCACCATGGAAACCATCCTTGATGACCGTGATATCGATATTGATGATGTCGCCGTTTTTCAACTTTCGAGGTCCTGGGATACCGTGACAGACAACATTGTTGATCGAGGTGCAGATCGATTTCGGAAATCCACGGTAATTCAGCGGCGCAGGAATCACCTGAAGTTCGTCTACGATAAAATGATGGCAGACCGAGTCCAGCTCCTCGGTGGTTACACCGGCTTGTACATGTGGTTCAATCATGTCGAGTACTGATGCCGCAAGTCGCCCGGCAACCCGCATTTTCTCAATTTCGTCCGGTGTCTTGATCGTGACGGAAGACATAATGAAACTGGTTAACTAACGAATGTTTACGCTCGATTATCTAAAGAAAACTCGCTCTCAGGACTGTCGAAACATTGAATGTACGTTCATCCGAATTGCATCGATGACATCCTGAATTTCCAGCCGAGCGAGATTGCAAATTATGATACTTAATAGTAAACTAATGCACCTATTTATTCTCACATGGCGAGTTCAGAACCTGACAGGGTGCCTTAACTGGTGGCAGGTTTGTGCCATGGTCGCAAAACCCAACAGGAGACTTTTTCAATGACTGACGTAACCATGCGCCAGCTGCTTGAGCTTGGCGTGCATTTCGGGCACCAAACCAGATTCTGGTGTCCCAAAATGAGCCCCTACATATACGGGCATCGCAACAAAATCCATATCATCAATCTTGAACGTACGCTGATGATGTTCAATGAAGCATTGGACTATCTTTCAGGTGTGGCCGCCAAACGCGGTACGGTTGTTTTTGTCGGCACCAAGCGTCAGGCTGGAAAAATAATCCAGGAACAGGCGCAGAGGGCGGAGTGTCCCTATGTCTACCACCGATGGCTCGGCGGAATGCTGACCAATCATCGTACTGTCAGAAAGTCGATTGACCGTCTGAATGAGCTGAACGAGATTATCTCATCCGATGGACTTTCCAAAATTGTCAAAAAGGAAGCCATGATGATCGAAAGGGAACAGTTCAGACTCGACCGCAACCTCGCTGGAATTATGAATATGCGAGGCCTTCCGGATGCGTTGTTCGTGATTGACGTGAAACATGAGAATATTGCTGTCAAGGAAGCCAACAAACTCGGTATTCCGGTCGTCGCTGTAGTGGATACAAACTGCGACCCGGATGGAATCGACTACGTGATTCCCGGCAATGATGATGCGGTCAGTGCAATTCGTCTTTATTGCTCTGCGGCGGCTGATGCGATCATTGAAGGTAGGGCAAAAGCCAAGGCTGAAATGCCCCAGGTCGGTGCAGACGGTTCCGAGTCGATTGTTTCAGCCGAAGATATTTCACTTTATCAGATCACTGGCGCAAGGGCCGCCGTCGCTCCTTCGATCGAGCCGAAAACGCCTGACATGGAAGAACAGGAACCCGAAGCGAAACCTGAACCGATGTCGGAGACGACTGAACAGGCCGTGTCGACTGAAGCGGAGGCAACAGTTGCGGAGCAGACTTCTGAAAGTGCTGAAAAGGACTCTGAATCAACACCTGAATCTGAAGATTCAACACCTGAGTCTGAAGATTCAACAGACGAGTCCAAGCCAGAAACTGATGATACAGAAACCAAGGAATGACGAAAATGTATTTACCGTATGCTGATGTGGATGCGGTAAAACTGATTCATCCATACACCGCAAACAATTAAAACTGACGGAGGAAATTAAATTGGAAATCACCGCGGTCATGGTAAAGCAACTGAGGGACCGTACTGGTGCCGGAATGATGGATTGCAAGAAAGTACTGGTCGAATGTGATGGCGACCAGGACAAGGCTGTCGAAATCTTAAGAAAGAAGGGTGCTGAAATGGCGGCTTCTCGCTCTGGTCGGGCAGCATCCGAAGGTTTGATCGTATGTGCGATGTCTGATTCCAGGGACTGCGGTGCACTGGTTGAGGTCAACTGTGAAACTGACTTTGTTTCACGGGGTGACGTTTTCCGCGCTTTCGCAGAACCGCTTGCTGGAATCGCGCTCGGTATCGGAGAGGATTGCGACGATGTCAATGTTCTCAATACACTCTCATTTGACGATTCCGGCAAATCTGTGGAAGAGATGCGTCTTGAGGTACTGTCAAAAATTCGTGAAAACATCACCGTCAGTCGCGTTGTCGTATTCAAAGCGTCCGAAGGTGCGATTGTTGGTAGTTACGTGCACCGGGAAAGACTCGGTATCATGGTTGAAATTGCCGGCACCGCCGGTAGCGATGTTGCTGATGATATAGCGGTCCACGTCGCTGTGAAAAAACCACAGTGGCTTGATGTCGGGGATATCCCGGCAGAGACAATCGAAAAGGAGCGAGACATCTATTTGGAGCAGGCGCGCAGGTCTGGCAAACCGGATCACATTCTCGATCGAATTGTCGACGGCAAGATCGGTAAATTCTC
The DNA here is from genome assembly GCA_963662635.2 of Arenicellales bacterium. Lineage (GTDB taxonomy): Bacteria > Pseudomonadota > Gammaproteobacteria > Arenicellales > JAJDZL01 > JAJDZL01. The sequence continues at coordinate 170,953 of CAXXFC010000004.1, forward strand.
GAAAGACAACACACTGGTCAACCAGCCATACTATGAAGATGAGGACAAGACCGTCGGATCATTGCTCAAGGAATCCGACAGTTCTGCAAAACGTTTTTGTCTGATCAATCTGGGGCTGACAGAATAGCGAGGGCAATCAACCTTGACTGATGACTCTGCGTTAGGTTCCCATCGAACAATTCTGTTCAAGCTGAGCGGAGAGTTGCTTGGCGATGATCAGGGGTCGGGAATTGACGCGCAGGCGATCAGTCGGGTTGCCGATGAAATAGCGCAAGTCGTCAATGCCGGGATCCGAACGGGCATGGTCATTGGCGGCGGAAACTTTTTTCGGGGTGGCAGAAGTGTCGGATTTTCGCTGTCGGCGGTTCGAGGACACCAGATGGGGATGCTTTTCACAATCGCCAACGCCATTGCACTTGAGCAGGCGTTACTGAGTAAAGGCGTCCCAACGGTTGTACAATCCTCTGTTGCGGTGCCCTCGATTGTTGATCAGTTCGACGGTCACTCGTTCATGAAATATTTGGATGAGGGAGGGGCTGTAATATTCGCGGGTGGGACGGGTAGCACACATTTCTCGACCGACACCGCTGCGAGTCTGCGGGCGATACAGATGGGTGCTGACATCCTGCTGAAAGCGACTCAGGTCGACGGAATATATAGTTCAGACCCCAAGCAGGAAATAAGCGCGGAGAAATATGACAGACTTACCTATGATGATGTTCTGGTAAAGAACCTCGCTGTGATGGATGCCACGGCTGTTGCAATGTGCCGGGAACACAATCTGCCAATTCGGGTGTTTGATGCCACTGTCCGCGGAGGAATAAAACGGGTAGGACTCGGAGAAGAAGACGGAACTCTGGTTTCAAGGGGGTAGTACTATGCTGGATGAATTGGTTGCAGATGCCGAAACACGGATGAAAAAATCGCTGGTGAACCTTCAGAATGAACTTTCGAAATTAAGGACAGGACGAGCCAGTACAGCCTTATTGGATCATATTCGAGTGGACTACTATGGGACAGCCGCGCCGTTGAACCAGGTTTCGACCATTACCGCGAGCGACGCTCGCACCATCAGTATCACACCTTGGGAGAAATCGATGATCCCGGTTATTGAAAAGGCGATTATTGAATCGGATCTGGGACTTAATCCAATGAGCGCGAGTGAGATCATAAGAGTTCCGATTCCCCCATTAACCGAAGAGCGGCGAAGAGAGATTTCAAAAGTAGCGCGCGCCGAAGGTGAATCCTGCAAGATTGCCATACGCAATATCCGAAGAAACTGCAATAGTGATTTGAAGGAATGGCAGAAACTGAAAGAAATTACCGAGGATGAGGAACGATCAGGTCAGGATAGAATTCAGAAACTGACTGATCGATTCATTGACGACATCAGCGAGATCGTCAAGGAGAAAGAAACGGAGATCATGACGGTCTAGTGCTGATGATCGCAGCGTCACACGAAATATCCTGATGCCAACCCAACCAAATAATGAACTCATTGATTCCATACCGGAAGCAAGTCTTCCGGACCACGTGGCGATCATCATGGATGGTAATGGACGCTGGGCGAACAGTCGCGGCATAAGCCGACTCGAGGGTCATCGTCAAGGCGTCAAGAATGTCCGCACCATTGTAGAACTGTGCGGTCACCTTAATATTTCATATCTGACGCTGTTTGCCTTCTCCAGCGAAAACTGGAAACGACCCACGAAAGAAGTGCAGTGGCTCATGCAGTTGTTGTCGACCGCTCTCGACTCGGAAGTAAAAAAATTGCACGCCGAAGATATTTGCCTGAAATTCATCGGTGACCTATCGGATCTTTCTGGTGCGATTCAGAAGAAAATTCACAAAGCCGCTCAGCTAACGGAATCAAATCGGAATATGCAACTGACCATTGCCGTCAATTATGGCGGTCAGTGGGATTTGACCCAGGCATGTCGAAAAATCGCTGATCGAGTAAAACGCAATGAGTTGGCGATCGAGGATATTTCACCGGATACGATCGCTGAGCAGCTCAGTACCGCTCCCATTCCCAACCCCGATTTTTTTATCCGTACCGGTGGCGAGAAGCGGATCAGCAACTTTACCCTGTGGCAGCTGGCCTATACAGAACTTTATTTTACAGACGCTCATTGGCCGGAGTTTGATGAGCGGGCCTTCTTACAGGCTTTGAAATCGTACGGCGCGCGGGTCCGACGATTTGGTGGAATAGTACAGGAGCCTGCTACGACTGAAAAACAGCATGCTTAGAGAACGTATCGTTACTGCTGCGGTTCTCGTAACAGTTTTTTTTATAGGACTTTTTCTGCTCCCGCCGAAATGGTTTGTATATCTGTTATTGGCTGTTGGCGCAATGAGTGCGATAGAGGCGTCCAGAATCTGTGGATTTCGAAGTCGTGTAGGGCAGGCGGTTTTCGTACTGGCCTTTCTCGTCCTCAGTATTGCGCTGTACCAGATTCGAAATCACAATATGGTCATTCTTGTTTATATTGTCGCGCTGGTTTTGTGGCTGGTGATTTTGTGGTTGCTGACGACTCATCCCCGGTATCAGGAACGTCGGTACCTTTTCGCTACGCTGACTGTTTTATCGCTGTCGTTCGCCATATTTGCAATTTCGGATCTGATGCTTACGGTCGATAACGGATCATGGTGGATTCTGGGAATGTTCGGCGTTATCTGGATTGCTGACGCTGCAGCGTATTTCTCAGGCCGTCGCTTCGGAACACGAAAACTGGCCCCACGAATCAGTCCGGGAAAAACAATCGAAGGCTTGAAAGGCAGTCTGTTCGCAATCTTTGCATTCAGCCTGATCAGCGGCACTATCGCATGGGAGGGGAGTTACGGACGGATTTTACTGTGGGTATTGGTTTGCCTGATCGTAGCTGCCTTTTCGGTTATCGGCGACTTGTATATCAGCATGAACAAGAGAATTGTCGGAGTCAAGGACAGCGGTAAGCTCCTGCCGGGGCATGGAGGAATACTGGACAGAATAGACAGTACGCTGTCGGCGGCGCCGGTCTACACGCTTTTCGTCACAGCATTTTTCGTCTGAACTGGTTGGAGATGTGATGCGAACAATCTTGATACTTGGAGCAACCGGGAGTATTGGACAGCAGACTCTGGATGTTGTGCGACTGCATCCGGACCAATTCAGGGTATCCACACTGACCGCGCGCACCGCCAGCGAGACGCTGGTTCGAACCTGCGACGAGTTTCGTCCCGATTATGTGGTGGTCGAGGACCGCGAAGTTGCAGAACTGGAAAGTAGGTTGAACGACAGGAAAATTTCAACTGAAGCAGTGCCGGCGAGCGACCTGGAGAATTGCCAGCATTTGTTCGATGTCGACATCACCGTCACCGGAGTAACAGGCGCCGCAGGACTTCGTCCTACATTACAGGCGGTCCGGGCGGGTAAGACGGTACTCGTGGTGAACAAGGAACCCGTCGTAATGCTGGGACCGATGCTTCATCAGGAAGTGCGTCGGTACGGTACGACGATCTTGCCTGTCGACAGCGAACACAATGCGATATTCCAGTGCAGTGGCAGTGCTACCGGTGAGCGTTATGAACCTTTTTACCCGATTCCGGGCCTCCGCAGGATCCTGCTTGCGGGAACCGGAGGTCCATTTCGCGAAACCGATCTGGCCTTGCTCAAAGACATCACACCGGAACAGGCTGTCGCGCATCCAATCTGGAACATGGGGGCAAAGATTTCAGTTGATTCCGCGACGATGATGAACAAGGGTCTGGAAATCATCGAGGCACGTTGGTTGTTTGATGCCGATGCGGACCAAATACAAGTTGTAGTTCATCCTCAGGGGATCGTCCACTCCATGGTGGAATATCTGGATGGTTCCGTAATCGCTCAGCTGGGAATGCCGGATATGCGCATACCCATCGCGAATGCGTTGTTTTGGCCCGAACGTAAGGAAAGCGGAGCACCTTTTCTGGATTTAACCGGTATCAGCGCACTTACGTTCGAACCACCGGACTTTGACAGATTTCCCTGTTTGAGACTTGCCGAGGAAGTCGTAAGGAAAGGAGGGACGTCAGCGACGGTGATGAACGCAGCAAATGAGATTGCAGTCGATGCGTTTCTATCTCACCGAATTCGATTTACAGAAATTTCTGACCTGATACAAAAGTGCGTCGACCGAATGGGAGACGAAAAAGTGGAAAATATCGAAAAAATACTTGAAATTGATACAATTACACGGCAAATTGCCGGCAAGTATGTCGAACAGTCTAAACTGGATTAATTCTCAACCCGTCAACCCAGGTCAAATAAAACGAACATGTTTGAAGTAATCAATAGCATCGTATTTTTCATTGTCGCTATTGGCGCTCTCATCACATTCCATGAGTTCGGGCATTTTTGGGTTGCGCGGAAAATGGGAGTGATAGTGCTTCGGTTTTCTGTCGGGTTTGGCCCCGCCATATGGAAACATACTCCCAAGAATTCTCATACCGAGTATAGAATTGCCGCAATCCCGCTGGGTGGTTACGTACGAATGCTTGACGGTAATCTTGACGAATTCGATGAAGATATGCGACCTTTCGCATTCGACGCTCAACCGCTGTACAAGCGATCGGCGATTGTAGCGGCGGGCCCACTGGCCAATTTCCTGCTCGCCGCACTCCTGTACGGTGCGGTATCTGCAATTGGAACCGAGGGCATCCGCCCGATTGTCGGTGAAGTCGGTTCAGGCAGTCTCGCCGAAGTGTCTGGATTTATGCCGGGTGATGAAGTGCGAAAGATTGACGGACGCGTCAACAAGAGCTGGGAACAGCATCATTTTCATGTTCTGAGCGAGATTGTGAGCGGAAGTACGATCGACTATGAAGTATTGAATCAAGGGGTCGAGCGAATAGTGACAGTGGATTTCTCACAGCTTGGTAAAGTCGACCTGAATTCCGAATCGCTTGAGTCGTTATTGGGAATGTATCCGGAAATGCCGTTGGTTCAAGCAATTGTCGGCGATGTGGTCGATGGCTATCCGGCACAGGCAGCCGGAATGCAAGCGGGTGACAGGATCATGAGTATCAATGGCGAGATTGTCCGCAGCTGGGCCGACCTGGTCGGTTACATAAGCCAGTCGACGGAATCAGTGCTGCTGATCGGTCTGCAGCGTGATGGGGAACCTATTGAGATCATACTGGAACCAAGAATAGTTGAGGCGGATAGCAAGCAGATCAGGCAGATCGGAATCAAGGTCAACCCCGAACAGCAGATGTTGAATTCCGAGCACATCGTCGTTGTCAGGCACAACCCGATCGAAGCGGTCGTCAAAGGTTTTGAAACGATGTGGTCCACTACCGCATTGACCGTTAAAATGCTTTACAGTCTGCTAAAATTTGAGCAGTCAGCTGATTCGATCGGTGGTCCGATCGCGATAGCGGACTATGCCGGTAAGGCGGCACAGGCTGGAATCAATAACTTTCTGACATTCCTTGCGCTGTTGAGCATAAGTCTGGGATTGTTAAACCTGTTACCGATTCCTGTATTGGACGGTGGACATCTTATGTTTCATCTTTACGAAGCAATAGTCGGATCGCCTCCGACAGAGCGGATGCTGGTGTGGGCCAACCAGATCGGATTAGCGTTGCTGATCGGACTGATGGGGCTGGCTTTCTATAACGATATATCCAGAATTTTCTGATGAAGACAAAAATACTTTGCCTTAGTTTATCCCTGATGCTTCTGTGCACTGTCGCAAAAGCACTGGAACCGTTTGTAATCGAGGACATCAAGATCGAGGGATTGCAGAGGGTTGCGGCCGGGGCCGTTTTCGTCGCGTTGCCTGTTCGTGTCGGTGATGAAATGAACGATCAGGTCTCCACCATGGCTATCCAGTCGCTCTATGCGACCGGTCTGTTTGATGACGTGCAACTCAGGCGGGAAGAGAACAATTTGATTGTTTCGGTTGTTGAACGACCGACCATCGCGTCCATTGAAATCGAAGGCAATAAGAAAATCAAAGATAAGGCAATCGAATCAGCATTGAAATCCGGCGGCATGGAAGCCGGTGATATCTATAACCCTGATTCAGTGGAGAGCTTCATTGCCGAACTGAAACAGGCCTATGTTGAAGTTGGACATTTCACTGTGGATATCACAGTCGCAGTCATACCACTTGAACGAAATCGTGTCGATCTGCTATTTGACGTTTTTGAAGGCAAAGTCGCATTGATCAAGGAGATTCAGATCATCGGGAACACCAATATACCCGAGGAAGAAATACTTGACGAGATGAAACTCACCACGAAAAAGACGCTGGGTTTGCTCAACAGGAACAATCGCTACAATCGAGCAATATTGCGAGCGGACCTTGAAGCAATAGTGAATCACTATCATAATTTGGGCTATATCAACGCTTCGATTGTTTCCTCCCGCGTATTTATCGCGGACGATAGGGATGGGATATTAATTGTTATTACGTTGTCGGAAGGGGCTCAGTTCCGATTCGGAAATTCCCAGATCAATGCTTCAGAAGATGTCGTTGATCAAGCAGAACTAGATAAGTTAATTGAAGTTGTGCCAGGAGATCTTTATTCATTCAATCGAGTTAGCGACACTCGAACTAGAATTACTGCTGAATACGCAAATAAAGGATATGCGCGAGCTCAGGTAGACCCGCTGCCTACGATCAATGATGAAGAAAGATCGATTGATGTCAACTACGTTGTCAAGCCTGGGAAACTAACTCACGTTAGAAGAATTACCATCATCGGAAACATCTCGACCGATGACGAGGTGATTCGACGAGAAATGCGAATCTATGAGGGTGGTCAGTATTCTTCGGAGCAAATACAGCAATCCAGAGCACGTTTGAGTCGGTTGGGTATATTCACTTCTGTGGATATCCAAGTCGTTGAAGTACCCGAAGCGGACGATCAGGTTGACTTAATTGTGGGAGTGGAGGAGAGTCTAACTGGAACATTACTTTTCGGTGTCGGATACAGTGATACCAACAAAGCATCATTCAATTTCAGCGTCTCACAGACGAACCTATATGGTACCGGAAAGGAACTTTCGTTGAGCGCTGACTTCGGAAAAGTTACAAAATCGTTGCTGGTCGACTACATGAATCCATATTACACACTAGATGGTGTAGCGCGAGGCTTCATTTTTGATCACAGCGAATCGGACACTTCAAAGACATCTGATACCTCAATCTACGACCTTAATCATTCCCAGTTAGGAATGAGATACAGATTCCCGATTACCGAAGTTTCTAGCATCGGTGTTGCATTTACTTGGTCACAATATAAACTAGGAGGCTTTGTAGGTTCGCCGACACTATCCGATTATCGCATTCATGATTTCAGAATCGCCAACCCGAAAGGAAATTCCGGAGTTGGCACATTCTCTTATCGTCGAGATACGCGGAATCGCGCTGTATTTGCATCGAGTGGTAATGAACTCAATTTATCTGTGCAAACCTCAGCCGGTGATCTGGATTACTACACCGTAAGCGGTAGTTACACACATTATTTTCCGATGGACAGTGGTATGACTCTGCGCCTTAGTAGTCGTGTCGATTACGGTAGCAACAGTCTGCCATTCTTTCAAAATTACTACATGAGTGGCTCAGCGTCGCTACGGGGCTTTGATAGTATTTCTCTTGGGCCTAAAGAAATTTGTCGCGAAGGAGACGATTTCAAAAATTGCGAATACGCACGCTCAGTTGGTGGTGATTTGCGTGTAGTGGGGCGTGCTGAACTGTATCTGCCATTCTTCGGCACGCGTGACAGCGATGACAAACGTTTTTCGGTTTTCATAGATAGTGGTAATACATTCATGAATGCTAGTAAACACTATAGCGCGGCATACAAATCTCGTGGAAAAGACAATCAAGTGGGGCGAGCAAGATTCAAGGGGCATGAGAAATTCAGTTTCAGCCATTTACGGGCTTCGGCGGGAGCAGGTTTTGAATGGCTTTCGCCAATCGGACCTTTCGGCGTCAGTTATGCGATACCAGTTAGGGACAAGCCCGGTGACCCGACAGACAAATTTCAGATAACTTTAGGATATCTTCAGGGTGATTAGCCGAAATGGGAGACTTCAGACTTAATTTACGGTGGATTTTGTCGACTATCTTAGCTATTTTGATGCTCGTACAATATGTAGCTAATGCTCAGGATTTGACTTCGTCTACCAATTTGGGTACGAAAATATCTTCCGATCGGAATACACTAAACTCTCTAGACGCGCAGAATTCATCTTCTCTTAGTACCAAACCAACTAAATTTCCAAGAATCGGCTACGTCAACGCTAATGTCCTTATGAATGAAGCTCCACAAGGAGTCGTAGCTTTCGAGTTGATCGTGAAAAATTTCGCGAGTCGAAAGGCGGAACTGGAAGTCATGGAGACAAAGTTGGAAAAAATTGCGAAGGAGCTTGAATCCGAAGAAGACGCGGAAAATCGACGTGAGCTGGAAGCTGAATTCAGATCGCTAAACAGAGAATTTGAACGGGGTAGGCTAGACTACGAAGAAGACTTCAACTATCGTCGAAACGACGAATTAACCAAGCTCCAAGATTTCATCAGTGAAGTTATTCTGAAATTAGCGAAAGACGAAAAATTTGACTTGATCGTCCAAGAACCAGTAGTTTGGGCTAGCGATGATATCGATATTACAGATGAGATACTGAATAAACTCCATGAGTTACACAATACGCCTGCGTCCCAGTAAAACAAATACAAGAAGATGGACACTCTCGGAATTGGCTGGACAGGTGGGTGGGCGTATGGAAGGCAATGCAGGCAAGTCTGTGACACATGTCGATGAGTTGCGATACGCAACTGAAGATGCTGTCAGCCACTGCTCGACTTACGCCCAGAAAAGAATCCTGCAATCGACATCTGCGGGGATAGTGATTCTACCCGAAGGGAACAATTGGGGTTACGGTGGAGACCGAATAATCGTCAAGAATCCACGAATTGCATTTGCGCAGATTGTTGATCTCATGCATCCTGAACCTGTAGACAGTCAGGCGTATATTGACGAATTTGCGTCCATTCATCCAACCGCGACAATTGGAAATTCCGTAACCGTCGAATCCAATGCAGTTGTGGGCGAGAATGCCCACATAGGCAATAATGTAGTCATTGGTGCCGGAACGGTTGTTGGTGACGATGTCTCCATTGGTGATGGTACAACTCTTGATTTCAATGTATCCGTCTATCGTTACTGCACCATCGGTCAAAACTGTCGGATCTATTCAGGCGTTGTGCTCGGTGCATCCGGTTTCAGTTACGAGCGAGAAGGTGAACAATGGCGGCGCATCAAGAATATCGGTGGTGTGACGATAGGTGATAACGTGGACATAGGCGCATCGACAAGCATTGATCGCGGCTCCGTTCGTAACACAGTCATCGGAAATGGAGTAAAAATCGACAACAATGTTCAAATCGGTCACAACGTGGAAATCGGCGATAATTCACTTATTGTGGGCAATGTAGGTATTGCTGGAAGCGCAAAAATCGGTAAGCGTTGCATTCTGGGTGGACAGGTTAGTATAGTCAGTCATGTCGAAATTACTGATGACGTTACGGTGCAAGCCTGCAGCCTGATCACAAAATCGATTTCCAGCAGTGGAACCTATTCATCGAGTATTCCAGCTAAAGAGGCGTCAGAGTGGAAACGCAGCTTGGCAAGCCTTTCGAGGATAATCAAGAGCAATACTTCGTCTGGTTCAATACACAAACCAGACTAGTCGATTAAACTATTTGGAGTGAGAGACAAAGATGCCGTCATTGTCAGCAGTTGAAATAAGGGAACTTCTCCCGCACCGGTATCCGATGCTGATGATCGACCGAGTAATCGATTATACGGACGATTCCCTGGTTGCCATCAAGGCGATAAGCGTTAACGAGCCCATATTTCAGGGACATTTTCCGCATTGGCCGGTCTTTCCGGGTGTACTCATACTCGAATCCATGGTACAGGCATCCGCCATTATGGCAAGCCTGGCCCTTGGTGCTAAAGCCGACGACAATCGAGTGTATCTGTTTGCCGGGGTTGACAAGGCACGCTTCAAAAGACAGGTCGTTCCGGGCGATTGCATCCGGATTGAGACACGTACTGTGAGAAAGATTAGGGATGTGTGGAAAACCGCTGCAGATGCAAAGGTAGATGATGCTGTGGTATGCAGTGCTGAAATGCTATTCACTTTTCAGGAACTGTGAATGATTGACCCGACGGCGCTTGTAGCATCGGATGTCAAGATTGGCGATAATGTCAGAATCGATGCCTACGTGACGGTGGAAGATGACGTTGAGATTGGGGACAATTCGCATATCGGAAGCCATTCAGTCATACGCAGTCACACCCGGATCGGTGAGGGCAACCGTATTCACGAATTCGCCGTAATCGGTGGTGAGCCCCAATCCATTCACTATCGCGGAGAAGTTACCAGACTCAAGATCGGCAATAACAACATCATCCGCGAATTTGTCACGATCAATCGTGGAACAGCTCAAGACCGCGGCATTACCACGGTCGGAAACGACAACTACTTCATGGCCTACGTACATGTCGGGCATGACTGCGACATTGGAAGCAACTGTGTATTGGTAAACGGCACAAACATTGCCGGTCATGTCACCGTCGGCCACTATGCGTTTCTGAGCGGATTCACAATGATTCATCAGTCTTGTCGAATCGGAGCGCACTGCATGACCGGAATCAATACAGTGCTTCGCCAGGATGTTGCGCCATTTGTTACTGTCAGCGGCAATCCAGCGCGTTCAGTTGCAATCAATTCACGCGGACTTTCTCGAAGAGGAATAAGTCAGCAATCCATATCAGCTTTGAACAGAGTCTTCAAATTGTTCTTCCGTAAGAATGCCAATCTGGATAAATTGTTGGAAACACTCGACAAAGAGACCAGCGAAGATGACTGCGTTCAAATCTTGCTTGACTTTCTGAATTCGACTGAACGCGGGGTTGTACGCTAGATCATTGACAGGTGAGCAGGTGGTGAAGCGGATTAGCATAGTGGCGGGTGAGGCGTCGGGCGACAATCTCGCCGCAGGACTCATTCGAGCGATGAAACAGCATAACATGCAGTTTGAAGTGTCCGGCATTTGCGGTCCGGAGATGATCGCGGAAGGTGCCACCGCCTTGTACACTATAGATGCAATAAACACTATCGGAATTGATGGTCTGTTCAGTCGGATTCGCAGTATTCTCGCGATCCGCAAGAACCTGATAAAAAGACTTCTGGAAAGCAAACCGGATATTTACATTGGTGTTGATGCGCCGGATTTTAATCTCGGTGTTGAGAAGCAATTGCGAAAGGCGGGAATTCCAACGGTGCAGTACGTCGGTCCGTCAATTTGGGCATGGCGAGGTTATCGAATTCGAAAGATCAAGCAGGCGGCAAGCAAGATTCTGACAATCTATCCATTCGAAGACAGGATTTATGATCGAGCTCAGGTGCCTTTTGCCTATGTGGGACATCCGCTAGCAGACGAAATTGCTGTTGAATCACTGGACCTGGCGCGAAGTAAATTCCAATTTGACAACCACGATACGGTGATAGCCATCCTTCCGGGAAGCAGAATGAGTGAAGTCAGGCGACTCGCAGATGTCTTTGTTGAAACCGCACTGGAGCTTCAAAAATCACACAAACAGATAAAATTCATCACACCGGCTGCAAGCGGCGAAATCCGCAATGTTTTCAGCCAAAAGGTGAAAGACATTGCGCCTTCATTGCCGATTCAGATAGTTGACCGGAATTCCATCGAAGTGATTGCTGCCGCCGATGTCGTATTATTGGCTTCAGGGACCGCCGCTCTTGAAGCCGCATTGTGTCGCAAACCGGCTGTAGTTGCCTATCGAATTTCGTTGTTGTCACTGGTCGTGCTCAAGTTGCTCGGACACGTGAAACATTACTCAGTACTGAACCATCTTGGGCCTGCGCCGGTAATTCCTGAATTTATGCAGGGAGATTGCAAGGTCGATAACCTGGTGAGGGAAGTCAACAGGTATCTGGAAGATTCCGCTTACAGGGAAAATGTTCTGGATCAATTTGATGGGTTCAGAAAGTCGCTGCAATGCAATGCCAGTGCGAGGGCGGCGGAGGAAATAGTCAGGATTCTTGAAAAATGAGTGAAATTCGGGTAGCCGGTGTTGATGAAGCGGGTCGAGGTGCTTTGGCGGGACCCGTAGTATGCGCAGCTGTGATTTTAAGAAATGATGTGCATATTGACAATCTGACAGATTCCAAGAAGTTGAGTTATCAAAAGCGCCGAAATCTGTCTAAGGAGATCAAGCAGAAATGCTTGTGCTGGTCAATTGGAACCGGTAGCGTGGAGGAAATTGATCGGTATAACATACTCAAGACTACCATGCTGGGAATGAAGCGCGCGATTGAAGGCCTGAGTATCAAACCGGACCATGTTCTGATCGATGGCAATCAGCTCCCGAATATTCGCATTCCTGCCCAGGCGATCGTGAAGGGCGATCTTTACATTCCAGTCATCTCAGCCGCATCAATACTGGCCAAGCATACGCGGGATAAACTAATGCAAGCGTATGAAAACGACTATCCCGCATACGGATTCCAAAGCAATGTCGGTTACGGAACTCCGTTTCACTTGGAAGCACTGCGAAAAAATGGCACGACTGCCATCCATCGAAAAAGCTTCGCGCCTGTGCGCGAAGTCATCGAACGCGATAAACCGGGAATTTTCTGATGAGTTTCGTGCATTTGCGGGTCCGTACCGAGTATTCCGTATCAGATAGCATCATCCGAGTTGATGATCTGGTTTCGCGTACGGTCGAACTGGGTATGCCGGCTGTCGCGGTGACAGAGTTCCAGAATCTGTTCAGTGCCATCAAGGTCTATACGACCTGCCTCAAAGTGGGAGTGAAACCGATCATTGGTGCGGAAGTACTGGTTGAAAACAAAAAGAATCCGGATACGCCTTTCGCCCTTGTTTTGCTTTGTCAGAACAACGACGGCTATCGTGCCCTGTGCACTCTTGTGAGTAAAGCACATAATCAGGTAAAGTCCGGTGGAAGTATCCTCATGAAATCCGATTGGATCAATCCGTTGTCGTGTCAAGGACTCATTGCTCTATCTGCCGCACAGCAGGGAGAAATCGGACAGAAATTGCTGCTGAGCAAGAAAGATGAGGCATTCGAGGTGCTTCAACGACTGCGTCGAATTTTCGACAACCGGTTTTATCTGGAGATATCGAGATTTGATGGACAGTATGAAGCCTCTTACGAAGCGGCTGTTTTGGAACTGGCGAATTCAACAAATACACCTGTTGTGGCCACCCATCAACCTCGTTTTCTGAAAAAGGACGACTACGAACTCCATGAGGTTAAGGTCTGTATCCAGGAGCGAACCACAATATCGGATACCAATCGAAGATCAAATTACACCGCCGAACAATACTTCCGCTCATCGGGGGAAATGAGCGAATGTTTTGCTGACTTGCCGAATGCACTGGAAAATTCCCTTGAAATCGCGAAACGCTGCAACCTGCGATTCAACCTGACAGAAAGTCACATGCCTGCGTACCCGCAGTCAATTGAAGAGCCCAGCATCGAGAAATACCTGGAGCGATTGAGCAGGGAAGGGCTTAATAAAAATTTAAATGGACGCGCTGATGAACGTTACGAAAGTCGTCTCAACGAAGAGTTGGATATTATTCGTAAAACGAATTATGCGGGCTATTTTCTGATAGTGGCGGATATTATCGCGTGGGCAAAATCCAAAGGCATACCCGTAGGTCCCGGACGAGGGTCGGGGGCAGGTTCGCTCGTTGCGTACTGTCTGGATATAACAACGATTGATCCGATTCAGCATGGCTTGATTTTTGAGCGTTTTCTGAATCCTGAACGAGTATCACCACCTGACTTTGATATTGATTTCTGTGTCAGAGAGCGTGACCGAATTATTGAACGCGTAGCCGACAGATATGGAAGAAACCAGGTTGCACAGATCATCACTTACAACACGATGGCTGCAAAGGCGGCAGTTCGGGATGTCGGCCGAGCATTGAGGCCAGACTACAAATATTACGATGAACTGGCGAGAATGATACCGCAGGATCTGAATATCACGCTTGCAAGATCACTGGAGCGCAACAAGGAACTTAAATTCAGGTACGACAGCGAATCGAGAGTAAAGGAACTGATTGATACGGCCCAGGCTCTTGAAGGGATGATTCGTAATGTAGGAAAGCATCCGGGCGGCCTGGTCATCGCACCATCGGAAATTACCAACTATTCGGCTCTCTTTGCAGATACCGACAGTGGCAGGGACATCACACATTTCGATAAGGACGATCTTGAAGCGATAGGTCTCGTCAAGTTTGATTTTCTCGGATTGACCACACTGACGATCATCGCGGATACACTGCGCAGACTGAATGAAAGAGATATACCTGGGGCACCAGCTGCAGAAGACGATATTCCATTGGACGATAGGCCGACGTATGAATACATCCGAACCGGGCAAACAGTCGGTATTTTCCAACTTGAGTCCAGGGGTATGCAGCGATTGATACATGAAATGCAACCGAATGGATTCGATGACCTCGTTGCATTGCTTGCCTTGTTTCGACCCGGCCCATTACAGACAGGCATGGATAAAATGTATATCGAAAATCATAATAACAATAGTTACAATGCATTACACGATAATTTGAAAGAAGTACTTGATCAGTCTCACGGTGTCATACTTTACCAGGAACAGGTTATGAAGATAGCTCAGGTCATGGCTGGCTATACGATGGGAGAGGCGGATATCCTGCGATATGCAATGGGCAAGAAGGTAAAACAGGAAATGGAAGTCCAGCGAGAAAGATTTGTAAGTGGTTCAATCGAGAATGGCTATGATGAGAAGCTGGCTACTGACGTTTATGATTTGATGGAGAGTTTTGCCGGCTATGGATTTAACAAATCACATTCTGTCGCCTACGCGATGCTGGCATATCGTACGGCATATCTAAAGACGCATTATCGGGCTGAATTCTTGTCAGCATGCATGTCTGTCGATATGAAGGTCGACACAATCGCGAAGATTTACAACGATACGAAAAAGCAGGGTATTCGATTTCTTTTGCCTGACATCAATCACAGTGAGTATGAATTCACTCCCGTGAGTGAAACGGAAATCCTTTATGGTCTTGGTGCATTGAAGCAAATCGGTGCCCCGGTTGTCAATGCGATCAAGGAGGCGAGGGATAAAGGTGGCAATTTCGAGAGTCTGTCTGATTTCTGTAGTCGCGTCGATTTGACTCATGTCAGCAAATCGGCATGCCAGGTTCTAGTGACTGCCGGAGCATTTGATTCGATTGATCCAAATCGTGCACTGTTGTTTGCTAACATCGACAGCGCATATGGATTTGCCCAAATGCAAGAGCAAGAGCATAGGTCCGGACAAATGAATCTATTTGGCGGCATAGAAGGTGAGGAAATGGATTTGGCAGTCAAAAATGTCGAACCGTGGTCGCGTGCCGAATTGCTTCGCCGGGAGTATGCGATTCTGGGAATTTACGTCAGTGGTCACCCATGCGAGAAATACGAAAGGGAATTCAAATCCTTATTATCCGGATCGATCAGTCAGATCGCCGGTAAACAGGACCAGCGACTGGTCATTTGCGGATGGGTTTTTAATCGAAGCGTCGTCAGGGCGAGAAAAAAGGGGGAAAACAACCTCTTTTTCGAACTTGAAGGCTCCAAAGGAGAAATTTCCGCTGTCATTTATTCGGAAAATTTTGATAATTTGTCTAAACACATCATTGAAAATGAACCTGTAATTTTGATTGGCAGCCTGTCCGGAACCAAAATTGACGGCTCTGATAGATTGCTCGTCAGCGATGCGTTCAAACTGGATACAGTCAGGCAACATGCTTCGGCAGAAATCGTACTGAAGTTAAGACAGGATCATGTCACTTCGCATCATTTTCAACGGATCAGAGATGTACTTGAAGAGCACAGGGTCGGTAGAAATGCTATCAAAGTGGAGTATTCTTCAAATTGTGGTTCGAATGCCAGATTTTCACTCGGTGACGATTGGCGGGTAAATATAAATGAAGAGTTGTTGGATGAATTGCAAATTGTTCTGGGAGAAGATCATGTTGCCGCAAATTATTCCAACGTGTTATTGTAAGAATACGCAAGTATTGGATATATTGAACGACTGAAACCAACATGGCAGTATTTCTCGAATTTGAAAAATCAGTCGCTGAAATCGACGCGAAAATTGAAGAACTCCGACGAGTTCACAATGAAGACGGAGTAGACCTCGCTGACGAGATATCCCGTTTGGAAAAAAGGAGTTTGAAACTAACTCAGTCTATCTTTTCTTCTCTATCACCCTGGCAGATCACACAACTTGCCCGGCATCCGCTGCGACCTTACACATTGGACTACATAGAACGAATCTTTACAGGCTATCGAGAGATTCATGGCGACAGACTGTTCGGTGACGACCCAGCAATCGTAACTGGACTGGCCACATTCGAAAACCACGGCGCGGTCGTGATCGGACATCAGAAAGGCCGGGATACCAATTCCAAACTTGCCAGGAATTTTGGCATGCCAAAACCCGAAGGCTACCGGAAAGCACAACGCGCGGTTCGATTGGCTGAGCAATTTTCGCTACCGGTTTTTACATTCATCGATACTCCAGGAGCCTATCCCGGGGTCGAAGCGGAGTCAAGAGGACAGTGTGAAGCGATTGCAACGAATCTGCTGACATTCGTAAAAGCCAGATGCCCGATCATTGCGACTGTTATCGGCGAAGGCGGGTCTGGTGGAGCGCTGGCGATTGGAATAGCGGATCACGTCATCATGATGGAGTATGCGACGTACTCGGTTATTTCACCTGAGGGTTGTGCGTCAATTTTATGGAAGGATTCCGGCCGTGCTTCAGACGCGGCCGAAGTAATGGGGCTGACGTCCAAGGCATTGTTAGCCAACGGTCTGATTGACGGAGTGGTTTCGGAACCACTGGGCGGTGCTCATCGCGACTACGACGCGGCAGCAGGTATGCTGAAATATGAATTGGCATCCACACTGCACAGACTGAAAGAGATTGCGATCGACGATCTGATCGCCGAGCGCAATAGACGCCTGATGTCTTACGGAGAATTTCAATCGGTCGGCTGAATTCGGTTTATATAAGCGGACCGACAAATTTAACCGATAATCGGGGTGTCGTAGTGCGAATCTGACCACTGCTTTCAAATAGCTGTTTCGAGTTATTGTGGTGAATCGCAAATTAATTTGAGTCACACACGTGATCTGCTTTGACTACTCTTGACATAGAATCACTGCTTGAAGTCCTGTCCAGGTATTCCAATCTCGATAGCAAGACGAGATTTACAGTCGCTTTCAGCGGTGGAGCTGATACCATCGTATTGATGCATCTGATGCATTGTGCTAGTCAACAGTTGGAATTTTCCCTGATGGCTTTGCACGTCGATCACAACATCAATCCAGATTCCGGGAAATGGATGGAATTTTGTGCGGATTTCTGCAATAAACGAAAAATTCCTTTTCGTTCAGAACGGCTGAATCAATTCAACCCATCCACCAGAGTACCGGAGCACAAAGCAAGAATCGCCCGATATTCCTGGCTGAACAGTCAAATTGCTGAAGGGGATTTTCTTTTGACAGGACATCACAAGAATGATCAGGCTGAAACCCTCATGCTGAATCTGATGCGCGGTTCAGGTGCCAGAGGACTATCAGGGATTCAGGAAGTGACACCGTTTGGAAGGGGAACATTGGTCCGTCCCATGCTGCGGTACACCAAAGAGCAAATTCTCGAGTACGCAACCAACCATGAACTGAGCTATATTCATGACCCGGCGAATGATGATCTGCGGTACGACAGGAACTATTTGCGCCACCTCGTGCTTCCCGCCATGCAGGAACGCTGGTGTGCTGCAATTGAAAATATCAGCCGATCTGCGGGAAATCTGTCGGATTCTCGATTGATGCTCGATGAACTTGCCGAGATTGACGCCGCTTCGTGTCACACTTTCGGTTCTTCGTATCTGTCGGTGGGATACCAGCTGAATCTGATTGAGCTGCGAAAGCTGAACAGAGCTCGTCAAATCAACTTGATCCGTTACTGGATCAGGAATCACTCGATTCCGGAACCAGGCCGACAGACCTTGGACAATTTCCTCGAAACTGCTGTTGATGGAAATGCCGAATACTCGGAAATGGATTGGGAAGGTTATAAGTTATATCTATTTCAGAGTATTCTCTATCTGACGCCGAACATCACTCTGAAGCCCCGCGAAGTCAAAGTAAATTGGAACATGAAAGAACCCTTGGTGCTTGAAAATGAAGGATTCAGATTAGTCCCAACACCTGTTGTTGGCAAAGGAATTGATGTCAATCAGTTATCTCTACCTGTATCAGTCGGATTTCGAAAAGGTGGGGAGCGATTCAGAATGCCGGGGCGGCAACACTCAAGCAAGCTGAAAAAATTGCTGCAGGCACATTCCATTCCACCTTGGGAGCGAAAGATGTTGCCTCTCATCTATAACGAGGAAGACTTGGTCGCTGTTGTTCCGTGGAGAGTTTCAGATAAATATGTTGCTAAGCAAGGACAGAATGGCATAAATGTTCAGATTGAGCTGATTTCACAATTGGCCAAATAAAATTTTTAGTGTGATTGAATGTCAATAACAACAATATTTGGTGAAAATTGTTAAATATTCGGATACGATTTGTGGTAATCTATTAATCCGTCCAATCATCCCCAAAGATGATTATTTTCAGTTCAATAACTGATCCAACTGCAACGAATTAATCAGACGTGCCGAAGTTTGTTTTTGTTACAGGCGGTGTGGTGTCTTCCCTTGGTAAAGGAATCGCCTCCGCTTCTTTAGCTGCTTTACTTGAAGCCCGCAAAATTTCTGTGACACTGATCAAGCTTGACCCCTACATCAATGTCGATCCCGGCACTATGAATCCCGGTCAGCATGGAGAAGTTTTCGTGACCAGTGATGGTGCGGAAACAGATCTAGACCTTGGACACTATGAGCGTTTTGTCAATGTCCCGATGAAACAAGTGAATAATTTCACAACGGGGAGAATTTACGAACGGGTCATCCGAAGGGAGAGAAGAGGGGACTACATGGGCAAGACCGTTCAGGTGATCCCCCACATCATCGACGAAATTAAGGAATGCATTCTTGAAGGTGCCAACGGACACGATGTCGTGTTCGTGGAAATCGGTGGCACGGTGGGTGACATCGAGTCTTTACCGTTTCTTGAGACGATTCGCCAGATGCGTATCGAATTCGGAGTGGAAAACACTCTGTTTGTTCATTTGACACTGATACCGTCTTTGGATTATGCGGGCGAGATTAAAACCAAACCGACACAACATTCAGTCAAGGAACTCCGTAGCATTGGTATTCAGCCGGATATTCTTCTTTGCAGAACAGACGCTGATTTGCCGGATTCAGCAAGAAACAAAATCGCACTTTTTACCAACGTAGCTGAAAGATCAGTAATCTCCGCGATGACGACTGACAATATCTATTCGATTCCCCTGTTGTTCCATAAGCAGGGGGTGGATCAACTGATTGTCGATCATCTTGAAATCCAATCCGATCTAATTGACCTTTCGGAGTGGCAGGATGTTGTCGAGCGAAACCGCATGACCACAAGTGAGGTCACTATCGCTTTCGTCGGAAAATATATGGATATCGCGGATTGCTACAAATCACTGGCTGAGGCGATTGTGCACGCCGGTATGCAAACACGAACCAAGATCGATATTCTGTATGTGGATGCCGAGAATATAGAAACTGACGGTATTGATCTCCTGCAATCGGCTGACGCAATTATTGTTCCGGGTGGGTTCGGACAACGTGGCACCAACGGCAAGATCGACGCAGTAAAGTATGCTCGGGAAAACGAGATTCCTTATCTGGGAATCTGCCTTGGAATGCAGATTGCGATGATTGAGTTTGCACGAAATGTACTTGGACTGGAAGGTGCACACAGCACGGAATTCCACGAAGCTACCCCACATCCGGTGATTGCATTGGTATCTGAATGGCGAACATTGGATGGGGTGTTGGAAACCAGGTCGGTCAACGAAGAGTTAGGTGGGACACTCAGGCTTGGCGCGCAAAAAGCAAGTCTGTCACCTGGTTCCTTGGTCCAGGAGATATATGGTACTGAAACTATCTGTGAGCGTCACCGCCATCGTTACGAGTTCAATAATCACTACCGTAAACAGTTTGAAGATGCTGGTATGTTTTTTTCCGGAGTATCTCCGGAAGATCTGGTTGAAATGGTAGAACTTCCCGGACACAGGTGGTTTATTGGATGTCAGTTTCATCCGGAGTTCACTTCGACTCCAAGAAAAGGACATCCGTTGTTCACACATTTTGTTGAAACCGCCAAAGCTCATCAGGCTTCATTACGAATTCTTCCCAAAAGAGCGGCCGTCAGTTGAAAATTGCAGGAGCGCCTGTCGGTTCAGCCAATCCGTTTTTTCTGATTGCTGGACCATGTGTCATTGAATCGGAAGCATTCGCGCTTGATACAGCTGGTGAGATCAAGCGTATATGCAGCAGTCTTTCGATACCATTCGTCTACAAGTCATCCTACGACAAGGCGAATCGGACTTCGATTGACTCATACCGAGGCCTTGGAATGATGGAAGGCTTGGAAATATTGCAGAATGTTAAAGCGACTCTTGGTGTGCCTGTACTGACCGATGTGCATTCTCCTGAAGAAGCTGACACTGCGGCAAGCTATGTCGACGTTATCCAGACTCCGGCTTTTCTGTGCCGGCAGACCGACCTGATCACTGCTGCAGCATCGACTGGTAAGATAGTCAATATCAAAAAGGCCCAGTTCCTCTCACCACACGAGATGAAACATGTTGTCAACAAAGCAGTTCAAACAGGTGGGAAAGACAACATACTGGTCTGTGAACGCGGTTCAAGCTATGGCTACAACAATCTGGTTGTGGATATGCGATCACTGACGATCATGCGGGAAACAGGATGTCCTGTCGTGTTTGATGCAACTCATTCAGTGCAATTGCCTGGCGGTAGGGATGGTGCCTCTGGTGGCCAGAGAGAATTTGTACCAACTTTGTCGCGAGCCGCTGTTGGTGTCGGGATTGACGGCCTGTTTGTCGAGACTCACCCAAAACCAGATGAAGCACCTAGTGACGGCCCGAATGCCGTACCGTTGAATTTGCTGTCAGGTTTGTTGGAGGGTCTCAAGGAAATCGATTTTGTTGTCAAGAACAGAATCGAACAAATCTGAATCAATACTGAAAATGACCATGGCCAATTGCTCGATTGAAACAATTCACGCGCTGGAGATACTGGATTCCAGAGGCAACCCGACACTTGAAGCCGAGGTGGTTTTGTCCGATGGCGCCCGCGGAATAGCTGCTGTTCCATCGGGTGCATCTACCGGAGCGAGAGAGGCGGTCGAGCTTCGAGACGGTAATCCCGACAGATATTTTGGCAACGGTGTGCGAAAAGCGGTGGAGAATGTCAATGATGTGATTGGGCCTGCGCTATCGGGAGAAAATCCTTTTAATCAATCTGCAATCGACAATCGGATGATCGAGCTGGACGGCACAGAGAACAAAAACAGGCTTGGTGCGAATGCGATTCTCTCGGTTTCATTGGCAACTGCCAAAGCCGCCGCGGACTCGATGAATCAGCCACTTTACCAATATCTTGCAACGGACCTCGAGCTTACCTTGCCTACACCATTTTTCAACATCCTCAACGGTGGTGCTCATGCAAACAATCGATTGGATGTTCAAGAATTCATGGTCGTCCCGAACGGTGTATCGAGTTTTCAGGAAAGTGTCCTCATGGGTGCTGAAATCTATCATTCGTTGAGCAAGTACCTGAACAGCCGCGGATTCAGCACCGCAGTCGGTGACGAGGGTGGCTTTGCCCCTGATTTAAAGTCGAATGAAGAAGCGTTGCAACTGATCTGTGAAGCCGGTAGAAATGCAGGTTGGGAGGCTGGTGTCCACTTCGGAATCGCTTTGGATGTGGCGAGTTCCGAGCTATGGGACGATTCAAACAAAAGGTATGAGTTCAGTTCCGAATCCTTGATCATGGATTCAAGTCAACTAACCGATCGACTCGTATCATGGGTTGAAGAATATCCAATTGTTTCGATCGAGGATGGGATGGCAGAGAACGACTGGGAAGGTTGGTCACATCTTACGCGTGCGCTCGGAAGCAGGGTGCAATTGGTAGGTGATGACGTATTCGTCACCAATCCGGCAATTTTTCAGCGAGGGATTGAAAGTTCCATTGCAAATTCAATACTGGTTAAGCTTAACCAGATCGGAACGTTGACCGAAACTCTGGAAACAATACAGATTGCGAAAAATGCAGGTTACCGCGTGATCATCTCTCATAGGTCAGGCGAGACTGAAGATACCACTATCGCAGACCTTGCAGTCGCGACTGCAGCAGGACAAATCAAGACAGGTGCCCCTTGTCGTTCCGAACGAACAGCTAAATATAACCGCCTGTTGCGTATTGAATCGCAACTGAAAAAAATATAATTAATTCAATTTGAAAATGATGATCTGGAGTGAATGCTATGAAACATAGGAAATTCTTGGTTTTCCTGGTATTGACGGTAATGGCCGTTGGTCTTCAATATGCGTTCTGGGTAGGGAAGAATTCAGTCACAACGCTCGAGGAAACCCGCTCATTGATCGAGTTCGAACAGCAACACAACATAGAATTGACTAATCGGAATGATGTGTTGAAAGCAGAAGTTCTTGACCTGCAGACGGGTAATGAAACTATGGAAGAACGAGCGAGAATGGAGTTGGGTTTGATCAAGGAAGATGAGACATTCTATCGAATTATCGAGACCGATACGATTCTTGAATCTGGCAACTAGATGTCAGAATTTATCTAATTCCGGTATGGCATAGGGCATCTCATCCAACTTCAATCGCAAATTCGTTCCGTCATCCAATCGCAGACGGTCGTGTCCCAAAAATTTAAGTGGAAGAGAGATGAGCAAATTCTTGTCTTCACATTCATTTGGACGGACGCTGTTGATGATTGATCCAGTCTGATTTCCGGGCAAATCATCGCAATAAATCAAGGCCCCCGATTCGGTTACAGCGTCGCCAGCGACAGATGCTCGGAACATTCGTCGGTTAACACCACCTTTGTAGTGCAGTCTCGCAACAATTTCTTGGCCAGGGTAGCAACCCTTGGTAAAACTGACTGCACCGGTAAGATCCAGGTTGGCTGCCTGCAAAACCAGTTCTTCCGTAGTAAAACCATTGATAAGCGGATACATACTGTCAATATCAATGCGTTTCCACTCGTCTGCCAAGCTGTCGTCAAAATGTTCCGCGTAGCGTTCAAAATCTGATTTATCTCCATATACCGCTAATCTTCTGGATTCTCCGGGCATTCGGATATAGGTGAAGTTATCTTCATCAAGGACTTGAAACGCTTGGTCTGGGAGCACATCGGAAAAACCTGGCCACTTGTCATCCAATAAACCAACAATCTGCGAATCAGACTCTATTGAAACACTGACTCTATCTCGAAAAACAAACATTCTCAATCGCTTTAAAAATGACTCCACAAGGTCCTCGGATAAGGCCAGACAAAAACCGTCGTTCTTCCTGAAAATGAGGAAATTTGCGAGAATTCGGCCCTTCGGGTTTAAATATGCCGAGAAACCACATCGTTCTGAGGTGATTTCACTGATATCGTTAGTGAACTGTCGTTGCAGAAATTGCTCTGCATCTGCACCGGATATGCGAACAATACCGTAGTGGTTGAGTCTGGTTAGTTTCATTTTCTCACACTGGAATTTTCGGTTGGATACGTCATTGTCAGCAATTCATCTGCAACTCATAAAGTAATTATTTTTTACTTGAATAATATATCTTTAATTATTGATTTTAATAAATTATGGAAAATCAATCACGAATGTCCTGTCAGATTTCCTTGCCTTGGCGCGAGCACGCGATGAGATTGAAAATGATACACAATGCGAATGTTCGCAGACTGATCAATGTCACACCGGTCGAGTCAATAGCTTCTGCCGATTTCGATTATCCGTTTGATCGATTTCAGCAGGAGATCGAGCGACAACGCCGTTCGGATAGTATATGATTCCGGCTTGCGAGACATCGCTCTACAATCATCTAATTAAATGATACTTTGACAGATATAATGACTAAATAGTTGTAATTTATTAAATTTCAAGCGTTCACGGCATTTGGTTTGATTAAGCGAAACCACAACAAGCCGCTCGACACCGAGCGAAACACTAAACTTGAACGTGCCGATGATGAGCCTTCGCACGAAAATTCGAAGAAATCTCGCCGACCTGATCCAACGCGGTACGGAGACTGGGAGAAAAATGGCAGATGCATAGATTTCTGATGCAGACTGACAATACAGTGAAATATCGGGCATGAATCCCTCGAATCGTCCAGTTTCACCACATATACAGATCTACAGACCTCAACTGACGTCTGTGATGTCAATACTTCACCGAATAACAGGTGTCGTTCTTGCTTTCGGTGCGGTTCTGATTGCGTTATGGCTCAGCGCGATCGCATACAACCCCGATTTATCGAACCAGATATTTGAATTCTTCTCTGGAATTCTGGGACGCCTGTTCCTATTCATCTGGACTTTGGTACTCTTTTATCACCTATGTAACGGAATCCGACACCTTTTCTGGGATTCCGGAAAAGGATTTGAGATCCGGCAGGTGTACCGGAGCGGATGGATTGCCATCACTTGTTCGTTCGTTTTGACCATCGTCGTCTGGACGATTGGATATACAGCTTGCGGGTGACAATGAGATGAGCTACAAAACCCCACTTGCGAGAGTAATAGGGCTTGGGTCTGCGAAAGACGGATCCGCCCACTGGTGGTGGCAACGCTTGACAGCGCTGGCTCTGGTGCCGCTGACACTGTGGTTTACCTTCTCAATTTCGACCCTCACCAGCGCATGTTTCGCTGATGTTCGGGTATGGATGGAGTCACCCATTACAGCGACTTTGCTGATCGCCTTCATAGTTTCCCTTTTCTACCACGCTCAACTCGGTGTCCAAGTCGTGGTGGAGGATTACATTCACCGCGAAGGGATGAAGGTTGGAACAATACTTGCAGTCAAATCTCTTTCTGTGATACTTGTAATTTCAAGCACAATTTCAATTTTGCGCGTCGCCCTTGGTTAGATACTACGGTGAGCATCAGTTCCTACAAGATTATTGATCACAATTACGATGTGGTTATCGTCGGTGCCGGCGGTGCCGGATTAAGGGCTACTTTCGGTGCCGCGTTTGAGAACCTCTCAACAGCATGCATTACCAAGGTATTCCCCACCCGGAGCCATACCGTTGCTGCACAAGGCGGTATCAGCGCCGCGCTCGGAAACATGAGTGAGGATGACTGGCGATGGCATATGTATGACACCGTCAAGGGATCCGACTGGCTCGGCGATCAGGATGCGATCGAATATATGTGTAAGGAAGCACCCGAAGCTGTCATTGAATTGGAACATTACGGTGTTCCTTTTTCAAGAACTGAAGACGGGCGAATCTATCAACGTGCATTTGGCGGGATGACCACTCATTTCGGCGAGGGGCAGGCCATGCGCACCTGTGCGGCAGCGGATCGAACCGGTCACGCAATCCTGCATACCCTGTATCAGCAGGCACTGAAACACCGGGCTGAGTTCTACATCGAATATTTCGCGCTCGATCTTCTGATGGACAACGGCGAATGCCGTGGCGTTCTTGCCTGGTGCCTGGAAGATGGCACATTGCATCGGTTCCAGTCAAAAATCGTAGTACTCGCAACTGGAGGATACGGAAGAGCTTATTTTTCCTGCACGTCGGCACACACCTGCACTGGAGATGGAAATGCGATGGCATTGCGAGCTGGATTACCCCTTCAAGATATGGAATTTGTGCAGTTCCATCCGACAGGGATATATGGTTCCGGTTGTCTGATTACCGAAGGGGCAAGAGGAGAGGGCGGTTACCTTACAAATTCCGAAGGGGAGCGGTTTATGGAGCGATACGCTCCGAATGCCAAGGATCTTGCCTCGCGGGATGTGGTAAGTCGTTCCATGACAATGGAAATCAATGCAGGTAGAGGCGTCGGAACAGATGCTGACCACATTCATCTGCACCTGGAGCATCTCGGACCTGAAGTGATTCACGAGAGATTACCCGGTATAACAGAAACCGCAAGAATTTTTGCCGGAGTTGACGCGACTACAACCCCGATACCGGTGTTGCCGACTGTTCACTACAACATGGGCGGCATTCCGACCAATCATAGGGCAGAAGTCGTTACCCGTAAGGATGGTCACGACGATTACGTTATCCCGGGCTTGATGGCGATTGGTGAGACAGGTTGTGTTTCTGTCCACGGTGCCAATCGGCTTGGTTCAAACTCATTGCTGGACCTCGTTGTATTTGGTCGTGCAGCAGCAGTTCGTGCCAAGCAACTGATGGCCGGTAAGGAAGCCAAACGATCCCTTCCGAGAAACATTGAGGAAGAGGCGATTGAGCATTTCGATCGACTTAGATACAGTTCCGGCACCATTCGTACTTCAGAAATTCGAAATCGTATGCAAAGAATCATGCAGAATCACTGTGCTGTATTCCGAACTCAGGAGTTGCTGGATGAGGGAGTTCAGAAATTACTCGATGTATGGAAGGGCATGGACGACATCAGTACAACCGACCGCTCCTTGATCTGGAACACAGATCTTGTAGAAACACTGGAATTGGACAACCTGATGCGACAGGCATTGACAACCATCATCTCCGCGGCGAATCGCAAAGAGAGCAGGGGAGCGCATGCCAGGGATGACTTTACGGAACGAGATGACGAGAATTGGATGAAACATACGCTGTCATGGTTCAGTGCCGACGGAAATGTCGAGTTGGACTATAGACCCGTACATTTGTATACACTGACCGAAGAGGTTGACTTGATAGCGCCGAGAGCGAGAGTCTACTGAGATGAGGTAACCGAAGCTGTGGCAAAAATAAGACTTCCAAAAAACTCAACAGTGAACCAAGGAAAGCATCATGCTTTACCTGGTCCAGCGAAACGTAAACGGGTGTTCAAGATTTACCGCTGGAACCCCGAAGACGATTCATCTCCGAAGTTGGACTCATTTGAGCTGGACTTGGACGATTGCGGTTTTATGGTGCTTGATGCGTTGATCAAGATAAAAAATGAGATCGATTCCTCCCTTACCTTTCGCAGATCATGTCGGGAAGGAATCTGTGGGTCTTGTGCGATGAACATCAATGGTACCAACACGTTGGCCTGTACCAAGCCAATTGAGGAAATCAGATCTACCGTAAAGATTTATCCGTTGCCGCATTTGCCTGTCGTCAAGGACCTGGTACCCGACCTGACACATTTCTACGCACAGTACGAGTCGATCAAGCCGTGGTTGCAGCAGCAGTCCGTTCCATCAGCAAGTCGGGAAAACCTGCAGTCGATCGATGAACGACAACAACTGGACGGACTGTATGAGTGCATATTATGCGCCTGCTGTTCAACCAGCTGTCCGAGTTACTGGTGGAACAGTGATCGCTACCTTGGACCCGCTATTCTTTTGCAGGCCTATCGCTGGATCGCAGACAGCCGCGATGAGGCTGTCGGTGAGCGACTTGATGAACTTCAAGACCCATTTCGGCTATACCGTTGTCACACGATTATGAATTGCACCAACACTTGTCCGAAGCATCTCAACCCGGGCAAAGCCATAGCAGAAATAAAGAAACTGATAGCATTGCGAACATGATGGTCGTCGATAACTTGAACCGCCAAAAGTTGAACCGATTGATTTGGCGGTGCAGACAAGGTTCACGAGAACTCGAATTGATTCTATTTCAATTTCTGGAGCACGGGTATCCATCAGTAACGTTCGCGGAACAGCGCGCATTTGAAAAGTTGCTGGAACATAATCAGTCTGATCTCAACGATTGGCTGGTATTTGGGATCAGAACCTATGACGATGCCTATTCGGATCTCATTGGAAAAATCAGAAATTGTCAACTGACTGAAACTCGATAGCGGTTCTTTTACATGCGAGTCACCAATCTACCAGAACACCTGCAGCAAGGACGGCTGCTCCTGGCTTTGCCGCAGTTCAATAAAGGGACTTCATTCACACGAGAGGAAAGAGTTGATCGCCGGCTACTTGGCTTGTTACCGTACTGCGAAGAATCTTTGGCGGTTCAGGTCGATCGTGCCTATCAGGCCTATTCTGAAAAGTCGACAAATCTTGAACGGCATATCTATCTGCGGCAGTTGCAGGATCTGAATGAAATTCTTTTCTTTCAATTGGTCATCAACAACGCGGACGAGATGCTGCCGGTCATCTACACACCTACGGTTGGGGCTGCCTGCGAATACTTTTCAGAGATTTACCGAAGGCCGCGCGGTCTTTTTCTGAGCTATCCGGAACGTGACCTGATCGATACCGCACTTTCGAATGTCCGCAGAAATTCAATTGAAGTCATCGTTATCACAGATGGAGAGGCGATCCTGGGGCTTGGTGATCAGGGAGTCGGCGGTATGGGTATTCCAATTGGAAAACTGAGTCTTTATTCTGCGCTCGGCGGCATTCACCCGGCCACTACGTTGCCCATTACGCTGGATGTCGGCACGAATAACCAAAAACTACTCGAAAACGATCTCTATGTCGGCTGGAAGCACGAACGTATCCAAGGAGACGAATATTATGACTTCCTTGAGATTGCACTCTCATCCATTCATCGAAGATGGCCTGATGCGGTAATACAGTTCGAGGATTTTGGGGTATCGAACTCACAGAGAATACTAGACAACTACATTGACAGACTTTGTTGCTTCAACGATGACATTCAGGGAACCGCGTCGGTAACGGTCGGCAGTTTGATCGCTGCGTGCAGGGTAACTGGCAGATCAATTTGCGATTCCAAGATCGTCGTTGTAGGCGCCGGCGCAGCGGGTACCGGCATAGCCAAGGGTTGCGCGGACGCAATGATCAGTGAAGGGATGGACAGCGAGAGAGCACACAGCAGAATCTACATGCTGAATAGTTCGGGATTGCTCCATACCGGTTCGAAACGTATTCGTTCCGGTCAGAAAGCTTTCGTCAAGAATCAAGCCGAACTTTCAAATTGGGAAGGCGATTTCAGCCTGTCCAACACCGTTCAAAACGTCAAACCGGACGTGCTGGTCGGAGTTAGCGGACAAAAGAATTTCTTTACCGAAGAGATTGTTAACGTGATGTCCGCAAATTGCGACCGTCCTTGCATATTCCCTCTCTCGAACCCAACCGATAAGACCGAGGCGCTGCCTTCGGATCTTCTCAAGTGGAGTAAGGGGAGGGCGATCATCGCAACCGGTAGTCCATTTTCCCCGATCGAATTCGACGGAGTAGTGCACGAAATTGCTCAATGCAATAATGCGTATGCATTTCCGGGTATCGGTCTCGGGCTCGTTTCGGTCAAGGCAAGAAAGGTAACGGATGAAATGTTTACGGCGGCCGCAACTGTAATCGGTCATTCAAAATCCGATGTCATTAAGCCGGGTTCGTCTTTACTGCCACCTCTGACTGAGATTCGAAAACTTAGCAGGGAAATTGCGATTGCGGTTGCTGACATCGCTGTCAAACAAGGACTTGCCGGTACGGATGGCAGTAAATCAACAGAGCAGTTGGTCAACGAGAAAATCTGGTATCCGACATTCGAATCCCCTGACGACCAATCAACCGATTCATAATCGCAGCAGTCAATTCGGAGTCAATACGGTATTCACTGTGCCCTCGGGGTCAGGTCTGGGGTAATCCAGTACGAAATGCAATCCCCTGCTTTCATGTCTTGCGAGCGCACACTTCACGATCAGCTCTGATACCAGTATTAGATTTCTCAACTCGATCAAGTCTCGATTGACTCGGAACTGGCTGTAGAAATCTCGGACTTCGTCCGAGAGAAGATCAACCCGCCGGAGTGCGCGCTTTAGGCGCTTCTGAGTGCGTACGATCCCAACATAATCCCACATAAATCTTCGCAATTCATCCCAATTGTGGGATACCACGATCAGCTCGTCGGGGTCCGTTACACGACTTTCGTCCCAATGTGGGATCTGCAAATTGGATAATTCAGCACTTGTCGCGATTTCCTGAATGTCCTTGAACGCGGCATCAGCGAAAACAATACATTCAAGCAAGGAATTGCTTGCCAGTCTGTTCGCCCCGTGCAGACCGGTACATGCGCTTTCTCCAACGCAATACAAACCCGCCAAATCAGTACGTCCGCTTTGGTTCACCAGAACGCCACCGCAGGAATAGTGTGCGGCTGGAACGACAGGAACCGGGTCTTTCGTAATGTCAATTCCAAATTCGAGACATTTCCCGTAGATGTTTGGAAAATGCGAACGTAGGAATTCTTTCGTCTTCATGGTGATGTCGAGAAATACGCAGTCATGTCCACCCAGTTTCATTTCATGGTCGATCGCACGTGCAACAATGTCTCGAGGTGCAAGTTCTTCGCGATCATCATATTTATGCATGAACTGCGAAGAATCCGGTAGAATCAGTTTGCCGCCTTCGCCACGCACTGCCTCTGATATAAGAAACGATTTCGCATGAGGGTGGTAGAGGCATGTCGGATGAAACTGGACAAACTCCATATTTGCGATGCTGCAGCCCGCTCGCCACGCCATTGCGATTCCATCACCGGTCGAGGTATCAGGGTTGCTGGTATAAAGGTAGGTTTTGGACGCGCCACCGGTGGCAAGCACCACTGCATTAGCGACAAACGTTACAACCTCCTCACTCCCGATATTCAGTGCGTAGATGCCAAGGCATCGGTTCTCTCCGTGATTTTCCAATCTTGACTTCGTGATCAGTTCGATCCCGATATATTTCTCGAAAATTTCGATTTTCCGATGGCCGCGAATCCTGGATTCCAATGTGCTTTCGACTCTCCGTCCTGTAGCATCTTCTGCGTGGATAATCCTTCTCGCGCTGTGCCCGCCTTCTTTGGTAAGGTGAAACTCTTCCGGATGCCCCGTATCTTGATCGCGCCGACTGAATATCACTCCATTTTCAATCAGCCAATTGATCGATTCAGGTCCCTTGGTCACCACGTACTCGACAACCGTGGGATCACACAGTCCTGCACCTGCGCTCAGGGTATCCTTGATATGAGACTCAAACGAATCGTCTATATCCCAAACCGCGGCAATTCCACCTTGCGCGTAATAACTGGAGTTTTCTGCAAGAGACTCCTTTGTTACGATTGCCACAGCCAATCCCGCGTTCGCACACTTGAGTGCAACGGTCAGGCCAGACAATCCACTGCCAACAACAATCACGTCGTAGTTCTTATGCATTTCAGTATGTAATTTTGCGGTTGCACATCCAGTTGAAGAAGCAGCTATCAGTATAAATTGTTATGTGACGGACGCGTTCGATGAGAATTCATGACGCGATAATAGCAAATTCCATATAATTGTGATCGGATCCGATTCAGTTTCCTACCTTTTGATCTTGTACCAATAAATGAACCGAGACAGCAATGTCTATCGTTACTTTATGGTGTATCCAATAAATCATCAAATATAAATTCCGTATGGATTTTGCACTCGTTTTAGCAATAGCTGTATCTGTAACTGGGCTGATTTGGCTGCTCGACCTAGTCTGGCGAAAAATTATTAGAAATCTCTTTTTTGTGAATTCTGATGGTGGCAGAAAGACCGGCTACTGGGTGGTCGAATATGCCAGAGCATTTTTCCCGGTACTTCTGATCGTTTTCGCTCTTCGTTCTTTTGTGGTTGAGCCTTTCCGAATTCCATCAGGATCGATGCTTCCTACCCTACAGATCGGAGATTTTATTTTAGTCAATAAATACAAATACGGTCTTCGACTACCCATTATCGATGACAAGATTCTCGAAGTGGGCTCTCCAGAGTACGGAGATGTGATGGTATTCAAATACCCGCATGACCGAGCCGTCAATTTCATCAAGCGCGTCGTAGGATTGCCGGGTGATACTGTAGCCTATAACGAAAAGAAACTGTATATCAACGGAAACGAAGTCGCACAGGATGTTACCGGAACCTATGTGGTTGTAACCAACGCGAGCAGAAGAAACGAAACTACACGACTGAATGAATCATTCCATTCGGATGAATCTCATTCCATTCTGATCGATGAAAAAAGGTGGACATCGAATATGGAGTTTACGGTTCCACAAGGCCACTACTTTGTAATGGGTGACAACCGAGATTACAGTAATGACAGTCGATTTTGGGGGTTCGTTCCGGACGAAAATTTGATTGGCAAGGCGTTTTTCATATGGTTCAGCTGGGATTCGACCGGTGGAAACGGCGTAAATTGGAGTCGCATCGCTGCCGCGATCGAGTGACCGATTGATTCATCGGGTGTTGGTTACCTCCCGACTTTCAAAACTTTAGTTCGTACCGGCGAACCGCTCATGAACCTTTCCGCATCGCTGCATTAGTTTCCAGTGAACGATTCTGAGCTAAAAGATCTTTCAAAGGTACTTGGATACCGATTCAACAATGCACAACTATTGCAGCGCGCACTGACGCACAGCAGCACTGAACAGCCGAACAACGAAAATCTTGAATTTCTGGGAGATACCATCCTCTGCACTGTAATTTCAGACTATCTGTATCGCAGATATTCAGAAGCCACTGAAGGTGAACTGACGATACTGCGCAGCAAGATCATTAACAACCAAAACGCCATATATAGTGTAGCACTCGAAGTTTCCCTGGAAGACTACATCAAAGTCGGAAAATCCTTCCCCAAAAACAATCGCAAAGCTTGGCGTAATCTTATGCCAAATGCGCTTGAAGCACTGATCGGTGCGATCTATCTTGATGGAGGGATGAACAACGCTCGACAGTTCATTCTTGACAAGTTTCAGTCGTTGATTGAGGAAAGTTCGATCAATGGACGAAAAGACTCCAAGACCAAGCTGCAGGAATTTCTGCAGAAACGCTCACTGCCAATTCCTGTTTACAGTACCGTTGATGTGAGCGGTAAGAGTCATGATCCCAGTTTCACCGTCGATTGTCATGTCGATGGACTGATCGACACCGTAACCGGTCGCGGAAGCACCAAGAAAGAAGCCGAACAGGAAGCGGCAGCGCAAGCCTATGATTTACTCCGCCAGCGCAAAGCCTGACGAGAACTTTCGTTCCGGCATGATTGCTCTGGCCGGACGCCCCAATGTCGGCAAATCCACTTTGCTGAACTGTTTGCTCAAACAGAAAGTCAGTATCACTTCAAAGAAAGCCAATACGACCCGTCATCGCATCATGGGCATACTGAATGATCCGGGTGGACAATACGTCTTCATCGACTTGCCCGGATTCAACATGAATTACAAGCGTCTGGTAGACCGCTCCATATACAAAACGGCTACGGCAGGAGTCAGCGGCACCGACCTTGTTTTGTTTGTTATAGACTGTCGTGGTTGGCACGAGCAGGATACAGCGGTTCTGAAACGTATTCAGGGTGAAAAACTGCCATTTATGGTCGTACTGTCAAAGATAGATCGGGTGAAAGACAAGAACCTTCTGCTCCCGGTGATTCGTGATATTGCTGAGCGAACGCAGACCACCGAAATTGTGCCTGTCTCGGCTGCCAAAGACGAGAATATTTCCGAACTTAAAAATACAATTTGGAAATATCTGCTACCCGGGCCTCCGCTGTTTCCATCCGATATGGTGACCGACAAAGGCGACATATTTCAGGCAGCTGAGTCAATACGTGAACAGATTTTCCGCTACTACGGTGATGAAATTCCCTATACCAGTGCAGTTCAGATCGAAAGATATGAGAGAGAAAACAACATTCTCCAAATTGATGCGACGATATGGGTGGAATCCAAAGGTCAGAAGAGAATTGTAATCGGATCGGGCGGTTCGAAGATAAAGAGAATCGGAACCGAAGTTCGTACCAGGATTGAAGTACAGCAAGGTGTCAAGGTGTTTCTGAAACTCTGGGTGAAAGTCCGGGCCCGCTGGACGGATGACTTGCAGTCAATCTCAAAATTCGGGTATTCCGAGACAGATTGAGTCATATGCGTGTTTACCGACAGGATTGTTTCGTGTTGCGGACCACTCCATATTCCGAATCAAGTCTGATTGTGGATATGTTTACCCGGAATTATGGCCGGATGAACTTGCTAGCAAAAGGAGCACGACGGAAAAAGTCAAAATTCAGAGGACTGATCAGGCCATTCCAATGCTTGTCGGCAAATTGGTCGGGGAAGGGCAATGTTCCGACCTTGACCGGATTGAAATGTGAATCCGAAGGCTATCAAACCGAAAGTGAGCGCCTGTACTGCCGTTTCTATCTCAACGAATTACTCATTCGCTTGATTCTTGATAGAGATCCACACGAAATTCTGTTTGATGCCTATTACCTCGCGTTGGAACGATTAAAAGAACCCTCCAGTGAATTTCACACGCTACGGATTTTCGAGAAAGTGTTCCTGCAGGAGCTGGGATATGCCTTGAAACTGACTTCTGAATCCGACTCGAAGACCCCTGTTGATCCACTCAAGAAATATATCTATGACTTTGCGAAGGGTCCGATTCAGGCGAACAGCGAAGAAACCCAGACAATATCAGGTGAAACACTGCTTGCACTGGCACGGGAGGAATTCAAGACCAAACAAGTCAAATCAGAAAGCAAACAATTGCTTGGTGCGGCGATTGATCACTATCTTGAAGGCCGACCGATCCACTCTCGGAAGATATTCAACCAGACGATCCAACACCGCTAGATCGCGATGGATTCACTTCTTGCGTTGCGTCGTGAACCCAGGTGGCAAATTCCCCATGTCGCCTTCACCAAACAGGAATCCCAGCATGTGCTGCTCAATCAGTTTGTGTGTTTCCGGGTCGCTTGTTGTTAGTTGGTTCTCATTTATGATTGTTACAAGACGTTCCAACCACTGCTTCCAACCCTCCTTGGACACATTGTCAACGATACGCTGACCCAATTCTCCAGGGTAGGGAGGGGAAGTCAACGCCTCCGACCTTTCATTTAGAACGACACAATCAACGAGATTCGACATAACTTACGACTAGTTGGAAATTCAAGCATAGCACTTGAAGAGTTTTGTAATCCGATCAATTCGTATCCATAATAAATACAAATGTGAACGTATATGTTTAATTGTAATGTATGCCAACGTCCGATTCATGCACATTCATTACTTCGTATAATCTCTGTTTTCAGGTTTGCCGAGACCGGGAAAATTTCACCAAAAAAATAATTTGCAGCTATGTGATCTATGATTCGCGGTTTTAAGACGAAAATGTCCAATAAAATTGACTTTTTCGCCTACGAATCTTGCATATTCCTTTCGTTCATAGATAATTAGGCAATACCAGTCGAATTTCAAAAATTCAGCGCTCAACATATCAAATGGCAAAGTAAATTTATGGATTATCAATTAGACATTTCAGAATCAGAAATCAAGGTGACTGAAGCTGCCGGTAATAAGATGGCAGAGCTCATTCAGACGACCGATGAGGAAATCAGAGGAATACGGGTTTATGTATCCGGAGGCGGTTGCGGAGGTATGAGCTACGGGATGACCTATGCGGATTCCGAATCACAATATGATAGGGTGCTGAATGGTGATAATTTTCGTCTTTTTGCTGATGTGGTTGCCCTTCAATACCTTTCAGGCGCTGAAATTGACTATGTCGATGACGGAATACAGGCGACGTTTGTATTCCACAATGTCTTTCAATCTGTCGGTGGCACAGGTGCTTGTGGCGGATGCGGCGCAGCACAATGATCTGTAACTGACCAAACCAGCTCTTCAGAACCAATCAACAAGTCAATAAAAACGGTCGTTCTGATCGCTCCATCTTACAGTTATCGCGCTTCCGTTTATTTATCGGCCGCAGACCGACAGAACATACCAATCATATTGGTAACGGACGGCGATTCAGAACTGTCACCAAGATTCCGTTCCGGGTTTCGGGTCGATTTTTCACTTGCGGAATTCGTCGTAGATTCAATAGTCGATCAATTGGAGGGTGAGGAAATATGTGCAGTGATCGCGCCGGATGAGAAGTTCATCGAAATTGCTGCAAGAGTTGCTCGCAGACTGAATGTACCACATAACCGACTTGAATCCCTCCAGACATCGGTCAACAAAGTTTTGGCGAGAACCGTATTATCGGATTTTGACGTGCATGTTCCTCAATTCTGGACACTCGAGCCTGACAGGGAAATTGCCACACAGATTAAGGATATCCAGTACCCCTGTGTCGCGAAGCCCACCAGTCTGTCAGCAAGTCGAGGGGTAATCCGAGCCGACAATAAATCTCAATTGATCGAGGCGATTGACCGTATCCAAAACTTACTTCGAAAAGAATTCGGAAATGACACGAGACAAAGAATATTGATTGAGCGATACATTCCCGGGTCGGAACATTCACTCGAAGGCTATCTTTCCAACGGCAAACTAGAAACAATCTGCATTTTCGATAAACCCGAGCCCATGGAAGGTCCGTTTTTCGAAGAGGTCTATTTTGTTACACCATCAACAGTTGACAACGATGTTCAGAAGAAGATTCAGGAATCGGTACTCAAAGCTTGTCGGGCGTATGGTTTGGAAATGGGACCCATTCACGCGGAAATTCGAGTAAATAATTCAGAGGTATGGATTCTCGAAGTGGCAGCAAGATCAATCGGGGGAGATTGTGCACGATTGTTTGAGTTGGCTACAAATTCCAGTCTCGAAGAATTTATTTTGTGCAAGAGTGCAGGGCGGTCGACGAATCAGCTGGAGTTTCACCGGTCTTCTGGCGTGGCAATGATGCCAATTACTGCTGAAGGCATCGTGAGACGAGTGGAAGGTGTGATTGATGCACAATCAGTCGAAGGTGTGTTGGACATCAGAATAGATGTTCGGTCCGGCGAGAAATTAACACCTTTGCCAGAAGGAGGGAAGTACCCGGGATTTATCTACGTCCAGGCAGATACCCCTGAGTTGGCAGAACAGTCTCTTAGAGAGGCAGTTGGCAACATAGAGTTTGTCTGTATGCCAGAACTGCCACTCATCGTGAGCGATGGTGTGGATCAAGAAATTAGTTCGTAGATATTTATCAAATCATAATAAAATTAGGCACGAATTTGCGATTTCCTTTTTGGTGAAGGGAGATCGTATTCATTTCTCACTCTCCGTTCCCCGGTAGCTCAGCAGGCAGAGCAGGTGGCTGTTAACCATCTTGTCGGCGGTTCGATCCCGTCCCGGGGAGCCAGATTCTCCTTCGCGAAGTTACGCGGCGAGCAATGGCGCGATAGTCGTTGGTGGTTTAAGCATCCATCAACTTGAGTTGTCAGATTGAAAAATTTGTACTCTACGGAATATGTGAATGACATACGGATAGTAACGGTATTTCCGTGTGTCGAATGGGGTAGGTCGACAAGTATGGTGCTACATTTGTAACAGGCGCCGTTGCAGCAACGACTGCATGTCACGCCGCCCGTCCGTTATGAGAACGACGAAAATTGTCTCCTCGGTTACACAATGGATGATGCGATAGGGCTTGAAGAATATCTCCCGATACTCTCGAATTCCGAAATTAAACAGTTCCGTTGGATAGTGCCTTCGCTGGAGATGTTCTGACAGACCCTGGAACGCACTTTCGACCACTTCCAGAACAAGGTTCGCTCGAACTGGTGAGTCGTAGCGACCGATTGATTGCAAATCTCTTCAAGAACGCATGTTGCATTATTGGTCAGCAGAAAGCTAAAAACCGTCAGCGATTGCGCAGCCGAGCAATGACATCCGTCGCAAGCTGCACCTGTCCGGCCTCGATCTGCCGGTTACCCAGTGCGAGTAATTTGAGCATTGCTATCGTCTCCTGCATCTCTTCAAAACTATTGATATCCTGCAGAACCGCCTTGGCTTCGCCATTCTGGGTGATGATCAGTGGGTCTCCCTGGTCACCGAGTGTGCGCACGATCTCTGAGGCATGAGCCTTGAGGTAGCTGACCGGTTTAATCTGGCCGGATAGTTTCACGATTTCCCCTCCATTCAGTATAGATATAGATCACGAACAAGTCTGAATGCAAGTACGAGTCGGTTTGTGCCGAGTATTGATGTTGCACTCATTTCTATCTTCACTCTCGGTACTACATCTATAGTTCCAACAAACGGAAAGAGCGTACGGTAATCATGAAAAAGAGTCTGTCTATTGACTTATCCACATGCTTGGCAAATGCATTGAGTTGTACGGTTGCAGTGTCGAAATACTCCATTCTATCTTGTTCTGACAGAGCAAAGAATGATTAAAAATCAGTTATGCCGTAGTATCCAGCATA
Source organism: Arenicellales bacterium (assembly GCA_963662635.2). Classification (GTDB taxonomy): domain Bacteria; phylum Pseudomonadota; class Gammaproteobacteria; order Arenicellales; family JAJDZL01; genus JAJDZL01. The sequence goes on from CAXXFC010000004.1 coordinate 209,359, forward strand.
TGATTTGTGATGCTTCGCACCACCGGCAACGCCCAGCCAGGCAGATCTCGACTGTTGTCCAACAGATCCGACTTAACGTAGTCAGGCAAAACACGTCTCAGTATTGAGACAATATCATTATCGTTCAGGGTGATACGCGGACCTAGCCAACGTAGTGCGTGAACCACTGGCTCACCGGGCCTTCCTGCCCATCGCACGACACTTGGGCTCGCGTGCAGGAACTGTATGGTCCTTTCGCCGATTTTTATCGTCCTGGAGTGACCGTCTGTTACATAGATCGGTTTCGCAGGGACCGCATTTGTGAGACCTAGTGAGTTTGCTGGAACCAGACCGTTTGGCATAATACGCACACCGTCTCGCCTTGCAATAGCCGCGATGATTGCGTCTAAATCAGCTGGTGCAAACTTTTTCAATGCTTTGCTTAACCTCGGCAAGTCGTACAATCCATGACCCACCCGACGTAATCGTTTCGTTTTCACAAGCCGCGATAGAGCCTGATCAACAGCATCGCGACTACCGAAGTCAAGAAAATCTTTCGGTGAACACACCCAAGTTCCGCGACCGTGGACGGAAACCCTTTGCATTATCTTTTCGGCGATTGCAGTCATTCTTTCAAATCTCTCAATTTGGAACTTCATTTACTCAAGGTTCGGGTTTCATTTTCAGCAGCTCGGAAGCGACTACAGGCAGTTCCTGTTGATTGAACTTCAATTCCAGCAGTAGTGCATTGACGAAAAACCTATCCACCTCACCGTCCAGCACACCACCAGATCGTCGGCTTAGCATCCAAGTACATGGCCTATACAATCCCGCAAATTAAATGATTATGCGAAACATCCGTCAAGGCATTCTTACAGCGTAAATATACGTATTTCGTCTGTTTTTTATCCAACTGGGTAAAAATATTCTTAATTATTCGTTCATATGTCATTTGGCTCATCTTGGGTAATATCATGTATAACCGGCAATACCCAACTGGGCAGGTCACCGCTATTTTTCAATAGATCAATTTTTACGTAGTTTGGCAACACACTTTTCAGCTTCAAGACAATTTTCCCGTGTTCTGCCGCAACAATATCAGGTCCTAACCAACGCAGTGCTTGAACTACTGGTGCGCCTGGTCTTCCTGCCCATCGCATAATGCGCGGACTTACGTGTTGAAATTCCAAGGTTCTCCTACCGATCTCAATAGTTCTGGAGTGACCGTCAGTCGTATAGACAGCTTTCGCTGACACAGCGTTAGTGAGTCCCAACCGATTCGCCGGGTCCATACCACCCGGCATAACTTTGACTCCATCCCGCCTTGCAATGGCTTCAACAACCACATCCATGTCAGCTGGTACAAATTTATTCAGAGGCTTACTGAATCTAGTGTCCAGTCACTCGACTAATGTCGGGTAGAGGCGTTTCAGCCTGACGCGCGCGTCATCGGTCGTGAACTGCCAGTCTATCCTCGCCTGAAGACGATCCCGGCCGGCCTGCCAGGCCGACACTTCCCGACTGACCTCCCCGATCGTTTCGATTCGACGGTTCAGACACTGGTTCACCATCACGTTGATCTCGATCTCCGCCATGTTCAGCCAGCTGCCGTGCTTCGGCGTGTAGACAAACTCGAACCGATCCCACAATGCCTTGGCCTGCGCCGGCGGATACACCTCATACAGGGCACCGGGCTGATGCGTGTTCAGGTTGTCCATCACCAGCGTGATTCTCATCGCCGACTCATAGTGCCGCGCAACGTCGTTGAGAAACTCAGCCCAGTCCACCTTCGCACGCCGTTCGGTCACCTTCGTGAACCGCCTGCCGGCCAAAGGCTCGGTGGCCATGAACACATTGCAGGTGCCGTTGCGCCGGTACTCATAGTCGTGTCGGGCCGGCTGTCCGGGCTTCGCCGCAATCGGAACACACGTCTCACCGATCAGCTGTCTCGGCGTCTCATCCATGCACACCACCGGATGGTCAGGATCATACGGCCGACGGTAGACATCCAGCACCCGCTCCATCGCCGCTACAAACGCCGCATTGTCTTTCGGCGGAATCACCCATTCCTTGCGCCGCCACGGCTTGAGCTCGTTTTTTTTAACACCCTTCTGACCGTCTCATGGGATATGCTGTCAACCACCTCAAGCTCCACCAGCCGGTCGGCCAAAAGCCGCAATGTCCAGCGCGCCTGACCGGCAGGCGGCTCACTGCAGCACAACGCCACCAGGTGCGCCTCCACCTCGCCGTCCGCCTTGCGCTCGTAATGTTCACGACGACCCTGACGGCCGCCCAGCGATATCTCAAAACCCTCCTCGACAAAACGTTTCTTCACCCGGTCCACCTTGCGCTGGCTGATCTGCAGCACATCGGCGATCGTCTCCCCGGTCTTTGCCTGTGGATTGAACTCGCCCTGATCGCAGTTGAGCAGAATCAGCGCATTGACCACCTTCTGTGCCTTGCACGAACCCTTGCGGGTGATCTCCGTCAACTCCTCCCGTTCCGACTGTGTGAGCGTTACGACATATCTCTCCATCCAAATGCCCCCGCTGCATGAAATTATCAACGGAACTACATTATACTTTTACGACACTACACATAAGTTACGACACTAGGTAAATCGTAGAGTCCGTACCCTACTCAACAAAGTTTCTGCCTCAAAACTCCTCCAATTCGAATGAAATCGCCTTGTCAAATCAAGAAAAAAACTGATAATTTCCTGTGAGTTGAAGAGGTGTTTGAACATCTATTGCGAGTTCAAATACCCGTCCCGGCGCGTGCTAGAACACCAATCCGTTCGGTCCGGTCTGACGACATTGAACCGATTGCATGTAGCTGGAATCAAATTTTCTTCGGCAACTTCGAAACTCGTGCATGCTAGGTGATTGTCTCTTGTACGCAAAGTGAAACCACCCACAGAACAGTTCAGCCGGTCGTTTGTTGTATCGACCGGAGGTGGTGTGCGAACTCATCTTTTGACATCAGCTCAACGCAGCGAGAGAATCGTTCGACCGAATAAGCCCAAAAGTCTTCCACGGGATTTTCGTTCATGTGTTGGATCAAGCCCCAAAGTGTCCAAAGCAGGTCGCACAACGCTTTGTAGATAACCATCCGACCGACATCGTAGTCGTTCGGCGACCGGCCGAGATATCCCGTCAAAAGTACTATGTCCATTTCTGAGGGCAGTCCTCCTTCAACTGAAAGATCTCCCAAGTCCCAGTAAGGATCGTTCATTCCCGAGTATTCCCAATCTACAATCCACATTCTATCCGCCTGTTTGATAAAGTTCTCACATAGAGGGTCGCAGTGACTGGGGACAAGATCTTCAGGGTTATTCGTGAGTACAGTTTGCACGGACTTACTCTGTTCGACTGTTTCATGATATCCATCTGGCAATTCCACCGACTCTCCCTGCGCAAGCAATTCCAGATATTCATCGATCATTGAAAACACCTCGAAACGAAATTTGAAGTCTTCGCCACACGTATGAAGCCTATGGAACGCCTTGCCCGCCGCAAAAGTCGCACTTTCATCCGATTGAAAGATTTCACCACTCATGGTCTCGCTGTCATTCAAGTACTGTGTCAACATGATTCCGTCTTCGGAAAAAAAGAAGACTTCAGGGCTGACGCCTGCACGTTCTGCAACTTTCGCGTTGTGCTTTTCAACTGCCCGGTCGATGTAGCTCTCTGTTCCTTCTCCCGGAATTCGCAGACAATAGTCATTCTCTGCAGTGGAGATTCGATAGACAAGATTGGTTAAACCACCCAGACGCTCACACTCGATCGTATCAAGCGGGATTTTCGTCAACAGCGGTACACGCTGGATTGCATTTCGAACTTCGGATTCCATTGAAAATATCTCCCTATTAACTCAAACTATTCATTTATTTTTATTTATATCAACAACTTAATTCAATAACCTGATGTGATTAATTGTTCTAATTTCGTCTACTCTCTAACCTTAAATTTGGCTTTGGCATACAGTGGTTTTTCGTGAGGTTCTATCGAAATCGTTCCTCCTACCGTCTCAAGTTGAAAGTGCTGACTGATATCTTGGTCAACAGGCAGAAAAGCATAGCAAATCGATTTCTCCACCGAGTGACCGTAGCCTCCGGACAGAGTTGAACTGATCACTTCATCCTGGCAGAGTAACGGTTCTCCACCATACAGTGGAACATATCCGTTATAGCTGAAACAATACAATCTTCTTTCGACACCACAATTGGAAATCTCTTGAAGAGCTTTTCGACCAATAAATTGATTTTTACTAAAATTAATCCGATAACTCAATCCTGTTTCATATGGATTGATGTATGGGGAGATTTCACCACTCCAATACAGATACCCATTCTCCAGTCGGAGAGACTCAAGTGCTCGATAACCTGCATTCGTGATTCTGTACTCTTCTCCAGCTTCAAGTAATTTGCGGTAGACTGTCAATGCATGCTCATTTTCCATGTAGAGTTCCCAGCCAAGCTCACCGGTATATGAAAGGCGTGCGGCTTTGATCGGAATTCCATCTATGTCAATGTCCTGGAGTGTCAGGTAAGGGAAAGCGGCATTGGATATGTCAATGTTCGTCAATTTCTCCAAGATTCTGCGCGAAAAGGGCCCGGACAGATTGAGAACAGAATAATTGTCCGTAATATCCCGTATATGCATATCATGCCCAGGTGGAATGTTCCTGTCTATCCAATCTTTATCGTGTACTCCGAATCCGGACCCGGTAATCAACCAGAATGTCTGCTCCGCTATCCTGAAAAGTACGACATCACACTCAATGCCTCCGTCTTCATTGCACATCTGAGCGTAGATGATGCTCCCAATCGGACGATTCACGTTACATGTTGACAAATGATCCAAACAGGCGACTGCGTCCTTACCGGTAATTTCAAATTTGAAGAAAGAAGTCTGATCAACTAACGCCGCATGGTTGCGTATTGCGTGGCATTCCCTGCCTACGGCGCTGAACCAGTTGGGCTTGCCGAAAGTGGGGACATCTTTTGTTTCCTCATCACCGGACGCGAACCAATTCACACGTTCCCATCCAAACTTGGCTCCATAGACCGCACCAGCACTCTTCAATTCCTCATACAACGGAGAACATCGAATTTTTCTGCCTGCCTGGGGCTCTTCGTACGGCCAATGAAGTTTGTAGTACCGTCCGTAGCTTTGCAATGCTCGTTGATCCAAGTAAGGAGATTTTGCATGAAAGTCCCCGAATCTTCTGATATCAAACGACCACAAATCAAGGGTAGGGCGTCCATCGATAATCCATTCTGCCAAGGCTCTGCCGGCACCTCCTGAGGCAGCGATGCCGGCAGTAAATCCGCATGCAGTGTAGAAATTGTCTGTACCACCGGCCAGTCCCATAATCGGTTCACCATCAGCACTGACTGGGATTGGGCCGTTGATCAGAGTCTTTACTCCAAGCTTCTTGATTATTGGCAATCGCTTTGCTGTCAAATCAAAAATCTGACCAAAGCGTTCATAGTTGCTGTCGTACAGGGTTCGGCTGAAGTCTCGTGGGAATTCTGTGCTTTCAATGACGATTGAATCATCTTCCCAACCACCGAATTCAAACGCGCCAGCTTCTGGCTTGAGATAAAAGTTTCTGTCAGGATCTCGCAGTGTTGGCAAATCGTCGGGAATTTCATCTGACTTCTCAGTTATCAAATATTGATGTTCTACAATGCCCGCAGGGATGGGACAGTCTGCCAACCCACCAATCTGCCTCGCCCACAAGCCCGCACAGTTCACGACAATATCACACTTCACTGCTCCACTATCGGTTTCAACGGCATTGATTCGCCTGCCAGCCCTGACCAATCCCGTGACCATGACGTGCTCGACAATCTTTCCACCCATCATGCGAAATCCTTTCGCCATTGACTGAGTCAGTCCATAAGGGTCAACATAACCGTCTTCAGGGAGCAGGGCGGCACCATGGATGCAAGTGCCATCAATCAATGAAAATAGACTGGCGGCTTCATTCTGATCCAACAATTGAAGATCGACGCCAAACGCCCGAGCTTTGACAGCCATTTGCCGAATCTCGGTCCACCGGTCCTGACTCGATGCGAGACGAAGACTGCCCACTGGCTTCCAGCCTGGTGAAAGCCCTGTTTCCTGCTCCAAATGACCGAATAGTTCTGTGCTGTACTGCATCAGACGGGTTAGTCCCAGCGTACCCCGCAATTGACCGACAAGACCCGCGGCATGCCACGTGCACCCATTGGTGAGTTCCGATTTTTCTAGAAGTAGAACATCCCGCTTCCCGAATTTTGCAAGATGGTAGGCGACAGAGACACCAATGACACCACCGCCAACTATGACAATCTCAGCTTGATCCGGAATAGAGCTTGCCACTGTTACGAACGCATTCGGCTTGACGTTGGATCATATAGATTCTCAGATTCGATCCTCACCGGAATTCTGATCTCCTCGACCTCAAGTTCGTATTCGCCATCATAAAGAAACTCGTCAGACACTCCATCGGTATGGCGGACATATCCGTAAGCGATATTCTTGTTGACGGTATATCCCCATCCCGCACTGGTCGTCCAACCGACACGAATTCCATTTCGATAGATGGTTTCCCGACCGAGCAATGAAATATCAGCATTTTCCGTAGTGAAGCAGGCCAACCTGCGCTGCAGTTCATCGCTACTCTGTTTGACCAATGCCTGCCGTCCAACGAAATTGATGCCGGATTTCAGTTTAACCAACTTTCGCATCCCGGCTTCAAGCGGTGTGAAATCCGGCCCGATATCCGCTCCAAGTGCTCTGAATCCCTTTTCCAGCCTGAGTGATTCAAGTGCCCGATATCCCACGTGCTTCAATTCATAGGCTTGCCCGGCATCTGTGAGCGCTCGGAATACCTTCAAAGTATCGTCAGCAGAAATGTGCAGTTCCCAACCCAGCTCTCCAGCGAACGAAACTCGAATGGCAATCACATCACAACCGGCGATACTGATACCCTGACAGGTCAGAAACGGAAATGCAGCTGCAGCCAAATCCTGTTCAGCAATAGCTTGCAACAATGACCTTGAATTCGGTCCTGACAAAGACAATGTCGAATACCGATCGGTCACTTCAGTGAGTGAAATATCAGCCAGGGAAGCAGGGATGCTGTTCTTGATGTGATAAAAATGATGGAAAGCATATCCGGTACCCGCAACGATCATGAAGCGGCTTTCATTCAGTCTGGTCACTGTCAGGTCACACTCAATACCGCCTGCCGGATTGAGCATCTGTGTATAGATCACCGAGCCCACCGGTCGATCAATACGGCTCGAGCACATGTGTTCGAGCGCCACTGCGGCATGTTCGCCTTCCAGCATGAATTTGGCAAATGATGATTGATCAATGACACCTGCTTTTTCTCGAACGGCTCGGTGTTCCAAGCCTACATGGTGGAACCAGTTTGCCCGGCCGAATGATGGAGAATCAACAGGTTTAACACCATCCGGCGCGAACCAGTTCGGTCGTTCCCACCCGAGTTTTTCACCGAAACTGGCATTCAAGTTCCGAAGATCATCATAGATTACGGATCTGTAACAGGGACGGGCACTCTCGTGTTCCTCGTGCGGCCAACCCATCGTATAGTGCTTCGAGCAAAGTTCGACAGTCCGCTGTTCTATCCATTGATCACTTTTATGTACCTTTCCGAATCGTCTTATATCAACCTGACCCAGATCCATTGAAGGAACGCCGGTTGAAACCCATTCCGCCAATGCCTTGCCGGCACCGCCCGCACCGGCAATGCCGAAGGCATTGAACCCGGTTCCAATGAAGAAGTTCTTGACCTGTGGGGACTCGCCAATAATGAAGTTGCCGTCGGGTGTGAATGACTCCGGACCACAGATCATCTGTTTGATGTCTGCATCTTCCATGGCGGGAATTCGATTCAACCCTGCCTGCATCAAAGGCTCGAAATGATCGACATCGAAATCCAGCAGCGTAAAGTAAAAGTCGTCCGGAGGTGGACTCACGTCCCATCGCTGCGGGTTCAGTTCATATCCACCGAATACCAGCCCGCCAACATCCTCCTTGAAATAAATCAATCGGTCCGGGTCACGTAGTGTCGGCATGCCTGTCTCTACACCCTTGACCTTGCCGGTGACGATGTAGTGATGTTTCATCGGCACAATCGGAACATTCACATCGGCCATCTTTCCAATTGATCGCGACCACAGTCCTGCGCAGTTGACGATAATTTCGCAGTCGATATGACCATGACCGGTATCAAGACCGCTTACCCGTCCGTTATTCGTCGTGATTGAGGATACAGAACAGTCTTCGTAAAACCTGATACCTTTCGATCTGGCACCTTTGGCCAGAGCCTGTGTCAAATCCGCTGGATTTGCCTGCCCGTCAGTCGGCAGGAAAGCCGCACCGGCCAGATCATCGATATTGATCACCGGGCATAGGTCCAAAGTTTCCCTGGGTGTCAGAAAATGCATTTCCAGACCAAATGACCGAGCCATGGTGATTTGTCTTTTGATCTCGGTTACTCGCTCGGAATTGCAGGCGAGGCGAAGCCCACCATTCATCTTCCAACCGGTAGCCTGTCCGGTTTCGATTTCCAGTCGATCGTAAAGTTCTACAGAATATTTAAGTAGCTGGGTGACATTTGCGTTGCTGCGCAGTTGTCCAACCAAGCCTGCCGCGTGCCAGGTGGACCCGTTGGTGAGCTTTCCCTGTTCGAGCACGATACAGTCGGTTTCCCCAAGTTGCGCCAGATGATAGGCAGTAGATGAGCCAATGATACCGCCACCGATAATGACAATTCTGCTATGACGTGGAGGTGTTGTGTTACTCATATCCCGCGGTTACCCCATACCCAAAGCCTGCTTGCGACGTTTGGCCGCAGCGGATATCAAACGATCTGCAATTATTGCGATGAATGCCACCGACAAACCAGCCACTAAACCTCGTCCGGTATCTGCCTTTGTCAGTGCAATGTATACCTCTTGACCGAGGTCTCGTGTTCCGACCAGAGCGGTGATCACCAACATTGAAAGTGCAAACATCACCGTCTGATTGACACCCAGCATGATTTCTGGCCAAGCCAGGCGAATCTGAACCTTGGTCAGCGTCTGTAATTTTGTACATCCCGAAGTTTTCGCAGCTTCAATCAATGAATCAGAAATCTGCTCGATTCCGTATATCGTATATCGTACCGCCGGTGGAAGCGCATACAGGACAACAGCGACCATTGCGGAAAAATCACCGACTCGAAACAGCATGACTACGGGCAGCAGATATACAAAACTCGGCAACGTTTGCAGCGTATCGATAAAAATCAGCACCGCTTTCTTGACTCGGGTTGAACCCGATGCGATGATTCCGACGGTCATACCGATGATGGAAGCGAACACGACGGAAATCCCACACAGATATACCGTGATCATCGCCTTTGTCCACTGTCCTGTAATCAGAATGAATCCCGCGAGCGATACAACCAAAAGTGCGAGTTTCGGACCACCGAGTTGATAACCGGCCAAACCCAGTAAAATGAGCGCTCCCGGCCAAGGCAAATTAAGCAGAAACAGCTTTACTGGCTTCAGGATATTCAGCAGGATGAAAATCTTGACTGCTTCCAGCTGATCAAAGAAATTTATATTGATCCATTTGACAAGATCGTTCCAGAACTGCCCGGTTGTCACCTCCCAGACTTCCGGCCACTGGGCGAAGAAGGGCAGAGCAAATCCAACCGCAGTTGTAACAGCGAGTACCGTAAAAACGAGAAGAAGAAATCTGGTACGTCCACCCAGCATCGAGTCCGATTCGGTATGCAATTCAGGTGTCTGTGCAGCCCAGGCCTGCGTCAGGCGGTCAACGACAATCGCGATCAGAGTGATGGCAATACCTGCTTCCAGACCATCCCCAATCGCTTGACGCCTCAAAGATGCAAGCACGTCGAATCCCAATCCTCCGGCACCGATCATGGACGCGATGATTACCATGTTCAGCGACAGCATGATGACCTGGTTAACACCGACCATCAGTCCCGGTTTTGCAGATGGTATGAGGACGCGCCAGGTCATCTGACGTTTCGTACACCCAACCATCTTTCCGAATTCCTTGATATCAGTTGGCACGGTTTGGAGCGCCAGCATGGTAATCCGAACCATAGGCGGGGTCGCGTAGATGACGGTTGCCGTAATCGCGGAAACCGGTCCGAATCCAAACAGGAATAGAACCGGTACCAGATAGGCAAAGATAGGAACCGTCTGCATCAGATCGAGCACGGGCGTGATACCCCGTTCGAACGATGGATACCGGTATCCGAGAATTCCGAAACTGATCCCGAACACCACTCCAATCGGTACTGCGACGGCGATAGAGGCCAGAGTGATCGTTGCGCTTTCCCAGTGGCCAAAAATCGTGATGTAGCCGATACATAGAAAGACCATCAATGCCAGAGTCCAGTCTTTCAGGCGATACGCAATCCAAGTCATGACAATTGTGATACCAAGCCACGAGAGAGGGGGTGTCTGCCATGATTCTCCTTCGCCCAGCGGTACGCTGAAGCCGGCAACCAGAAGAGATTTGATGAACTGATAGGGAATTTCGATTCCGGCGGCAATGGTTCGAGTAAATTCCTTGAACGTCCAGGGAAAGACATAAGCCTCATCGCCTACAAGCCATTTCATGAAACCCGTAACGCAATACCGCACAGAGGTGCAGCTGCCGAAACTCTCAATTTTCCAACTCAGTTCTTTGGGTGCCTTTACTGCCCATGGCCAAAGCTCTCCACCTAACCAGACAGCAGCAATGATCGCGAACGCCAGCAGCCATAGAGCAAATTGTTTTGTGCTTGCGAGTGTCAATCGAGCCTGAATGGTGGCACTGGTCATTTCGACGATTCAGAATTCATGCTGTCTTGTTCACAAGGACGTTGATCACATCCTCCCGAGTAATCATTCCCAAGATATTGCCTTCGCTGTCAACTACATCATAAGGAAGTTCTGAGTTGATTAATTCCTCAGCAAGATCATCAATCTTGACGGATTGCAGAACGCTCCCGCCCGACACAGTATCTGATGATTTCTCCCGCATGACAGTTCGCGCGGAAAACACTTTTGAACGTGCAAGATCGTTGGTGAACTCTTCGACATAATCGTCGGCAGGGTGTAACACCAATTCTTCGGGTGTTCCTATTTGTATGATCAGACCGCTTTTCATGATTGCGATTCGGTCGGCGAGTCGAATCGCTTCGTTGAAATCGTGTGTGATGAATACGATCGTCTTGTTCAGTACGGACTGGATTCTGAGAAATTCATCCTGCATTTCACGTCGAATCAGGGGGTCCAATGCGGAAAAAGGCTCATCCAGAAACCATATTTTGGGTTCGACTGAAAGAGATCTGGCGATGCCGACGCGTTGTTGCTGACCGCCTGACAACTCTCTTGGGTAGTAGGATTCCCGGCCTTCCAGTCCCACCAGTTCAATCACCTCGCGTGCACGTTCCTCCCGGTGCTTCTTATTAACGCCTTGAATTTCCAGAGGGAAGGCGACATTACCAAGTACTGTCAGATGTGGCATCAACGCGAAGTGTTGGAATACCATACCCATCTTGTGTCGCCGGATCTGAATCATCTGATTCTCAGATTGTTCGAGCAGATTCTCGCCTTCAAACCTAATCACGCCGGACGTGGGTTCGATCAGGCGCGAAAGACATCGAAGCAACGTTGACTTCCCAGATCCTGACAATCCCATAATGACAAAAATCTCACCTTCCGCAACTTCGATATTCGCGTCGCGCACAGCCCCGATTAATCCTGCCGATGACAGTGAGGCATCATCAATGTTGGATTGATCTCTTAGGAAACGTTCTGCATCTTTGCCGAACAATTTCCAGACGTTCTGACAGGTTAGAATGGCTTCTGACTCAGGCATGCCATCGCCTTGGGTTCAATTCAATTGATTCGCGGTGAAAGACAAAACGCGCCAGAACCAACCGAGGGTGCTGGCGCGTTCTTTTCAGAAGTATCAATTTGCTACATTTACATTGTCCAGGCTTTCCAGACGGATTCGTTGTTGGCCATCCAATCGGCGACAACGTCTTCTACAGACATCCCTTCCAGATCCACCTTGATGATCAGGGAGCTCATCAAATCATTGTCGATGGTGAAATTTCGGATCGCCTGATAGGCTTTCGGCCACTTTTCTTCGCCGCCGGCCCAGCCTACCGCCTTAATCCAGCCTCTGGGCTTACCACAGTCATAGGCCATGTCGGGATTACTTCCCCAAGATGGGTCGTTGTAGCATTCGTCCGTATAGACCGGAAAATCAACCCATTCACCTTCGTACTTTGCCGGTGCCCAGTGCGGGGCGTATACCCAGGCCAAGATCGGTGCGCCACGTTGATAGGCCGATTCAATTTCTGCGAACAGTGCTGCATCTGTACCGGCATGAACAACATCATAATCCAATCCGAGAGACTCAGCCCGTTCGTCGTCATAACCGCTCCAGGTAACAGGTCCGCCGAGATATCGACCGCGCGGATGAGTTTCCGGTGTCGAGAAAGCTTCAGCGCAACCATTCAGTGCAGTCCAGTCGGGCAAACCGGGACACTTTTCTTTCATATACAGGGGATACCACCATTCTTCGATCGCGTCCATTCCTGTTTCACCGAGATCAACGGTCTTTCCTGTTGCAAGCGAAGCTTCAAGAGCGTCTTTGCCGGTGGTTTCCCAGATTTCCACCGCGACATGAAGGTCACCGGACTCAAGTCCGACAAACTGTGCGATGTAATCGGCTGGCACATATTCCACGCTGTATCCCATTGATTTGAGAACCTCACCGACCAGCGTCGCGGTGATAAACTGCCCGGTCCAATCATGCCAGGTGATTTTAATAGGGTCTGTTGATTCGACCTCAGCCGAAGCGATTGGTGCATAAGAAACCACTAATGCGAAGCATGCAGTTAGAGCATGACAGAAATATTTTCGCATGTTGGATACCTCCTCTTTCTGGATTACAAAATAATTCTAAATTGTGTGGTGATAAACGCACATGGTTGTGTATTGCATTGTAGCAAAAGTTAATCTAGTTTATGGTTTCGTGAAATTCCCTCACGAGAAAGCTGGAATTCGAATTATTCGAATATGTGACAGTATCGTTTCCAATTGCCTTCAAAACGATCTCGGTTCATGTTCGTATAACCCTCATAGCCTGCTTCCTGGTCTGGATAAAGATCGGTCATGGAAGCGGCAACATTGTCACTGTCGAGTTCCGAAGTCACTTCCTGCACCATTCCCCACATATACTCGCGAAGATTGAGGACAAGTTTGAACGCGACGAGCTGTCGGTCCAAATCCTCATCAAGTGGACCATAGTACATCTCAAACAGATCACGCTCCGACTCCTCGCTCATATCCGCATTACAGCTGACTCCTACAAGGTCGAACATCGGATGGCCGTAACCCCCGTAGTCCCAGTCGATCAGCCAGATGTCACTAGTTTCGTCGAACATGAAATTCTGTGGAACGGCATCGTTATGCGTCAACACCGGCAAGTAATTTCCTACGTTCTGTTCCAACAGGTTGTTGATTCGGATCAATTCGGGGAACTCGTCGACAAGTCGAGAATTTTTCCGGGTACCGATTTCAACATAGTTGCGGATAACCTGAAACGGCCAGAAGTAGGTGAGGGCGCCACGGACATGATCCGAGCCCTCGTGAAGTCGCTTCAGAACCCTGACTATTTTCTCGCAGTTGCCCGAATTTCCTTCCATATCTTCCGGTCGCAGGCTGCCACCTGGCAGGAAGTCCAGAATCACAAGTGACTCCTCGGTGTAGTGAACTTTCGGACTGACACCGATATCTGCCGCAGCCAGCATCGAAGCTTGAACGGACGTCTGCATGATGCCATGCACAGGTATATCGGTACCGATTCTGGCAACGGACCTCGTGTCGCTGTCGGTGACAACAAAACTCTTGTTGCACAGTCCCCCAACGAGTGGCTCGACTGTAATATCGCCTCGCCAGCAGTCCAGGGTTGTCAGATAGTCTTCGATTTTTTCGTCACTCCATTCGGGGTTCAGCATGGTTTCAGTGTCTCCTCTATAAATACGGTTATCAAAATTATCTTTCCGGTGGCTGAAAATCGGAAATTAACCGGCAATCGCCGAGCTTGCCAGAAAGTTGAATTCCGGTTACCGTTTCCGGCAAAAACCGATGTCAGCATGAATCATCGCGTGATCAAACAGCAATCAGGAATATATATGAAAAGTCGGGAAACTGGCTGAATGACTTCGCAATTCAAAAAATTCGCTTCAATCTGCGCATGGCCTCTTCAAGGTTATCCATACTTGTAGCGAATGAAAGTCTGATATAGCCATTTCCACCAAAAGCACTACCCGGAACCACTGCCACCTCAGCCTCATTCAGAATGTGCTGCGACAAAGTCACATCAGAATCAATACTTTCCAGATTTCCAATCAGCTCTCGACAGTCGGGAAAGGCATAAAACGCACCATCACCGGCAAGACAATTCACACCATCAATCTCGTTCAATGCCGAAACAATGAAATCGTGTCTTTGCTTGAAATGCCCAACCATGACGCTTATAGCATCCTGCGGTCCATTGAGCGCTTCCACTGCCGCGGCCTGTGCAATCGAGTTCGGGTTCGAGGTGGTCTGCGACTGAATTTTACGCATCGCGGCAGTCAATGTTTCATTGGACGCGGCAAATCCAATGCGCCAACCTGTCATTGCATAGGCTTTGGATACACCATTGACTACTATGGTTCGTTCCTTGAGTTCCGGGCAAGCATTGACAATATTGCAAAACGGGCTTCCGCTCCATTGAATGTGTTCATATATGTCGTCTGTCAGAACGTGAACCTGTGGGTGTTCCAACAGCACTTCTGCCAGCTGTTCCAAGTCCTGTCGGGAGTATGCAACGCCGGTCGGGTTACTGGGGCTGTTCAGCATCAGTAACTTGGTACGCTCCGTAATCGCTTCCCTCAACTGTTCCGGCTGCAGTTTGAAGCCCTGTTCGATATCAGCATCCAGTACTACTGGCTTTCCGCCGGAAAGAACTGTCATATCTGTATAGGATACCCAGTAGGGCGCAACAATGATTACCTCATCTCCATCATTAAGAAGTGCAGTCATTGTATTGATAATGCTTTGTTTAGCACCAGTGGAAACGACGATATTTGTTGGAGTGTATGTCAGTTGGTTTTCGCGCTCGAACTTGTCGACCACGGCTTGCTTCAACTCAGCGGTACCATCGGCTGGTGTATACTTTGTCATGCCATTTGATATCGCTTCAAACGCTGCCTGCTTGATATTCTCCGGTGTGTCAAAATCAGGTTCTCCGGCACCAAGTCCTACCACGTCCCGTCCTGCCGCACGCAGTTCCCGGGCCAGCGTGGAAACAGCGATTGTTGCGGATGGCTTGATGGAATTGACTCGATCGGATAGGGCGGTACTGCTCATTTTGAATAGACTCGAAGTGAATTAATTACTAACGCTAAAAGTATAGCCGAACGGATTTTAACGGAGAAGAATTCTTGCATCAATTCGATTTGATTTCGGATTACCAGCCATCAGGTGACCAGCCGGGTGCGATCAGGGAATTGACCCGAGGCGTTGAGACCGGGAAACTGTACCAAACGCTGTTGGGGGCGACCGGTAGCGGCAAGACATTCACCATGGCCAATGTGATTGCCGAGACTGGTAAGCCGAGCCTTGTGCTCGCTCACAACAAGACACTGGCAGCGCAGCTTTACTCGGAGCTTCGGGATTTCTTTCCAAACAACGCAGTCGAGTATTTTGTTTCCTACTACGACTATTACCAGCCCGAAGCGTATGTACCGAGTTCCGACACCTATATCGAGAAAGATGCATCGATCAACGAACACATTGACCAGATGCGTCTTTCCGCGACCAATGCGCTGCTTATGCGCCGGGACACGATCATTGTAGCAACCGTGTCGGCGATATTCGGTCTGGGTAACCCAAACGAATACAACAAGATGATTCTCCATCTGCGAAAGGGCGCACAGATCGAACAGAGAAAAATCCTGAGAACGCTTGCGGAACTTCAATACACCCGTAACGATGCCGCTCTCAAAAGAGGAACATTCAGGGTCAGGGGCGATGTCATTGATATCTATCCTGCAGATTCTGATCGTGCAGTTGTCAGAGTGGAACTGTTTGATGATGAAATTGACCGTCTCTACCTGTTTGATCCACTGACGGGTGAGGTGATCAACGATCAGATCATTCGATTTACAGTTTTCCCGAAATCCCACTACGTGACTGGCCAGAGCACTATCGACAAGGCGATTGTTCGTATAAAGAAGGAACTTGAAAAGCGGCTTCAGCAACTTCACAACGAGAACATGCTGGTTGAGGCGCAACGACTGGCTCAGCGTACAACTTATGATCTTGAGATGTTGGAACAGTTGGGATACTGCAATGGAATCGAGAACTACTCGTTGCATCTGTCAGATCGAACGACCGGTGACCCGCCCGATACACTGATTGACTATCTGCCTGAAGACGCACTGGTTTTCATTGATGAAAGCCATGTGACCATTCCGCAGCTGCGAGCGATGTACCGTGGTGATCGTTCGCGTAAGACCACACTGGTCAATTTTGGATTCCGGCTGCCGTCCGCTCTGGACAACCGACCACTGATGTTCGAGGAATTCGAAAGCAAGGTAAAAGTGGTGATCTGTATGTCCGCGACACCAGGACCTTACGAAAAACAGATGAGCCCGGTTGTCGTTGACCAGGTTGTCCGACCGACGGGTTTGGTCGATCCGGTAGTCGAGGTTCGGGAAGCTCGAACCCAGGTTGACGATCTGATGTCAGAAATCAATAAGCGAGTCGAGTTGGGCGAGCGTACACTGGTTACCACCCTGACCAAGCGAATGGCGGAGGATCTGACTGATTATCTGGGCGAGCAGAATATCAGGGTACGCTACCTTCATTCGGACATCGACACTGTCGAGCGCGTGGAAATTATTCGAGACCTTCGAGCCGGAGTGTTCGATGTATTGGTTGGAATCAATCTTCTCAGGGAAGGCCTTGACTTACCGGAAGTATCTCTGGTTGCGGTATTGGATGCCGACAAGGAAGGATTTCTTCGATCGACTTCTTCGCTGATTCAGACGATCGGGCGTGCTGCCCGTCATATCAGAGGTACCGCAATACTGTATGCCGACTACGTTACCGAATCCATGCGGGCAGCAATCGACGAAACGAACCGAAGACGGAACAAGCAAAAACAGCACAATGAAATCAATGGCATCGTTCCGGAAGGAGTAGCCAAAGAAGTCAAAGATATTATTGAGGGTGTGCATGGTCGAAGAAGAAAGAGACGACGCGGTACTTCCCAAGAGCGAGGGATTGAGAAATCAGTATCCGCCGAAGAAGTCGATCTTCAGGATCCCAAACAAGTTGCGCAGGAACTCAACCGATTGGAAAAACAGATGAACGATTTCGCGTCAAAATTGGAATTTGAAAACGCTGCGCTGTTAAGGGACCAGATCAATGAACTGAAACAGGTTGCTTTTCTGAGCAGATAGAGCGGTACTGTTCCAAAGCTACTTTCTGTTCTGCATTAGCACGATGCGATTGCTGTTCGTGCCCAGGTTGTTGTTCTCCACACCCCAACAGTTGGCGGTTTTGGTGAATTCCTGCTGGTTGACTATCGCGCCCAGAACTTCAAATTCAGTCCCCTCTGTCGCAGCGATCACTTCTTTTTCCAAACGGACAGTCGCACGTCTGACTTCTCCGACTTCATACGCAACATGCCCCCCTGGTTTTACGACTCGGGACAGCTCGAGAAGGGTTCGATGGGTGAATCGCCGCCATTTGCTTGTGGTTTTGATCATCGTGACATTCACTGAACCGGGATCGATGCCCAAAAACCAGCAGCGCAGCCAGTTGTCCGTCTCGTAGTCAACCACATCCAAAAACGGCGGTGAAGTGACCACCAGCTCAACGCTGTCATCTGGAATCTGAGCGGTCTGATTCGACGGTTCGTTGGTGAACAGGTAGTTGTCTGCTCGTACGACGGATTGCGATAGGAGTCTCTTGGATTTCTTCCAGATCAGGAGGGGGACATCGCGTACTTGCGGCATCTGATTTCTGCGTTCATTGATCCGGCGTTGACTCTTGAGGGAAACTGCCTGATTCGGTGGCATTGTGTAGACCGAGAAGAATCCCGGCGAATGGCCGGTCAGCCGATTGATTGCAACCATTCGTATCCATCGGTCAACCGAGTCAAGTGTTCCATCCTGTGCTCGCTGAAGGAACCACTTCCTCAATCCTTCCAGTTTCGCCAGTGTATCCGGATGATAGAAGACGAGCAGGTCCCGGTTTTCAATGTCCTTGAATTCGTCCCATGGAATTTCAGTCAGTCGCTTTTGGACCGAGAGTGGTTCCGGAGGGTTGACACGCGGTTCAGTGATTGCAATACTGACTGGATTGATATCATTGCCATATGGAATGCGACCCAGTAAAGCGGCTTCAACCGGTGTTGTACCACGTCCCATGAATGGATCGTAAACAACTTCATTCTTTTCGGTTAACTTGTTGATGAAAAAGGCAGGCAGTTGCGGCTTGAAGCAAGCTCGATAGCTGATTTCGTGGATGCGGTTGGCTTGTCTTTGACCCGCGGTCCAATACTCGTTGATGAAATAGTCCACATCGTCTACTTGCTCAATTTGGGTGTATGAACCAAACTGATTGAAGTTTGCTATTTCATCCAGAAATGTCATAGACGCTATTGTATTGAGTTAACTTCTGGCAAACAGTTTGACATTGGTTAGAGAAACTTTATCAAACGGTTGATCAGAGGGATACATTTATCCTGACAACTACAGTTATCTGCGACCGAAATTATTGTAATTCAGTCTATCACTTGTTCAGATAATTTGTCAGGTGGTATTCGAAGAACGAACTGCTGACTGTTGCGAGCACCGCCAAATAAGAGGAACTTTGAATTTACCATTAATTTTCGTTCATCTTTCAGATGCGGTAGAGTAAAATTTGCACACTTTGAAGCTGTATTCGGGCGCATAGCTCAGGGGGAGAGCACTTGCTTGACATGCAAGAGGTCCCTGGTTCAATCCCAGGTGCGCCCACCAGTTTGTTTACGATAAATTTGTCAAAGTTGAAACGACAGCACAAGCACTGTCGTTCGCATTTCCATTTGTCAAATCTGAATTGATGTCGATTTGATATCGTTAGCCGAAATTATATCTCTGCACCTGATTGGGCAGGAATTCGGCAATTCAAGTGAGTTGGAGTGTAAGTTTCCGTCCGACCGCTTTAGCAGCACGAGTTAACACCCCAATAGTTACACCATCGTTTTCGGGGTCAAGTACACGCTCGAGTTGCGACCGGCTTGTATAAAGGCGCCGCGCCATTTCTACCTTTGATATGCCTTGCTTTTTCATCTCTTCTGAAAGTTGGAAAGCCAACACACGCTTCACAGCCTGTTCAGTGCTGCTTTCATAAGTGCCTTGCTCTTTGAGAAAATCTTCAAAATACCGACCAGGGTGTCCTTTTTCGATTGCATTCGTCATTTCAGGTCTTTAATTCTATTGATTGCAATGTTTTTTTGCTGGTACGAATAAATTTACAGCATTGCAAAATTGCATCTCGATTCATCTTTTTTAAGATTACTGGTACGGAAGAGCCGCTGGCTATTCGAAATTTTTCAGATTTCAGACGTGTGCCTAATCAAACAACTGAATTATCCCTTGTCGAATCCCCGTAATATTTACAATCTGACCTGATACGAAAGACGTAACATATAGTGCTAAATCACCTGACTGCCAGCTATACTTTTCAGTAAACAAAGAAATCGAGAAAAGCAGTTTACCTGACACCGTTCATTTTGATTTCGGTGCGAACATCAGACATGTCCAACTATTCAAAAATCGCAGGATTGATCGCCGAGGATTTCTACAAGGGGCGATTTGATTTGTCGAAACGGAGCAAAGTGAAATCTCCATCATCATGGTCTTCGATGCCGCATGTCGAATGTGTCAAATATCTGCGCGAGTCAGGTGCGACTGATCTGGCTGTCCTTCTGTTCATTACGTTCATTGCCGCAGTGGATCGCGGCAGGGACTCCGAGAAGATTTGGTGGAATGGACTTGAACTGCTTGAACAGCACCCGGAGGTGTTCGACCCGCTGGCACTTTTCAACGTTTCGGTTGACGAATTGGCTGACCTGATGAGCGAGAACAATCTGTCACACAAAGACAAATCTGAGCCGCAAGTCTGGTTGCGTATCGCCCAAACCATCACACTTGAGAGTCATTGTCCGGTCAGTCGTGTAATCTACGGGAATTCTGTAGATGCCAAGAACCTACTGGAAGACCTCGGTACGCGCGGCGAAGACGGAGAAAACCGATTTCCGATTCTCAGCGGTCGAAAAACAGGCTCAGTTTGGATACGAATGCTCGCGAGTCCTGGAGGGGCAAAAATTTTACATCTGGACCGTTTGCCGGTGACGGTGGACTCGTACGTAGGTCAGGCAACTGAGAACCTGGGTATGACAAGAAAAAGCAGTCTGGATCCGAACAAGGATGCATCATACATCCAGTCGGTCTGGCAAAGTGCCGTGTCAAATGCTGATTTCGAAGCGCCTGAAGGGATCAGAAATACCTGTGCCGGACTCGACCCCGCTCTTTCGTTCTTCAGCAAATTCGGATGTGGGCACTGTGCAACAGCCGGCAGCCCTGTCCGTATCGGGGTCGCCTGCAACCATTGCAGACTCTTCCTGTAATCAGTTGCTGAATTGTAGTGTGCCAGCTGGCATCAATGCATCAACGAAGAATTTTTCAGGATCAAAATCTTTGGTTGACATCTGCCAAATTTTTCCAATGTTCTGTAGTAATCGAATTGTGCAGCGGACCTTAAATTGGAATTCACCGGAACTACTGCAATGAAATGAATTTCGACCAACTATATTTTCATCAAACTCATAGGAAAGAATGCTGTGACTGATTTTGACGTACTGATTAAACGTAGGGAATTCCTGCAAGGGACTTTTGCGATGACAACGGGAGCGTTTGTAGCCAGTGCACTGCCGATCACCAAGGTATTCGCCGACTCTGGCATCCGCTTTGGTCCGGTGACAGCGAACGGCGATGACACCATCACTTTGCCTGAAGGATTCGATTGGCATGCAGTGGCCTCCTGGGGAGACCCGCTTTGGAACGATGCGCAAGAGTTCGATCAGGTAAGCCGCGGAACTGCGGATAGCCAGGCGAAATCGTTCGGTGACAACTGCGATGGTATGGCATTCTTTCAAGTCGAAGGCCGGTATCTGCTGGTCGTCAACAACGAATACTGCAACCGCAAGATCATTTATGGCAACCGCACAAGGGGAAAGCCTGAAAATGACGATGATGTGCACAAAGGTATAGCTGCTCACGGTGTGAGCATTGTTGAAGTGGTTGAGCGGGATGGCAGGTGGCAAATCGTCCTCGACTCTCCGTACAACCGCAGAATAACTGCAGCTAGCCCCATGAAAATTACCGGCCCTGCCGCTGGACACAGTCTTCTGAAAACCCAGGCTGATCCGTCAGGCGAAAATTCCTTGGGTACTTGGAACAACTGCGGCAACGGCGTGACACCGTGGGGTACTTATCTTGCCTGCGAAGAAAATTTCAACGGCTATTTCTCAACGCCCAGCCAACCGGACCTGGAGCTTGGTGATACCTACAAGCGCTATGGCATCAAGAACAAGGACCGGGGTTATGACTGGTCGCGGGTTGATGATCGCTTCGACGTGGCCAAGCATCCTAATGAACCACATCGAGCTGGCTATATCGTTGAGATCAATCCTTCCGGTCCTGCTTCAGTGCCGATGAAACGCACCGCGATGGGACGTTTCAAGCACGAGAACTGTGAAATCGTGGTCACAGACAACGGTCATGTGGTTGCCTATATGGGAGATGACGAGCGCGGAGAGTTCCTATATCGATTCGTTTCAAATGGCAAGTACGTTGCTGGTTCACCGGACAACGCTGCATTGCTGGCTGACGGTGTGCTATCCGTGGCAAAATTCGAAGACGATGGCGGCGGGCGCTGGGTTGAGATGACACCGAAATCCACTGGGATGTCTCAGGAGGAAATTTGCGTCTATTCGCGTATCGCAGGGAGCAAGGTTGGCGCTACAACCATGGATCGACCAGAATGGGTTGCGGCAAATCCGCACAAGGCCGAAGTCTACTGCTGTCTGACCAACAACAAGAACCGCGGGATAAAGCCGAATGCTGGAGGTGACCCGACTCCGGTCGGCGGACCGAATCCGCGAGAGGCGAATAAATACGGGCAGATTGTTCGTTGGATTCCTGAAGGGGGTGACCATACGGCAGCTGCCTTTAGTTGGGACCTATTCGTTATGGCGGGTAATCCTGCGGTTCACAATGATGACAGGGCTGGGTCGGAGAACATCAATGTTGACAACATGTTCAACTCACCCGACGGATTGGCGTTCGACTCGGCGGGAAATCTTTGGATCCAGACTGACGGGAAGTACTCCAACGAGGGCGACTTCGCCGGCATGGGAAACAACCAGATGTTGCTGGCAGATGTCGAAACCGGCGAAATTCGCCGCTTTCTCGTCGGACCGAAGGAATGTGAAGTCACCGGTATTACATGGAGTACTGACAAGCGTACCATGTTTGTCGGAATTCAGCATCCAGGCGAAGCCAATCCGCAGGATTGTCACTTTCCGGATGGAGGCAATACCGTACCCCGATCTACGGTGATTGCCATCACCCGTTCAGATGGCGCGATTATCGGCTAATCCAACTGCTGCTGGTTCGGTGCCCGGAACTTGGCATATCAGCCAGCGGGTTCCGAACCGTCCTTTCCATAAAGCCTATTGCATGCCATCAGAGCAACAACCGCACCAACGAGTTGAGCGGCGATGAACATCGGGGCGTGCGCCGGGTAGATTCCGGAAAACGTATCAGTCAGACTGCGCGCAATTGTTACTGCCGGATTTGCGAATGATGTCGATGCGGTAAACCAGTACGCTGCGGTAATATAGAGTCCTACAGCCATCGGTACTGCAGAAGGTCGGGCGCGTAGCGTAGCCAGAATTGCAAGCACCAGTCCGAACGTAGCGACACCTTCGGAGAACCATTGGGATCCGCCGGTTCTTATTTTTTCGGACAACTGAAAAATCGGTTCTTCAAACATCAGGTGGGCGGCCAGCATGCCCGCAATTCCTCCTAGTATCTGCAATATCACGTAGGCAGCAAATACAGACCAGGTAATGTCACGTTTGAGTGCGAATACCAGCGAAACCGCAGGGTTGAAGTGTGCACCGGAGACAGGTCCGAGCATCGTGATCAGAACCACCAGGATAGCACCCGTGGCAATCGTATTGGCCAGTAGTGCGATTGCGACGTTTCCGCCGGCCAAGGTTTCGGCCATGATTCCTGAACCGATGACCGTAGCGAGTAGCAGGGCGGTCCCCAGCCATTCGGCAAACAGTGCCGCGTACAAATTGTTTCGTTCCATGCGGATTAATTCCAGTTGGCATTAAATGAAATGGATACCTTATGCGTAAAAATTACAGTCAAAACACCGGACTGGGATAGCCCAGCCATTTGGACTAGTCAATACAAGAGGTATCCGTCAATGAAAATGATAATCGAAATTTGTTGAGTTGGCATTGACTTATCCGAATTTTTGTTTGAGCCTCCGCCTCAGATAAAGAAGACAGGCGCATAGTTAAAAGCTGTTACAAAATCAAAGCATGAAAAATTCTTGAATCCCTGAAGTGTACAAAATAGGCATTGAGAAATGAAATGAAAGCTGTGTATTACCTCGGAACGATGGACTGATGGTTTAATTTGAGTTGCAACCAGAGAGTCATTTGCGGATATATTAATTTGTTATTAATTTTCAAAACCAAGGAGAATAATCATGCGTAATTTTCTGAAAATTGCTTTGAGTGTAGTAGTAGCTTCGGCGTTATGGGTATCCGGAATTGTCAGCGCGGATAGTGGCTACGAAAAACAAAAAGTCGTTTACCACATCAACTATGACAACCCCAAAGCCCATGCAGGTGCACTCAGGAACATCCAAAATCACATTAATGCTGTAGGTGCGGAGAATATCGATATAAAGGTCGTATTACACGGCAATGGACTAGCACTGCTGGTTGAACCGGAAGCTCTTGAAAAACTCACAAAATTCAAGCATGCAAATGCCAACGACGAGATGACCGCCAAGATCGCGGGGCTCAAGAACCAAGGGGTTGCATTCAATGTTTGCAACAATACGGTTAAAGGTCGAAAAGTCGATTACACCACGGATCTCTATGATGTCTCCGAAGCTGATATCGTACCGAGTGGCGTTGCAGAAGTTGCCAAGCTACAAGCAATGGGTTACTCTTACATCAAACCATGATCCATTGATTAACATTGAACTCTGAATGAAAAAGCCGCCGAATTCAGGCGGCTTTTTCTGATGGTTAGGACGGTCCGCACGTACTGTGTGATCGTCAGGTGGAGCGCGGGCAACGCGACACGATAATATCCCGCAAATTAAATGTTAGTGCTTGAACACCTCCAGCATGAATGTATAATTTTTCTACTGTCGCGATGGCGTCGCGAAAAGTATTCTGAAATTCGTTCCCTATACCCGGGGGCGGCTACTAAGACATCCTGTACGCCCGGATGGAATTCCGGGTAATCACCATTTCGATCACCCGGTATATTCGAGGTGATTGACAATGGTTACTACATCTAAACGACCCGAGTTCTTTGAGCTTCACAATGGGTTGAAGGCGCCCCTCCCGTTTACCGACAGCGAGTATGAAAGAAGACTGTCAGCACTCAGACAGTTGATGTCCGTTGACGGTGTGTCGGCTGTTTTGCTGACATCCATGCAGAGCGTCGCCTATTTCTCAGGTTTTCTTTATTGCAGTTTTGGTAGACCCTATTCATGCATAGTCACAGAGCATGACTGCACAACCATTTCGGCGAATATCGACCTGGGTCAGCCATGGCGGCGCAGTTATGACGAGAACCTGATCTATACCGATTGGCAGCGAGACAATTTCTGGCGTGCTGTAAAGCATGTATTAGGTGACGCAGTACATATCGGCTTTGAAGGCGATCACATGACACTCGCCGGACACCAGAAGCTCGCAGATTTCGTGAAACCCGCTTCGGCCAAGGACCTGAGCGACGAGATTATGAAGATGCGGATGGTCAAATCCACGGAAGAGATCGAGCTGATCAAGGGAGGTGCACGGATTGCCGATATCGGTGGTGAGGCTATCCTCGAAGCAATTTGTCCAGGCACACGTGAAATCGACATTGCGATGGCCGGTCGGGATGCAATGGAATTGGCTATAGCTGAAAACTACCCGGACAGTGAAATCAGGGACTCCTGGGTGTGGTTTCAGTCTGGAATCAATACCGACGGCGCCCACAACCCCGTGACGACTCGTGCTTTGGAATATGGCGACATACTGAGCCTGAATACGTTTCCAATGATCTCCGGTTACTATACCGCATTGGAAAGAACTCTGTTTCTGGGTGATGTGGATGCAGCCTCATTGAAAATTTGGCAAGCCAATGTGGAAGCCCATGAACTGGGAATTTCCCTGATTCGGCCAGGAGTGAGATGCTCGGAAATCTGCTCAGCGATCAATGAGCACTTTGCTGCATTGGACCTACTGCAGTATCGCACATTCGGGTACGGACACTCGTTTGGTATTTTGTCACACTACTATGGACGAGAAGCAGTACTGGAATTTCGCGAAGATATCGATACAGTGCTTGTGACTGGAATGGTGGTTTCCATGGAACCGATGCTGACAATACCTGAGGGCAATCCCGGTTCTGGCGGTTACCGGGAGCATGATATTTTGGTGGTTACAGAGAGCGGAGCAGAGAATATTACAGGATTTCCCTATGGTCCTGACCACAACATAGTTTCAGTTAGCTAGAATTTCTGCGGATTCAGAGTTTAAGGAATCTCGATTCCGCGATTGACAAAACTTATGTTGATGAATAGCTAGCGGGTTACTCATACAATAATACATCATCAAGACTTTGCCTCAATCACCCCGTACAAAGAAATATTTGTATGTCAAATCAGCCTATGATAAATCATAGTTCCTCAACCTCACGCTTAGACCAGCTTCAGCTGGATTTTTTGTATCTTTTGTTGCTTGTTTGATGAAAGAAGGTTTGCACACTACCAATCGCGTTCCGTGTCACAATTTCCAAGATCAGTTTTCAATCCATCAACAATCGACTCACGCAATCCTGGAATTGATAACAAGCATAAAGTCTCATTGATCGAATTCCAAGATTTCTCAGCGACAAGCACGGCATTGCCTCGCTTTCCTGCGATCACTACCGGTTTTTGATTTTGCGCTGCTTCATCGATCAGGATATGCAAATTCGCACGAGCTTTTGTTACGTTAATCATGATGATTCTGATTAGACCAAAATGAAATATTCCCGTTTCAGTAGCGGAATATGTGAAACAGACATAACTGTTGTGGTTCCGATCTTGATATTCTAGCGAAAGTCACGCCGAGATGAAGCCGAATCCTCTAATTTCGGCCTCTTCATGGGAGGAAATATTTTTATAACTATCTCTAAACCGTTGGACTGTATTGCTTTTCTGACAACGCAAATCTTTCCGAGACCAACTCAGATTTGACTCAAGCTCCGATCAGATTCGACGGGAAATCAACCAGTGGTTTAAATTCTTCACCTTCCATTGGTGCATAGTTTGACCAGGTTCCTTTCATCTCAATCAAAATACGTTGACTGGAAGGAACGATCCCATTGGTATTATGTCCGACCACTTTCAGGCTCTCGACTTGCCGCGATTTAACTGCGTATGACAAATCTGTATCAAGATATCTTGGCGTATAACCGATTTTGTAATCGTCGCCGGTCAGAATTATGAGTGCGCTTCTGTCTTCAGAATTCTCAGGTTCTAATCGAATCTTCAAATTCTCATGAATTTCCAGTGCGGCAATACGGTCCTGTGCGCGTTTATCAACATATTTCCATCCATGTAGAAAAAATCGGCAATTAAAGCTGCTGTCTTCGTTTTTCACTAGTTTGGGAAATACCTGATACGTGTCGGTTACTCGTTTGCCGCCGTTGATTGATAAAATGTCCACTGGATCAGCATCTTCAGATAGCCCTAATTTGGCGAGATAGTCTTTTCGATCTGGACGATTTGTAGCAATAACTCGATTCGCGAAAGTGGGAAATAAATATGGCTGTTGGTAGGCTCTCTCCAGAGTCGGAAATTCTAATAACGGATAGAAATTTGCCTCTTTCTTTGCTTCCATAGCCCCCACAATATATCGATACACATACCACGGCTGATTTACGACACACACATCTAGTCTGCCTACTGGAAACCAATGTCGCGTTTTCTTACTTTGCCAACTTAAATACAAGGTTCTCATAGTCTATTTGATTAGATTGATTAATGATTCTAGGTTGTAGCTCATTAGCTCGGTAGCGAAATTTCTAGCTGAGTTCGTCATCCAAGGCTCAGGAACTCGATCCACGACAAAACGAATTTGATTGATATCTATTACAGAGAGTTTATTCAATGCAGGTTGAAGTATATCCGGGTATTTTTGACATGCTAGTCGTACCAAATCAAGGGGTGCGGGTCCATGATCGTCACTTTCTGACCAATAAACAGCTCCTCTTGCTTTATTAGAATATTTCCCGACTCGGCCCTCATTCAGAAACCATTCTCGTTTTGAATCAAGTAACTCTCTACCAAGAGATGATGCATGATCAAACGTCGGAGCTAGATTACATTTAGAAGGAGTTTCCGTATGGTTAACCAGTAAACCCCAGTTTTCGTGATGACGGTCGGTGTTACCGATCAGTGCATCCAACACCAAGTATTCCGCGAATTGACTCTTTGCAACATCAATTTCAATTATGGGTTCATATTTTGTAAAAGCAAATTCGAGAGCTCGGAAAATGTTGTCTAACCTATGATCCGATTGTTTGTATGTCTTATCCGCATCGTAGTTAGTTACTACATATGGTAAAAATTCATTTCCGTGATGGAGAATACAATTACTGACGAAGTTCTTAGATATAGAAACCTGACTACTGTCATACTCAGCAAGTTCGACTATTGCGTGTTCAATTTCTAATATTGAACACAGATTTTCAGCAATTTTTTCAGCCCAATGCTCACCGGAGTTTTTGCGTGGAAATTTGAGAAGCCAAATGTCGTCGGGGTGATTTTCAAATTCAAACCAAAACTTGGTTTTACTCCCCATCTCTTCGTATCGCAATGAATCTTCGTCAAACTCAATTTCCATCACCTCGAAATAATTTTTTGTAACTTCCAATTACTATAACTTACATAGACTGAGTGATAACTTTGAGAGTAGATAATTCGAATTTTTGACGGGATACAGCGATATATAAGCAACTTCCACTTGTAGCAACCTGAGTATTCAACTATTTTGTATTCAAATTCAAATTTTAACCTGTTTTATAGCAGACTAGCGATTCGGATTTTGGCATTTTTTCTGAGCAAATCGAGAATTTAGCCAGAAATTAAATAGATACTAAAACGGCAATCATTCAAGAATTGTACTGGTAACTGGGATGATATTGTGGCACTATCCCTCTTTCGAGTAAGATGCCAAAAATTGTTTCGAACTTAGATTAAATCGCGTCAGCGGCACGAAACTCTCCAGCGGATTTCCGCCGCAGTCATGAGAGTTGACGTACGTACGGAAAAAACTCAAGTCATTTAAAATTCTTTTGGTAGCTCGATGCTCAAAATTTATAATATATAGACTTCCTGCGCACCTGCGAATTCTTTCTACGGTGCGATAATTTCTATCTTTCATTAAAGTTATGCCGAATATTTCATTACCGGACGGATCCGAAAAATATTACGAGTCCAATGCCACGATCGATCAGGTCGCTGCAGACATTGGGGCAGGTTTGCACAGAGCCGCAATCGCGGGCGAATTCGCTGGTGAACTGCTCGACACATCGCGAGATATCCACAAAGATGGCAAATTAAAGATCATTACAGGTAAAAATGAAGAAGGATTGGAGATCATTCGGCATTCCACAGCACATCTGCTGGCGCAGGCAGTCAAGAGACTGTTTCCGTCGGCTCAAGTCACCATTGGCCCGGTTATCGAAGACGGCTTTTACTATGACTTCGCGTTCGAACGCGGATTCACCAGCGACGATCTTGAGCAGATTGAAAACTGCATGCGCGAAATCGCCTCAGAGAAACTTCCTGTCAGTCGAAGAGTTGTCGAGCGGAATGATGCCGTTTCCCTGTTTCGCGACATGGGCGAGGAATACAAGGCAGAGATTATCGAGGACCTTCCAGAGGATGAGCAGATAACACTCTATGAACAGGGGGACTTTGTCGACCTCTGTCGCGGCCCGCATGTCCCTCATACCGGTTTTCTTAAAGCTTTCAAGCTGACAAAGGTGGCCGGTGCATACTGGCGTGGAGACTCGAACAACGAAATGCTTCAGCGTATTTATGGAACCGCCTGGAACAGCAAGAGTGACTTGGACGAATATCTGAAACGGCAGGAAGAGGCGATGTTGCGCGACCATCGGAAACTGGGTGCCGAACTGGACCTGTTCCACTTTCAGGAGGAAGCGCCGGGCATGGCATTCTGGCATGAAAAAGGATGGACGCTGTTTCGCCTGGTGGAATCCTACATGCGCAACCTTCTGCGAGACTACGACTATACCGAAGTGCATACACCTCAGTTGATCGATCGATCATTGTGGGAAAGGTCAGGACATTGGGAAACATTCCAGGAAAACATGTTCACGACAGAGATCGAGAACAAGGCCTATGCGCTCAAACCGATGAATTGTCCCGGACATGTGCAGGTATTCAATCAGGGACTTCGAAGTTTCCGCGACCTACCACTTCGAATTTCGGAATTTGGAATTGTTCACCGGTACGAGCCATCCGGTACACTGCATGGACTGATGCGAGTCAGACGCTTCACCCAAGACGATGCACACGTATTCTGCACCGAAGATCAGATTCAGACGGAAGTGGAGATTCTGATTGAAATTGCGTTGCGCGTCTACTCTGACTTTGGATTCAATGAAATTTCAGTCGGACTGTCGACTCGACCGGAAAAGAGAGTCGGAAGCGACGATCTGTGGAACCGTGCCGAGAGCGCGCTGCAGGCGGTCTTGGAACAACGCGGCATGACATACAAGACTTATCCGGGGGAGGGCGCGTTTTACGGTCCAAAGATTGATTTTGTACTGAACGACAGCATGGGAAGAAAATGGCAATGCGGTACGATTCAACTTGATTTTTCAATGCCGGGCCGCCTCGGTGCCCAATACGTGGACTCTGACAGCACAAAAAGAACGCCTGTCATGATTCACAGGGCGATTCTCGGTTCTGTAGAACGATTCATCGGAATCCTGATCGAGGAGTATGTCGGAAAGTTCCCGGTCTGGCTCGCGCCGGTTCAGGCGGTTGTGATGAATATTTCTGAAGCGCAGAAAGAATATTCGGTTAAAATATCGGATTCGTTGAAGAAAGCCGGAATCCGAGTCGCTCTGGATTTGAGAAACGAAAAGATCGGATTCAAGATCAGGGAACAGACTCTGAACAAGATTCCGTTCCTTTTGGTCATCGGCAATCGCGAAGTGGAAAACGAACAAATTGCGGTTCGGGCACTGTCCGGAGAGAATCTGGGCTCGCAATCGGAGGCGTCAGTAATCAAGATGGTTCACGACGCGAGCAGTTTGAATTGAATTAACTGAACAGGAGGCAACGAAACGGCTACTGACAAATTACACCGCATCAATTCGCAGATCGAAGCCGGAATGGTTCGATTGGTCAGTGAGGATGGCAAACAGGTCGGAGTGGTATCTCTGGCCGAAGCAAAGAATTACGCACTGCAAGCGGATCTTGATCTAGTTGAAATTTCCCCTACTTCTAATCCTCCCGTCTGTCGGGTTATGGATTATGGGAAGTTTAGGTATTTGACAAGCAAGAAACAGCATGATGCGAGAAGAAAACAGAAACAGATTGTCGTCAAGGAAATCAAGTTTCGTCCAGGTACGGATATTGGTGACTATGATGTCAAACTGAATCGCTTGAGGAAATTTCTGGAAGATGGAAACAAGACTCGCGTGACCATGAGATTTCGTGGCCGGGAAGTCACCCATCCGAAATTGGGACTCGAGATGCTTGATCGCGTGAAACAGGATCTTGAGGAAATCGCGTTTGTTGAACAGGAGCCTGTATTGGAAGGGCGGCAGATGATAATGCTGCTGGCACCAACGAAAACATAATGGAACTAAATTATTTGGGAATCTCCGATGCCTAAAATGAAAACGAATAAGGGAGCAGCGAAGCGCTTCAAGCGCACTGCGACCGGAAAATTCAAGCGTGGCCATTCGCACGCTTCCCATATTTTCACCAAGAAATCGACCAAACGTAAGCGTGGTCTGCGCAAGGGGACGCTCGTGCATTCGGCTGATACTCCGAAGGTACAGAAAATGCTTCCCTACGCGTAGACGAGGAATATGTAATGCCAAGGGTAAAACGCAGTGTGACCGCAAGAGCGCGGCACAAGAAAGTATTGAAACAGGCGAAAGGTTATCGCGGTGCTCGGAAGAACGTATTTCGTGTTGCCAAGCAAGCTGTAATCAAGGCTGGACAATATGCCTATCGCGACCGTCGACGAAAGAAAAGGGACTTCAGATCTCTTTGGATTATGCGGATCAATGCAGCCGCGCGAGAATGCGGTATGAACTACAGCAGCTTCATGCGAGGGTTGTCACTGGCCAGTATTGAACTCGATCGCAAATCTCTCGCTTCAATTGCCGTGAACGATAACGAAACCTTTTCCAGACTGGTTGAAAAAGCAAAGGTTGAGTTAAGCGGAACCTAGAGCGCCTTCGTAGTTCTATCCGCTGGGTCGCACATTCCCCACTTCAGCACCTGATTGATCGCAATCGTATCTGAGCGATGCCGGAAATGGAGGCATATTCACAGCTGGATACTTATGTAACCCAGGCTGAGGCTGAAATCCAATCTGCCAGTTCAATTGATGAGCTGGAAACACTGCGCGTCGCATATTTCGGTAAAAAAGGGCATATCACAACGCTGATCAAATCCATCGGTAAGCTGCCCGCACAAGACAGGCCCGCAACCGGAAAGAAACTGTCGAACGCAAAAGGCCGGTTGCAATCAAATCTCGAAACCAGACGTGGGCAGCTTAGCGAAAAAATTAGACTTGGACGCTTGGCAAGCGAAAAGGTTGACGTAACCTTGCCGGGGCGAAGACGCGCTACAGGCGGTCCGCATCCACTTTCCCGGACGATATTCCGGATGCAGGAGATTTTTTCTCAGGCTGGATTCGACATTGCCATCGGTCCTGAAATAGAGGATGATTACCACAACTTTGAAGCATTGAATATTCCTCCGGAACACCCGGCGCGAGCGATGCAGGACACGTTTTATTTTCATGACGATCTGTTGCTGCGTACCCATACATCACCGGTTCAGATCCGCTACATGGAAAACAACAAACCACCGATCCGGGTTGTTGCCCCTGGCCGGGTATATCGCTGCGATTCGGATATCACTCACACACCCATGTTTCATCAGCTGGAAGGGCTTGTAGTCGATGAATCAACAACATTCGCTGATCTGAAAGGTGTATTGGAATTCTTCGTTCAGGAATATTTTGAACAAGATCTGAAACTGCGTTTCCGCCCGTCTTACTTCCCGTTTACAGAGCCCTCCGCGGAGGTTGATGTCAGTTGCGTGTTTTGCGACGGCGATGGATGTAACGTTTGCAAAAGAAGTGGATGGCTTGAGGTTCTAGGCTGTGGCATGGTGCATCCGGCTCTATATTCGAATGTTGATATAGATGCTGAACGCTATGCAGGATACGCATTTGGTTTGGGTGTTGAGCGCTTCACCATGCTCAGATATGGCGTCGACGATCTTCGGTATTTTTTCAAAAATGATCTCGACATGCTAAGCCAGTTCCAATAGTGAGATGAGGATTGCTAATCAATGATCGTCTGTACCAACTGGCTGAAGAAATGGGTTGATTTCAATCTGAGTGACGCTGAATTATCCAGCAGACTCACGATGGCCGGACTCGAAGTTGCCAAAATCACTCCTGTCCTGGAATGCGACGCTCAAGTGGTGGTTGGTGCCGTCCGGACTATCAGAATACATCCGACACACGAACATCTCACAGTCTGTATGGTGGATGCCGGCCAGAACAAAGAGATTCAGGTTGTCTGTGGCGCACCTGATGTCACCGAGGGTGCAAAATACCCGCTGGCTTTGGTTGGGAGCAGAGTCGGCGATTTAGAGATTGGTTCACGATCTGTTCATGGCGAAACATCTTCCGGTATGCTGTGTTCAGCAGGTGAGCTCGGATTGGGAGAGTCTTTCGATACGCTGATGGAATTGGATTCAACCGCTCCGGTCGGCTGTTCACTCAATCAATACCTGAATTTACCGGACTCAATTCTGGATATCGAACTGACCCCCAATCGAGCGGATTGCCTGAGCATCCGGGGCGTAGCCCGAGAAGCGGCGATCATTGCAAATCGGAAAATTCAACCATCTTCAATCCGACCAATTGCAGCAGAATCTTCCAATTCGATCCCTGTGACGGTTATCGACCCGGAAGATTGCCCAAATTACTGTGGAAGAATGATTGAGAATATCGATTCTAAAGCAAGAACACCTGACTGGATGATGGCTCGTCTGGAACGTGTCGGATTGCGATGCATTCATCCGATTGTTGACATTACAAATTATGTCATGATGGAACTCGGTCAGCCGATGCATGCGTTCGATACCGATTTATTCGATTCTTCTGAAATCATTGTTCGACGCTCCAAAGCAGGGGAGAGACTCACACTTCTTGATGGAGACGAACTTGATCTAGGCGACGGCATCTTGCTCATTACAGACCGTGACGGTCCGAACGGCTTGGCAGGTGTAATGGGCGGACATTCAAGTGGTATTCGTCCTGAAACCAAAAATGTTTTCCTTGAGGCGGCATTCTTTTCTCCGCTCGCTATTCGACGGTCTGTATCCCGTTTCGGCAAGCATACCGATGCCTCACATCGATTTGAACGAGGTGTTCACCCGCTAAAGCAAGCGGAAGCAATGCAGCGAGCAACGGAATTGATCATCGAAATTACAGGCGGTGTGGCAGGACCTCTTCAGGAAGTCACCAACACCGAATACATTCCTGAGAAACAATCTTGCACGGTACGTAAATCTCGAATCGAACGCATTCTTGGCGTTTCTATCTCTGAAGATCGAATTGAGTCCATTCTTCAGTCTGTCAATCAACACGTCAAAACGCTTGAAAATGGCTGGGACGTTTTACCACCCAGCTATCGATTTGATCTGGAAAAGGAACATGATCAGATCGAGGAAGTAGCCAGAATCTATGGGTATGACAGGATTCCAAGCACAATGCATGTTGAGATGAATATTTCCAACAACATCAGTGAAACTGTTGTTAAGGAAAACTCCATCAGAGAGACGATGCATCATCAAGGCTACTTTGAAGCGATCACCTATAGTTTTGTCGATCCTGCTGTTCAGAGTAAATTCAAACCAGATTTCAGACCCAAGTTACTGGCAAATCCGCTGTCCGAAAACATGTCAGCAATGCGAACGAGCCTCTGGCCGGGACTTTTGGGTGCGTTCTTGGAAAACTACCGACGAAACAAGGACCGTGTCCGCTTGTATGAGATCGGTCGGGTGTTTCTGCCTGACCAGGAAATTGATATGATCAGCGGTCTCTGTTATGGCATGGCCAGTCCTCAGCAATGGGGTATGCAAGATCGTGAGATTGATTTCTTTGACATCAAGGGCGACTTGTTCTCAGTACTCGATCTGACGGGAAAATCGGATCAGTTTGAAGTTCGAGCAGAACCATATGACGGTCTCCATCCCGGTTGCAGCGCAGGAATTTATTTGAAACAGCGACAATGTGGTACCATAGGGCAGATTCATCCTGATATATTTAATGAAATCAATGATGAAGATAAGGTTTTTGTATTCGAACTTGAACTTGAAGTGCTGTCACACAGAAGTTTGAATCAGTATCATCCGATTTCTCGTTTCCCACCATTGGTACGGGATATTTCGATCGTGGTAGCTGCTGACACTCCGGTTGCGGAGATATCAAACGAAATCGACAGTTGCGATCAGGAGAATTTGGAAAACATCACACTTTTTGATGTATATTGTGGCAAAGGTATTGACTCGGATTCCAAGAGTGTCGCATATCGATTGACATTTCGATCTCATGAACAGACATTGACCGACGAGGAAGTCAATTCCAGTTTGCAGACAATTCTAAGCGCGTTGAATGAGAAATTCGGCGCACAGTTGAGAGAACAGGCGGTATGATCAAATGGGAGACTCTGTAATTGTAAAGTCAGATCTGGTTGAAGAAATCCATGAGCATCTCGGGTTGAATCAACGAGAATCCAAAGAATTTGTTGAGAATTTCTTCGAGCAGATTCGATCCACACTGGAAAAACACGAGGAAGTGAAACTTTCCGGATTCGGAAGTTATGGGATTCGACATAAATTTCCAAGACCTGGTCGCAATCCCAGGACCAAGGATGCCGTCACGATAACCGAACGCTGGGTTGTGACTTTCAGGGCGAGCAATAACTTGCGACGACGTGTCGCGAATTACTCATCTTCTAAGAAT
Organism: Arenicellales bacterium; assembly: GCA_963662635.2. Classification (GTDB taxonomy): domain Bacteria; phylum Pseudomonadota; class Gammaproteobacteria; order Arenicellales; family JAJDZL01; genus JAJDZL01. The sequence goes on from CAXXFC010000004.1 coordinate 245,103, forward strand.
TCGGACGAATAGTCTTTGGTATGCAATTGATAAAGAAGCATTTCATCCATGCCTCAAATTCAACCCATACCTAATAAACATTACTTTACGATCGGAGAAGTAAGTAAGCTTTGCTCAGTCGAAGCGCATGTGCTGCGATATTGGGAACAGGTGTTTCCTGATCTCGAACCGGTTAGGCGGCGAGGTCAACGGCGTTATTATTCCAGGCGCGAAATTCAGCTGATCCAGAAAATCATGGACCTGCTCTACGACAAAGGTTTTACGATTGAAGGTGCGAAAAAACAGTTGAAACACGACAATGAGGAAAATGCGGAAGATCCCTATGCTCATGCAGATCAGATCAATCAGACAATCGCACAACTGGAAACGGTGGTCGATATCCTGGCTATCGAGTCAACCAATCACTGATTCGGGGCGTAGCGCAGCCTGGTAGCGCACTTGCATGGGGCGCAAGAGGCCGGAGGTTCAAATCCTCTCGCCCCGACCAATCAAGAAATTATGGAGAAATCTTCTATATTTTGCTTTCGCAAAGGGCATTTTGATGACAAATACAGTGGTTTCCTCTTGGAATGATTTTGATCCGCTAAAACACATCATAGTTGGTCGAGCTGAGAATACCTGCATTCCTGGCTGGGAGCCGGCTCTGGAAGCGAAGATAGACAAGAACAGTGATATGTGGGGTATTTGGGGCCCCAGACCACTCGAAACCGTCGAAAAAGCCGCAGAAGAGCTGGACTATTTCACGCATGTTCTTGAGTCTCGAGGAATTCGGGTAGACCGTCCAACTCCGATTCAGTGGAATCAGACAGCTCAGACTCCAGATTTTTCCGCAAAAACACTTTTTGGCTGCATGCCACCGCGAGACGTTCTGCTGACCGTAGGTCGAGAAATCCTGAGTGCGGCCATGATGATGAGATGTAGGTATTTTGAATATCTCGCCTATCACCCGTTGATGCTGAGATATTTTGATGAAGATCCATTGTTCAGATGGGAACAGGCTCCTCGCCCCAGACTCACTGATGACGCATACCAGCTTGACTATTTCAAAGACGCAACCTATGACGTGTTGTTGGAAAAAACGCGTCGGTTGGATTTTGTCACAACCGAACATGAACCGCTTTTTGATGCGGCGGACGTGATGCGTCTAGGAAAGGATCTATTTTGTCAACATGGCGTCACAACCAACCGAAAGGCCGCGGAATGGCTTCAGCGGCATTTCCCGGAGCATCGGATTCATTGTATTGACTTTCCCGATGACCCAAATCCGATTCATATAGACGCCACATTTGTTCCATTGCGACCTGGTTTGATTATCAACAATCCGGTTCGCAGACTACCGGATGAACAGCGAAAAATTTTTAAAGCCAATGATTGGGAAATCATTGATGCTGCGATGCCTGCACACGATAGACCGCCTCCATTGTGTTACTCCAGTGTTTGGTTGTCAATGAATGTCCTAATACTTGATCACAAGACGGTTTGCGTAGAAGAAACGGAAGTCAATCAGGCTCAACAGCTGGACTCGTTGGGCTTTGAGGTTATTCCAATCCCCTTCAGAAATGCGTATGCATTCGGGGGCGGATTGCATTGCGCGACTGCAGATGTCCACCGGGTAGGGGAGTGCGTGGACTATTTTCCAAACCAGGTTCCGGGAACTCAGATACGCAGTTAGGCACCTACCACAACACATGAGTTAAGGAAACATTGTGAACTGGTCAGCGCGAATTTACGAGCGATTATTGGAGTTGGTTTCCAGTCGCAAAGCCCCGGCGTATCTGGGCGGTTTGAGTTTCACGGAAGCAGTTATTTTACCCATACCTCCAGACTTTTTGCTGATACCCATGGTACTGGCTCAAAGGTCAAAGGCATGGTATTTTGCCGCATTAACCACAATCACTTCAGTCCTCGGGGGTCTCGCAGGCTATCTGATCGGTGTCTTTCTCTACGATTCCGTTGGAGTATGGTTGATAGAACTCTATGGCCTAGAAGAGCACTTTCAGGCCTTAAGTACTTGGTACGACGAGTATGGAATCTGGATGGTACTTATTTCTGGATTTCTCCCGATCCCATACAAAGTGTTTACAATCGCGTCCGGAGTATTTGCGATGGCGGTAATTCCGTTTATCATTGGCTCTGTAATCGGTCGTGGCGCTAGATTCTTCGCCGTATCGTCAGTTTGTTATTGGGCTGGTGATTCGGTTCACAACATAATGAAAAAATATGCCGCTCCGGTAGGATGGCTTTTGACAGTATTGGTGGTTCTTTTAATTGTTTACTGGACACTACAATAAATTTGGAATTTCTCTGCTGGTTGGTACCTCACTGGTCGTAGGCGCGTGTGGTCCTGCGCAGAAGGATAAGTTCGCTCCGATTGTTGACAAGAATGTCGAAGTGTCGCGGGAGGAGCCCAAAACGACCTATACGGGCAGAACGGCGCTTGTACGACCTGGCGACAATTTGTACTCAATATCGTTTGTTGCTGGATATGATTATCGAGACGTGGCGGCGTGGAACGATATGGCTGATCCTGAAGCCACCATCCATCCAGGTCAGGTTATAAAACTCTATCCACCGGAAGGAGAGGAATACACGGGGTATCAACAAGCTGTTGAAGCCCCACCACCTCAGCAACCAGTAACGCCAACTGAAAACACAAGCAGCAAAGAGGTTTCAAGCCCAACTTCAACCCCAACCTCAACTGTACCGGCTGCAACTGCTGCGCCTTCAGAGTGGATATGGCCAGCTCAAGGTGAGATTATCAGCCGGTTCTCCAAATCCAAACGGCGCAATGGAATTCAAATCGCAGGCAACAGCGGTGCCCCAGTCAAAGCGAGTGCTAACGGCAGTGTGGTCTACTCCGGTACTGGATTGATCGGTTACGGCCGAATAATAATCGTCAAACATACTCCACAATTTCTCAGCGTCTATGCACATAATTCGCGGGTTATAGTCAAAGAAGGAGAAAGTGTTTCCCAAGGCCAGAAAATTGCGGAAATGGGTAGTACTGATGCAGATAGAGTCAAACTCCATTTTGAGATAAGAAAGAATGGTACGCCTGTTGACCCGATGCAGTATCTACCCAAGGGCTGATGCTGCACGCTTGTTTGATTGCGGTCCTTGCGAAAGCACATCAATTCTGACAAAGTTTGACTTTCTCACGCGAATTATGATTCACGGTCGAGATGGCGAAAACTTTTCGGAATCTTTGTCTGGTTGGTTTGTATTGCGGGAAACGGTCCTATCAAGAACCGCATACGTATTTTATTCAGTTGCAATGATTGGGATCAATCTCTATCCAGAAAGCAGGGCCGCGATGACTTTCCGGTCATCACCGATAAGAATATTGAAGGTGTTGCACGCAGCGCGAGAATTCATGATTTCATACCCACACCGTTGATCAATGAGTGGCTGCAGCAGTTTCATATCAGGAAAAACGAGGTTTTGCCCTGTCCCGAGAATGACGATTTCCGCGTCAAATTCAGCGAACCTTTCAAAATCTGAAATATCGAGTTCAGATACAGTCTTCGGGTGCCAATCTGTCAATACATTATCAGCGGTGACGATAATGCTCTGTGTATACAATACACCGTTTATAAGAAACTCGCCCGATGTGTATTGCGTGATCAGGTTGGCTCCGGGTATATCTGATCTGCTCAGTTCCATAACAAGGTTGTAAGAAGTAGTTTATGCAACAACTATAACAGTTTCATGAATTTATCTTTCCAAATATCCACAATTTGATTTAACGTCGATGAAACCAGTCAAAATAGGAATAATAGGTTTGGGTACAGTCGGATGCGGTACGCTGACGGTACTCCAACGAAATTCGCAGGAAATTTCTCGACGCGCTGGACGCGAGATAGAAATCGCCCAGTGTGCGGTTAAACATCTCGACAAATCGAGAGACTCTATTGTGAACAGCGTCAAGCTGACGGACAATCCAAACCAAATTTTGGAATCTCCGGACATTGACATTGTAGTTGAATTAATCGGTGGCATTGAACCGGCATACGACTACGTTACCAACGCACTTCGCAACGGCAAACATATCGTCACCGCAAACAAGGAACTGCTCGCAGTGCGAGGAAAAGAATTGTTCCAGACCGCTCAGGATCAATCTTTGGTAATTGCGTTTGAAGCTGCTGTCGGTGGCGGAATCTCAATTATCAAAGCAATACGCGAGGGGCTTGCCGGAAATCGGATTGAATCGCTGGTAGGAATCATCAATGGTACAAGCAACTATATTTTGACTGGAATGAAGGAAAATCATTGCTCTTTCAATGAAATGCTTGATGAAGCTCAGAAATTAGGTTATGCAGAGGCGGATCCAACTTTTGATGTTGCCGGAATTGACGCTGTACATAAACTGATCATATTGGCATCCATCGCATTCGGTGTGCCCTTACAAAAGATCAGCGACGTACATCGAATCGGCATTGAGTCTCTCACCTACGACGACATTGCATACGCGGATGATCTTGGATTCAGTATCAAACCGTTGGCGATTGCAAAACGAAGTGAGAATGGGGTGGAAACCAGAGTCCATCCTGCGCTTGTATCCAACCGACGACTGATTGCCAATGTGAATGGAGTCATGAACGCGATTTTGGTAACCGGTGACGCAGTCGGCAGAACTCTCTACTATGGCGCCGGCGCGGGTGCCGAGCCAACCGCTTCCGCGGTCGTGGCTGATTTGGTCGACGTGGTTCGCGTGATGACCAGCGACCCGGAGAATCGCGTCCCACATCTCGCATTCCAACCCAATTCAATCTCTTCACTGCCAATCCTATCGGTTGACGAAGTTTCGACAGCAAACTATCTGCGCATGACTGTTGACAATAAGGCCGGTGTACTCGCCGAAATCACCAAGATTCTTGGGGATCAGGAAATAAGTATCGAGTCAATACTACAGAAAGGAACTGGTTCTCACGAGGACGTGCTTCCTGTCGTGATTGTCACCCAGGAAACAGTAGAATCAAACATGCTACGTGCAATTGAACAATTGGAGTCTTTGGATTCGGTGAGAGAAACCATTACCAGAATTCGAATTGAAGACCTGATCTGATCCAATTACCAATGTCAGTTTCGAATTCAGCTCCAAAAAGGGAAATTGTAGAAAGAACTCCGGTTTGTCAAACAACCCTAAAGGGAATTCATCCCGTATTGGACAGAGTCTACAGAAATAGAGGAGTAAAGAATCCAGAAGAACTGGATTATTCCCTTACCAACTTACTCCACCCGGCAGGGCTTGCAAATCTCAATGATGCTGTCGAAATTATTTTTGAAGCCGTTCAGGCAGATGCATCAATATTGATTGCTGGAGACTATGATGCCGATGGTGCGACCAGCTGCGCATTGGCCTACCTGGTACTGACTGCATTCGGAGTTCGACGCGTAGGATTCGCATGCCCGGACCGCGTGCAGTTTGGATATGGTTTGTCAGAAAAGTTCGTTGACTATTTGTCAGAAGCACAACCGGACTTGTTGATCACCGTAGACAATGGTATTTCAAGCATCGGAGGGGTGAAGCTCGCGAAGGAATTTGGAATGACTGTAGTTGTTACTGACCACCACCTGCCTGGTGACAGTTTGCCCGAAGCTGACGCAATCGTGAATCCGCGTCTGTCAGAAGATCAGTTTGAAAGTAAGAATCTCGCCGGTGTTGGCGTGATATTTTATGTCCTCTCGATGCTGAAATCCCGTCTGGTTGAAGACAATTGGTTTGCCAACCAAGGTATCAAGGTTCCGAACATGGCCGACTATCTGGATTTGGTCGCACTCGGCACCATCGCAGACGTTGTGGCGCTGGATAGAAACAATCGAATTCTCGTCGCACAGGGACTGAAGCGAATCAACTCAGACAAATGTCGTATCGGTATTCAAGTTTTGCTCGAATCTGGTGGTCGGAAAATCGGTCAAATCGTAGCTGAGGATCTGGCGTTCGCTGCAGGTCCGCGATTGAATGCCGCAGGCCGGCTTGACGATATCAGTTACGGGATAAAGTGTCTGATCAGCAATGATCATTCCGAAGTATTGGAACTGCTACAGAAAATTGAGAATTTCAATGTGCAACGACGTAATCAGGAAAATAAAATGGTCAAACAGGCACTGAAAAATGTCGAGCAAATTGAGAGCAGCCTGGATACGAACAAGTTTTCGAATTGTCTGGTGGATAGAGACTGGCATTCCGGAATTGTTGGTCTGGTAGCGGCCCGAGTTCGTGAGCGTACCGGACGTCCGACGGTTGTGTTTGCACCAGATGATCAAGGCAATCTGCGCGGTTCCGGTCGTTCTGTTTGGAATGTCAACATTCGCGATGCGATAGCTGAAGTTACGAATCTCAATCCAGATATCGTCGTTCAATTCGGTGGCCATGCCATGGCCGCGGGCCTTACAATTGCTGAAGAGTCATTCTCTGAATTCAGCGACTGTTTTGAAACTGTCATTGCCGAGTTTCAGGACCATAAACCAACTCACGATCGAATCTTGACTGACGGCGAAATCGATACCATCGATGTCGATACGGCAGAAGCAATTCGTAGCGGCGGGCCATGGGGTCAGGCTTTTGAGCCACCATTATTTGAAGGGGAATTTGAAATTACTCACTATCAGATTGTTAAGGAAATACATCTTAAAATGAGGCTGCAGTCGCTCAGACATTCCAAAACCGTTGACGCAATCTACTTCCGATACTTCCAAACACACTCAGAATCTCCTGAGCTGTCCACATACAGAATGATCTACGGACTGGAGCTGAACGAGTTCAGGGGAAGAAAAAAACCGCAATTGATTGTCCAGCTTATGTGCCAACGGTAAAGAATGGAAAGCGCAGTATGGAACGCTTTCATTGAATCATTTTATGTTATTTCGATTACCCGGCTTGACTTTAAGAACACAGAAATCCATTTATCATGCTACCGAGCTCATAGTGCTGACGCATGGAAAGTCGCTGTATTTCCATCATGGACAACCATCACAGAGTGCGATAATGAGTCTGGAAGGCACCGACAGTACCCTCCACCGGGCAACCACCGCAACATGCCCCATTTGTTTCAACTTATCCCGCTGAATCCGGACAAAATCCAGTTTGAATTTCGAAAACTGAACATATAATTTTGAATAAATATTGACAGACAATAAAATTCAACCAAAGAGAATACCGATGACTGAAATCAATCCCTTATGGATATTGGCGATAATTGCTGCTGTGGGTATGAATTTCGGTGCTGGAGCCTGGTACAACAACGTCAACAGTGATATCAGGTTGCTCAAGGATTTCATGAAGTCAACCAACACCAAGATTGATGATTACATGAAGTCAATCAACGCCAAGATTGATGACATAATTTCAAGAATTCCATCAGATACGGTCAGTTCGACAAGTAGAAAGAACCTTACGGAGAAAGGTGAAACCATATCTGTTGAACTTGATGCCAGAGTATGGGCAGAAACACAGAGTAGTATTCTTGCGGAAAAATTCGCTGGACTAAATGCCTATGAAATCCAGGAAATGGCTTACAGTTATGTCATGGAATTACGATTTGAAGTGGATTTTAACGGCAGGATGCAGAATTCCGCCTTTGAGCATGGAGTCAGCCTGCATGATGTGAAGAACGTTCTGGCCATTGAGTTGAGGGATTGTTTGCTGAGGATGCATGGGAACGAGTAAAAATAAAAATCCAAGATTTTGGGAATTGATATTCTGGAAATTTTTCATCTGAAGGCAAGGCAGCAGACGAGTCGATCAAAAAGATTGAATGTCCAGTAATTCGTGCAGTCGGCGAAAGTGCCAGATCACGAACGATGAGAGTTTTCAGCCCAAAGCGTATACAACCCCGACAGAGGGCAGGGTATATCTGGCGGTGGTACCGGACTTTTGACGGGCAATTGCGAGGAAGGATGCTGGTTTGGTCGCATCCGTCGAATGTCAGAATATGATTACAGAACCCGAACCGCTTTTTGATACATTGCGTTGTAATTCAGCGTCTGTGTTTGCATCGTTTTATGCTGACTCTTGCTTTCAAAGTGTATAAATATCTGTCATTTCGATTTTCACAAACTCGTTACTCGCCAGCTCGGTTTAACCAATGCTTATTGTTTTTGATATTGAAACGATTCCAGACCTTGAAGGAGGTCGAAAACTATACGGTCTTGACGGAATTGACGCAAAGGAAACGGCAAAGGCGATGCTTGCTGCCCGCCGAACAAAGGTGCCGGATTCGGATTTTCTACCTCTACATCAGCATCGGGTGGTCGCAATTTCTGTGGCTGCAAGATGGAGCAGGGACCAATTCGGAGTCAGAACCCTTGGGGACCCGGATTCTGACGAAAAAGAGATTGTCCAGAAATTTTTTACGATTGTCGAAAAATCACCAACTCTTGTTTCGTGGAACGGAACCGGATTTGATCTGCCGGTATTACAGTATCGTGCATTAGTACATTCCATACCGAGTGTCACCTATTGGGATACCGGGGACTTCAACAATGAATTCAAATGGAACAACTACCAAAGCCGATACCACAAGCGCCACATTGATCTGATGGACACTCTGTCAAGATTTCAGCCACGGGCATTTGCGTCCTTGGACGATATCTGCAAAATGATCGGGCTGCCCGGGAAAATCGGAGTAGGGGGCGATAAGGTATTTGATTCCTATCTCGATGGAAAACTCCAGGAAATCCGAGATTACTGTGAAATCGACGCTTTGAGTACGTACCTGGTCTATCTCAGATTCGAGCTGATTCGAGGAAACTACACTATGCAACGTTACGAAAACGAATTGCAGCTGGTCAGGAACTGGTTAGCCGATTCGAATGAAAATCACTTCCAGCAATTTTTAAGTAACTGGGAGTCGCAATAGTGATGAGATTCGATCAGGTTGAATTACCATCATGGTGATCCTGCTGAATTTCCCGACTTCTTTGTCTTTGCGGACGCTGCTTTCTATTTCCCCTGTTATTCGAATTCCCCGCAGCCGTTCTTGATCGTTCTGTCGAATTACCCCCAGACTTTTTCTGTTCATAATGGATCGAATTGCCGGATGGCTTTGATCTTGTGCGCTTAGGTGTTGTCTTTCGTCTGCCCTGAGTAGTCGCCCGGTCGCCGGCTTGAGGCTTCTTTCTCGGTCTCCTGGTAGTTGTACCTTTCACATTTTTTTTCTCAACAGGTTTCTCCTTGACTGAATCGGCGTCATCCTTCGGAGTGTCCACTGAAGCCTTATCCTCCTGTCCGGAACCGAATATGCTCTTCACAACCCGTTTGAGCAGTGGACCGGAAGATTTGCTCTTTTCGGAAATACTGAGTATATCGGCCGGTTGAACAGCAGCGGGTTTTTCGCTGCTACCGGCTCGTATAAAGTTGTACACTTCAGGTGAGCGGTCTGGCAACTGCAATGTGTAGCTAATTGACGATTCCTTGTCCTCCAATTCAGCTGAAGTGAATTTGGCTATATGATGGTCTGGTGTCAACATCGAGCTAGTCGGAATGATCACGATTCTTGTCCCCATTTTCGACTCAATCATGTTCAGTTCGTGCCGCTTCTCATTCACCAGGAACGTCGCAGCTTCTACCGGCAAATGTGCGTGAATCAATTCCGTATTTTCTTTGAGTGCTTCTTCTTCGATAATTCGCAGAATGCTCAAGGCGCTTGAGGTAGTGCTCCGGATGAAACCATGTCCTTTACAGCGGGGGCACACATCGTGACTCGACTCTTCGATTGAGGAACGCAGTCGTTGTCTGGACATTTCAAGCAGACCGAAACTGGAAATTCTACCGACTCGGGTTCGGGCACGATCGGATTCGACCGCCTCACTGAATCGCTTTTCGATTGTCCTGCGATTCCTCTTGTTGATCATATCGATCAGATCGATCACGATGAGTCCACCGATATCGCGGACTCGCAGATGCTTCGCAATCTGGTCCACAGCTTCAAGATTTGTCTGTAGCGCAGTTTCTTCGATATCGGCACCTTTGGTTGATCTCGCTGAGTTGACATCTATCGTGACCAAGGCCTCAGTCTGTTCGATGACAATTACGCCACCGTTTGGAAGCTTCACATTGCGTTCAAAAGCATCTTTGATTTGATGTTCAACCTGGTAGCGTGAAAACAACGGAACCGTGTCAGTATAGTGTTGAACCTGCACGTTGGTTGAAGGCAATACTTCCTCGACAAATTTTTGGGTTTCCTCGAACAAATCCTCATTGTCGATCAGAATCTGATCAATATCTTCGCGCAGATAATCGCGTAACGCCCGAGTTACGAGGCTGCTTTCCTGATAGATTGGAAATGACGAGTCTTTTGAATCGGCAGTGGATTCAATAATTTTCCATAGATTGAGCAAAAATCTGAGGTCTGCATGGAAATTCTCCGATGATTGTCCGATTCCAGCGGTCCGTGCGATGATAGAGTGTTCCTCCGGCACTTCGAGCTGTGACATTATCTCTTTGAGTTCATAGCGATCTCCGCCTCCGATCTGTCGAGAGATTCCGCCACCCCTTGGATTGTTCGGCAGTAAGACAAGATATCGACCGGCGAGGCTGATGAATGTCGTAAGAGCAGCGCCTTTGGTACCCCTTTCATTTTTCTCGACCTGAACGATCATGCTGTCACCAACATTGATGACATCTTGAATGCGGACTTGCTGCCCAGCCGAGACGGTGGGCGAAGAGCGATCGGAAAAGTAACTCCTTGATATGTCTTTCAAGGAGAGAAAGCCTTGTCTCTTTGCGCCGTAATCTACAAAAACAGCTTCAAGACTTGGTTCAACTTTCGTTACTATTCCTTTGTAGATATTACCTCTTTTGTTTTCGTTGTTAACAAACTCGATATCTAGATCAACAAGTGTTTGACCATCGACTATAGCAACCCGAAGTTCTTCCGAGTGGGTCGCGTTGAACAACATTCGTTTCATTATTTATCTCTCCGAATTGCATCACAACGGAAATTACCGATAAGTCGGGCACGAGTTTTGTATGTTCAGAATGAATTCGATATCCCTTCTTTAACATGATGTGTACTGAGTGATGCAATTAAAATATTGTTTATGTGCCCAAATTCGATTTGTGGCACGAAATTCCGTAACTGTTGGGCGTTCCCCCTGTTTTGGGAGACTGATACTGTTCGGCTAAATATGTCTGCGTTATTGCGTGCTTGACACTGCTGGTTCAAACCGCCGAATTCCGGGATGATTCACATCTGGACGATTTTTCATCCGAAAGTTAGACAGTATTATACTGAATAGTGCTATTTCTATGTGAGTTCTTGGTACCGTCGCATATAAACACCTGTTTCGAAAATATCGCCGTTACTCCTTTGAATCCAGAAAAACCAGTCAAATCTCCGAGTGCTGCGACGGTGGAAGTCGATCAGGATTCGGAAAATCGCCGACTCGACAATTTTATGATCACTGAACTGCATGGTGTACCACGCAATCATGTCTATTCCCTTATTCGGACCGGGCAGGTTCGGGTTAACAGCAAACGCGCCAAAGCCCATCAGCGGCTGAAGGCGGGTGATCGCGTGAGAATTCCGCCGGTTAGAGTTGCTGACAGAACGATTCCAACCAGTGTGAACCCGAACCTGAAAAAAGCGACAAGCAAAATCATATTCGAAGATGAGAGCCTGATTGCTGTCGCCAAAGGTGCCGGTATCGCTGTCCATGCCGGTACCAATCACAGGCTCGGACTTATCGAGGCAATGCGTGTGGTGCGCCCCGACTTGGGTTATGTCGAATTGGTACATCGCCTCGACAAGCACACATCTGGAATCCTGCTACTGGCAAAAAATAAACGGACTTTGCGCGAAATGCACTCAATGTTGAGGCGCGACGCTCAACATAAATTTTCAATGACTAAAAATTATTTCGCATTGGTGAAAGGTGTCTGGCGAGGTGGCGCACGTGAGCTGAAAACCGCTGACCCGGACTCGACACCCGGATCAAATCCGAGAAAGATGGTGAAGAAATCGACATTCAGTACTTTCCGACCGACAAAGAAGTTCGCCGAGTGTACCTTGATCGACATCACACTTCACACCGGAAAAACACATCAGGCAAGACGACATGCCGTGGCGGCAGGGTATCCGATTGCCGGCGACCAGACCTACGGTGATCGTCGTTTCAATACCGAGATGCGCAACTATGGATTGAGTAGAATGTTCCTGCATGCATACCGACTCAAATTTACCCACCCGGAAAAAGGTGAACTGATTACGCTTGACTGCAAATTGCCGCAGGAACTGATGGATGTGCTGGAAAACCTAAAACAACCTGCTGACAAAAAATGACAAAGGAAGACAAACTTGATCGAGTCATATGCGACTCATCAAGACTTGAATCAGAAGGTTTGGGACACAAATTTGTGGTCCAACACGACGATGTACTGCTGGAGACCTTCGTTCTTCGATTCCGTGGCAATGTCTACGGCTATTTGAATCAATGTCCCCATCTATTTCTCAAGCTGGATTATGAGGAAGGGGAGTTCTTTGATATTTCGGGAAACTACATCATATGTGCCAATCATGGAGCCTTGTTTGAACCCGATAGCGGTGCGTGTGTCAGCGGACCCTGTTACGGAGCTTCACTGCGTCCGATTCGAATCATTGAATCCGATAGCGTAGTCTTGATTGATGATGATAGCTATACCCTGGTTCGAGACTAGGGACAGCGCACCTGCCTTTCGGTGTCTAAAGCGGATGGATGTGTTCAACAGCCAGCATGTCAATCAGACGAATCAAGGGCAGTCCCAGCAGGATATTCGGATCGCTGCCGTCGAACTTTTCAAGAAGAGCGACCCCCAGACCCTCCGAACGCAGACTCCCTCCGCAATCGAATGGCTGATCAGCGTCGATGTAGTTGAGGATCATCGAATTTGTCAACTTACGAAACCTTACCCGATAAGGCAGCACATCAACCTGAAGATGATTTGATTCAGAGTTGAATAGGGCAAGTCCGGTGTAAAGTGTGACATTCTGGCCTGACGCTTTTTTTAGTTGACGAATCGCATCGTCACGGTCCGCTGGCTTACCTGTAATTTCCCCATCGACGACTGCAACCTGATCAGATCCGATGATCAGGTGACGGCCAAATCTATCGGAAACTGACTTGGCTTTCTGCCAGGATAGCCGTCTTACCAAATCACTGGGCGACTCTTCCGGTAGCGGGGATTCATCTATAGACGGATCCACAGTCTCGAATTCCAACTTTAACTTGGACAGGACTGAATATCTCGCTGCAGAAGCAGAGGCCAAAACAAGTCGGAGTTCCTTATCTGCAGAATTCACTGAAGAGTCCCTTCAAAAATGCATCGATACCAAGGCGATCAACCCCGCTAAAAATTCCGATACTATCGGAACCTTCATCAGGTTTAAGAAAATTTAGTAAAATTGCGCTGTTACGGCAGTATGTATTGTGCCCTGACCGAAATGTCGATCAATATCTGTCTGCGAAACGAAGACAGTTGACGGCTCCCGAATATTTTAATTGAAACCATATTCCAAGTTTGATACCTTGACCGTGAGGCGGTGACGTGGCTGTACAACAAAGAAAAAAATCCAAATCCAGACGTAACATGCGAAGATCTCATGATTCGCTGAGTTTCCCAACTCTTTCAATTGAACCTGAAACAGGAGAACTGCATCGACGCCATCACGTATCCGATGATGGATTCTATCGCGGTCGGCGCGTAATTCCCGAAGTCGCGCGTGAGGAAGAAGACGAATCCTGATGGCATCTCGCCGCGGTAGGTGAACCGCAGAGCGATGCGCCTTAGACAACAGACCCCGGCTGATATCCATGGTGAACTCCATTGCCATTGACGCGATGGGAGGCGATTTCGGGCCCGAAGTGACTGTGCCCGCGGTGCTATCCGTACTGGAAAGTGCCAAACAACTCAAATTTGTGCTGATCGGCGATCAGGATAAGATTCACCAATATCTGAACAGAGCGAGTTCGAGCAGTGCCTCACGTATAGAGGTATACCATACCTCGGAAGTTGTGGAAATGGACGATCCTCCTGTGCATGCACTGCGGAGGAAAAAAAATTCTTCACTGCGAATCGCCGTCAATATGGTCAAGGATGGCACGGCCGACGCTTGTGTCAGTGCGGGTAATACAGGCGCATTGATGGCCATTTCGCACTTTGTTCTTCGAACTTTCCCGGGTATCCATCGGCCGGCGATAATTTCCTCTATTCCTACACTGACCGGACATGTCAGTTTGCTCGACTTGGGCGCCAACGTGGATTGTTCATCCCGAGACTTACTTCAATTTGGCATAATGGGGTCAACTTTCGTCAAATACACCGAACAAATTGAGAATCCCCGAGTTGCATTGCTGAATATCGGAGTTGAAGATATAAAGGGTAATCAGATCATCAAGCAAGCCGCAGCTCTTTTTCAGTCGAGTGAACTAAATTACCGGGGATTTGTAGAAGGTGATGCAATTTTTGACGGGAATGTAGACGTGATTGTTTGCGATGGATTCGCCGGCAATGTCGCACTCAAGGCGAGTGAAGGTGTATCAAAATTTATTCAACATGCATTGCGAACTGAATTTCAGAAGAATTGGATGAGGAAGATTTCCGGATTGATTGCGACACCGGTCATGAAAGGCGTAAAAGCGAGGATCGATCCCAGGGTATATAACGGTGCGGCGTTGATCGGGCTTCAGGGTACTGTAATCAAGAGTCACGGAGGTGCCGATCAACTGGCATTTTCCTATGCGTTGCGAAAGGCATTGATTGAAATCACCAATGATGTTCCGTCCCAAATCAATAGACAGATAAGTGCCGCTGCCGAGGTGACAGCATGACTTACGCAAGGGTTGTTTCGACCGGCAGCTATCTGCCGGCGAATCGCGTGTCCAACTACGACTTGGAGAAGATGGTCGACACTAGTCATGAATGGATCCTATCCCGCACCGGTATTGAAAACAGACACATCGCGGATGAGCATGAAACGACCAGTGATCTTGCGGAAAAAGCAGCAGTCGCAGCACTTGAAGCCGCCAATCTGGAACCTGACAGTATTGATCTGATTGTCATGGCTACAACAACCGCTGACCAGGTCTTCCCCAGCAGTGCCTGTCTGTTGCAGGATCGACTCGGAATTAAAGGGTCTCCAGCATTTGACGTTCAGGCTGTCTGTGCAGGGTTTATGTATGCACTCGACATCGCAGAAAAATTCATTCGCACAGAAAGTGCCACAAGAGCGCTTGTGATCGGTGCAGAAACCTTTTCGCGAATTATAGATTGGGAAGACCGATCTACATGTGTCCTATTCGGTGATGGCGCGGGAGCCATTATTGTTGAGGCATCAGATGCGCCGGGAATTCATTCAACTCATCTGCATGCGGATGGTCAATACAAGGATTTGCTCAGCGTGCCGGTGGGTGTGTCAAAAAATTTCAACAAGGTTGTCAATGGAAGTGCTTTCACACAGATGCAGGGCGGAGAAGTATTCAAAATCGCCGTCAAGTGTATGGAAAAGGTTGCCGAGGAAGCCCTGGAAGCCAATGGAGCCGAAATTGACAGTATCGATTGGATGATTCCCCATCAGGCCAATATGCGGATCATCACCGCGACGGCCAAACGACTGGGTATGCCAATGAGTAAGGTGATCGTTACAGTCAATCAGCACGGTAACACTTCGGCCGCATCCATTCCACTCGCATTTGACGTCGCGGTTCGTGACGGCCGAATCAAGCCCGGCGACCGCATTTTGATCGAAGGTTTCGGTGGTGGTTTTACTTGGGGCGCGGCTTTTCTGACGTTTTGAGAAAATGCAATCCACCGTTCTTGAAAACAGAATTTGTCTCGTCACCGGCGCAACGCGGGGAATCGGTCGCGCGGTCGCGCACAAACTCGTACAGATGGGTGGTACCGTGATTGGTACCGGCACCACAGATAGTGGTGCAGAATCGATATCCGAATATCTCCGAAAGGCCAATGGTACGGGTGAAGGTATTAAACTTGATGTGACGAAAATGGAGAGTGTCAACGCTCTTGTACAATCGATCGAGGAAAATTACGGTACCGTCACGATTCTGGTAAACAACGCCGGAATATCCCGTAATAATCTACTTATGCGAATTAAGGACGAGGAGTGGGAAGATGTTATCAATACCAATCTCAATTCCGTTTATCGGCTTTGCAAGACTTTCATTCGCGGAATGATAAAAAAGCGGGAAGGTCGTATCATCAATATTTCCTCAGTCGTCGGTATGGTGGGAAACATCGGCCAGGTACATTATTCGGCAGCCAAAGCAGGACTGTCCGGATTTTCCAAATCGCTCGCAATGGAAACTGCGTCCAGAAATATAACGGTGAACGTAGTTGCTCCCGGCTTCATAGAGACCGACATGACTACGGAACTCGACCAGAAAGTGAAAGACCATCTGCTCTCGCAAATTCCCGCAGGTCGGATGGGAACTGCCGAGGAAGTAGCCGACGCCGTAGGGTTTCTCGCCTCACCGGAAAGTTCATATATAACCGGGGCTACACTATGCGTCGACGGAGGAATGGTCAGACGTTAGATATGCTTGGTGACGCAAACGGGAATCAGCGATCAAATATTTTTTTATTTTTAGTGGTAACATTAGCGTATTAATTTTATTCCTAAATCGGAGGACGTAAACATATGAGTGACAATGGAGCGGGAACAATTGAGGAACGAGTCGTTCAACTAGTGATCGATCAATTGTGCAGTGACCAAGACCCTACACCGGAAATCACCCGAGACACTTCTTTCATCAATGATCTTGCTGCGGACTCGCTGGATACCGTTGAATTGGTGATGGCACTTGAGGAGGAGTTTGATCTTGAAATCGCTGACGAAATCGCGGAGACAATCACCACGGTCGGCGAGGCTATAGATTACATAGAAAACGCGTCTTAGCCGACATCTTACTCGACAGAACCAGCTGACTATTCATTTCTCTGAATTTCTTCGCTAACCTTAACGCGTATTGATTGGTAGCTGATGAATCATCGTCGCGTTGTAGTCACAGGGCTTGGCATCGTTTCACCGATTGGGCTCGGCGTTGAAGAAAACTGGGGAAATGTCACAGCTGGAATCAGTGGTATCGGTAACCTCTCATTATTCGACGCCACCAATTTACCGGTCACAATAGCGGGTGAAGTCAAAGACTTTAATCCATCTGATCATTTACCGGAAAAAGACGCCCGCCACATGGACCGATTCATTCAGTTCAGCATGGTGGCAGGCAATGAGGCCATCCAGGACGCGAATCTGGAGGTTACCGAAGATAACGCCGATATGGTCGGTGTCTATATCGGTGCCGGTATTGGCGGTGTTACGACAATCGAAGCCACAACGATAAAAACTCACGAAAGAGGAGCGCGTCGCATCTCCCCATTCTATATCCCCATGTCCATCATCAATATGGCCGCAGGGAATCTTTCTATCAAGCATGGCTTCAAGGGACCAAACCTCGCGGTGACGACCGCATGTTCGACCGGAACACATGCGATCGGAGACGCTGCGCGATTGATCAATTTCGGTGATGCCGATGTGATGATTGCAGGGGGAACCGAAGCAGCATTGACACCGACTTCTGTTGGCGGTTTTGCCAGTGCCAGAGCTCTGAGTCGAAGAAACGATGACCCACAGGCGGCGAGTCGACCTTGGGACTTGGCGCGCGACGGATTTGTAATGGGTGAGGGTGCCGGTGTAGTGGTTCTGGAAGAACTGGAGTTCGCAAAAAAAAGAGGCGCCAGAATTTACGCAGAACTCACGGGATTCGGATTGAGCGGCGATGCCTATCACATGACCAGTCCTTCACCGGAAGGATACGGCGCCAAACGGTGTATGATGAATGCATTGCGAAATGGTGAGGTGAACATTGACGAGGTAGACTACATCAACGCACACGGAACTTCAACGCCATTGGGTGATTTAGCAGAAACGATCGCTGTCAAGGACCTGTTCGGTAGTCACGCCTACGAGCTCGCGATGAGCTCGTCAAAGTCGATGATTGGCCACCTGCTCGGAGCGGCTGGTGGTGTCGAAGCGGTGTTCTCAGTTCTCGCCATCCATCATCAGGTTGCGCCGCCGACAATCAATCTCGATGATCCAGACCCCGAATGTGATTTAGATTACATTCCGGACGGTGCGCGAGAAATGAATATCAGAACCGCGCTTTCCAATTCATTTGGTTTTGGAGGGACAAACGGAACAATCATATTCAGTAAATTCAACTAAACAATTGAACACGCGACACCTGCTCCGGTGTCGGATTGAAAACTCGCCCGATTGGGGTCTAACAAGCATTGGCTGCCAAACGAAAAAAATCTAGGAAGTTCCGACCACTGTTGAGATTGATTCAACTGGGTTCTTTGCTCGTTTTTTGTCTTGCGTTGTTTGCAGGTTATGAAATTACCCGACCTCTTAACATAACTGATGACAGAATCTACGTTCTGGAACAGGGGCAGAGTGTCTCGGATTTTGCCCGCAAGCTCACCGAAGACGGTTATGTCAAGAATAGCAAGATTGTAATCTGGACTGCTCGATTGGGAAATATTGACCGGAAATTCAAAGCCGGAGAGTATCGCTTTAATCCAGATGACAACTTGCTTGATGTACTCGACAATATCGTCAATGGAAGGTCAATCATCTATACAGTTCAATTTATTGAAGGCTGGACATTCGACGACTTCCTGGAACAATTGAGGTCCAAATCCAATATCGAGCATACGTTGGTTGATATCCCCAATGATGAGATATTGAGTACACTACAAATTGCTGAAGAACATCCCGAAGGCTGGTTTTTTCCTGACACCTACAACTATAGCTCAGGTCAATCCGACGCAGTTATTCTCCTCACCGCTTACAACAACATGAAACACAGTCTTGAAAGCGAATGGGAAAACAGACGGCCGGATCTTCCATATAAGACAGCATACGAGGGATTGATCGTAGCATCCATCATCCAGAAAGAATCCAATGTAATTTCGGAATATCCGATTATTGCCGGTGTCGTTGTCAATCGCCTGCGAAAGCGGATGCGATTGCAAATGGATCCGACTGTAATTTATGGGCTTCATAAATTTGACGGAATTCTGAAAAAATCCCATTTGGATGCTGATACTCCGTACAATACCTATACACGCTACGGTTTACCGCCCACACCAATTGCAATGCCAGGATTAGACGCATTGCGAGCAGCAGCAAATCCTGCCGAAACCAGTGCTCTGTATTTTGTCGCCCAAGGCGATGGCACGCACAAATTCTCAGATACGCTTGAAGAACATGTGAAAGCGGTTCGAAAATATCGAAAGAAGAAAAGCGAGTAGTGAAAGTTTATATATAAATTTTAATATCAAATACTTGTAATAAAATTTTGAATCAGAATATTAAAGGAAAATTCATCACAGTTGAAGGAATTGACGGCGCGGGAAAGACCGCGCTCGTATCAACTGTCGTCTCGACGATCCGATCCGCCGGCATTGACATAATTACGACCCGAGAGCCGGGGGGTACAACTTTGGGTGAGCAATTGCGCAGCTTGGTGCTGACACCTGAAAATGACTTCTGCACAGACGCGGAAATTCTCACTATTTTTGCTGCTCGTGCACAACATCTGGAGCGGCTCATCTTACCCGAGTTGCGTATCGGTAAATGGGTGCTTTGCGATAGGTTCACTGATTCGACATATGCATACCAGGGAGGCGGGCGCATCGTCGATCATCAGCGCATCGGTGCAATTGAAGAATGGGTACAACGTGACTTTCGCCCTGATCTGACATTGTTATTGGATGCGGCTACCGAAACGGGGCAATCTCGACTTCGCAACAATGACGGGTCTTTGGATCGGTTTGAATTGGAGGATCTTGATTTTCACGAAAGAGTTCGAGAAACCTACCGTGAAATTGCTGTGAAGGAGCCAGATAGAGTCAAGGTGATTGACGCCAACAAATCAGAACTTGAAGTCTGCGATATCGCCCGCAATCTGATGAACGATTTCCTTGCGGTGTGTCATGGCTGAAATTCCTGAACTGTTGCCCTGGCACAGCACATCATGGAGCACGTTAACGAAGTCCTTTGACCGCATTGCACATGCCACGCTCCTGACCGGGAATCCGGGAGTCGGTAAATTCCAGTTCGCATCGCGGCTGGCAATGGCACTGCTATGTGATGCCAGTAAGAGCCGACCCTGCGGAGAGTGCAGAGGGTGTCGCTTGTTTGGAGCGGCAACTCACCCGGACTTACATGTGATCACATCGGAATTGATGCTTGGTTTTATCGCACCGTCAATGCAGGCCTACGCCCATCGTTACCTCGAAGAGGAAAGCGTTCGCTCGAAAAGAAAGACCGTTCGTTCCAACATCCTGATTTCACAAGTCAGGGCACTGATCGAACAGGCTAATACTGCATCACATATCTCGAAGAACAAGATTTTCCTGATTGCACCGATTGATGCCATGACCGACAGTGCATCAAATTCATTGCTGAAAGTCCTTGAAGAGCCCGCACAGGATAATTTTTTCTTTTTGATAACAGAGAATGTTCAAAATCTGTTGCCCACAATTTCCAGCCGCTGCCAGGTATTTCACCTAAACGACCCCGATGAGAATCAATCTAGACAATGGCTTACATCACAGGGATTGAGCAGTCAAGAAGTAAGCGCGGTTGTTAATTCACAAAAAAATCCACTTCTTGGGATGCGCCTGCTCGGAAATAATATTCTGAAGAACTCGGAAAAATTAAGCGAACTCGTAATAAGTGCAATCAGACCAACTGAAAGAAAAGATATGCTTTCTCTGGTTGAACACGCTGTCGAAGCGGGGGAGAGCGAGAGTCTTTTGTCATTACAGAAATTAGTCGTTAGTTTGGTCAAATCCAACCTGACAGGTAAGTCTGAATCAATGAGCGAAGATTCCGATTTCGTGTCCATTGCAAGATCGCTTGATGTATGTAAAATGCTAGTTCTGTACGATCATATCGGCAAAGTCAGGCAAGAAATGCGAGATGGATCGTTGGATCGGGTCCTGGCTATTGAGGATGTTCTTTTGGCATTCGGGAATATCGGCAGAGCAGGGTAGTACAAGATATATTCACTTGGTAGATTACTTTAAATTATTCATGGTTTATATTGATTAAAAATGTTATTAGCAGATAGTCATTGTCATATAGATTTTCCACAGTTTGATGATAAATTCGAATCGATCCTGATTGAAGCAAGAAATGTTGACGTTGGATACATGCTTTGTGTATCTGTCAATATTGAAGATTTCCCTAGAATCCTGGCGATGAGTTACAAATATGACGAGATCTATGCATCAGTCGGTGTTCACCCAAACACCGTCGATGCTGAAGACCCCAGCGTATTGCGTTTGGTTGAATTAGGTGCTGACCCCAACGTCGTTGCTATTGGTGAAACCGGTCTGGATTATTTTCGAAGCTCAGGTGAACTAGACTGGCAGCGGGACCGTTTTGCAAGACACATAGAAGCCGGGAAAATCCTCAAGAAACCCATCATCGTGCACAGCCGTGATGCTCCGGATGATACGATTGGAATAATGAACGAATGTGAAGCAGGCGAAGCCGGTGGTGTCATGCACTGCTTTACCGGGAACTACGAAATGGCCAAATCTGCAATGGATCTGGGATTTTATATTTCGTTCTCGGGAATCGTCACTTTCAAAAACGCAGCTGATCTTGCCGAAGTGGCCAAGAAAATTCCGATGGAACGGATGTTGATTGAAACTGACGCACCTTACCTCGCACCAGTCCCCAGACGAGGAAAAGAGAACCAACCTGCTTTTGTGCGTCACACCGCAGAATTTCTTGCGGATCTTAAAGGAATGGAACTGGAAGATTTTGCCGAGGCAACTACGGACAACTTCCTAAATCTATTCAAAATACACTAACAAAGACAATTTTTTTCAGCTGAAATTTAAAGTGGAATCTTCTGCAGCCGATATTGCCGACAAATAATTAATTTGTAATGAATTGTGTATCATAAGTCATCAGTCCCGTGACTTATATTAAAGTGTTACCAACAACCCAATTTTCAGGAGAATTTTCAGATGAAATTGAGGAAACTAGCTACAGTTTTGATTTGTGCATCAGGAATTAGCATCTCTAGTATCGCCAGTGCAGCGGATGTTATCATCGGTGTTCCCAACTGGCCGAGCGTTGCCGCGACTGCAGACATACTGAAACGCATTATTGAGGATAACCTTGGACTGGAAGTCGAATTGCAGTCTGCTTCAAATCCAATTATTTTCGAAGCGATGGATCAGGGGCGGATGCATGTACATCCGGAAGTATGGTTGCCGAATCAGCAGAATCTCCACGACAAATATGTCGTAGATCGAAAAACGGTACTTATGAACGAGTACGGTGTTCCTTCTTCACCTGGTGAAATGTGTGTGACGGATACCACTGCTGAACGAACTGGAATCAAGGATATTCAGGAGTTGGCCGACCCTGATATGGCAAAACATTTCGACACTGATGGCGATGGGCGGGGTAATATTTGGATCGGAGCGCCTGGTTGGGCGTCGACCAACATTGAGATGATTCGAGCGAAAAGTTACGGATACGATGTGACGATGAACTTGGACGTGATGGATGAGACACTAGCTCTCGCCAATGTCGATGCCGCTGTAGCGAACAACACGAATATTGTCTTCATGTGCTATACGCCGCATCATATGTTTTCGTTATACAACCTGATACCACTAACAGAACCTGCATATGATCAGGAGAAATGGGTTGTTATCCAGCCTACTGACGATCCTGACTGGCTCGAGAAATCTTCTGCTCCGGTTGCCTGGGATAGAGCAAGCCTGCACATTATGTTCGCTTCTACTTTACCTGATGAACAACCTGAAGTGGCCAAGTTGCTGTCCAGCATTCAATTCACTGCAGATCAGCTGGCAGCAATGACACTGGCAGTTGTGGTGGAGAAAACAAGTACTCCAGATTATGCAGAAGAGTTTGTCGCCGCAAACTCGGATCTGATCGACAGCTGGCTATAACTAATACAGAACTCTGCATTCGAGAAGAGTGATGCCTTGATGAGGCATCACTCTTTTTTTGGTGCGCCAGGCTTGGTATACAGCGTCACTAAATGCGCTATATAGATAGACTTGATGATGGCTGGGATTCGAAAGCGCAGATCTCCGCTAACCAGTCCGATATTAGGAATGCTCGGCTGAGCGGCAATGTGTCCGGTCCGAGGCGAAATCTGAAGGAAACCGAAATCAAATCGCTTGCCAGACCGAGCAGGAATCGCATACGGGTCTGTTACGGCGGGTAAAAATGGCCATTAAGCCTGATGCTTGTATGCAAACCTACAAGCAAATGCGGCAGGCGCAATTGAGAATGCCGCACACAACCTCGGGAAGTCTGTTGTTTTGCCTGAGTTGGGGTACTTGAATGTGAGAGGTGGCAGAAGTTAGCCGAGGTCGTGTCAGATTGCTGACCGGTACCAAAAAGCCGAACATGATAAGGTGATGACAGGTGCGGATAATCGTGATGGTACCGAACAGGACAGATGCTGACTGGAATGGTTATGTTATCGCGAGGCAAGCCAGACGGAATTTGACCAATAGCGCATCGGGCGTTGAGGTGGATTCATAGATTCAATCGTGCACGAAAGCGCCATTGCTACAAGCCGGTTCTAACTTCACTTCGTCACTCTGTACTAGGCGCAAGTTGCAGAACTTACCATGAACCGTCGTATACAAACCCGTCAGAACGGCAGTACAGGGGAGAAGGCGGGAGTAATCTCGCCACCACCCGATCGATGTTTTTCACGCAACGATGCATTGGGGGCTATTGGATTTGAGTGATAGACGCAATCCATCAATCAGCGTCACACGCTGTAGTATCGTTTTGTTTTCTGTTTGTAGTGACCTTGGATAATTCTATCAATCACCATAGCGCAAAACAGAATCGCCAATCCGGCTAGAATACCTTGTCCTTTAGCAGCGTACTGCAGTGCAATCAACACGTCCTGCCCCAGCCCTTTGGCACCAATCAAAGATGCGATTACGACCATGGAAAGACACATCAGAATCGTCTGATTGATTCCGGTCATGATGGATGGCATCGCTAAAGGTAGTTCTATGTCCTTGAGCAGGGTGAAATTCGTGCAACCGAATGCAAGCGCAGCTTCCTTGGTGGTATGGGGTACACCGCGAATACCCAACGCAGTCAGGCGGATTACAGGAGGCATTCCAAAAATCAAGGTTGCTAATACGCCAGGTGGTTTACCGGTTCCGAAAAATGCGATGATAGGAATGAGATAGACGAATGCCGGCATCGTTTGCATGAAATCCAGCACCGGTAATGCCGCATTGTATGCGCGATAATTCTTGCCGAACCAGATTCCCAAAGGAATACCGAACAACAGACATAGAAATGCTGCGGCACCTAGCAGCGCTACTGTAATCATGCTGGTCTCCCATAAGCCAAGCAATCCAAGGTATGCCAGAGAAGCCGCTGTAAATACGGCCACACGAATTCCAGCCAAACGCCAGGCGGTCACAATGATTACGGTTATGACTACCGGCCATGGTGTTTGCACGAATACAGTTTCCAGTCCATCCAGCACGCTTCTGATTGCCCAGACAATGGAATCAAATGCGCCAGCTCCTGACGATGACAACCAATCGAAGCCTTCTTCCAGTAATTTGGCTACAGGGGAGAAGTATTCTTTCTTTTCAACCGGAAAGCCAAGGGTGTACGGTTCCAGACCCGGAGCAATCTTGCCGACTGTAAACCTATATAACGTCAAAGGTACGATGGCGAGCCAAAGAATTCCACCAAATATCGCACGACCCCAATTGAGTCCGACTGACACTGTATCTGGTTCCGCACGCCACGTGACATACTGGCGCTCATATCTCATATTCGCATAGTATCCTTGTATAACTCGTAATACAACGAAGACAGTCAATCCAATCATGAGAAACACGAAAGCACCTTGTGCGGCAAATTCAACCTCCACGTTCAGTTGATCAACCACCTTTTGCAGATTCTCTGCTCGCGTGAGTAAATTCGCCGCTTCATCGGGATTTGCCGAGATAACTTGCTGATACTTTTCCATAATCGAGTCAATTCTCGGTTGAATTTTCTCGATTCGAGCCAACTGTCCTGCTCCTAGCTCACCCCATATGCCTTTACCCAGTTGTACCAAAGCTAGAATCTCGAGTACGAGAAAGGTCCAAAAATATCCCCATAAGCCACGCGCAGCACCCCAGAATGGACCTACAATGGCAGCCATCCAATTCCAAGAAAATGGGAACTTGGTAACCGATTCGATTTTCTCGAATTCTCGAATGTAATAGTCATGATTGGTTCTGACAAATTCGCTGACGGTACCAGCTGAATGACCCTTGTCAACTTGAGTTAGCTCGTTCTGCATCAGATGTCTCCTTCATAATTAAATTTGAGCAGCGTCACATGCCCGCGCTTTGCATCTTCAGCGCAACTGTCTCGCTCGCAAAAAATTGGACACGAGCTATGTGATAATACAGTTTATCAATTATGGAGGAAGTTCCTCGAACATTCACCCAGGAGGTGTCAAATTCATTGGATTAGGACGACAATGAATAATTGCTTCAAATAAATTTGGTATATACTTTTTTTAATATTTTTAATATCTTTAACCTAACGTGGAGTTGTAACTATGCATATGAAAAAAGCCATAATTGGCTCAATTCTTGCTGCAAGCATCGGAGTATCTGGTGCAGCTACGGCAGCAGACATGGTGCTCGGTGTTCTGAATTGGCCATCCGCCAAAGGGACTGTTGAAATTCTCAAGCATATCATTGAGGAAAATTTTGGTTTGGAAGTCGAACTTCAGAACGGAACCAATCCGATCGTATTTGAAGCGATGGATTCGGGTAGCATGCATGTCCATCCCGAAGTATGGATGCCAAACCAGCAAAATTTGTATGACACATATGTCGTTGGAAAGAAATCGGTCGTCGCAAACGAGAATGGCGTGCCTGCGTTCCAAGGAATGTGTGTAACCAAAGCTTCGGCTGAACGTACCGGCATCGTCGACCTAGTTGAGTTGTCAGACCCTTCATTTGCGGAACAGTTCGACACTGACGGAGATGGCAAAGGAAACATCTGGATCGGGGCTCCTGGCTGGGCATCGACAAACATCGAGAAAATTCGGGCAAAAAGCTACGGTTACGATGAAACGATGAATCTTGATATCATGGATGAAACCCTTGCGATGGCAAACGTTGATTCTGCGGTAACAAAAGATGAAAATATTGTCTTTTTCTGCTATACCCCCCATCACATGTTTGGATTGCATGAATTGGTGGTACTAGAAGAACCTGCTTACGATCCCGAAAAGTGGGTAATTATTCAACCGACGGATGATCCGGACTGGTTGGAAAAATCTTCAGCACCGATCGCTTGGGATGTCGCCCATCTCCACATTATGTATTCGGCGCGTCTGATGGAAGATCAGCCTGAAGTCGCTGCATTTCTATCCAATGTCAAGTTCACGACAGATCTTGTATCCGAAATTACTTTCGCAATTGTCGTAGACAAGGTCGATACAGCAGAGTACGCGAAGGATTGGGTAGTCAAATATGCCGACCTAGTGGAAAGCTGGCTGTAGTAGAGAAAAGTCGTTTCACGACTCAAAATTTTATTTTCATATGGAAAGGTGGTGTGGCAACGCACCACCTTTCTTTCTTTGTGCTAGGCACAGCGTGCAGCGTTATGGATGGTACTATACAAGTATACGCCGCAGTAGCTCGGTGACTTGCTGGCGCGAGTCAACTGCTGGTGCGACAAGGGGAACGGTTAGCCGAACGGAAAAAACGCCCCGATGAGGTAGAATCTGAAGGAAGTCGAGGGAGGGTAAACCGCTGACCTAACGAATCGTATTCGAGGCGGTTACAGTGAGTGTGAAAGTCAATAGATTCGAAGCCCGATATTTGTACGTAAACCGGGACGCATATGCGGCATGCATATTCGGAGATTTCGTAACTTACAACGGAAGAGTGATTTGTAAGGGTACCGATTATTGGAAGAGTTATCTGCTAATTTCCAATATATCTGTAGTATGACCTTACACCAGACATGACTACTCTCATAGTCTGGAACAAACCCTCTAATTTATTGTTATATACTGTTTTTGTAATTTAAATCTAACGTGGAGTTAAAACCAATGAACATGAATAAAACCATAATGGGTTCGATTCTTGCGGCAAGCATTGGATTATCTGGTATCGCGGCGGCGGCAGACGTGGTGCTCGGCGTTCCAAACTGGCCATCCGTTAAGGCGACTGGTGAAATTCTCAAATACATCATTGAGGAAAATTTAGGTGTGGAAGTCGAGATTCAGAACGCAACCAATCCGATTGTATTTGAAGCGATGGACTCGGGCAGTATGCATGTCCACCCGGAAGTTTGGATGCCGAACCAGCAAAATTTGCATGATACCTATGTCACAGATAAGGGTACGGTCTCCATGAATCCGAACGGTGTGGTCGCTTTCCAAGGCATGTGCGTAACTCAGGATACAGCAGACCGAACAGGTATCACGGAACTTGTGTCGTTGACAGATCCATCAATGGCGGAACAATTTGATACTGACGGAGACGGCAAAGGAAATATTTGGATTGGGGCGGCCGGCTGGGCATCAACAAATGTCGAGCGAATTCGGGCAAAAAGCTACGGCTATGATGAAACGATGAATCTTGATGTCATGGATGAATCCCTCGCGTTGGCCCGAGTAGACACCGCAGTTACGAGGGGTGAAAATATCGTATTCTTCTGCTATACACCTCATCATATGTTTGTGTTGCATGATTTGGTACCACTGAAAGAACCGAAGCATGATCCAGCAAAGTGGAACGTATTGCAGCCTACCGATGATCCGGACTGGTTAGAAAAATCATCAGCACCAATTGCCTGGACTGTTGCCAGACTTCACATCATGTATGCGAGCCGTCTCGAAAAAGACCAACCGGAAGTTGCAAGCTTTCTCTCCAAAGTTAAGCTGAACACAGATTTAGTAACCGAAATGACTTACGCTGTCATAGTTGATAAACGAGATATGGCAGAGTTTGCAAAGGAATGGGCTGAAAAAAATTCCGAACTCGTCGAAAAGTGGTTGAAGTAACAGAGCGAATTCGCTTTTGTCGATCTAATTTAATTCTTCAATCGAAAGGTGATATTGCGGAATATCACCTTTCTTTTGTACCTAACTTAGCGATCTACAACCCGAAATGGGTGAGGACTCAAATCTGCGTTCCGACATCAGAAAATTCAAACGTGACTTGTTGACGCACGTCAAATGAATCCAGTGTGATATGTGCTCGGTGTGCGATAAACAGACAGCAGCAAGCGGTTCTCAACGTTTCCTGTGTGCTGAAGCGTATTTCCTCTGGGAATCCTTTAAGTTACATTGGGCGGCTTAATTCTGCTTCAAGAATTCTAAATGCGAATTCCTGTAGCAATCGACTTCGAAGTGAATTGGGTTGGGCTTCAAATAAACTAGCATCGGACCGGATGTACCATTGTGGACAAATTGAATAGCGAGACTTGCAGTCGCTAGAAATTCCGAGATGGACGACGGATTCAACCTGGATTTGCAATTCAGTTCAGACAAGGGTATGGGTCACCCTTGTCTGAACAAACTCAATCTATAAATTTCCAGTGTCCACAAATTTCTGCTCATTCCATTCGCCATACAGGCTTATTTTGCATAGCGTTGAGTTTTCTGCCTATAGTGTCCCTGGATGATTCGATCAATTACCATTGCACAGAATAGAATGGCAAGACCTGCCAATACACCTTGGCCCTTGGCGGCGTACTGCAAGGCGTCCAGAACATCTTGGCCCAATCCTTTTGCTCCGATCAGTGATGCGATTACTACCATAGATAAACACATCAGAATCGTCTGGTTAATGCCTGTCATTATGGATGGCAGCGCAAGTGGAATTTCAATGTCTTTCAGCAAAGTCCACTTCGTGCAACCGAACGCCCTTGCCGCTTCCTTGGTAGTTTCCGGTACACCGCGAATGCCCAGTGCAGTCAGGCGAATGACAGGTGGCATGCCGAAGACAAGTGTAGCCAGTACCCCGGGTGGTTTACCTGTGCCAAAAAATGCAATGATCGGAATCAGATAAACAAATGCGGGCATGGTCTGCATAAAATCAAGAACCGGCAACGCTGCGTTGTAGGCTTTCTGGTTCTTGCCAAACCACACACCAAGTGGAATACCAAATAGCAGACACAAAAATGCCGCAGCACCCAACAAAGCAACCGTAATCATGCTGGTTTCCCACATGCCAAGAAACGCGAGATAGGCCAAAGAAGCGACAGTAAAAATTGCCACACGAGGGCCTGCCAAGCGCCACGCCAACACTACAATGACCGTCATGACGACGGGCCACGGCGTATCGACGAACACTGTTTCAAGTCCATCGAGAACCGCGCGAATGCTGAAAACGATACTGTCGAAGGCGTCGGCTCCTGCCACAGAGAGCCAGTCAAACCCTTCTTCCATTTTGTTGGCTGTCGGTGAGAAATAGTCTCTCTTTGCCACAGGGAAGCCCAAGGTATAGGCTTCAAGTCCAGTTGCAATTTTCGCGACTGTAAATCGATAAAGAGTCAACGGTACAATGGCGCCCCACAAGAGCATGGAAAATAACACTCGGTTCCAACTTAGATCGGTGACTATCTTTTCCGGTTCAGCTCTCCACTGCAGGTACTGTTTTTCGTATCTCATATTCGCATAGAAACCTTGAAGTACGCGCAATGCAATCAAGACAACTAATCCGATGATCAGGAACAAAATAGCTTCCTGAGTGGCTGCTGTCGCCTCAGCTTGTAGCCGGTCTGCGACTTTCTGCAGATTTTCTGCTCGTGTTAGATAGCCCGCAGCCTCCTCGGCATTTGTCGACAATGTATTCACGTACTGGGACATAAACTCTTCAATCTTTGGCCTCATTTTCTCTATTCGTGCGAGTTGTTCCGCACCTAATTCGCCCCAGATACCTTTGCCTATCTGCACCAAAGCGAGGAGTTCAAGAACTGTGAATGTCCAAAAATAGCCCCATAGGCCACGAGAAGCAGCCCAAAAAGGACCGCAAATCGCAGCCATGGTATTCCAGGAATATGGAAATTTTATAGTCGACTGAATCTTGTCGAATTCTTTGGCGTAGTATTCTGCATTGTCACCTGCAAATTCTTTGACTGAACTGCTCAGAGTATCAGGTTCTGCTGTAATTCCAGATTCTTGCATTATTCTTTCCCCCCTTTAATACCCTTTAGAAGAGTAGACTTATCTACTACACCGACATCTCTACCATCATCTGTAATCACCACCGGCTGAGATGTTGCTGCTGAAATGTCGATCAAACCACTTAGGTCGGTTTCATGAGAAGTACGAGGAGATAAAGATAAATCTTCGTGTGGTTTTACCTCGTATTCACCGATTTTTTGCATGATCGTATGTGCAAAAATTAATTTGAGTGTCGAAATCCCCTCAACAAAATCTGTAACGTACTGGTCAATGGGATTGGTCACAATTTCTTCCGGAGTTCCGATTTGAACAATTACGCCATCCTTCATAATTGCGATACGATTGCCGATACGAATCGCTTCATCCAAGTCGTGGGTAATGAAAACCGTTGTTTTATCAAGGTCTGTAGACAGTGCCATGAACTGTTGCTGCAACTGACGGCGAATAAGCGGATCAAGTGCGGAGAACGGTTCGTCCATAAGCAACACTTCCGGATCAGATGCCAAAGCCCGTGCCAGTCCAACTCGCTGCTGCATCCCTCCAGACAACTCGCTGGGAAACCGGTCTTCGTAACCATCCAGATTAACTTTATGGAGGCACTCTTGAGACACATCCCAACGCTTCTTCTGAGATTCTCCCTGCACCTGTAATGGGAAAGCGACATTGTCACGTACCGTGAAGTGCGGAAACAATGCCATGTGTTGAAATACCATCCCAATGTGCGCAGCTCTGAGTTTTCGCAATTCTTCATCACTGAGCCCCATCACATCAACTCCGAGAACTTTAATTTCTCCGGCCGTCGGTTCAAGGAGTCGGTTGAGATGGCGAACCATCGTCGATTTTCCTGAGCCTGATAATCCCATCACGCAAAAGATCTCGCCACGACTGACTGTAAATGTACAATCTGCAACGCCAACGACACAACTGAATTTTTCCAAGACTTCAGGCTTTCCCAAACCTTCCTCCTTGATTGCGGTCATTGCCTCATCAGCTCGATCGCCGAAAATCTTCCAAACATCTTTTAGATCAATTACAACTTCTGACAATCTACTGTCCTCCTTCATATTCCTAGTATTAATTATTTTAATTCTACTCTATTGAATTATCAGTGCAAGTTTAATTCTTGATTCTCAGTAATATACCGTCAGAAACTTTAATTCGGTATATCGACAAACAAAGGTTACCGAGAAACAAACTGACTCGCAAGTGGCTCACTGGAGGTGTTCATCCATATTGCCTTGGGCCGGGTATAGTCGTAAATTGCCTGAAATCCTCCTTCTCGCCCATAGCCTGAATACTTCATTCCACCACATTCGGCAATTGGCGAAATCGCACGGTATGTGTTTACCCAAATGATTCCCGCATTCACCCGATTCGCCACACGTAATGAGCGGGCGCTATCGCGTGTGAAAATCCCTGCTGCTAGACCGTACTTCGTATCGTTGGCCATCTGAATCGCTTCCTCTTCATTTTCAAATCGAAGCACGCTGAGCACCGGACCGAACAATTCGGTATCGACTATCCGCAAATCCTGACTTGGACAGTCGATAATTGTAGGTTCAAAGAAATAGCCGTCCAGCCCTTTTGGCTGTCTGCCACCACAGACTAATCGACCGCCTTCCGTCTGCGCGAACGCGATTTCTCGTTTACAGTTTTCCAACTGATTGACAGTGCACAATGGTCCCATCTGAGTCTCCTCATTCATCGGATCGCCAATCAGAATCTTTTTCGCCTCGGCGGCCAATCGTTGCAGAAACTTGTCAGCTATACCGTTTTGAAGATACAGACGTGAGCCCGCGACACAACTTTGTCCGGACGCACCGAATATGGCTCCAAGTGAACCATTCACAGCACTTTCAAAATCTGCATCGTCGAATACGATCACCGGTGACTTTCCGCCGAGTTCAAGTGAAAGTGCAGCAAAATTATTAGCGGAATTCTTCACCACCTCATGTGCAGCGACCGGACCACCAGTAAAAGCAATCCGCGAAACCAGAGGATGAGAGGTCAGCGATTTACCACACGGGTTACCATGCCCGGTGATCAGGTTTACGACACCTCGGGGAATTCCAGCTTCCGCGATCAGTTTTCCAAATTCCAGCATTGCAGCTGGCGCGAACTCAGATAACTTGAGAACTATGGCATTTCCTGCGGCGAGGGCAGGGCCGATCTTGATTGAACTGAGAAACAATTGGGAGTTCCACGGAACCACACCCGCGATCACACCCAACGGCTCTCGTCGCGTAAATACAAACATATCAGGCTTGTCAATCGGCAAAGTATCGCCATGGACCTTGTCTGCACATCCGGCATAGAACGTGTAGTACTGTGCGACGTATTTGGCCTGCCATCCAGTCTCCTTGAACATTTTTCCCGTATCTTTGCATTCTATGCCACCGATATCCTCCGATCTTTCAATCAGCAATTCAGCGAGTCTGCGCAAGCAATGACCTCGTTCGGTCGGTGACATCGAAGCCCAGGGCCCTTCGCTATATGCCCGATAAGCAGCTTGAACCGCCTTGTCAACGTCGTCTGCTGTAGCTTCCGGAACGATTGCCCACGGCCGACCCGTAGACGGATTCACACTCTCAAACACTCCGCCATCAGAGGCTTTGACCCACTCACCATCAATGAGCATTCGATATTCTTTTAGTTCAGACATTTTCATAATTCACTTGGATTTAAATGAGTATAGGAATACTCGATTCGCTTCGTTTCCGTATCAATTTCTAAGGACGCAATTTGTATTGAAAATTCAAAATTCGAGACACTTCAATTTATATAGGAAAGACCGGCGTAGTTTCGTTGAATTTTGATGAGTATCCAATCATGTGTTTTAATTGAGGGTGTGAAAGTGCAGGAAGCTTGAAACACGAATTCCGAACGCATGACGGAAAATTAATTGATACATAATGGGTGATGAAGAACGCCTTTCATCTTTATCAATTAACTACACATGAAACGCTGAACAAATTTACAGCCACTAAGGAGATACTGCATTGACTACCCAATCCAATTCAACTGAAAAGCGCATGCGACGCCACAATTCGATGATTGACAGCCTTTACTGGTGGGGTATCCCTACATTTTTCCGATGCCCCGCAATTCAGGATCCAACGGAATGTGACATTGCGCTTGTCGGGGTCCCCCACTCAACTGGAAATGGAACTACCGAACGGGACCAGCACCTGGGACCGCGAGCTGTTCGAAATGTTTCCGCACTCGGCAGACGCTGTCACAAAGAATTTCATCTTGACCCTTGGTCGGATTTCCGGATAGCGGATCTTGGTGACGTTCCGCTGCCCGAAGCCAACAATAACGAAAGATGTATCGAAGATATCTACGACTTCTATAAGAACATCGATACCGCCGGTGCAAAACCGGTTTCGATAGGTGGTGACCACTCAATCACAGGTGGCATATTGCAGGCAATCGCAGGGGATAGGGCGAATCTGACAAACGGAGAGAAAGCTGTTCTCCTGCATTTCGATGCCCATACGGATGCCTATCACAACTTGGATCACTTCCTGGGTGCAGTCAAATCGGCGGCGCACTGGGCAAGTTATCTGGTCAGAGACGGGCATGTTGACCCTGAACATTCAGTTCAGGTCGGTATTCGCGGTAACGTCCGGACACTTGAATGGCTTGAGCCGAGCTATGATCTTGGCTATGAGGTCATCACAATCGAAAGATATCATGAACTCGGTGCCGAAACTTGTAAGAAGATCATCAATGATCGAATCGGAGACCGTCCAGTCTACGTGACATTTGATCTGGACTGCCTAGATCCGACAGTTGCTCCGGGAGTGGCCAATCTGGAAGCCGGAATAGAGGGGTTCTATATCAACCAGGTGATGGACTTGATTCGTTGCGTTCGCGGCAAGAATGTGATTGGTGGAGATGTTGTTTGTATCATGCCAACCAAGGATCATCCGAATCAGATCACGTCCCTGGTTGCAAATTCGATTATGTTTGAAATCCTGTGCCTCATCGCGGACCGAATGAATTCGGACGGATAAGAGAAATAAACGGTTTATATAGAAATTAATTTAACTTTTGAATTCAATTAACTGTTTTAGATGTTTTTCTTTTTGGCTTGACCGTAAACAGCATTGTTCGTCACAACATAATCGACTCGGTCGTCTGCTAACGCATCAGCACACTCAGCGGGACTGTTGATGATGGGTTCTTCGTGAATATTGAAACTTGTATTGATCAGGACTGGAATTCCGGTCCGGCGCTTGTAGCAATTCAGGATATCAAAGTAAAGTGAATTCCATTCACGTCTAATAATCTGAGGCCGAGCTGTATTGTCCACATGTACAACAGCTGGGATACGTTCACGCCATTCCGGACGAACTAAGCAGGTAATGGTCATGAAACGTGCCGCATACATATTCAGGGAGGAAAGTTCAAATATCCTGGAAGCGTCGTCTTCGTTGACGACTGGCGCAAAAGGCATGAACTCTGTGCGCGACAATCTTCTGTTCAATTCGTCATTGATTGATGCATCTGTCGATGATGCCAAAATACTGCGAGCACCCAATGCTCTCGGGCCGTATTCCATGCGACCGGTGTAGATAGCTACCACTGAGCCTTGTTCAATCAGGTCTGCAGCTGTCTCGACTGGCTGATCGGAGATTCTAACCAGGCGACCATCACGGTTAAACTCCAAATCTGCGGAGTCATCGTAGTTTCGTCCCAGATACAGCGTTTCCATGGATTCACGTTGCCTTAGCCAGTGTCGGAGTCCATCGCGCTGCAGAAGATAATGCAAAACACCGCCAGCAGCCAAGCCTCCATCGTCCATGGCAGGATAGACAAAGACCTCGTCAACGTCACAATCCTCAGCTATCCGTTGGTTCAAGCGAACATTTCCGAATACTCCACCTGCGAGCCCGATCCGGCGGGCAGGGTAGTGGTGTAACAGCTGCCGAAGCGATTTCAACGTATTCAATTCAAGTAACTTCTGAGCCGCTGCGGCGACTTCCTCTTTCGCCTCACCGTCTGAAATTTGGAAAATGTATTTTCTCATCGCTCGTCTGCTTTTGAAGTCGCTCGTGACTTCACCTTGCTCATTGACCGAAAAATGACCTGCGAGAAGGTCGTGAATTTGTTCGCCTCTCGCTCCTCCCCATGCTGCGAGACCTGTAAGCTTGCCCTCATGCCTGTTGATTTTGTAACCCAGTGCCTTGGTCGCATAACCATAGGCCAAACCCAGACTATCAACCCGCGGTTTCTGGAGCAGACACTCATCACCACCGTAGATGGTTTCAATAGCTTCATTGCGAAAGATCCGATGGCTGTATTGAACGTTATCACCACCACCATCAGATGTATAGAGCAAAGCTTCATCCCAATTGGTGTGAAAAAGGGTAGGTAACGCATGAGCGAAGTGATGATTGTAGAACTGTACGTCGGTATTCGGTGTAAATCCGAACGTCTTTCGAAAATTTCGGGTATCAAAAATTTTTAGAGAGTCGACATGACCAGCTCTATACAGCTCCTCGGGCATCCAACGACGTTTTTCCTTGCCAAGAATAAACCGATGGACCTTTTGATCGAGAAAACGCTTATGGGGTCCAGAATGTGTGTACCACTGTGAAGGAAACTTGCCTCGCCCCAGCACAACCGCATCAATGTCATCGCGTCGCGCACCGGCAACCTTGAGACACTCGTTGATTGATTCTTCCGGTACTCTGCCACCATCTATCTTCCTTCGAGTGAGCCGCTCAAGATGGACAGCGGCGATCATTCGGTAGTCCTCATACAATGCTGCTGTCGCATTGTGTCCCGTGTGAAGCCCAAGAATCAGCATATGAATCAAAAATTTAGGAGTGTTTGAAAGTATTAAAGGGGGAATTGGTCAGTCTTCACCAATTCAAATAAACCAATTTGCGCAACATCTAACTGTTGTCGAGGAATAGGGGATTACAATCGAAGATGTTCTGTGAATTGAAGTGAGTATTTTATCAGTAGAACCCATGTGGTAGTATAGGTATCTGACAGTACATACCGTTCCGGCAACATACTAGGATTCGAGTCGATAACAAGGTAGCGAACGAATGGGATAATTCCGAATTTTGAGATTACTTGGAGTACCACGTCCGATTGCTCGCTTCGCGGCTGGACGGGCAATATCCCGGGGAAAACCAATTGGAAGTACTATCGAGGGTATAGCGTGGGTAACGGACGGCGATGGAATCAAGGTAAATGGACTTGAAATTCGTATCAGTGGAAATGACGCACCGGAATTCGATCAACCAGCGATACTTTATTCAGGTAAATCAATCGACCACGGAAATCTTGTAAAGAGCGTAATGATCAAAAAAGTTGGAGGTAAACCGGTTACTGTCAAAGCGCACGGTTACGACAAATATGGCCGAGTGCTAGGCGAGGTTTACTGCGATGGCGAGGATATCGGAGCTTGGCTTGTTTCGAATGGAAATGCAATTGCGGCTTATTCCGATAAATACAAGCACCTGCAGCGAAACGCTTCTCGGAATAGGCGTGGTATGTGGGGATTCAAGAGATTTCACGACCCTCGTATGTGGAGGAAAGCGCAGAAAAATAAACAGGCAGCCGTCTGATTCTTGGAGTAGGAGCGAGAATTCAATCAGTAGGGAACTTGAATCGTATTCACTTTGCCGAATCGTTTACTGACAGGTATTTATTCCGACTAAACAGATGAATTATTGACTGCAAATATCTGTTATTCAATCATGATTTCCGTTAAACGATATCGCTGGCCATGCTTGAAACAACAATCGAAGTACGGGATCAACGACTGTAATTCAGAAGAATTATCTCATTCACAACCGTTATTTGTGCCGTATTTCTGC
The DNA here is from genome assembly GCA_963662635.2 of Arenicellales bacterium. Lineage (GTDB taxonomy): Bacteria > Pseudomonadota > Gammaproteobacteria > Arenicellales > JAJDZL01 > JAJDZL01. Next base: position 282,197 of record CAXXFC010000004.1, read on the forward strand.
CAGGATGTCCAACCCTTCGGACAAATAAATCCCCAGTTACGCACTGCCGGTCCGGTAATAAATAATGTAACTGCGGTTTCATCAGCAGGCAGTTCAATTCTATGTTGAAACTTCGGAGCTCGAACTGTAAATTTTCCAGCACCGATTATTCTTTTTCGACCACCTGGAAGATGCTCAATCATTTTACCTTTCAATACAACGCTGATGGAATACCAGGGATGATCATGCAGCGCTCGGTCGTCATCGCTACCGAGAAACTTGTGCAAATAGACATTCAGCACCCGGTTCCGTGGTAGAAGATAACGACGAACGAGATAGTCACTGCCATCAAGTCCGGATATTCTTCTTACAGTGAGGAAGCCGCCGATACCATTGGGCCTGCGTCTGCTTCCCAGTGCAAGCCAGAGTATCGAAACGACCATTAGGATTAAAGCCAGTCCGCCCATTTCAAATCTCATTACTTTTCTTCATTTGAATATTTTACGCCAATTTGCGTATTAGCGTGCCGGAAAATATACTTTATGCGTCAGTAATTGACATACTATAACACTAAACCTATGTTCAAACTGGAATACCTGAAGTTTGGTCTTGCTTGTACTTCGTCGATTTATAGTTTCGTATAATGTATATTATGTAAAGTAGTAAAAATCTATAGATCGTTGACGAAGTCAAATTCAGCTACAAAATCCGAATAACATCTAAATGTCGAAAACTGTGGGGTATAATTTTTTTAGCATATAGTATTCTCTTTTTTCTCATAAGGCCGACGTTAGTGCCTTCTTCACAATGGGAGTTTAAACATGTTTAAAAAAGTGTCCGATGAAAAAGTTGAACCACATGTTCAACAAGCAATGCCAACTGAAGCGAGGAAACCTGAAATGAAAATCAAGAACACGCCGAGCACTTCCTCTATAAGAAAAAACAGTTCTGAAACTGTGTTGAGCGAGGAAATAACCGTTGTGGGTGAAATCAAGGGAAATTCGGACGTAAGTATTTGCGGAAAATTCGAAGGTAACGTGTCTATTCCGAATAACACAGCCACTGTTGAATTATCCGGACTCGCACAAGCAACTATAAATGCCAACCGGGTTGTTGTTCATGGAACGGTCAAAGGTAATCTGTACGGTTCCGATTCCGTTCATGTCCTATCGACTGGTATAGTTGAAGGCGATATCAAAGCCGTTAATGTAATTCTTGAGAAAGCATGTTCATTCAATGGATCAATTCAAATGCTGACTGATTCCCCTCCTTCAGCCCAAGGAAAACCGGCCGAGAAAAAAATGAAAGCTGATTCTTCTTTAAGCAAAGAAGGAAAGCCATTCACATTAGGTTCGGAGCAAAAGACAGAATCCAGCGCAGGATAGTTGGAAAAAACACAAGATACCGTAAAATTTTCGTTCTTGGAATTCGGTTTTAACTACTCTGTTGCAAACCGGATCTTAGTACGTATGTTTTAGTTGGGATTTTGGTTTCTTCGCTGATGCAGCTTGAAACTTGTGATGCCGAAGACTGCGAAGTAAAGGACCGTTGTTTAATAATCTCTTCCGTAGTGTCAAAAAAAACCAAGACGTGGACCCTCCCTCGTCTCCGGACTATCGGGAGCATTTTGCTTCTACCGGGCTCAGGGAAATCGCCGAATATCTGCGCCTGAACGATGAAGAGACGCACATTATTCTCGACCTTTCGGGCGGAAATCAGTCAATTCTGGATTTTTTCTGCAGATTTGATAGTGTTTATCTTGTTGCCAACGCGAAAAATTCTTTCGCATTTTCTCGCATCAACGAATACACGGAATCTATCGACCCTAACCAGAACAGATATTCTGAAATTTTTCGCGCAGTGCTGCCCACCCGGATACTTGCAGAGGTCAGCGTAATTCTTGCATGGGATTACTTCAATTACATGGAACGTTTTGAAATCATCAATCTCATGCATTTCCTAAGTCCCCATTGTCGAGAAGGTACAAAACTGTTTGCGATTTCTTGGCTTACCGACACTATTCCAAGCTTACCAGGTGAATTCGATCTTTCCGTTGATGACAATGAGATCATGTATGAATTCTCCACCGACGATGTAATCGCCTCGCCTGAATATTCGGCTCAATCACTGGTCGATATGATGCCGAGCTTCATACCTCACAAGCTTTCGGTGAACCGGTCTGGCATGCTGGAAGTGCTGCTTGAGTTCAAGCAACTCAAGACATCTCCAAATCCTTACATAATTCCTTCAGCGAAGCTGTCATCGTTCGACCCGATCAATTTGGTGTGAATCTGAAGATCAACCATGATCAGCCCCCGACAATCGCCTGATTGAATCAATCAGGCCCTTAGAATATTCCACGCCGCTGTGGATAGCCGTAATTCGATTCGCCAGCCTAATCGCTCCTGGAATTCGGGTATTCGGCTCGTTTCCGATCTCGCGTAACAATAGGTCCACATGCTCTCCGAAATTTGCGTTAAATTCACCGGCGTTCAAACAGATCAGTAGCTGCCCTACTCGGGGTGGCCCACCCTCACCATCGAAAAATGACGATGCTTGAAATCCGAAATTACTTCGAACAAACGCACCTGCCAGAATCTCCACCATGAGTGCCAGTGCCGACCCTTTGGCTCCTCCTAGTGGATTCAAACCCCCTTCCAAAATTTCCTGTGGATCTGATGTCGGCATGCCGAGAGAATTCACTCCCCAGTTCTCTGGCACCCTCTCACCTCTTTTCGCGGCGAGAACTATTTTTCCGCGGGCGACCGTTGAAAGCGATGTATCGATGATCAATGGGGCCTGTTCATCGGTTCGAGGACAGGCGAAAGCGATCGGATTAGTGCCCAAAATAGGTCGTCCACCCCCGGCTACTGCCATCGCTTTTGGAGTATTGGCAAACATAATTGATACAAATCCTGCGCGTGCTAGTTTTTCGACTGGATGTCCCATTACGCCACAATGATGAGAGCCGACAATGGCTGCTATTGCAACGCCCTGCTCCTCGCAAATATCGGTTAGATTGTCAATCGCAAGCTCAATGGCGGGAAACGCAAACCCATCATTCGCCATGACCTCAATGCTTGAGGGATTCACTCTTTGAAGAGTTGGTTTGGCGTGCCCGTTTACTTTAGCGCTTCGCAGCTGCTGAACATATGAAGGAACGCGCTCCAAACCATGCGATCTCTGACCGTCGGCATCGGCGAGCACCAACGCGTAAGCTACACATTCAGCTACTTCAATTCTCGTACCATTGGACTGAAGAGCATCGTATGCAAGTGATTTTGCATGCTCACATGAAAGAATTGAAGTTGATTCCAAAACTATTGAAAATTCGGCCGAAGAACAATTTTCGGTGATGCGACTTGTCCCTGAATCAATTCCTGAAAAGATCTGGAGCCTTCCGCCAATGATCGTTCATCAATCCAATCCAGAGTTCCAATTTCACCATTTTGGATTTTCCGGGCAGCGACACGAAAATCCAGCGCGGTATAAGTATAGGTGCCAATAAATGTCACTTCAGCCAGAGTCATTTTACGAACGTCCATTTCTCCTTTGGCATCACCTAGGCCTATGTGCATGATCACACCGCCAGCCTTGACCGCATGGATAGATGATTGCCGAGTGTTTTCGTTGCCAACTGCATCAAGAACCGAATCAAAACTGTCTGATCCTAGATCAGTATTCAACGGGTCGACAACCTCGCACAAGCTTAGTTTTTCGATTGTGAATCGTCGGTCTGCATTGGTTTCGGCCAGTGTGATGTTTTTACAGCCATAGTCCAGCAGAAAATAAACACAAAAAAGTCCAACCGCTCCACCTCCAATGACCAGTGCTGATCCTTCGGATATAGGTCTGGCAGCAACATTTTCGACCAATCTTACAGCATGCAATGAGACCGCGGCAGGTTCGGTCAGAGCTAATTTTGTGGAATCACTATCTGCCGACACCTCCACAACATTCTTTGTCGGAATTGTGATCAACTCGGCGAACGCGCCAGGACGGTTCATTCCGATGAGTTTGCGGTCCTTGCAAAGATTAGTCAACCCGTTAACACAATCGTCACATTCACCACAGGTAATCAATGGATTCAGTACCGCTTTGACCCCTGCTCCCGGACCCTCAACAACTGTCCCACAAACTTCATGACCAAGAATCAGAGGAGGCACCCTTCTGTTGTCATGTCCCAGATACGCGTGCAAATCCGACCCGCAGATTCCAACCGCGTCGATTCTCACCAGCGATTCGTCAGCTACCAGATTCGGATCCGACTCATTACGGTATTCGACAGTGTTTGGTGCGGTATACACTAGCGCTTTCATTAATTCTTACCTGTCAGTTATTTTGCGGTGAACCCGCCGTCAACGTTCAGAATCTGACCTGTAACGTAGTCTGATGCGGGCGATACAAGAAAGATGATCGGTCCTCTAAGATCTGTCATTTCACCGTTTCGTCCAATCGCAGTTCGAGTCGCCATCTCATTCATCGTATTCGGATTATCGAATACAGGCACAGTCAGAGCCGTCTTGAAAAAACCCGGTGCTATAGCGTTGCACATGATGCCGTGAGGCGACCAGCATTCGGCCATTGCGCGAGTGAGCTGTGCCACACCGCCTTTTGATGCACCATAAGCGATGCCGTTAGCAAACGCCCGCGATGACTGCAACGATGCAACGTTGATCACCCTGCCCCAACCATTCTCAATCATCGAATCGACGAAATTTCTGGCAAAGAAAAACGGTGCAGTCAAATTGAGATTGATAGTCTCGTCCCAACTGTTCCAACTGACTTTGTCATAAGATTCCCTCAGGTTGACTCCCGCGGCATTGACAACAATCTGCGGCGCTCCGAAACAATCAGTAACCCGCTGGCAGGAATCACCAACACCGTCACGATCTGTCAGGTCTGCCTCTACCCAGTCCACCGCCCCGCCTTGTTCGGTTATACGCTTTGTCTCACGACTGAGCAAATCCTTTCGCCTTGCAAGCAATACCACCTTCGCCCCTGCAACGGCCAAAGTCTCACCGATGAACAAACCTATTCCACTGCTGGCACCGGTTACAACCGCCACCCGGTCGCTGACGTCGAACAGTGACGAATCCAACACTATCCTCAACTCACCGGTTTCAGTTTGAATTCTTCATCCGGAAAATATTTTGCCAACCGGTCGTCGCCGGTGAGCGCATGCGCCTCCATTCCTTCAAGTCTCGAAATTCGGGCAGTAACTGATCCTACACTTCGATTGGCATCTCGATTCATCTTCTGGTAAGTGACGGTCTTGAGAAACTTACCTACACTCAAGCCACCGGTATACTTCGCCGCGCCGCTTGTGGGTAAAATGTGATTGGTTCCTGAGCATTTGTCACCATAGGCGACTGTAGTCTCCTCTCCCAGGAACAGCGAACCGTAGTTGGAAAGGTTCGCCAACCACCAATTGAGATCCTCAGCCTGTACCTCCAAATGCTCAGGTGCGTAGTCATCACTCAGTGTCACCGCTTCTTCGCGAGTATCGACAACCGAAATTTCCCCGAATTCAGCCCAAGCCCTGGTTGCAGAACTTCTATTCGGTTCTGGTAATCGATCAATATACTTTGGCAGCAACTTTTCCACTTCTGACGCGAATTCATGTGAAAAAGCGATCAGCCACGCAGGCGAATCAGGACCGTGTTCCGCCTGGCCAATAAGATCCGACGCTACGATTTCTGGATCGGCGGAATCGTCCGCAATCACCAGAATTTCAGTAGGTCCGGCGAACAGGTCGATTCCAATCTCACCGAACAGCAATCGTTTTGCTTCCGCGACAAATCGATTGCCGGGACCGACAAGAATGTCGGCACGATGCCCGGTAAAGATTCCGAATGCCAATGAAGCGATACCTTGCACTCCGCCTACCGCCAAAATTGTATCGGCACCACATAACGACGCTGTGTAAGCGATGGCCGGATTGACACCAACGCCTGGCTTGGGTGGAGAACAGGCAATCACGTTCTTAACGCCCGCCACTTTTGCCGTAGTGACACTCATAACTGCGGATGCCACATGAGCGTACCGCCCACCTGGTATGTAGCACCCGGCTGTATTGATCGGAATCAGTCTCTGACCCGCAATTAGGCCTGGGGAAAGCTCAATCTCAAATTCATTGAGACTCGCCAGCTGTTGTTCCGCAAATTGCTTTACACGCTGATGTGCGAACTGTATGTCCTCTTTGAGAGAATCATCAAGGTGATGCTCGATTTTAGCCAAGTCTTCCGATGTCGTGACAATCGGTCCGGTCCAACTGTCCAGATCGCGTGCATATTCACGAACCGCCTGCTCACCGCCCTCGCGGATGGTGTCCAGCATCTCTCGGACTATGGCGATAACCTTTTCGGCTTCTCCATGATCAATACCGTTCGTCTCACTTTTTCTTTTCTTTACTGTAACTACTGCCATAACAATTCAATTTACGCACTTCTATACAGTTTCGTCATCACGAACTCTCGATGACCTAACGCTTCGGCTGCTGTCAGTCGACCGTTACAGGTTCGAACGGTCATGTCGATCAGTAAATCACCTGCCTCATCCAAAGTCATTTCTCTTCGTAATATTCCAGATACATCCAGATCGACGTGCTCGCCCATTGTTCGGACCGTTCGCGGGTTTGCGGTCAATTTGATCACCGGTTCGATCGGGTGACCGATGATATTGCCCTGCCCTGTCGGAAACACATGCACGACAAATCCGGCTGCCGCCTGCAGTGTCACACATTCGGCGGCGGCCGAAGAGGTATCCATAAAATACAACCCACGTCCACTCGAGGGAGTCTCCGCTGGCTTGAGAACATCGATATACGAAGTATTCCTGCCGATCTTCTGAAGATTGCCCAACGCCTTCTCCTCAATCGTCGTCAGCCCACCTTCAATATTACCTTTTGTCGGCTGACTCTCCGATAGGTCGTTTGTCTTATGCGGTTCGATCACCTCGTCCATATACGCCTGCCAGGTCGAAAGAAACTTATCACCGATTTCAGAATTAACCGCTCGTTCGCGGCACAGTAATTCAGCACCTGTCAATTCGGATGTCTCGCCGAAACAGTTGGTAACGCCCAGAGGATCAAGTTTGTCTATGAGATTGCCGACCGTTGGATTTGCACCGATTCCTGAGGTTGTATCAGATTCGCCACACTTGTGAGATATCCAAAGATCTTCCGCACCGCAGGGTTCGCGCTGTAACTCTGAAGCCCAATGCAGGAACTCCTTTGCCTTCCGAGACGCAGCCGCTATCGTACTGATATCTCCATTCTGCTCGATGGCAAATCCCTCAACCGGCTTCCCTGTCTTTGCGATTCCATCCACTACACGCTTGGTCCACCCCGGCTCAATGCCGATGACAATACACGCCGCCACATTAGGATTGCTACCAGTCCCGATCAGGGTACGGAAATGAAGTTCAAGGTCTTCCCCGAATTGAAGTCTGCCGTAGTGATGAGGCAGTGCCAAGGTTCCCTTGATATTGTTGGCAACCGCTTCTGATGCCGCATTCGAAAGATCATCAAGTGGGAGAACAATTACGTGATTCCGAATTCCGATTCGGCCGTTCTCTCGACGATAACCGCGAATTTCACCTATGTCTATCATTGCTACCACTTTTCTGTTTTTGTGTTGTGAACATGCAGATGGGCACCTCTACCTATCGGGGCGGTCGTTCGCCCGATTGAGTGCCCGTATTTGATAACACTGGAGCCTTCGTTGAGTTCAACCAGTGCAATCTTGTGCCCAAGGGGAATATCATCGTTCGCCCGCAGAGTAATGGTTTCATCAGTGTCCATCACCCAGCCCGTGAGCTTGTTTCCTTCACTGACGTTTTCAACTACGACAACACCAACTGAATCAATACTGTCATGTACCAAGAAATCTGGCGGTGATGAATTGCTTTGACTTTCATTCATATGTGTTTCCTATTATATATATCGCCAAATAAGTGAAAAAATTACGCTCGAACTCCCTCTGTTCCGAACTCCGTTGATCGCTCCAAGTCCTTCATGACTTTCGCAATATAAGACTTGTTTGCCTCAATTTCTGAGAAATTCAGGCCGAGCAGTTCATGAGGAAAAACGATCCAGTCATCAGAAGCGTTGACGTAGTAATCCGGAATTCTGTCAGTTTGATTCTTTCCGGGTTTAAACCAGGTCGCGGCTACCCGAATATCCTTCGGAGTATTCTTCCGCGCTTTCCTGCGAATGGTTTTTATGAGCGCTTCAACAGTCAATCCTGTATCAAATATATCATCCACGATCAGAACAGAGTCCGCATCGGTCACCCGGTCAATCAGATATCCCAATCCATGAATTCGAATTCTGTCTTTACGGCGACCAAGGGTCTCGTACAGTGATGTGCGGATTGCGATATGGTCGGTCTTGACGCCGTAATAGGCGAGAAGTTCCTGTATGGTAATTCCGACAGGCGTTCCGCCACGCCATAGCGCGACGAGATAATTCGGGCGATACCCACTTTTCAGCACACTAGCTGCCAATTTACAAGAATCTTCAAACAACGCTGAAGCTGTAACATAAATCTTGTTTTCGAACTGACTGTTGCCTTTCATTGTCGTCATCTAATGACAAAGGAATCGGTGATGCAGTGCTGTCTGCGTTGATCCGATTCCTTATTACCTGATCCGAGTATATGATTCGTATACTATACTTTTTTCCTTTGGTAATTACCTGTTAATTTACGAAATTTGTACGAGTGTTCGATTGCTTTTTCAGGACAGGGATTGCATTCGAAAACACGATTGTCGGTAAGGTCCGACACCTTGCAAGTCGACCAAATGCTCTACCACCAACCGCAGTACCGCCTCACTAGCCACAATCCAATCTACCGCTGTTGATGATACAGGCGAGATTCGCTTTGAATGAGATTCGATGCACAAAGTGAAATGAGTTCACCGACGCTGAAAGCTTTATGTTGTGCTGACTGCATCTGTGGTCGATTAACCAACGAAATATTTAAGCGATTGCAAATGACTTGAGAATCGCCTGACAACCCGACAAAATAGATCCGGTTCTCAGCTTCGGGAATCCGGATTTCCTGTTTTTCTACCTGGAGATTTAATTAGCAATACAAATATTTTTATCTATCTTTCCAATTACTGTGGACTGAGAAATTTTGTGTACTTTACTGTCAACCGTGAGGTCATTTTGACGAAGACAAGGAAATAAGTCAACGCGTGCACAGTCTGCCCCGCCGACTGATAGCGATTTCATTGATGTCGCTGGCTGCTTTTCACACTCGGTAGCCGAGTGAACAATTCGCTGAGGGGCGGTTCAGTGTTTTCAAGTGATTCTCATTTCGTCAGTGCGGGCAATTGTCCGGCACGCAGATTCGAGGGAACGAATGAAAATGAGATTGCCGGGTCATCTGGTATTACGTACGCGCGAAAATGTTGATCGTACGATAGAATTCCAAAACGCTGACGACCGACACCGCCTGCCCTTTAATGATTGTCGAGGGGGGGGGGTATTTCGACTTCGCTGCAGTACCCCGGGCGACGCCATGAGTCGGGCGTTCCGATTCTCGATCCCAATCTCACTTCTTCTCCTCGCGACGATTTCCTCACCGCCCTTGGCGGCGCAGAGCATCACAGGCCAGAATTCCAGCCCCACTGAAAACAGTACGACCGACGCGACCGACGAGTTGGTCGACGGTAGTTACGGCAATCGGACAGCGCCTCCGGCATCCCTCCGCCTCGCTTCACTCCATGTAGTCGGTGCAGGGCCCATGATGCCCGACTTCGCGCCCCGGGTGTTCCACTACGCGGTGCGTTGTGAGAAGAATCAAACCGTGTCGGTATCCGCTACAGCGGGCGGAGGTGCGCATCTGCGGCTCAACGGTGAATCTGTTTCAAATCCCCTGAGCGATGCGAAGTTACGACTCGCTGAAGATGAGAACCTGACCGTAGAGGCAGCGTTGCCGAATGGTGCAAAGGGAGCATATGTTCGGGTCGCTTACACCGTGCACTGTGTACCGCAAGATTTTCCCGATGTCGAGGTTTTGCACAGTGAGCCCGGTATTGCACCTGGTCTGTTACTGATTACACCCTATTACACGCCGAGCGGGTCGGAAACCGGACCTGTGTCGCACCTCGCCATGCTCGACAGAAACGGCGTACCACGCTTTACGCGGCGAATCTCGCCGGCCGCACACAATTTCCGATGGCACGAAGGCGCGCGGCGGTACTCGTACAACGAAGCGAGTCCGAACCGAAGCGGCGAAGTCGTGCTTCTTGACGAACGGCTGGAGGAGACTGCGCGCGTGGGAACGGTGGGCGGTCTTGCCCCTGCCATGATGCATGACTTTCTGATCACAGACGAGGGCAACTATCTGTTCATATCCAACAACCCGATACAGCGGGATTTCAGCCGCTATCCGGCACGGGATGGCGAGCCGAAACTGTCTGAAGCCCAGGTTACTCATGACTCGGTGATCCAAGAGATCGCACCGGACGGCCGCGAGGTGTTCCGCTGGAACGCCTGGGATCACCTCAAGCTGTCCGACTGCCTGTGGTGGCGCTTTCCTGACGAGTACGCCAAGCTCAATTCACTGCATCTGGACAGCGAAGGCAACATCCTGGCTTCATTCAGGGCCTGCTCCCAAGTGCTGAAGATTGGGCGACCATCCGGAATTGTGCTGTGGCAGCTGGGTGGCAGCGACCCGGCCGAACTCGATCCTTTCGACTCGCGTCGCCCGACTTTCTCTCGGCCTTGGTATCGCCCGACAGGCGATCCGTACGGGAGATTCTGCGCTCAGCATTCGGTTCGGGAAACCGCGCCGGATTACATCCTTATGTTCGACAACGGTCAGTGCTCAGGTATCGAGGGCCGTGACAGCCGGATTGTGGAATACCTCCTTGGCGCAGGCGGCAAGGCGGCCTTTGTGCGCCATTACGAACCCGGATGGCCGACTCTCTACGGCGGCGCGGTGACTCACCTCGAAAACGGTAACTGGCTGATCGCGTGGGGTGGCGGGCCGGGCAACATCACACTGAGTGAGGTAGATACCGCCGGGCAAGAGGTGTTCGCACTGCGACTGGTCAGGGAACCGGAATTGGCGATGACCTACCGGGCCTGGCGCCATACAGGACTGACAGCCGATGAGAAATAACATGATCAGACGTCCGATTCTCTTTGCCGTTGGCCTTATTCTGGCATTGCTGACCGCCCCACAAGCGGCGCAAGCCGATGGCGGGTGGGCCGGAAAAGTTCCTCCTGACCAAACCCTGCGCGTCGGGTCAGCTTTCAGCCTCACCCTGCCTATAGTCACAAATACATCTGCCAATATCACCTATTCCATCGCCGAGACGCTACCGAACGGTCTCTCGTTCAACGCTTCCAGCCGAGTCCTGTCCGGTACGCCCACTACGGAGCAGACACAAACAGAATACACCTATCGAGGCTACAATGAGCGGGACTACATTACGCTTACGCAGAAGTTCAAGATCACAATCCTGGCCGCTCAGGATATCACACTGTCCAAGTCGCTGGTGACGATAACGGAAAGCAGCAGCGACAGTACCTACAACGTGAAACTGCCAAACCTCCCCGCTGGCGACGTGACAGTCACGATCACGAGCAGCGACACCGGCGCAGTAACGGTGAGCCCATCCTCACTTACCTTCACCACGACGGACTGGAACACCAACAAACAGGTGACACTCACAGGCGTGAACGACACCGACGGCTTCGACGAGTCTGTGACCATCACGCACAGTGCCTCCGGTGGCGGCTACGACAACAAGAGTGCTACCCTGACTGCAGCGGTCACCGACGACGACAAGGGTATCGTGTTAACGCCTGGCGAACTGATTATCGTCCTTAGTGGCAGCGCCAAGACCTACACCATAGCCTTGGCTACAGAGCCGTCCGAAAACGTGACAGTGAAATGGACCGACACCCTTGGGAATACAGGATACGGAACTGACAAAACCGAGGTTACCTTCAACTCCACGAACTGGAGTACTGGCCAGACGGTAACAGTTACGCCCGTTAGCAACAACCCTTTAAATTATTGGAACCGTAGGTACAATCAAATACACTCCTCAACCGGTGGAGAGTACGATACTTTAACCGCGAACCTAAGCGTGATCATTAAGGACCCCGATAATGCGGGAATCGTCGTCTCGAATAGTTCTGTGTCGCTGACAGAAGGTGGCGGTACCGGAACCTATACAGTGAAGCTCGGCCAATTGCCGAATTACCTAAATGGTAACGTGACGGTCTCGGTCGTAAGTAGCGATACCGGGGCGGCGACAGTCAGCCCTTCTTCTCTCACTTTCGGCACCACGGACTGGAACACGGACAAGACCATAACCGTAACACCGCAGAATGACAACGATGGCAGCAACGAATCGCTGACGATCTTGCACACTGCCTGGGGCGGCGGTGCCGACGCAGAGACCGCATCCGTGGCTGTTACGGTCACCGACGACGACGTCGGACTGGCCGCCTCCGATGTCAAGGAGACCACCGCGACGCTGACCATCACCGGCCACACTGCCGCCTGGTGGTACAAGCGCACCGCGCCGACCGGCGACAACACCTGCCACAGCGTAGCCGCCAACGACGCGACCGATGACCTGTCGGGTCTGACCGGCGGCACCGACTACAACTACAAGGCTTACAGCAACAGCACCTGCACCACCGAGCTGACAACGGCCTCGACCGATGCCGAGTTCTCGACTGTAGGGCTGACCGCCACCTCGGTGACACAGACTGCGGCGACGCTGAACCTGTCCAACTGGTCGACCGCCTGGTGGCACAACAAGACCTCCGGTCCGGGTTCGACGAACTGCACCTCGGTCAGCCAGGGTACGAACACAGCGAACCTGTCAAGCCTGACACCGAACTCAAGCTACACCTGGGCGGTCTACAGCGCCGCCAACTGCAGCTCGTCGGACAAGATCGCCGATGTGGATTTCTCCACTTTGGCGGTGTCGCTTACCGCAAGCACGGTCAGGGAGACGACCGCCACGCTGACCATCACCGGCCATACCGCCGCCTGGTGGTACAAGCGCACCGCGCCGACCGGCGACAACACCTGTCACAGCGTAGCCGCCAACGACGCGACGGATAACCTGACGGGGCTGACCGGCGGCACCGACTACACCTACAAGGCTTACAGCAACAGCACCTGTACCACCGAGCTGACAACAGGCTCGACCGACGCCGAATTCTCCACGGTGGGACTGACCGCTAACCCGGTCGCGCAGACCACCGCGACGCTGAACCTGTCGAACTGGAGCGCAGCCTGGTGGCACAACAAGACCACCGGTCCGGGCTCGGCGAACTGCACCTCGGTAAACGCCGGTACCGCCTCGGCGAGTCTTTCTAGCCTGACAGTCAACTCAAGCTACACATGGACGGCGTACAGTGCCGCCAACTGCAACGCTTCAGATAAGATCGCGGATGTCGATTTCATGACATCGGCGGTGTCGCTGGCCGCCTCCGATGTCAAGGAGACAGCCGCGACGCTGACCATCACCGGCCATACCGCCGCCTGGTGGTACAAGCGCACCGCGCCGACCGGCGACAACACCTGCCACAGCGTCAGCGCCAACGACGCGACCGATGACCTGTCAGGCCTGACCGGCGGCACCGACTACAACTACAAGGCTTACAGCAACAGCACCTGCACCACCGAGCTGACAACGGCCTCGACCGATGCCGAATTCTCCACTGTGGGGCTGACCGCGAATCCGGTCGCACAGAACACCGCGACGCTGAACCTGACGAACTGGTCGACCGCCTGGTGGCACAACAAGACCGCAGGTCCGGGTTCGGCGAACTGCACCTCGGTAAACGCCGGCACCACCTCGGCGAGTCTCTCCGGCCTGACAGTCAACTCAAGCTACACCTGGGCGGTCTACAGTGCCGCCAACTGCAACGCCTCGAACAAGATTGCCGATGTCGACTTTGCAACGTCGGCGGTGTCGCTGGCCGCCTCCGATGTCAGGGAGAATACTGCGACTCTGACCATCTCCGGCCACACCGCCGCATGGTGGTATAGAGGAAGCCAGTCGAATGCCTCGTGCGTCTCGGTAGCGCAGAACACTGCGAGTGCCAATCTGTCGGGACTGACCGGCGGCACTGACTACACCTACAAGGCGTACAGCAACAATTCCTGTACCACCGAATTGACAACGGCGTCAACTGATGCCGAATTCTCCACGGTGGGGCTGACCGCGAATCCGGTCGCGTCGAACACCGCGACACTGAACCTGACGAACTGGTCGGCCGCCTGGTGGCACAACAAGACTTCGGGACCGGGCTCTGTCAGCTGCACCTCAGTTACCCAGAGTACGAATACGGCGAGTCTGTCAAACCTGACAACCGGCTCGGACTATACCTGGGCGGTGTACAGTGCCGCAAACTGCAATTCATCGGACAAGATTGCGGATGTCAACTTTACGACTTCGGCAGTGTCGCTGACAGCAAGTGCGGTCAGGGAGACGGGCGCGACACTGACCATCTCCGGCCACACCACCGCCTGGTGGTACAAGCGCACCGCACCGACCGGCGACAACACCTGCCACAGCGTCAGCGCCAACGACGCGACCGATGACCTGTCGGGACTGACCGGCGACACCGACTACACCTACAAGGTTTACAGCAACAGCACCTGCATCACCGAACTGACGACGGACTCGACCGACGCCGAATTCTCCACGGTGGGACTGACCGCGAGCACACTAGCACAGAACACCGCGACGCTGAACCTGGCGAACTGGTCGGCCGCCTGGTGGTACAACAAGACTTCGGGGCCGGGCTCAGCCAGCTGTACTTCGGTCAACGCCGGTACTGCTTCGGCAAACCTCTCCGGTCTGACGGCAGGCTCAAGCTACACCTGGACGGTTTACAGTGCCGCGAACTGCAACGCCTCGGACAAGATCGCGGATGTGGATTTCAGAACAACTATTCCCCTACAACTTGTAGCTTCGCTGACCGCCACCTATACTCCACCCGCTTCTGTGAGATTGTCTATCTCCAATCATACAGGTAACTGGTGGTACAGGGCCAACACCGCGCCACACACCTCCTGCTCGTCAAATCCGGTAACAGGGATAACGAAGGACCTGACAGACGTGTCTGGGAATACATCGTACGTCTACAGAGCCTACAGTGACAGTACCTGTTCAACCGAGATCGCTGTGGCATCGTCGTTCCTGACCAAGCCGGGTAAGCCAGCAACGCTTGCCGTCAGGATCGCCCGAGGTAGCGGTAAGGTGATCTTGTCCTCCTCAGTCAGCGGCGGCGGTACGCTCACCAAGTGGCAATTTCAGCAAAAGGTAATCAACGGCAACTTCGGATCATGGATTAACATCCAATCCACCTCGACTTCGTTACGACATACGGTGACCGGACTGACCGTCGGCACCGACTACCAATTCAGGGTACGCGCGGTGAACTCTGCCGGTGACGGAACAATGTCGGACACCTCGACCACAATATCAGCGGTTGAGCTGATCCTGCTGCGACCGGCGGCATGGCTGGCACATTTTGGAAGCGCGGCGAGCGGCAGTGCGACACAATTGATCGCCGACCGGATAGATCAGTCCACACCTCGCGGCTCAAGCGTGACAATCGCTGGACAGCCCGTGAATCTGGTCGATCAGCCGATCGGCCCGCTGGCTGGAAACTATGGGACAGCGTTCGTAAGGCGTCACGACGGGCCGGCTGGATTCATAGACTCGGATAATCGTCCGAAGGACGACTCGTACCGTGGGATGTCCGACAATGAGATTATCGCCGGGAGCTCGTTCTATCTCGATTCTTCCGACAGGGAAAAGGTTCCGTCAGAAGGAGGCTGGTCGCTCTGGGGTAGCGGCACCCTTTCATCTTTCGAAAGCGGTGGATACGACCGCTCGGACGGTAACCTGAGCATGGTGATGGTGGGCACCGACTATGAGAGCAACGATTTTCTACTCGGACTGGGGTTGTCGCATGCCCGAGGCGATGGTAGATTCAATGACGACGGTTCTGTCGAGGTGGATTCGACATTGACGGGTGTCCATCCATATCTTCGATACGCAGTGAGTGATCGCCTCTCGGTGTGGGGTACGCTCGGGTTCGGAGACGGTGAGACCGAGTTGGTGACGCCGGGCGACAGCGAGAAGGCCGAATCCGATTTCAGAATGAGGACCGGTGCAGTCGGTGCGATTACGGATCTTGAGAGCATCGGCAGAACCGACCTGACGGTGAGATCCGACTATCTTGTGACACGGATCGACTCGGACCGGACAGAGGCAGTGGATGCAGCATCGGTGAGGTCGAGCCGATTCCGGCTGATGCTCGGGGCGGCGCGGGATTACCAGATGAAAGGCGGCATTTTCAGACCGTCGGTGGAAGTCGTGCTGCGACACGACCGGGGCGACGCCAACGAAGGAACCGGTGTCGGGGTGCGCGGCAATTTCAGATTCACCTATCCGGCCAGGCGGCTTACCCTGCAATTGGACGCGCGCAGCCTTGTTACCCACGAGGAGGCAAATGCGGAGGAATGGGGTGTGAGCGGCCTGATCCGGATTGATCCGGACGAATTGGGCCATGGCTTTTCATTGAGCATCCAGCCCAAGGTAGGTGCGGAAGTCGACAGTGTCCAACAACTATGGGAGACGCGGGAAATCTCGAACCTCACGGACACAGACAATAGAAACCCGTTGTTCCGGATCAGTGCCGATGTCGGTTACGGCATGGGTGCCCTAGGCGGTCTGCTGACACTGTATACCGGTGTCACTGAAGCCGGGGGTGAGAACCAGATCCACCGTCTGGGCGGTCGCTACACCAGAAGCAGCGGTTTTAGCTCAAGCCTTGAGCTCTTCAACGACAACGATTCGAAAGGTGGTATCACACTGCAGGGCTCCATGAACTGGTAGCGGTCGCGGAGAGCAATGGCGCACCCCTCTCCCATTCGAGGATTGAGTACATGCTACTGAGCACATTTCATAGCGACGATTGCATCTACTGCAAAAGATTGAAGCCTGAACTTTGGCAGAACATACCAATCCATCAAGTGCCGCAACCTATTGCCTTGCACAACATCTCGTCGTTCAGTTCGCAGAATTCCAATCTCGATCTTTATGAGAGCAAGAGCGGACATTTAGAAGCACGATGCGTCATACATTGATATCCATGTCTTCACATTAGTGTTCGCCCTGCCATCAACAGCGTTACGCAACTCGGAGATCGCGTTGGTATCAATCAGGAACATTATTAAAATTCAACATTTCGACTTTCAATGTGAACTTTCGGCGGGTCGAACTCAATATCGGCCAAGCCAAGCATTGATAGCGCATCCGCTAAAGTACGATGTTCTCCGGTCAGGTGTCGGTATTCCCCCAAATTGAGTAACACATGCTCTGGCTTACCCCGATTTGTGATAAAGACCGATCCTGCATTGGCTGCTTTCTTTGCGCGCGTGATGTCTTGATTGAGTTCGCTACTGGTAAATGTCGTAATGGTCATGATCAAGTCCTCAAGATTTTTATGGTAGTGTTACTATCCAATGTACCGGCGGTTTTTCTTTTCCATCTCTTGGTGTCGGGGTCCGAGAATTATTAAAATTTCGAAATGGGTAACGGCTAAAATTACACGTCGGCGTTACAGCCGTTTTTCTTCTTCTAAAATTTCAATTGAAATCATAATGCAAATTTGTATCTTTCTTGGCTCAAAGCCAGGACAATGTGAACGGTATAGTGAAGATGCCCGAAAAATGGGGCGTTATCTTGCGTCAAAGAATATTGGACTCGTGTTTGGCGGTGCTTCCATCGGCTTGATGGGGGAACTGGCCCGCGCGGCCACCGAGGCGGGCGGCAGAGTCACGGGCGTAATTCCAAAGCAAATCCTGAACATCGAAATTCCTGAGGAGAGCGTTTCGGAGCTGATACATGTAGACACGCTCGCAGAGCGGGAGCACATCATGTTTGAGCGGTCTGACGCCTTTATCGCTCTACCCGGTGGTTTTGGGACGCTTGAAGAACTGTTTACCGTATTGGTCTGGAATATGCTGAAATATCACGACAAGCCGGTCGGCATGCTAAACAGTTCAGGATATTACGAGATATTCAAACAATTGCTGGCTCACCAGCAACAGGAAGGATTTGTCTCACAAGAATGGGTTGACAGCATCGTTATTCGCGACGAAGTCGAATCACTGGTCGATTCACTCGTTGCAATGTGCTAACCGCACTCAGACTGCTACTGGTGCCCGAGGCCGGACTCGAACCGGCACGGGAATTATCCCGAGGGATTTTAAGTCCCTTGCGTCTACCAATTTCGCCACCCGGGCATACACAAGTTCAACTTTTGAACGATTAACTGGAGGCCGAGGTCGGATTCGAACCGGCGTAGACGGCTTTGCAGGCCGCTGCATAACCCCTCTGCCACTCGGCCAGTCAAAGATTCAGATGAGGAAATCTGACAACCTGCCGAACAGCCGATTGTCAGGGGAATTTATCATTCCACTATTGATAATGATAAACAATTTTTGTTGGAAAAATTGAATTTCACGCTGACGCAGAATTTCGTAAAAATCTTACTTGAATCAGAGTGGCATTCCAATTGGATGGCAAGTTAAAGCCACGTATTAATTCTGTTCACGTTATTTCGCCCGTTCCGATTCGATCCGGAACGTCGAGCGTTTCGATAACCATAATGCAGCCGCGTAATGGACGGCCCAAGCGGTGTCCACATAATTACAAGCGTGATGTCATGATGTCGCTTTCGTAGCACGTGGTCTACTTCGGCTCTAATCTTGCTCATGTGCAGGGACATGAAGATCATTGAAAAATTCACGCAGGTCGGCTGCTTCAGGCCAGTGCATAAGATGTTCAAATATTTCAATCTTCAGTCTCGAATTTGTAACAAATTTCGACGCAAGTCTGTCATGATCAATCGGGTTATGTGCTGATCCCAAAGGGAATTTGCACTCATGTACAAGCAATTGATTGTTGATTTGAATGCGCAAGCAGTCCGGTTGTGCCGGATCGATATTCATCTTGGGATTATTTGCGGATACTGTTTTGACCTGAGTGCGCTCAATCAATCGCCTGTGCAATGGTGTCTCCCAAAATCGTGCTTCCAAATCATTCAACGTCAAGTCACCTTTAACCAGCATTTGGGCAATACATGCCGGAACCGAAAATAGCGCTTGTTCGCACGTGTCAGGTCGATCATAAGGCATGATATCCTTGTGAAAATCCGGCATTGTCGCGTGGATTGCGGTGATTTTGTCCAGCCGGTCGACGACTTGGGGACGTAGTTCAATTGCCGCTGTCATCAGACGATGTGCGTAGCCGCAAGACGGCCACAATTTGAGCGACACACCATACTCTTCCAGTGCCCAAGGGTTTCCGATGCGGGTTAATTGACCACCCGCTACACCCATCAAACCAGCGAGTCCTCTTTCGCTTTCGATCACCTCCGAATGCCCGGTTATTCCGGCACGCGCAAGAAGAGCTGATTCAATCGCGGCGCGCGCCGCGAAACCTGCCTGCAATGGTTTGACGTTGGTTCCAAACTGTAGGCAGAATCCTGACGATTGCGATGCTGCGATCGACAAGGCATGGGTCGTTTTGCCGGCATCCAACTTCAACAACCGAGAGACCGCTGCGGCAGCACCGATTCCACCGATTGTGCTAGTGGAGTGAAAGCCTCTCTTATAGTGACCGAGCGTAAGTAATTGTCCAAGCCGTGTGATGACCTCAAACCCGACAGCATACGCCTTGACAAGATCCTCACCAGAAACCCGTTCGATGTTGGCTGCGGCAAGACAGGCGGGTAGAATAACGACTGTTGGATGAGTATTGGCAGGTTCTTCCCAGTCATCCAGGTCAAACGCATGGCCGGCTGCGGCATTTAGGACAGCCGCAATTCCAGGAGAAGTGACTCGGTTCGTACCGTAAATTGTGGCATCGCCTTTTTCTTCCGCAACAAGTGCGTGGGTAACCCGGCGTGCGACTTCACCGTTGGCTCCAGCTACAATTGCACCAAAACAGTCGACAACCGCAGTTCGTACGATATCCGTAAACGAAGAACTAACAACAGCGGTTGCAACAAAATCGGCAAAAAGCGCTGTTGCACCTTTGATTTTTAGCGGAGATTGCAGATTATTCGATCCCTGAATGTCTGAGGCATTTTAAGTTGATTACCTTCCTTGGTATTTACACCTCTATGATAATTCGATTTGCCGATCGTTTTTATGATACTAAGCGGGTGCGATTGGAAGTGAAGCAAAAGTTTAAAATATAAGGCAGTTTCAATCACAGACCATGAGTTTTTTGATGAAATTGACATTGACTGAGAGGGAGGCGAAGCTGTTGCGGTTCTGCAAGGACAATCCGGTGATGGCGAGCCGATTTGAGGAGATCATGGACCTGATGGCGGGTTGTGGCGATGAGTTGGGCAGTGTGGATGAGGCGGAGGAGCGGATCATCGAGTTGTCGCGTCAGTTGAATGCGGAGATGCTGGGTGGCTGGTGTCAGGAGAAGGCGCGTCAGGTGTCGGCGATGCAGGCGTCGGATCCGGAGTTGCGGGTTGCCGGAAAAAAAAACTGTGGTGGCACACCACCTTCGGGAGGATCGTGATCGAGGAGACGCTGTATCGGCGTGGCAGTCGTACGGTTCGGGAATTCTGCGGGCGGTTCGGGGTGTCGTGCCGCGGGGTGTCGTTGCCATTGCAGCGTGCGGCGGTTGATTTCGGTGCCGATGAGTCGTTTGCCGGGGCCGGTGTCAAGTTGCTGGAGCATTACGGGGTGGAGTTGCCGGTGAGTCGCATCCGGGAACTGGTTCTCGGACATGGAAAGATGATGCAGGACGGCGAGTGTCTGCAGGACGGCTGGCCGTCCCATGCCGGTGTCGGGCAGGTGATCGCGCAGACCGATGGCAGCATGGTACCGGTGGTGGAGACGGATCCCGAAGCGAAGGACAGGCGCAAGGGTAAGGTGTTGAAATGGCAGGAGGTTCGGCTGTGTCTGGCACATCGTCCGGGCAGTGTTGAGGTTCACTATGGCGGGAATTTCTCGGGCGGCGTGGAGCAGGCCGGAAGGTGGCTGTATGACTGTGCGCGCCGGGCTGGATTCGGCCGTTCGACAGCGGTCCATGTGGTCGGTGACGGGGCCGGTTGGATTCGCCGGCAGGTCGAGGAGCGGTTCGGTGCCAATGGCAGTTTCCTGGTGGACTTCATCCATATGAGCGAGTATCTGTCGGAGGCCGCGAAGAGTTTCCGCGACGATGTGAGGCAGTGGTTGCGGGCGCAGCAGGCGCGGCTGAAGGACAATCAGGCAAAGCAGGTGCTCGAAGAGCTGAAACCACATCTGGAGTCGTCCGATGTGGTCGAGGAACATGCGCCGGTACGCAAGGCGTATCGGTATCTGAAAAACCGACTTGACCAGGTGGATTATCGCGGTGCGAAAGAAAGCAAACTGCCGATCGGATCCGGCGAGGTGGAAAGCGGACACCGCCATGTGATCCAGGCCCGGCTCAAGCTGGCGGGCAGCTGGTGGAGTCCCGCCAGTATCGACCGCATGCTGGCTCTTCGGTTGTGCCGGGCAAACCTGAACTGGGACGATTACTGGGACAATGTCGCCCGGCGGGCAACCTGAGGAACAGCAGGAAACCCTTGCTTCACTTCCAATCGCACCCATACTAAGCGAATTCAATCAGCTCACCCACAGTAAACCATTCGCACAAAATCTTGAATTCGATTGCAGGATTCGACCGGTGATATGTGCATCGGCCAGAATCCAAATTCAGCACAATTCAGGAAGGCAACTTAATTCGATACCATTCGCAGTTAATTCGCTTGGAAGGGTTTGTAAACAGTGGAACTGGTACTCAAACCTTCCCAAATTTTTTAGAGAGCTACTCAGAAAACCGATATGTTACTTATAACTCATGCGTTCTTGTGCTCACAATTCAAAAGGTTTCGATACACGAATTACTGACGCCGATGCACACCGAAGTTGCGGAATCCTGAGGATTGGAAACAATGGACCCCCCACCTTTTCGTGTACAGATAGAATTGGAACCAACTGGACGTTATCGACGGGGTTGCCGTGAATAGAAATCTAAGTTTGGAAATTTGGAGCGGGAAACGAGGTTCGAACTCGCGACCTCAACCTTGGCAAGGTTGCGCTCTACCAGCTGAGCTATTCCCGCTCGACTATCATTTGCTTATAGCTACAAAGCCCCAAGCGAAATATTTTAAGAATTGTGCACCCAAATTACAATGGATTTTTCAATAGTTTCAGTCCGGGAATTGCGATTCCGTATTTCTTTCTTTGTCCGTCGACATCAAAGTCGGTATCGCTGCCCGAAGATAGATGGTCATCGTCCAGATGGTCAATGCGGCAGCGACGTAAAGCAACAATTCCCCGGCAATCAATGTCTCGAATTCTCCGACCGGCTGTCCGTATAGCAAAAGAACGATTGCAATCATCTGCATCATGGTCTTTCCTTTCGAGAGATACGATGTCGCTACGCTGGCGCGATTACCCAGTTCCGCCATCCACTCCCGCAACGCGACGACACTGACCTCCCGCCCTACAATTATCAGAATCGAAATCACAAACACTGTTTCAAACATCATATTTTCAGCCAGCTGGTGGTCCGAAACCAATAGCACCAGTGCCGTACAGACCATGAGCTTGTCCGCAACCGGGTCCAGAAACGCGCCGAAAGTGGAGGTTTTTTTCAGTATTCTCGCAAGAAATCCGTCCAACCAGTCCGTCACCGCGGCGATTACAAAGATAACAACTGCTACGTTGTTGCTACCGTCCGACGAAAGAAAATAGGCGCCGACAAAAATAGGAATGGCAAGAATACGCGCAAAAGTCAGTAAATTGGGTAAGGTCAGAATCATTCCGAATGTTGATTTCCGTGAAGTTCGTAGTAGATGGATTGCGCCAGTTTAGACGATATCCCCGGTACGCTTTCGATTTCTTTAACCCCAGCTCGAGAGATTCCCTGCAATCCACCAAAATGTTTTAGCAGATTTGACCTGCGCTTGTTACCTATTCCAGGTATGCGTTCCAGAACAGACTGCTTTCTTGCCTTATTTCGGCGATTACGATGACCGAACAAAGCGAACCTGTGGGCTTCATCCCGAATCTGTTGCAGGATCAGCAGTGCCGTTTGGTTGATGGGCACCGGATTCGTCGATTCCGGTATCCAGACCTGTTCTTCACCCGCTTTGCGCTCTCTCCCTTTTGAGATCGCCGCCAGTCGTATATCAGAAATCTGCAATTCATCCATCACCCCGACTGCGCAGCCCAATTGCCCTTTCCCACCGTCGATCAATATCAGATCCGGCATCTTGCCATTACCGTCTCTGACTTTACTGTACCGTCGAGTTAGCGCTTCTCGAAGTGCAGCATAGTCGTCTCCGGCTGTGGGAATATTAATGTTGAAACTCCTATAGTCCGTTTTAAGAGGACCATTTTGATCAAATACAACACATGAAGCCACCGTCTTTTCGCCGAACGTGTGACTGATGTCAAAGCAATCCATACGTTCTGGCAAAGCATCCAAACCAAGCATCTCCACTAGTGCCGCATATCTTCGGATGAACGAGTGCTTGTCATCCAATCGCCGACGCAATGCATCTTCAGCATTGGCGACTGCCATTTTAACAAGCTGCACCTTTCTCCCGCGAACCGGACACCGTATCTCCACCCTTCTGCCGCTTTTCTCTTTCAGAGTGTTTTCGATCAACTCGTTGTCTTGGACCTGATGATTGACGAGAATCATCGGCGGAATTTCCCGCTCCAGGTAGTACCTCGGGATAAACTCAGACAGGATATCCTTGATGTCGACTTCAACTTTAATTTTCGGGAAATATGTTCGATAGTCGATATTGCGTCCGCTACGAAAAATCACCAGTTGGATGCAGATCAATCCTCCTGCAAAAATCGCGGCGATAACGTCTACGTCTGAATCCCCTCCTTCCACAGTCTGCGATTCTCTCAAACGCTGAATCGCGGCAATACGATCTCTGTATTCCGCAGCCCGCTCGAATTCCTGGTCCGCTGCACAAGCCTCCATCCGCTTGACCAGCATATTGTTGAGGTCTCGATTCTTTCCCATAAGAAAGCTCGCGACCTGCTCCACATCATCCATATAGGCATTGCGGTCTACCAATCCAACGCAAGGTGCCGTACACCTTTGAATCTGATACTGCAGACACGGCCGGGAACGGTGGAGATAGAAAGAATCGCGACATTGCCTCACCGGAAACACCTTCTGTAGCTGTGAGAGTGTCGCCCGCACCGCTGCAGCACTACTGAACGGTCCGAAATATCGTCCGGGCTGATTCCTGTTCCCACGATAGAACGCCAGTTTGGGAAAATCATGGGAGTCGTCCAAACGGATATACGGATAGCTCTTGTCGTCGCGAAGATTGATGTTGTATCTGGGTTTCGCTGACTTGATCAGATTGTTTTCCAAAAGCAGCGCTTCCGTCTCAGACTTCGTGACGATCGTTTCGATGCTGGACATCTGCTGCATAACCGTCTCGATTCGATAAGAAAGCCCTGTCAATCGGAAATACGATCGTAGACGATTCCTGAGATTTTTTGCCTTGCCAATGTACAATGGCGAACCATCCTTGTCTCTCATGACGTAGACGCCGCAAGACGTGGATACACCCTTGAGGTATTTGTTGACACCCGCGCTGGGGGTCCTGACTGATTGGTCGTTCATGACAAGAGTTGACTGGTTTGGGTGCGGTAATGATTCGGTGGCGGCAGAATGTCTCGAATATATGAATTAAATTTTAGTTGAATTACTTAAGGAGATAGTACTAATGAAATTATCGGCGTTTGAAGTCAAGGTAGGGAATTTACTCTCCATTGACGGCTCGCTTTGGAAAATTCTTCGCAAAACCCACGTGAAACCCGGTAAAGGCGGTGCGTTTGTCCAACTTGAAATGAAAGACATATCTGCCGGAACCAAACGCAATGAAAGATTTCGTTCCGACGACAAGGTGGAAAAAGCGCATGTTGAGTTCAGGAAGATGCAATATCTCTACCAGGAAGGAGATCGATACATTTTTATGGATATGGAATCCTACGAGCAGATTGAACTGAGCGCCGACGAACTAAGCGACCAGGTTGGTTTTCTTATCCCTGACATTGAAGTGCAGATCAATCTGTACAACGATTCGCCAATTGGTGTGGAACTCCCGGATAATGTAGCCTTGGAGGTCATCGAAACTGAAACTGTGGTGAAGGGTCAAACTGCGGCTGGCTCGTCAAAACCTGCGACTGTCGAAACAGGTATTCGGGTCAATGTGCCAACGTTTGTCAACATCGGTGATCGTATCAAGGTGAACACGGAGTCCGGACAATATATAGAACGTGCGAACTGATAACACGACATCATCTAGAGCAGATATTGATTTCATTTGGTCGGATTTTGGCGTGTAATCGAACTTTGTACAAGTCTTGGGGATTACATGCGTGCCTGTCGTCGGCTGAATTCACGCATTCTTTCTATTTCTAACCAAATTCCATCCAATTTGTCCGGCTATTCTGTCGATTTCTTTGGATTCGTTCATAAGATTCGCCGGTCAGGAAATTACCTGACAATAAACAGTTCATCTCCATCCTCCCGACCCGTTTTCGACTTCAGCCAATCAGCGAAAGCGAGAAACAAGGCGGATACCAGCCAATACAAGAGTGCGATCGCTGCGAACGATTCAACCGGACTGAATGTGCGGCCATTGATATCGTGCGCGACGTAAGTCAACTCCGCAACTGTGATCATCGATAGCAACGACGACTCTTTGATCATTATCAGGGCGATATTGGTACCTGGCGGGATGACGTATTTGTACAACTGCGGCACAATAATTCGGCGCATGTAAAACCAATAGGACAGACCTAGTGCCTTGCAGGCGTCAAATTGACCTTTCGGAACAGATTCTATGCCACCCCGGAAAATTTCCGAGTAATAGGCAGCACCGTAAATGGCAAGACAAAGTACGCCAGTCGGCAGCCCCGACAGCCTGATTCCGATAAACGGCAAGGCGTAGAACACCATGAAGATCTGGATCAGGAATGGCGTGTTGCGGATGATCTCAACATAAGCAGTAGCGAACGAGCGCAGGAACATGTTGCCGGAAACACGCATCAGTGCGATTAGTGCCCCAAACATGATCGACAGCGGAATTGCAACAAACGAGATAAACAAGGTGGTTGCGAGTCCCTCAGCGAGTAGTGACCGGTTGTTCCAGATTGCGAGATAATCAAATTCCATGGACTTCTCCTTACATTCGATACTTTCGAGAACGGCGTTGCAGCAGTTCGCCGAACTGGCTGACTGAGAAGCAAATAACGAAATAGATCAGGGCCGCAATTGTGAGCACCTCAACCGGTCTGAATGTGCTGGTAATCAGGTACTGCGATTGACGGGTCAGTTCCACAATCGTAATCGTCGACAGGAGTGGCGTAATCTTGATCACCATTGTGAATTCGTTCACCAGAAGTGGAATTACTGAATAATAGACCTGCGGAAGGATGATCTTTCGCCAAATCAGGAACCTGCGCATACCGAGTGCGCTGGCCGCCTCGAGTTGACCGGTAGTGATACGGCTAAGACCACCCCGCAGAATTTCGGCTACATAGGCGCCGCTATTGAAGCTGATCGCGAGGATCCCGGCGGTCATTGGACCTATATCAAGACCTATCAGCGGCGGCAGTGCATAGTAGAAAACCAAGATCTGGACAAGTGCCGGTGTTCCTCGGATATAACTGCTGTAGAGTCGGATGAGACCGGGTACCGGCCAAAGTTTGACGTTTACGCAAACCAGCAGAAGCGTGCCGATCACCAAACCGAGGAAACAGGAGACTGCGGCAATATAGATAGTGACAAGCGCTGCCAGCGCCATCGGTCCGGACTGAGCAGCTATTTGTAAGAACTGAAAATCCATCGCAGGAATATCACGTGGTTTCGTGTTGCAAAATCTGCAACCACTCTAATCGTCACGTTTTCAAGACAGGGCCAGCTGCGCGGCACATCCGACCCGGGCAGCTGGCGAAAATTTCAAGATCTTTGATTCAGATTCCGCCTTCGGGAATATATCCTTCCAAGGGCAGGTCCATTTCAAATCCAAACCATTTCATTTGCAGCTCAGACATCGTTCCGTCTTCCATTAAACGCAGAAAAATATCCGAGACGCGGTCGCGGAGATCGAGACTATCAGGATGGGTTACCCAAGCAAACAGCTTAACTTCTCCGATATTGATAACTTGTTCGAATACACCGGGACGACGTTTTTGCATCATTCCAAGCGCTATTGAAGGGACGGTAGCCAGATCGATTTGACCACTCGCCAATGCGAGTCGCATGTCATCGGTAGACGTGAAAGCCTTGATCTCGGCGAATCCGGAACCACCGGCTTCCTTAAGCTCGGCATCTACAGCTTCCAGTTGAGGAACCATGATGGAACCGAGCTCCGCGCCGACAACTGTACCGTTCAAGTCGTTCTTGTCCGAAATGGAATCGTTGTTCGCATGTCGGATGATCATGGTTTGAAACGTTGCAATTGGTCGCGTAAACGCATATTTGGCGGCGCGTTCGGGCGTGATCGAAACCGAAGTCGCAACCATGTCGAATTTCTTTGCCAGTATGCCGGGTAGAATTCCCTGCCATGGAAGCTCAAGCTGATTGAGATTCACACCAAGGTCGGAAACTACGTGTTGAAGGATATCCGACCCGTATCCGACGATTTTGCCATCTTCGAGAAATTCCATAGGTGGATAATGCGCTTCCGTACCGACAGAGATTACGCCTGCGGAATTGATCGAATCAAGAGTTTCCCCGCCGACCACCGCCTTCGGAATCATTGCGAGACTCATCGCCCCAAACAACACAATTGAAACGACAAACTTGTTGAAGTTACATTTTCTAATCATTGTAAGTCCTCCCGTTTTGATTTAACGCGAAGATCAGTGTCGTCATACCGAAGTCTCCTGCGCTCAATTCATATCATTCGTTACCTTGTAATCCATTCATCACGAATATTGCTTGTCAACGGGTGCAAACAGTTTAAGATACAGGCATCGATTCGGTTTCTTCAAGGGTAGCGTACATCAACTGAGTTTGCAACTTTAAGAATTGTCCAATGACAAATGAGCCTGAACGATGAGGTGCGTTCCAGCGACAAATGAGCCTGTGGAGCGTGGTTTTGGGGCATCATTGGAGGATGATTGTTTTGCTACAGACCGAGAAGTTGAAAAACCTGGAACAGGTCCGGCGATTTGTCGAGGGCAGCGAGCCGGTGGATTATTCACTGACCGATCGCGAATCGGCGTATCGGTTCATCATCGAGACGGTGGTGAGGTTCAGGTATCGCGATTGCGGCAAGTCGGATCGCGGCCTGCTGAAGGCGTATCTGGGCAAGGTGACCGGCTACTCGCGTGCGCAGGTGACGCGTCTGGTCGGTCAGTGTCTGAAAAGCGGTACGATTGCGGACCGGCGACGGCAGGGGCCGGCGAAGCCGTTTCGGGTGCGCTACCGAAGGTCGGACATCGTGTTGCTGGCGCACGTTGACGAGGCGCTGGGGCAGATGAGCGGTCCGGCGACGCGGGCGATGCTTCGGCGCCAGTTCGAGGTGTTCGGGGATGCGGCCTACGAGCGTCTGGCCGGCATCTCCAACGGGCATCTGTACAACCTGAGAAAGACGCGCACCTATCGCACCAGACGCCTGGTCTACCAGGGCACCCGGGCGACACCGGTGTCGATCGGCGAGCGTCGCCGGCCGCAGCCGCGCGGACAGCCCGGATTCGTGCGCGTCGACACGGTGCATCAGGGCGACCGCGCCGGTGTCAAGGGCGTTTATGAAATCAATATGATAGACGAGGTGACGCAGATGCAGTTCGTCGGTGCGACCGAGGCGATTTCGGAGCGTTTTCTGATTCCGGTGCTGGAGGATCTGCTCGGCGCATTCCCGTTCCAGATCATCAACTTCCACAGCGACAACGGCTCGGAGTTCGTCAACCATACGGTGGTGAGGCTGCTGAACAGGCTGCACATCGGCACGATGACCAGGTCGCGGCCGCGGCGCAGCAATGACAACGCGCTGGTCGAGGGCAAGAACGGCTCGGTGATCCGCAAGTGTCTGGGATACGCCCATATTCCGGGGGCGTTCGCCGCCGAGGTCAACGCGTTCACCCGCGATGCGCTGTCGCCGTGGCTGAACTTCCATCGTCCGTGCCTGTTCGCGAGCGAGGTGGTTGACCGCAGGGGCAAGGTGCGCCGGCGCTATCGCGACTGCTGCTTATTCTACTTAATTGGGACGCGGAATCTACCAAATGGGACAAACCGACATTTCATTGCTTCGGCGGTGATCCCTTTCAGCGTTCTCAGTGTCGCTATTTGACTGTATTTTCCTCCTTGTGTCAATGTGTCGTTGTGCGAGCCTGTGAGCAACACCTGTGGAAAAACCGCACCGCCGAGTGCTTCAGCACTCTGACGTCGGCGGTGTGGAGTTTTCCATCAGGTTTGGTCATGGGCGGGTGGTGACGCCGGGTTCGGTTCCGCGTCAGCTGTGTGCATGGCGTTTCGTTTCCGCATCGACTCGCCCCTGAGCTCGATGCGGTGTGCGTTGTGCACCACCCGGTCGAGGATGGCGTCGGCCAGGGTGGCGTCGCCGATGGCGGCGTGCCACTGCGCCACCGGCAGCTGGCTGACGATGGCGATCGAAGATCGCCCGTAGCGCCGGTCCATCAGTTCCAGCAGATCGTGGCGGTCGACCGCCTCCAGCGGTCGCAGCCCGAAGTCGTCGATGATGATCAGCTCCACCGAGCCGAGCCGCTGCATGACCCTGAGGAACTCACCGGTGGCGCGCGTCTGTGCGAACAGCTGCAGCAGCGCCGGCATCCGCAGATAGCGCACGCTGCGGTCGAGCAGGCATGCGGCGTGACCGATGGCGCACGTCAGGTAGGTCTTTCCGCAGCCGCACGGCCCGGTGACCAGCAGGTTCTGGCTGCGCCCGATCCAGTCGCACTGGCCGAGCTCGGCGATCTGTCGCCGCTCCAGGTTGCGTCCGTTGCCGTAGTGCACATCGTTGAGCGTCGCCGCCACCCGGAACCCGGCGGCCCGGATCAGCCGCTGCTGGCGGCGTTGCCGGCGGCACTGGATCTCGTGATCCACCAGCAGCGACAGCCGCTCGGTGAACGCAAGATCGTCGTAGGTGCCGGGCTGCTGCATCTGATGCTGCAGCGCCTCGGCCATCGGGCCCAGCGACAGCCGGCGAAGATCGGTCAGTATATTGTCACTCATCGGTCCGCCTCCCGGTCACTCGAACGCCGCCGCGCCGCGCACGTTCTCATGATCCTGCGCCAGCTCGAGTGTCAGCTCGCACTGGTTGCGGCTTTGCAGATCGGCGCCGTTGTCCAGGATGCCGGCGGAGGTCGCTCATGCGTGACAGATCGTAGCGTCCGGCGATGGCGCAGGCGCCGTCGAGACGCTGCTCTCCATACTTCGAGGCCAGTGCCAGAACCGCCACCAGCTTTCGGCTGACCTGGTGGAAGTGACGGACGCCGTCGAGCTGCCCACCGACCCACGCCGAACAGTGCGGTCCGATCCGCGAGGCATGGCTTCGCACCCGCTGCGGAGTCCACTTCGCCCGATGCGCATGGTTGGCCGGCAGGTGGCTGAGGCAGGTGGTCTGCCCGCCGCGCACCTCACTTCGGGCATGCATCGCAATGCGCTGACGGTCGCGGTAGACCTGAACCGTATGCCCGTCGCTGTGAACCTGCACCCGGCCGCCCACATGCTGGTGCGGCACCGAGTACCAGTGCCCGAGGAAACTCACATGGTAGTCGAACCCGACCGTGGCGGTACGCACCTCGATGTGCCGATACGGCAGCAGCGGCAACGGCAGCAGTGCCGCCCGCTCCCGGGTCTCGAACATCTCGGTGCGCGAGCCGGGACGTTCCGAGAACGGTCGTGCATTGAGCTTCACCAGCAACCGGCGGATCTCGCCGTTGAGCTGCGACAGCGACCCGAACTCACGGTCGCGAAGCGGCGCAATGACCCACCGCGTCACCTGCTGCACCGCATTCTCCGCGATCGCCTTGTCCCTCGGCCGGGCCGGACGCGCCGGCACGATCGCCGTGCCGTAGTGATCCGACCACTGCCCGAAGTTCGGGTTCAGCTCCGGATCATAGCGCCGGTGACGGGTCACCGCCGACTTCAGGTTGTCGGGCACCACCATCTGCGTGGCACCGCCGAAATGCTCGAACATCCGGGTGCAGCTCGCGAGCCAGTCATCGACCTTCTGCGTCCAGCTCGCCTCGGCATGGATGTAGTGCGACACCCCCAGCGCCGCCACAAAAATCTGCGCCTTGCGTCCGCTCACCCCGACCGTCGCCCCGGCGTAGTCCACAAACACCGCCTCGCCCAGCCGCCAGCTCATCCGCATGGTGCGCCGCGTCCGGCTCTCCCACTGCTGGCAGCAGCGGCAGAACCACGCATAGCCATACGGATAGCCCTGATCGCAAAGCTCCGTCCACAAAAGCTTCAGGGTCACGCCCTTGCGCTCCATCTGGCGCGACACCCACTCGAAATCAATCTGCGACCCACAGCCGGACTGTGGATCGCCATACACCACACGCGCCAGCCCGTCCTCGTCGACACCGTCCGGCAACGGCCAGCCGATGCCGGCCTCCTGCGCCCGCTCCGCCAGCCGATGCGCCGCCGTCTTGCTGATGTTCAGCCTGGCTCCGATGCGCTGGTACGACCAGCCACACTCGCCACGCAATCTTAGAATCTCGGTAATCTTCCCCATCTCGGTCCTCTTTCTGGACATGGTCGGCACCTCCCGCAATCCGGGCCCTGTAAACAAAACCCCCGATTGAAAACCAAACCGCCGACCGGTTCAATATCGTGCCGAAAAAGATCACCGCCGCAACACCCCGGTGTCGCCGCCGGCAAGACTCAGACCGCGTCCCAATTGTGTAGATTCGCCGTCCCAATAACCGTAGATTCACCGTCCCAATTGTGTAGATTCGCCGTCCCAATAACTGTAGATTATGCTGCTGCGACGTGATGATGCCGTATGACCGGCTGCGCTCGCTGGCCGACGCGCATCGGTTCCTCAAGCCGGGGGTCTCGTTCGAGCAGCTCGACGCGATCGCACATGCACAGACGGATGTCGAGGCGGCGCTGAACGTGCAGTCGAAGCGGCGCGAACTGTTCGAAAAAATCGATTCCGCGTACGGTACATGTACAGTACGGGGCACGGCATGAATTAGTCTATGACCAACCATGTGCAAAACACTCGCACCGCCGACGTAAGAGTGCTGAAGCACTCGTCGGTGCGGGTTTTACACAGGGATTGCTCACAGACTAATTCACACCGATTTCAGGCTCATTTCTGGATTGGAAAATGCTCTTTACCGTGCAATAGTGCACAAATGTCATTCGGACACAGACCAAAACATGGGTACCATCAAACCAATCGAATTGTACCTGCCCACAGCCGCTCATCAGTCGAATGGAGACAGGCTTATTGGCCTAACACGATCAAACCCAGTCATGATTTGTACCAAAAACAGCAGTAAAGGCTCGGCTACAAACGATACTTTATGACCATAGACCGGAAACATGACCGAAGATAACGACTACGCCCTTTGAGTTTACGCCGACACACCGCGCAAACGTTACAGGAAAAGTGTATTTAATCAAATCTATGATTGAAGCCATTGCTTTTGATACACACCGCTATGTCAAACGCCTGACCGAGGTCGGATTCAGCGAGAAGCAGGCTGAGACCTTGGCGGAAGCGCAAGCCGCCCTTGTCAACTCCAACCTTGCGACTAAGAACGATATCGAGAAGGTAAAGTCCGATCTTCTCAAATGGATTTTCGGTGCGAAGATCGCCCAAGGCGGTCTAATCGTCGCATTGGTCAAACTACTTTAGTTTCAATTGGCGGATCTGAATCGATCATTGTCCATTCCAGAAGAGTAATGTCGAAGATGAATTGCAGACTGGAATATCTGCCGGTTTTTCGATGCCTGCCATGCTATATGCAGAAAGTGAACATTTGCGTTTGAGT
This sequence comes from Arenicellales bacterium, assembly GCA_963662635.2. Lineage (GTDB taxonomy): Bacteria > Pseudomonadota > Gammaproteobacteria > Arenicellales > JAJDZL01 > JAJDZL01. Next base: position 315,262 of record CAXXFC010000004.1, read on the forward strand.
TGTTATGTACCCACGCTCAAAATAAGTGCCGTACAGACATAGAAGAATCGCAGGCGAAAGTCGCCGGACCGGGCATGTAGATTTCAAACCGGGGAACTCAGAATATTTGGGTAACCCCTGCTGGTTATGTCGCGGAACATTATTACCCATCCGCAATTCCTCAATACCATTGATGATAATCAAATGGACGTGCCTCAAATTGAGAATTTTATAGTTGTTTGTACTGATTGATGATTTCGAGAAATGTTTCCCTTTCGTATTTGATTCGATCATCTGTCTGTAATATATCCGGTCTCAGCTGCGCATAATGCCAGGTCGGATCCCGCCAATAACTGTTTTTCGTCAAATGTTCGATTGCCTTGTCGGTATCAATTTCGCTCTGGCAAATCAATGCGATATCACAGCCACTGGTGAGGCTCGCGTAAAGACGGGTATCAATCTCGCCTGCCTCTTCAGCGGCAGTCATTGATAGGTCATCGCTGAAAATTGGCCCGTAAAATGCCAGAACTTCGCGCAGCATATGATCCAGCCAGAACGAAGAATAAGTAGGAATCGCCGTGGTACATTCCGGATACAGTACATGCGCTGTCATGACAGCAGACAGTCTTTCACCAAGACGCCTGTAAGGCACGAGGTCACAATTCAAAATGTCCTGAATACTTCGATTGTCTTCAGGACATTCGATGTGAGTATCGCCGGCAACACCACCGTGTCCGGGAAAGTGCTTTCCAACCGACTTCATACCGGCTTTCTGCATTCCGCGAATCCATGACTCAGCCAGCAGTGCGACAACATTCGGGGCGGAGTGAAAGGATCGGTCCCCAATCACTTCGGATTGTGTGGTAGCGACATCGAGAACGGGCGAAAAACTGATGTCGATTCCTGTTTCCAAAACTTCCCTTGCCATCAGATAGCCACCAAATTCAGCAACATCACAACCCAAGTACGGATTGTCATCGTAAATTCGGCCATATACGGCCTGCGGCGGCAGTTGAGTCACACCATTCTTGAGTCTCTGGACTCTGCCGCCTTCCTGATCAACAGCAATAAGCAGGGACGGTGAGCGCAAGGCGTGAATTTCATTCGTAAGTTTTCGCAGCTGCTCTATCGATTCACAGTTTCTATCGAAGAGTACGACCCCTCCGACGATCGGACTCAGCAAACGTTCCCGGTCGGATTCAGAAAGCCGTTTGCCTCCAATCGATGTCATAACCGGGCCCAACAATTGATTTTCAGGCTGATTCATTTCGGTTTCCTGTCGCTGACGTAGACAAGTGTTCCCACCTCAACGAGATCAAACAGCATTACGATCTCGTCATTCCTCATCTTGATGCATCCCGACGATCCCTCTACACCGACAGGATCACTGTCGGGACATCCATGTATGTAGATGAACCGTCGCATGGTATCCAGATCGCCGAGTCGATTGAATCCCGGCTCCAGCCCGCTCAGCCATAAAATGCGGGTCAGAATCCAATCCCTTTCCGGAAATTGCTTACCCAGCAGATCAGAATAAATTTCCCCTGTAGGCCGGCGTCCCACATACACTGTGTTTTCAGGTGCATGCTTGCCGATCTTGGCCCTTATGCTATGCCAGCCTCGCGGCGTCCGCAAACTATTGATCCGCTCTCCTGCCCCGTTTCTTGCAGTCGAAACCTTTGTGTCCATAAGGATTTCTCCTCCGTTGCCGAACGCAATCAGTTTCTGGTCAGATAGATGAACTTCTATAAACATCTCTAAATCAGAATTCAAAGACTATGTCTTGCGTTTGCGTATATCCTCGATCAACCCCAAAGAAGCAGCTTCGATCATATCCAACGCTCGTTCAAATCCGTCTTGACCACCGTAGTAGGGATCAGGAATCTCCCGGGTATCCCAACCCGATGCGAAATCCATGAACAGGCAAACCTGGCCTTTGTAGTCCAGAGGTGCCATCGATACCAGATCCTGATAATTGAACATGTCCATACCAACAATGTAGTCAAATTTTTCATAGTCCAGACGGTTCAGTCTTCGCGCCCGCAACTGTGAAATACTCACGCCCCGTTTCGCTGCTGCGTCGATTGCCCGCGAATCAGGCGGCTGGCCAATGTGATATCCCGCTGTCCCAGCTGAATCCACCTGAATCTCGAAGTCGAGCGCTCGACTCTCGACAAGATTTCGAAAGACACCTTCGGAAGTGGGTGAGCGACAAATGTTACCCAGACACACAAATAAAACACTAACTTGTTTTTCCATAAAATTTAACCTATAGGGAACCTGTCGAAATTTAGCTATCCGCAAGTAGTCGTCTTACAATTTCCAAATCCTGAGGTGTATCGACCCCGAGCGATTCGTAATCCTCTTCGATGACAACGACGATCTTGTCACCGTTATACAAAACCCTCAGTTGCTCAAGTCTTTCAGCTGCTTCCAACGGACAAACTTCTCGGCGGGCATGCTGTACCAGGTAACCGGCGAAATAGGCATAGATTCCGATATGGTGGAATGCCGTTGCGTTCTCAATGGGTCCTGCCGAGTTCCACGGGATAGGAGAGCGGGAAAAATACAGGGCATACCCATCTTGATCGATAACGCATTTGACAACATTCGAGTCGTGAAACTGAGAATGATTTTGCAAAGGTTGGACTGCCGTTGCCACTTTGGCTTTATCGGCTTCAAACAACCTGTCAGCAACCCGATCAATCAAGGCACCCGGAATCATCGGCTCATCTCCTTGAACATTCACAATTATACGGTCATCGGACAGGCCCAGTTTTGTTACCGCTTCAGCGACGCGATCTGTCCCACTGGGATGATCTGGTGAGGTCTTGCACGCAACAGTATCCGGAATGGACTCAACCTCCGAACCGATTCTATCATCGTCGTAAGCGATAATTATTTTTTCTGCTGCACTGGTTTTCGCACATTCAATAACTCGCTTTATCATAGACTTGCCACAAATGTCTTCAAGTAGTTTACCAGGCAACCTTGAAGAATGGTATCGTGCAGGAATGACAATGTCGAACGGGCTGTTCATCGAATTTCGAGGCTGGCCGATGAGCACTTCAGTTTTGCAATCCTGTCAGCAAGTGCGGCAACAAATTGCTTGGATACTGTTGTGTCTATTTCAACATACCACCAATTATCTCTGGCAAATTCCCGACACTTGACCGCGTCTTTTTCGGTCATCACCAAGGTAACGTCGCCATGATCGATTGAGTCGAAATCCTTTCCGGTAAACCGATGATGATCCGGAAAAGAAATCCTGGTCAATTCCATACCCAAATTCTGCAGCATATCGAAGAAACTGTTCGGGTTTGCGATTCCGGCAACGGCGGTAATTTTTCGGTCAATGAGAAACTCGACAGTTTGCCTGTTTTCATTATCCTTGACATTGACCACCCGCGCAATTTCGTATCGCATCAAATGCGCTTCACCCTGCCCCTCTCCTTTGATCAGTTCTAGAGCAACTGAGGCGAGGCGGCTTCGCGGTTCACGCAACGGCCCGGCAGGCAGGCAAAATCCGTTACCGAATCGAGACTTCGCATCAATCAACGCGATGGAGAGGTCTACAGCCAGCGAATAGTGCTGAAGAGCATCATCACAGACAAATATGTTGCAATCAGTCTTGTCAAGCAGCAACCGTACTGCATCCGAACGTTTCTTCGAAACGGCGACCGGAATCTCGGTGCGCTTGGCGATCACAACCGGTTCGTCTCCGACCTGCTCAGGGTCGCTGTCCGAGTACACCATCAGAGTATTCGAAATGTCCCGGCGTCCATATCCACGACTCACCACTCCTGGTCTGAAACCGTGCTCACGCAGGTGGTTGGCCAACCAGATTGTGAAAGGTGTCTTTCCTGTACCGCCGACGGTCAAGTTACCGACTGCAATGATCGGTTCACTGAATCGGGTAACAGAGACAAAACCGTTTGCGTACGCAATCCTTCGCAGGCTCGCAATCGCGCAGTAAACCAGACTGACCGGCCATAACAGCAACGCGATGGGATTACGGCTTTTCCAGACTGACTGAACGAAACTGTCGAATGTCACTCCGTGTCATCCGGTAGCAAAACGTCTATTCGCAGTCGCTGCCCGTCGTTCCGGAACCTGATCGAACTCGATCGTATTGGCACCGTTATAGACCAGAAAATGTCGGCCTTTCGCTCTCGCAATCATAGTCACGCGAAGATCCTGTGCGAGCTCCAACCCCATGAATGTCACACCAGAACGGGATAGCAGAATTGGTATGCCCATGTGCGCCACTTTCATCACAATTTCAGATGTCAGGCGGCCAGTTGTGTAAAAAATCTTGTTGCCGCCTGAGGTACAGTCCATCCACATCTGTCCGGCAATGGTATCGGCGGCATTGTGCCGACCCACATCTTCAACAAAAAGCTCAATTTCAGTCTCTTCACAAAGTGCGCATCCATGAACCGCACCTGCCTGTTTGTAGATCTCGTTGTATTCGGCAATGTTTTTCAACAGCCCATACAATGTGGATTGGCGTACGGACGCGGCGGGCAATGGGGATTCGTAAATCTTGTCCAGCGTGCAACTGAAAACCGTACCCTGACCACATCCGGTTGTAACGGTTCTTTTTGACAGCTTGTTTTCCCAATCGACTATCCCCTGCCCCGCATGTGTTTCCACGTGCGCGGTTTCACGGTCCCAGTCGACATTGATCGATTTGATATCAGTAACCGACTCAACCAGTCTTTGATTGCGCAGATAGCCCAACGCGAGCAGTTCAGGATGGGTACCCAACGTCATCAGGGTAACGACTTCTCTCTCATCAACCTTGATTGTCAGAGGAAACTCACCGGCGACGCGCATGTCGCGCCTGGCACCGAATTCATCAATGGCTTCAACCGGATGTGTCGGACGCAATCCGGAAGAGGACAGAACAGGAGTCATGGTAGTAGGTTCGGAATCGTTCATTGACTCGTTACTTGAACACAGTCTGCATATATTATATAGGCATTGTTCTATAGCTTTGGGGAATCGGAGTGCACCCTCGAAATACAACTGCAGCAATGACGTTCAACTTATCGATCGTTATCGAATGCCATACCAGGACGTTCAACGGTTGGCCATCCGTTCAGTGGGAGCTTTCAACGATACTGTCGGACCCGGACGGGCCGTCCTCTTTGGATGGTCCACATCAGATTCGCTCCTCAGACAGTCTTTCGCAGTATATGTGGAAAGGTCTTCGACTCCGACTTCATTTAGATGCTGCCGAAGGCTATTGGTATAATTTCCTTTCAGACATACCGTATGCGTTCGTGATATTCGAAATGGATGCCGTCGACGATGATACAGTGCCAATTCCTATATTCGTCACGGCATCGCAGGATGAGGCTGGCGCACATCTTGAAACAGACTACCTGGTTCTCTCGGCAGCCTTGCCGACTGATGTCAGGGACCAAATTGAAGAATTCATAGTCAATAACTACATCCCACAAACAAAGAAAAAAAGAAAACGGAAAAATTGGTTTGAAGAAGCAAACCATCCGCGACCCAAACCGAACAACTGAATGAGAACCCAACAATGACACAATCGCGATTGCATCGCTGGTCGAAAACTAAAACTCAAGCGCGGGAAGAAGACAGCAAACCTGACCATTCTCTACCGGACGAAACTCTAAATTCTGAGACTGCCGCCCATACAGAGGCGAACGAGGAAAGTCAGGAACAGCGGGAAGCCGAGGACAAAACACCGGTCGAACTGCCACCGCTGGAGTCACTGGATGACGACAGTGATTATTCGATGTTCATGTCGGATGAGGTCGACGAAAAAATCAAGAAACTCGCTCTGCGACGGCTGTTCAAAGCAGCGATCTTCAATGTGCGAGATGGATTGAATGACTACGATGAAGATTTCACCACATTTGAAGAACTTGGTGACATCGTCACATCAGACATGAAGTATCACGCAGAGCGAAAGAAGGCCGAAGAGGAAGCCCGGCGGAAACTTGAAGCGGAAACTCAAGCGACTGAAGAATCACAAGAGATTGAAACGTTGGCCAGCGATGACGACGAAGCGGACGATGCACAGCAATCACTTGATGACGAAGAGGCGGCTCACGAATCCGAAATCGCCGGTCAGTCTGACTCACCACATTCAGAAAACCGTTCGGCAACATGACCCTGTCCAGTCAGTTTGAACTTCCCGCGCTGACCGATAATGGGAAAGCAAGGATTGCGTCACTTGACGCGGTATCAGTCGAACCGATACCGACTTCCCTTGTAGCATACCATTCCCTGGGACAGGTAGTCATCGCCGGCTCGAGAAGTTCGGTGCTTGAAGCGGCAAGGAACATAGTAGATACCGAACTGACTTGCTATATGCTCATCACCGAGGAAGTCGATCATGCCGACATCGGCGATCAAGACGACACTGGACATCTGCCGGAAGCCTTTACGGCTGACGATTTTTCTGTTCAAGGTTACTTGGGCGCGTTTTCCGTTACCGCATTCAAGAATGACCGAGTATTTGACTTTGGAAAAACTGTTGGCATTGCGTCTGGCATGTTCGATCTGGTACTCGACTTGTCGGAGGCATCGAAAATCAGTGCGCAGATTCCCCCTCCTGGTTACTTCCGTATCGAAACCACCCAACGTAGTGCGAAGCGCATCAAGCGAACTACAGAAGAGATTTCGCAGCTGGTTGGAAATTTTGAAAAGCCAAAGTACTTCAACTATGACCCGGATATCTGCGCACACAGCAGAAGTGGAATCGTCGCCTGCACCCGATGTATTGATGCCTGCCCGACCGACGCTATCACTTCGATCGGTGAAACAATTGAAGTCAATTCCTATCTGTGTCAGGGAGGCGGTGCTTGCGCTGCGGCCTGTCCGACGGGAGCTGTCACCTATGCCTACCCACCTCCAGAAAATCAACTTGACGTATTGAGACAGCTGTTGCTGAAATACCGCGAAAATGGTGGGGATAGTGCTGTGGTACTGTTTTTCGACCGGGAGCGGGGAAATCAGATTGTTTCTTCTCAGGTCGCTGCGATAGGTGAAAACATCCTTCCGGTTGAGGTCGAGGAAGTTGGTGCCCTCGGGCTTGACATCTTCTTGTCACTGCTCGCCTACGGTGCCTCTGGAGCAGCGATATTATGCTCGAACATTGCGGAATCTGTGCGCGACGAGCTTGTACTTCAGATCCAGACACTGAAAGGATTTCTTGACGGTATGGGGTACTCCTGCAATCCCATACAGATCATACAGTCAGACGAAGATGACAGGATATCGGTGTCAGCAATTCAGAAACTGGCACAAATGGATATCAGTCCTGCGAAATTTGCGCCGACTGGAATAAAGCGTACCGATATGCGTATCGCGCTGGAGCACCTGCATTCGCTGTCTCCCAAACAACCTGACTCTATTGACCTGCCGAAGCATTCACCTTTCGGACAGGTTATGGTTGATGTCAAAACCTGTACATTGTGCATGGGCTGTGTTTCCGTCTGTCCCGCGTCTGCACTTGAAGCTGGTGGTGAAGTACCGAAACTCGCATTCATTGAAAACAACTGTGTTCAATGTGGTCTATGTGAATCGGCCTGCCCAGAGAGCTCAATAACAAGAAGCCAGCGGTACCTTTTCGATACAGACTCAAGAATGAGAGCGCGGACAATGAACGAGGATGCGCCTTTTCATTGTCGGGTTTGTGGAAAGGCGTTCGCTTCAAGTGCAATGCTGAACAGGATGAAAGACAAACTCAAGAGTCATTGGATGTTCCAGGACCCGGAAGCGGTCGCTCGGCTTGAAATGTGTGAGGACTGCAGAGTCAAGGACATGTTTGCTGCCGAAGGAGGGTTTCCGCGGAACAAAATTTAATGGAAAGTTACAATTGACACCAATTGATTAGAAATAATGTCATTCGCTTCTGAAATCAGCCATCGAACTGGTTTTGATCACAAACTGAATTGAAATTACTATCCCGATGCCGACAAAAGACATGGCCACCGAGTCACTGAACTTCACTTCATCGTTTCGACCAGCTCTGACTCAGATTCAGTTTTCAGTTCGCCCGGAATGTCTTTGTGCACAGTATGGGTTAACCAAAGATCTCCGAGATTAAAACTGACTGCCTCAAATGGCGGTAGTGATACGAGCGTATCCTCGAACAACTTTTCAATCAACACCCACTCCGCGTCGCGCAACGAAAATGCTTCCAGCGAGCTGGCGATGGGATCTACAATTCAAAGATAGCGAACATCCTCCCTGGCAAACCGCCTGCTTGCCATCCAAATCAAGCGTTCGGGTGGATGACGAGAGTACATTCTTTGCAGATCCAGTCCGGAGCGAGTATGAAATAAACGGTAGCCGGTAAATGGGGCATTCGCTCCTTTCGCCATCCCCGATGTCGGGCACTACGATATCCGCGTCCAAATGAAGTTCAGGTTCGATAAGAATCCGCCACCCGCCGGGGCAGCCGCGACCAAACTGGGAAGTCTGATTGAGATACCCTGCAAGGCTTGAATGGGCTGCGACATGCGGCGATGCCGGTCCAGGGTGGGTGTGTAGCTTGCCGTCGACAAATTCTGCAACCATATTCGGCGGTGCATCCAGCACATCCTGATAAGTCGCCCGAGGTGGCGTCTTTTACAGTTTCATCTACAGGCAAGTTTTTCATCACATCCTGTCTATCAACGCGGTTCTGATTGAAATCTAGTTCATCGGTGAGCAGTAAAACAAGTGACCGACTAAACCGAAGTTCCAGAGCATCAGGCCGGTATGTAACTGATTATAAAAATCTTATCGGTCAAGTGGGTGTTACGCTACTGGGTACACCTTCACCAGCTCCATGGCACGCTTCTGGATCGGTGAGGCTTCACTCGTCAGCGCCACGAGCGGCGCGTCAGGCAGTTGGTTGAACCGACACTGATTGCGACACCGGGTACCCAGCTCGTCGATCAGGGTGGCGAAGCTGTGCGCTTTCAGTCCGTCTTCGGTCCGGTGAGTGGCTTTCTTGCGTTTCAGTGCGGCGGACGCCTCGGGCGGCGCCACCGGATTGTGTCTCGGATCCGGCTGCTCCTCGTGATACAGCACGGGCCTGAGGGCCTCAAGCAGATGCCACTGCACATAGCAGGCAAGCATGCACAGGAAAAGATGCGCACGCACCCGGTCCTCGGTGCGATGGCGGATCGGGCGGATCTGAAGATCGACACTTTTCAGGTTGCGGAAGACCCGCTCGACCTTGCCCAGGCTCTTGTAGCCGCGCACCACATCCGGTGCCGCAAGCTGATCCGCATCCTGGCTGGTACGCAGGACATACAGCCCGTCCAGGGCCTGCTCCCGTTCGATCGAACCGGTATTGCGCGAGAACTCGAAGTGACCGTCCCGGATCACATACTCGAAATGCTTGGCCATCCTGAAACGGTTGTCGACCCGGCCGACCCTGTGGGCGATCTCCTGCTCGGTGAGCGGCTTGCGGGTGCGCCGCGCAACCTCGCGCTGTATTTTCATCAGTGCCTGTTCGGTGCTGTCGAGCAGCTCCCCGCGCTGCTGTGCCCGACGCTCCTGCAGGAACGGATTGAAGCACACCACCAGCCGCTCACCGGGATAGCCCGGTGACCGGATCTCGGCCAGGTCGAAGCGATCGAACAGACCCGGCCGCACACTGCCCTCGTCCACCAGCGCCCGCAGCGCGTCATGGCCGAGCGCCGAGATCCAGCCGATGCCCGGATGATCCCTCAGCATGTCGATCTGTGTCTGCGTCAGCATGCCGCGGTCGCCGACCAGCACCAGGTTTTCCAGATCGTGCAGCCGCCGCAGTTTATCAATCTGGTCAGCCACCGTCCGGGTGTCCCCGGTGTTGCCCGCATAGGCCTGCACAGCCAGCGGCCGCCCGTCACCGTCCGCCAGGATGCCGTAGACCACGATCGGCCGCCCGCGCTTGCCGTCGCGGCTGTAACCGAAACGCATCAGCGGACAGGTGGCGCCCTCGTAGTAACTGCTTGAGACATCGTAGAGCACCGGTGCATGCTCACCCAGATGACGCCGCACCAGTCGTCCCTCGATGGCGCCCTGGCGCTCATGCAGCCAGTCCATGGCCTGGTAGAGAGCGTTCTCATCGAAGTCGCCCAGCCCGAGCTCGTCGGCCAGCGTGGTCTGCGACAGCTGACGCACGGTGGCGAGTTTCGACTGCGGTCTGACGATACGCTGGGCGATCATGGCGACAATGAGTCTTCTCTGGGCACTGTCACGTGTCGCAATCAACCGCGGCAGTCCGAGGCGGCGGATCATCTCCAGGATCAGTTCGATGTGGCCGTGCGGCGTGGACGACTCGATGGTGAAGGCCTCATCCGGATGCACCAGGGGTTCGTTCCTGAGCACCTGTCTGAGCCGCTGGATTTTCTCCGGCGGCCAGTCGGAGAGGTTGTCGAGGGTGCGTTTGCAGACGCGGCCGTCTTTGCGGAAGGATTTTCGCAGCAGGATGGCCGGCGGCGAGTTGCGGTTCGGTACGATGTCGATATACATGGCTACATATTATAGCATGCAGACCGTACCGGATGCTTTATTTTATTGTTTTATTGATATTCATCTGAACGCTTACATGGCTACACAAAAACATCCGTTTCCGATCGGCTTGGGAAATAAACTGAATCATATCAATGACTTGAAGGGAGGAAAGCGGAAAGTTGCTGAAAATATCGCTGGAACTTCGGACTAAATGTCGGGAATCCTATCTTGACAATCGATGTCTAATCAAGTAAATTTACAGCAACTGATAATTACAAATTACAGAATATAAATTCTAGGGAGAGATGAGCTTTAGGCAAGAACAGCCTAGCGAAGACTTTCGCTTTAGGGCGAACTATTATTATTTGCTCTCGAAACTGTTGGCAAAACCGCCAACTGAGGATACGCTCAATTCGGTTGCGCTATACGGTGTACCCAACACCGATGCCGACAACAGTTTTCTCTTCACCCTCAACTCACTTGCGGAAACCGCCCGCGCCAAACCCGACATTCAAGCACTCGATGATGAGTATCACGACCTCTTCATCGGCGTAGGAAGGGGTGAACTCGTTCCCTACGGGTCGTGGTATATAACCGGTATGTTGATGGATAAACCCCTGAGTCTCGTCCGTCAGGATCTCAAAGCCCTCGGCATCGAACGGATCAAGAGCAATCGTGAACCCGAAGACCACGTCGCCGCCCTGTTTGACATCATGGGCATACTCATTGAATGCGACGACGAATATCAGTTCAAGGCTCAGCAGACGATGTTTAAAAAACACCTCAGGCCGTGGATACGAAGATTCTTCAAGGACCTTGCAGCAGCAAGGAAAGCGAATTTCTATAAAAAAGTCGGCGAATTCGGCGTCGAATTCATCGACTTTGAAACCGAATACCTCGAAATGTCAGTTTGAATACTAGTAGGAAAACTGGCTATCTTGGTATGTATGTGACGTCACTTTTTGACATACAAAAGAGGAGGAACGCTATATGAAAAATAGCAAACTCGTTGACCGGGATTCCCGGCGTAACGCCCTCAAAGGTATGGCGGTACTTGGAGGTGCCGCGGCGGTATCAGCTTCGACCTCTGTGTCGGCGGCAGATATCACACCTGAAGAGGAAAAGAGCGAAACGCCGAAGACTCTCGGTTATCACCAAACCGAGCATATTCGGGAATACTATCGACTCGCTCGATTCTAAGGAGGTCATAACTTATGAAACTAGTTAGAAGCAGCGATAGTGGATCTGTATCCGGAATTGCCGCGATCGGTGAAGCTATTGATCGCCGAACGTTTCTGAAACGTTCAGGTGTTGCCCTAGGTGCGGGAGCTGCGGCTTCTATGTTTGCGCCACAACTGATGAGAAAAGCCAAGGCGGCTGCCGAAGGCTTCTCTCCGATGGAAGGTGTGAGCACAGAGATTCGTCGTAGCGTTTGTACGCACTGCTCCGTTGGATGCGGGGTTGTAGCCGAAGTTCAGAATGGAGTCTGGACCGGCCAGGAGCCAGATTTTGAGTCTCCGTTCAACCTCGGTTCGCATTGCTCGAAAGGTTCGACCGTTCGAGAGCACGGCATGGGCGAAAAGCGTCTTCGTTATCCGATGAAACTGGCCGGTGGCAAGTGGAAGAGACTCAGCTGGGATGATGCGATCAATGAGATCGGCGACCAGTTGCTGGAAATCCGCGAGCAATCCGGGCCTGATTCAGTCTATTGGCTGGGTTCAGCCAAGCATAATAACGAGCAGGCGTATCTGTTCCGCAAGATAGCAGCGATGTGGGGAACCAACAACGTTGACCATCAGGCGAGAATCTGTCATTCCACCACTGTTGCAGGTGTGGCAAACACCTGGGGCTACGGCGCAATGACGAACTCTTACAATGATATGCACAAATCCAAGGCCATGTTCTTTATCGGCAGTAATGCCGCCGAAGCGCACCCGGTCGCGATGCAGCATATCCTGAGAGCCAAGGAATTGGGTTCCAAGATGATCGTTTGCGATCCTCGCTTCACCCGTACCGCCGCACACGCAGATCACTTCGTCCGGTTCCGACCAGGCTCCGACGTTGGATTGATCTGGGGCGTGCTGTGGCACATCTTTGAGAACGGCTGGGAGGATAAGGAATATATCCGTCAGCGCGTGTACGGAATGGACGAGATTCGCCAAGAGGTCGCAAAATGGACACCCGAAGAGGTTGAGCGAGTTACTGGAACTCCACCGGATGTCGTCAGACGAGCCGCAGAGATCATGAATGAGAATCGACCAGGCACCATCGTATGGTGTATGGGTGGTACTCAGCACACGATCGGCAACAACAATACGCGTGCCTATTGCGTATTGCAGCTTGCGCTCGGCAATATCGGCAAATCCGGCGGCGGCGCCAATATCTTCCGCGGACATGACAATGTCCAGGGCGCAACCGACCTTGGTGTGCTTTCTCATACACTGCCAGGTTACTATGGGCTGTCCAACGGCGCATGGAAACACTGGTCTCGTGTCTGGGATCTTGACTACGATTGGGTCAAGGGTCAGTTTGATGCCTCCGAAGTTGAAGGCGACGGCGGCAAACCGGTCCATCCCATGAACTACAAAGGCATCCCTGTATCACGTTGGATCGACGGAATCCTTGAGGACAAGGACAATATCGGTCAGAGAGACAATGTTCGTGCAATGATCTATATGGGTCATGCGGTGAACAGTCAGACACGTGGTCCGGAGATGAAGAAGGCAATGGAAATGCTGGACCTTATGGTGATTGTGGATCCGCACCCGACCCATGCAGCTGTGATGAACGATCGCACGGACGGCATTTATCTGCTGCCTGCGGCGACGCAGTTTGAAACCTACGGCTCGGTAACCGCATCGAACCGCTCCATTCAGTGGCGCGATAAGATTATTGAACCGGTGTGGGAGTCATTGCCGGACCATACCATTCTTTACAAATTCGCAAAGAAACTCGGTTTTCATCGTGAGTTTACAAAGAATATCAAGGTCAACAATGACGAGCCGCTGATCGAAGACGTGACCCGAGAGATCAATCGGGGCATGTGGACGATCGGTTACACCGGTCAGAGCCCGGAACGTCTCAAACTTCACATGGCAAACAAAGGCACGTTCAACACCACCACGCTGAAAGCAGAAGGCGGACCAGCGGACGGTGATTATTACGGCATGCCTTGGCCGTGCTGGGGCAACCCTGAAATGGGTCACCCCGGAACGCCGGTGCTTTACAACACCGAATTGCCAGTAGCTGAAGGTGGTCTGTGCTTCCGCGCCAGATTCGGAACTGAACGCGACGGAGTCAATCTCCTCGCCGAAGATTCGTATCCGGTCGGTTCGGAAATTCAAGACGGTCATCCTGAATTCACCGACAAGCTGCTCAAGCAGTTGGGTTGGTGGAATGACCTGACTGATGATGAGAAGGCTGCCGCAGAAGGCAAAAACTGGAAAACCGACCTGTCAGGCGGAATCCAAAGGGTCGCCATAGCCCATGGCTGTGCACCCTTCGGTAATGCCAAGGCCCGCTCGGTAGTCTGGACTTTTCCGGATGCGGTTCCGATCCATCGTGAACCTCTGTATACGCCCGACAGGGAGTTGGCAGAGAAGTATCCGACCTACGCGGACAGGAAACGCTTTTATCGACTGCCCACGCGTTATGCTTCAATCCAAGCCGACGATGTTTCCGGCGAGTATCCTCTGATTCTAACCAGCGGACGGCTCGTCGAATACGAAGGCGGCGGTGAAGAGCAACGTTCCAATCCATGGCTTGCTGAACTCCAGCAGGACATGTTTGTCGAGGTCAATCCTAAGGATGCCAACGACAATGGAATCCGCGATGGACAGATGGTCTGGATCATGACACCGGAAGGTGCCAAGATCCTCGTCAAGACCATGGTAACTAGGCGCGTCGCACCTGGAGTGCTGTTCACACCTTTCCACTTCGGTGGTTGGTTTCAAGGCAAGGACTTGGTGGACAAATATCCAGCAGGAACCGCTCCTTACATCCGTGGTGAAGCTTGCAATACAGCGTTCACCTACGGATACGACTCAGTAACGCAAATGCAGGAGAGCAAAGTGACTCTCTGCAAACTCAGCACCTAGCTAGGAGGTAATCAAAATGGCAAGAATGAAATTTCTTTGTGATGCCGAGCGGTGTATTGAGTGCAACGCTTGCGTTACTGCCTGCAAAAACGAAAATGAGGTCCCCTGGGGCGTAAATCGTCGGCGCGTAGTCGTGCTCGGCGATGGAGAACCCGGTGAGAAATCAATTTCGGTTGCTTGTATGCACTGCACCGATGCTCCTTGTGCAGCAGTTTGCCCAGTCGATTGTTTTTACACAACCGACGACGGAATCGTGCTGCATGACAAGGATCTATGTATCGGTTGCGGCTACTGCTTCTATGCGTGTCCTTTCGGAGCGCCGCAGTATCCGCAACAGCAGGCGTTTGGAGTACGCGGGAAAATGGACAAATGCACATTCTGTGCAGGTGGTCCTCTGGCAGACAATTCGGATGCGGAATTCAAAATGTATGGACGCAATCGAATTGCTGAAGGCAAGCTTCCGCTATGTGCCGAAATGTGTGCTACCAAAGCACTCATTGCCGGTGATGGCGATATTATTGCTGACATCTACCGCGAGCGTATTCTACAACGTGGAACACGTCCTCAAACCTGGGGATGGGAAACAGCGTATCCAGCTGGGTAAAAATGGAGATTGTGAAAAGGGGGAGCGACTCCCCCTTTTCCTCTCATACGAATAAATTGAAATAGTTGATTTACCGAAACGAAAAAAAATTGGAGCAGTATAGATATGCGTAAAAAGCTTTTTCTATCAATAATGGTTCTCTTCGGATCGTTGACACTTGCCGGGTGCCTGGAAGACTATCAGGTTACACTTCATGAGCCAGCTGTCTACAAAGGGCCGGCAGATCCGTTAATCGATAAAGGCTCTCAGGTGAGCATGCTTCAGGAACGCTTCAATACTGTTCAGACCGATCGATAAAATCTGTCAGAATAACAGCGTTCATTGATACGACAGAACATATTAAATTACAGAATCACTTTTAATTCATAACCTAGACCGATTTTCTTAAGGTTATCATTTAGAAAAGGAGTTATTTAGATGGCAAAGCCAATTAGAAATTCAAAAACCGCGACATCCAAAAGATTTCGTTGGATGGCTTGGAGTTTTGCGTTCATACTGTTTTGCGCAATGGCTCTGCCGATGACCGGTTATCTTTTTCCAGAATCGCAGACCGCGCTACAGGCGCAGCAGTCCGGCAGTGATGCCAATCAGAGATCTGAATTCTGGCGCGTTGTTCGAGAAGGTGGCGGCGGTTATTCCTCGGTCGTCAGTAATGACGTGAACATTGAAACCAACATGCTTTACAACACGACTGGTCAGAATTGGCGAGAACTGAGAAATGGTCTGATCGCCAACTATGGCGGTTGGTTCTTGTTCCTCGTTGTCGTGGCCATACTCCTGTTTTACTCCTTGCGCGGACGAGTCGAGCTCGCTGAACCTGCGTCCGGTAGACGAGTAAAGCGTTGGACAGGATTGGAGCGGACACTGCATTGGTATACAGCCATATTGTTCATCTGTCTGGCGATTTCAGGACTCAGCCTGTTGTTCGGAAGAGCACTGCTAATTCCGCTGTTCGGACCGCAGAACTATGCATTGTGGGCAAGTTTCTCCATCAACATTCATAATACGCTTGGGCCATTTTTCGCTATAGGTCCGCTATTGATGTTCATTTGCTGGATTCGCCATAATCTGCCAAATAAAGTCGATGTTGTCTGGATGCTACAAGGCGGCGGAATTATCGGCAATAAACACCCGAGTGCAGACAAGGCGAATGCCGGTGAGAAAGTCTGGTTCTGGATCGTAATGCTGATCGGACTTGTCGCGGTGTGTGTTTCAGGATTCGTCCTGATCGGTTGGGTGCAGGATTATTTCGGAGTGGCAGATACACGAGAACTCGCACAGTTGATGCACGTCATCCATTCCATCAGCGCGCTTTTATGGATCGCGATTTTTGTCGGTCACGCTTACATTGGTACGATAGGGAGCGAAGGCTCAATTGATGCGATGTCCAAAGGTCATGTCAGTGTCGAATGGGCTAAACAGCATCACGATATCTGGTATGAGAAAGTGAAGGACACGCATGAAATGGAAGGTGAGTCGGAAACTGGAACAGCAAGTACAGGAGAGTCGACAGCCTGATTTAGCGGTTGCAAAATCCTAGTTGATAATTTAAAACGCATCTTGGGTCTATGGCTTGAGATGCGTTTTTTTGTCGATTGAATTCCTCCGATTATTCGTGCCGGTGACAAAAATGGTAGAGGTGTCCTAAGTCAAGTAAAATTCGAATCAAAGAGTTCATCGTCCTGAGTTTTATTTTAAGAAGTATGAAGAGATTTCCGAAATTTGTAAGAGACAGTATGGACTATACCGGATCATGTGTCACCTGCATTCCGGTTCAGTTTGATTCCGGCAACTGGGAATCTGCAATTTTTTTCCAAGTCGGCGGATCCGAGAGCAAGCAGGACCGTCGAATTCTCACTCGGACTAGAAATTCAGTGCCGGTCGCGATCGAAACCGACGTGATCAAGCATAATTCAGCAGCCGTTATTGTGATTCGTGTTGAAATTTACACTGATGAATCCGATCCTCTGGCAGGTGAGATACTTCTGACTCCGGGTGAAACCGGAACACATTTCGAGACAGTAAAGTTACTGACAACTCAGCCCGTTCTTCGTTGGTTCTTTTCTGACGGAGCTTACTGGGTTATCCACAACCAGCAAAATCAATTGGGTCCCACCGAACATGCGGCATTCCAAGAAGATTTGGATGAAGCCACACAACATGATGCACTGATCAGATTGACCGGTAAATACGACGTGGAGAGCGCTTTACGAGAAATCGTTTCTCATTATGAATTCCGATCGGTCGGATCGAACCCTTACGCGGGAAATACCAGTGTTCAATAGGTCCCATATGTGCTTCAAAAAGTTCATCAACCATGCCATGGTATGGATTGGGGCGGTATTACTGATGACCTTCTTCAGTGATTCAGTCCATGCAGATCAGCTGGCATTCATCAAAGCACTGAAAACCGAGGACATGAAGACCGCATATAGTCTGCTAGGCTATGTTGATGATGTCAACAAACCACTTGATGATGGGCGCACCGCACTGATGCTTGCATCAAAGTTTGGAATGAAAGATATGGTCGGTGATCTGATCCAGGCAGGTGCGGACGTAAATGCTCGCAATCACAACGGAGGTACAGCTCTTATGTACTCTGCAATTCGTGGTGATGAAGCAACTGTAGATCTTCTTCTTGAACAAGGTGCAAGGGTGAATCTCAGGGCAAAATTCGGTTGGTCAGCTCTTATGGTTGCCTCCGCAAAAGGTCACGCGAAAATTGTCAAGAAACTGGTTGATTCAGGGGCGGATGTGAATGGCCGGGATATCTATCATTGGACCCCGTTGATGCGGGCTTCATTTGCCGGCTACGCGGATGCGGTGGGTGTACTGCTCGCCAATCCTCTTACAGAAGTCAATGCAGGCGATGAGAATGACGCTTCTGCACTGCATCATGCCGCTACCAACGGGCATCAAGATGTAGTCAGAGTATTGCTTGATCACTGTGCACTGATGTCGGTCACAGACAAATTCGGGTGGAGTCCGATCGATAGAGCTGCTGCGAACCAGAATCAATCAATCCTCGAAATATTTCGCGAATACGAATACCTTCAATTGCAGTGCTAATGAAAAAGACAAATCGAAGGAATTTTCTGAAAATCTGTGGCTCTTACATGGCTGCTATAGCCGCTTGGCAACCTACTTCTGCCAATGCCGCAATTAAACCTAACTACTATAACCGCGCACGCTTGATGCGGAATGGCAAACCAATTTCGTCGAAAGAATTCATACCTGGTCAGGTATTTATTTTCAATTATCCATACGTCGCGACCCCATGTATGATCTTCAATCTCGGGCAATCGGTTGATCAGGAATTCACTCTATCCACTGCCGGTCAAGATCAGTACGTCTGGCCTGGTGGATCAGGACCTTCGCGTTCTGTTGTGTCGTATTCCGCAATTTGCGCTCACAAAATGACATATCCCGCAAAAAACGCGAGTTTTATGAATTACCGTCACTCCAAGGTTGTATTTTTCGATGAGAAAAGAACACGCCAGGAACGCGAGAAAATAATTTATTGTTGCTCGGAACGAAGTGTCTACGACCCCGCTAAAGGTGCAAATGTAATTGGCGGTCCGGCTCCTCAGCCACTTGCGTCGATTCTGATCGAATACAACAGTTCGGAAGACAGTTACTATGTTGTAGGTACGGCGGGAGGTGAAAAATTTAATGAGTTTTTGGACTCATTCGAGTTCCGTCTGCAATTGGACTTTAAGATTCTGGATGTAAGAAAACCAGTTGAAGGCAAAGTGGAATTGCTTACTGCAGAAGAATACTCCGATGTGATCGTACACTGCTGATCACTCGGATAATCAAGTTTCTTCTTTCAACACTCCATTTTCAAGTCTAAAAATCCTATTCATCGCATTCGCGAGTTGCAAGTCGTGCGTAGCAACGACTAGGGCAACATTCATATCCCGGTCCAGTTCAACCATCAGATCTTGCACGGTTTGAGCATTCTGACGATCAATATTGCCTGTAGGCTCATCAGCAAGCAAACATAGCGGTTTTATAATCAACGCTCTGGCAATTGCTACCCGTTGACGCTCACCACCGGACAGTTCTCCTGGCTTGTGGTTGAGTCGGTTCGAGAGATTTACCCTCTCCAGTAGACTGACTGCCTCATTCCTGACCTGTTCGGTCGAAAGTCTGCGCACCATCAAAGGAATCATTACGTTTTCCAATGCTGTGAACTCCGGAAGCAGATGGTGGAACTGATAGACAAACCCGAGTGTTTCGTTACGCAACCTGCCCCGTTCTGATTCGTTGAGCTCTGACAGATTCCGACCATTGAGCGATACGGTTCCACCAGTTGGGACATCCAGGCCCGCCAACAAGTGGAGTAATGTGCTCTTCCCAGTTCCTGATGATCCGACAATGGCAACCTGCTCGCCTTTGCAAATTTGGAGATTGACACCCTCAAGCACACTGACATCAAGCGACCCCTGCTGATAGATTTTCGATACACAATCTGCTCGTAACACAGTATCAGTCATATCGAAGCGCCTCAGCAGGATGTACCTTGGAAGCTCTCCAAGCAGGATAGATTGTCGCTACAAAGCACATCAGCAATGAAGCAACTGAAATCTTGATGACATCACTCCAGATCAACTCTGCAGGAAACTTGGTGATAATGTAGATTTCATCCGGAAAAAACTGGGTTCCAAATAACTGCTCTGCCCAAGGAATTAGGGTTTCCATGTTCAATCCGGTAAGCACACCAACAAACGCTCCAAATATCGTACCGACTATTCCGATTACAACACCATGGACAATAAAAATTCTCATGACACTCCCGGGGCTTACCCCGATGGTACGAAGAACAGCAATGTCGGTACTCTTGTCGGAAACAAGCATCACCAGTGTCGAAACGATGTTGAAAGCGGCCACCGCCACAATCAACAGAAGGATGATGAACATCACCCGACGCTCGATCTTCAACGCCTCAAACAGATTGGAGTACTGATTCGTCCAATCTGTCACGGTGTACCCGGGACCCAGACTTGATCTGAGTTTGCGTGTCAACAATGGTGAAGCAAACACGTCGCTCACTTTCAATCGCAAACCGGATACTGCGTCACCCACATGCTGTAGTTTCGCCAGATCGTCAATGTGTGTCAGAGCAAGGCCATTGTCATATTCATAGAAATTGAGGTTAAAGATTCCGACGACCGTAAAACGTTTTAATCTCGGTACCACACCGACAAGTGTCGATCGCGCCCTGGAGCTGATGATGACTATCTTATCTCCGACTTTCACATTTCCGATTCTCCTCGCTAATTCCTCACCGATCACGATCGAGAATGTTCCGGATTTCAGATCATCCATACCACCACTGACCATGTGTTCTCCAATTGAGGAAACTGCGGATTCCATAACGGGGTCGATTCCCCTGACAATGACCGGACTGACCAGATTGCCCTGCTTGATCATCGCATGACTCAGAATAAACGGCGCCTGCCCTTCAAACTCTATGGATTTTTCAACATCAGACATAGCTGTGCGCCAATCTTCCAGCCAACCTCCGGGCCCAGTCACCTCAATGTGTGCGGCGACAGATAAAAGTCTGGATTTCAGCTCTCTTTCAAATCCATTCATAACAGACAAAACGGAAATCAACGCCCAGACACCTATGATGATTCCGAGAATTGAAGTGCCAGTGATGAAAGAAATGAATCGGGTTCTGCGTTTAGCCCGAATGTAGCGCAGACCGATAAACAGCGCGAGTGGGCGAATCATCGGTTATCGACCTGATGGCTTCAGGTAAGGAAACAATATTACATCCCGAATCGAGCTTTGGTTGGTCAGCAGCATGGTGAGTCGATCGATTCCAATCCCCTCCCCGGCTGTCGGCGGCAGCCCGTATTCCAATGCCCGTATATAGTCATCATCGAAATGCATGGCTTCCTCATCACCTGATTGTCTCTGCACAATCTGATTTTTGAACCGTTCGGCTTGATCTTCCGGATCGTTCAACTCGGAAAATCCGTTCGCAATTTCCATCCCTGCAACAAAAAACTCAAAACGATCCGCAATTCCAGGATTCGAGTCACTTACCCGCGACAATGGCGACACCTCAACAGGATATTCGGTTATGAACGTCGGTTCGATCAGTCTGTCTTCAACAGTCCTTTCAAATATTTCGAATAACAGTTTCCCGGCACCCCAGACACTATTGACCTCTCCTCCCAAACGAACCAAATAGTCGGATAACACCTTCAAGTCGCTTAGATCATCTTGAGCCAGCGACGGATTATGTTCCAAAACGGCATCTCGTAGAGATATTCGCCTAAATGGCGGTGTGAGATTGATTTCCCAATCTCCATACTGAATGACAGCAGAATCGCAAACTGCTGCGGTGAGCGTTTCAAACATCTCTTCGGTAAGCTCCATGAAATCATGGTAGTCTGCATAAGCCTGATAAAACTCCAACATCGTGAATTCAGGATTATGCTGTGTGCTGATACCTTCATTACGAAAGTTTCGATTGATTTCATACACACGGTCATACCCACCGACGACAAGTCGTTTGAGAAAAAGTTCAGGTGCTATTCGAAGGTACATGTCAAGCGACAGCACATTGTGATGGGTGACAAAAGGCTTTGCTATCGCACCACCGGGGATCGAATGCATCATGGGTGTTTCCACTTCCAGAAATCCACGGCTGTCCATAAATTTACGAATACATTGCACGATGGCGGAACGAGTTCGAAAGGTTTCCCTGACATCCTCATTGATAATCAAGTCCAGATAACGCTGCCGATAGCGAAGTTCCTGATCAGATAGCCCATGAAATTTCTCTGGAAACGGATGCAATGCTTTGGTCAGCATACAGTATTCTTCAACCGCAATACTCAACTCACCGGTTCGGGTTCTGAAGACCTTGCCACATGCTCCAATAATGTCACCTATATCCAACTCCTGGAATTTTTCGTAGTCTTCGTTCCCTATCGTCTGTTGTCGTACGAAAAGTTGAATGACGCCCGATGAGTCTCTGAAATCCACAAATGTGACTTTGCCCATTTTGCGGAAGTTCATAAGCCGCCCACCGAGGGATACTGATAAATTCTCCTGCTTAAGTGTCTCCGCGTCGTGGTCGCCAAATTGACCATGCAGCTCGGCCGCACTGCTGTTCGGACGAAACGCGTTGGGATACGCATTTTTCTTTATGCGCAGATTCGTCAGTTTCTCTCGGCGCAATCGTGACTGTTCGTTCTCGGACATGAGTCCTACAGCCCCGCTCTCAGACTGGCTTCAATGAACTGATCCAGCTCACCATGAAGAACCGCATCGGTATTGCCGGTTTCAACGCCGGTACGAATATCCTTGATCCTGGATTGGTCGAGCACATAGGAGCGAATCTGATGCCCCCAGGAAATATCAGGTTTCGAATCTTCAATCTCCTGCAGTTTGCTCTCAGTCTTCTGTCGCTCAAGATCGTACAGCCTTGCCTTCAACATCGACATCGCTTCCGCCCTGTTCTTGTGCTGAGATCGATCATTCTGACACTGTACGACAACACCTGTCGGTTTGTGCGTGATCCGTACCGCCGAGTCCGTCTTATTGACATGCTGACCGCCAGCACCGCTAGACCGATAGGTATCAATTCGAAGATCACTCGGATCAACCTCTATATTGATCTGATTGTCGACTTCCGGATAACAAAATACCGAGGCAAATGAAGTATGCCTTCGCTGTCCGGAATCAAATGGAGACTTTCGAACCAATCGATGGATTCCACTTTCAGTACGTACCCAGCCGAATGCGTATTCGCCCTTGATTTTCAAAGTGGCGCTTTTGATTCCGGCCACCTCACCCTGCGAGTAGTCAACCACTTCAGAATCGAATCCCTTCTTCTTGGCCCAGTAGTCGTACATCTCAAACAGCATCTGGGCCCAATCCTGAGCCTCGGTACCACCTGACCCAGGTTTGATATCCACGAAAGCATTGGCGGAATCCAATTCACCGCTGAACAGGCTTCTGAATTCGAGTCCATCTGTCCTTTTCTGTAACTCTAATACTTCCTCTGCGACTGACGCGATGGTCTCAGCATCATCTTCGGCAACCGCAAGTTCCCAAAGTTCCACTGCATCCGAAACCGATGAATGCAGTGACTGGATTGGCTGGAGAGTTCTTTCGAGATTAACTCTTTCCCGGTTTAATTGCTGACTGCGTTCAATGTCCTGCCATACCGCAGGATCTTCCAGAGAATCTGTTATCTGTTGTAACCTCAGAACCTTGCTGTCGACGTCAAAGAAACCTCCTTAACGCCTCAACCCGTTCGTCCAGTTCGTTCAAAATTTCGCTTGTTGAACCCGTTTCCATCATAATTTTCCTACTATTATTACTACAATCCGTCATTTTATTCTGGTAATCAGCCTTATCCGAGTTCCATTTTGTTTTTCCAAATGTAACTGAGCAAATATATAATGTGTCAGTTCTACTGATTAGTCACAAAAAGCAGACATCAATTCATCAAACCCATGAAAATCGGTGTTCCAAGAGAAATCCACAACAATGAACGGCGAGTCGCTGTAACGCCCGAAATTGTTCCTTCAATCATGGAAATGGGATTCGAGGTTCTCGTGGAATCCGGAGCCGGTGAATTGGCTAATTATACTGATTCCGCATACGAATCTGCAGGCGCGACCGTGCTACCTTCTGGAACAGCCGTGTGGGAAAGCGCAGATGCTATCGTAAAGGTTCGAGCACCTGAATTCAATGAAAATGGGCAGTACGATGAGATTGATCTGCTTTCAGCCGGCCAGCACCTGATCGCTTTTCTTTGGCCGGCCCAAAACCCCGAAGTCCTGCAGAAATTGTCAGAAAAAGGCGTCAGTGCAATATCAATGGATGCCGTACCGCGAATTTCCCGCGCACAGAAACTTGATGCCCTCTCTTCAATGGCCAATGTCGCAGGCTATCGGGCAGTGGTTGAGGCGGCCCAGCACTTCGGTCGTTTTTTCAGTGGTCAGATTACCGCTGCCGGACGCGTACCACCTGCAAAAATCATGATAATCGGTGCGGGTGTGGCTGGACTTTCTGCCATCGGAACGGCAACCAGCCTGGGTGCGATCGTACGCGCATTCGATACCCGACCGGAAGTCAAGGAACAGGTAGAGAGCATGGGTGCCGAATTTCTGGAACTTGATTTTGAAGAGGAAGGGTCAGGAGCCGGTGGTTATGCCAAAGTGATGAGTAAGGAATTCATTGAAGCGGAAATGGCACTGTTTGCCGAGCAGGCTGAGGAAGTGGACATCATTATCACCACCGCTCTGATTCCCGGGCGACCCGCGCCGAAACTGATTACCGAAGCGATGGTCAGATCAATGAAAACCGGCAGTGTAATCGTCGACCTGGCAGCAGAACAGGGAGGGAACTGTGAACTGACACAGCCCGATGCCGCGATTGGCGCACACGGCGTGACGATAATCGGGTACACGGATCTGCCCAGTCGTCTGCCTTCGCAATCAAGCCAGCTGTACGCTTCCAATATTCGGAATTTCTTTGAAGATCTTTGTCCCGACAAGAACGGCGAGATCATAGTCGATATGGAAGATGAGGTCATACGCGGTGCTACAGTCGTCCACAACGGCGAAATTACCTGGCCACCGCCGCAAAGGGAACCACCTCCAACTCCTGCACAGAAACCAGCTGACCAAGCCATGCCATCCAAAACCGCTGCTGCCGAAGTTGTACAGGAAAAGAAGAAATTCAGAATCGGGCCTTATGCTTTCGGATTGGCACTGGCAGCCATTGTTGCTGTGGGCTTGTACGCTCCGGCATCATTCCTGACGCACTTTACTGTCTTTGTTCTAGCAATTTTTGTGGGCTGGCATGTCATCTGGAATGTAACGCCATCGCTTCATACACCGTTGATGAGTGTCACCAATGCAATCAGCGGAATCATCATTGTCGGTGCATTACTGGAAATCGGTGCGGTCAATCCGTACGTCAAGGCGCTCGCCGCAGTATCCATATTAATTGCCTCAGTGAATATTTTCGGTGGCTTTCTTGTTACACAGCGTATGCTCAGGATGTTCAAAAAGTAGATGTTCGAAGGCCTGATCAACTCGCTGTACATCATAGCGTCAATTTTCTTCATCTTGAGTCTCGGTGGATTGAGCCACCAGACTTCGGCGGTACGCGGAAACATTCTGGGAATACTTGGAATGATCCTCGCCGTCTGTGGAACAATCGCGGCCAAGGCAGTTGACAGTATCGGAATCATTGTCGCGATGATGGCTGTTGGCGGTATCTTCGGGGTCCTAGTAAGCATGCGGGTTCAGATGACAGCGATGCCGCAACTTGTCGCCATCCTGCACAGTCTTGTAGGACTGGCTGCGGTGTTTGTCGGCTTTGCGAACTACATCGAACCGCTACAGGAGTACGAGGGAGTCGAAAAAGTCGTTCACGAAGTTGAGATTTTCGTTGGTGTCCTGATCGGTGCCATTACTTTCACCGGCTCTGTCGCGGCATTTGGAAAATTACAAGGTGTAATTTCCAGTCGACCTCTGATGTTGCCCGCACGTCATTGGCTGAATCTGATCATCGCGATTGTCTGTATCTGGCTTGGTGCCGAATTCCTCGGCAGTGACCATCAGAGCGGTGTCAACGTTCTTTTGATCATGACTCTTCTCGCTTTCGTACTCGGCTTGCATCTTGTGCTCGCTATCGGTGGCGCAGACATGCCGGTCGTCATATCGATGCTGAACAGTTACTCAGGTTGGGCGGCAGCAGCAACTGGATTCATGCTTGAAAACGATCTCCTGATTTTGGTTGGCGCGCTTGTCGGAAGTAGCGGCGCGATCTTGAGTTACATTATGTGCCGAGCAATGAATCGCCATTTTGTGAGTGTCATTCTTGGCGGATTCGGAACGACCGGAGGCGGAGCTGTTGAGTCAATTGAAGGCAGTATCTCGGAAATCAATGTCGATGAAGTTGCAGGATTGCTTTCGTCGTCAGATTCGGTAGTCATCGTTCCCGGCTATGGACTTGCTGTTGCTCATGCGCAACATCCAGTCGCAGAACTTACCCGAAAACTGCGCGACGGCGGTAAACAAGTCAGATTTGCGATTCATCCTGTAGCCGGCAGAATGCCGGGGCATATGAATGTCTTGCTCGCTGAAGCCAAAGTACCCTACGACATCGTTGAGGAAATGGATGAAATCAACCCGGACATGCCTGATACTGATATCGTCATGGTGATCGGTGCGAACGATATCGTGAATCCTTCAGCCCAGGACACACCTGACAGCCCTATTGCTGGGATGCCGGTAATAGAGGTTTGGAAAGCGAAGCATACGATCGTCCTGAAAAGAAGCATGGCGTCCGGATATGCAGGAGTGGACAATCCTCTGTTCTACAAGGAGAACAACAGAATGTTCTTTGGTGATGCCAAGGAAAGCCTGGATAAACTGGTGGCGATGGTCGGTTAGCTGTTTTTACAGTGGCGGCTTCAACCTTATCACGATGCAAACGAATTAGGCAATATATTGAATTCTTGCTACCTTAAGCAAATCAAAGACTTTGTTGATCTGGCGGAGAGGGAGGGATTCGAACCCCCGGAAGGTTGCCCTTCAACGGTTTTCAAGACCGCCGCTTTCGTCCACTCAGCCACCTCTCCGTTTTATGGAACTGATTTGCCGGATGCGATTCTCCGAAAAGCGAGATAGGCGTGAATAGAAGTCGCCTGATGAAAAGATTCGAGGAATTGCGACTGTACGGAAATGCAGTCAAAGGCCTTGAAATATTATGAACCATCTTTATATTTCAAGTAGGAATTTTGACCGCAAATTAACCGGTACATTTGAATTTTGTCTACCGTAATCGTAAAATAAACTCATCTTCACTTTTCAAGAGGAAACTATCTATGAGATTTAACGACCAAGTACTTTCCCAACAAAGAACTTCAAGTGTCGTTGTCAACAGAGTTCTTCGGAACACGTACATTCTGCTGTCGATGACTCTGTTGTTCTGTGCCGGTGTGGCGGCACTGTCCGCTACCTTGAACTGGCCACATCCCGGACTGATCATCACACTGGTGGGTTATTTCGGGTTGTTGTTTCTGACCAGCGCAATGAGAAACTCCGGATTGGGAATTGTCTGCGTGTTCGCCCTTACCGGTTTCATGGGCCTCACCCTAGGACCAATCATTTCGTATTATCTGACCGTCATTCCAAACGGTGACCAGATTGTCATGACAGCGTTTGGGGGAACTGGTCTGATCTTTCTGGGCTTGTCTGCTTATGCGCTGACTACCAGAAAGAATTTTGCTTTCTTGGGCGGAATGCTGTTTGCCGGTATTCTGGCTGCATTCATTATGTCTCTCGCCGCAATTTTCTTTAATCTGCCGATGCTGTCGATTGCAGTATCCGGTATGTTCATCATATTGATGTCGGGTTTGATTCTCTACCAGACCAGTGCCATTGTCCATGGTGGTGAGACAAACTACATCATGGCGACCGTAACACTATTCATCTCCATCTACAATCTGTTTCTCAGTCTGATTCAGATTCTTGGAATCTTTGGAGGTCGCGAGTAATCGAGTCCTGTAAATTCTTTGCGTAGAACTTGCTCAAAAAGAGCCGTCGCCTATCGGGCGGCGGCTTTTTCCTTATGAAGGGTTTGCAGTCGGTATGGGACTATCGCTTTCGTGGAATCGGAAAGTGCAGCACAAATTGCCTTTGCCGCAGATATTGTCGTGAAATGAGCAACGTTTTGCTTCAAGGCTTCTTTCAGAATTGTCTCGGAATCCGCTACACTGGCTCTCTTGCGCGGAACATTCACAATCAAATCAATTTCTTTGTTCTTTAACATGTCTACAACGTGTGGGCGCCCTTCCCGCACCTTGTTAACACGACTGACTTGTATACCATGACTTGAAAGCAGTTTGGCTGTACCATCGGTTCCAAATAGCGTATATCCTCTGTCAGCAAGAATCCGCCCCACTTCAATAATTCCGGATTGATCGTCACCCGTTACGCTGAGCAACGCGTTACCAGACTCAGCAATAGAGTACCCGGTTGCATGATACGCTTTCCAGTAGGCTTCTCCGAAAGAGCGACCAATGCCCATGACTTCACCGGTACTTTTCATTTCCGGACCTAGCAATGGCTCCGAGCCAGGAAACTTTTCAAACGGAAATACTGCTTCCTTGACACTGAAAAATGAAGGTATGACCTCACGAGTCACACCCTGTTGCTGGAGGGTTTGACCCAACATACAGCGAGCTCCGACTTTAGCCAGTGGAAGCGATGTTGCCTTGGATACAAATGGAACTGTACGGGAAGCTCGCGGATTGACTTCCAGTACATAAATTTCCGTACCCTTGATTGCGAACTGAACGTTCATCAAACCGACTACATTCAATGCGAATGCCATTTCCCGAGTCTGTCGACGCAGCCTATCCTGTAATTCCTCCGTTAGACTGAACGCCGGTAATGAACAGGATGAATCGCCGGAATGGACACCAGCAAGCTCAATGTGTTGCATGATTCCTCCGATGAATACCTCCCCTCCATCACAAATTGCGTCAACATCGACTTCGATTGCATCACTTAAAAATTTGTCGAGCAGCACAGGTGAATGATGCGAAACATCTATTGCGGCTCCCATATAAGCCTGCAATTGTTCCGGGTCACGTACAATTTCCATAGCCCTACCGCCAAGAACGTACGATGGGCGTACGACAATCGGATAACCGATATTTTCAGCCGCTTTCAAGGCATCCTCAATCGTAACAGCTGTCGAGTTGGGAGGTTGTCTCAGTTCAAGTCTGTGAAGCAGGTCCTGAAAATACTTTCTGTCTTCAGCCTGATGAATGGAATCGGCTGATGTACCGATGATATTCACTCCTTCGCTGGTGAGATCCCTGGCTATTTTCAGCGGTGTCTGACCACCATATTGAACAATCACTCCATCAGGATTCTCTATTCGACACACTTCAAGCACATCTTCGACGGTCAATGGCTCAAAGTACAACCGGTCCGATACATCGTAGTCTGTGGATACAGTTTCAGGATTGCAGTTCACCATGATCGTCTGATAGCCGTCTTCCCGCAACGCCATTGCCGCGTGTACACAGCAATAATCGAATTCGATACCCTGTCCGATTCGATTGGGGCCGCCGCCTAAAACGACGATTTTTTTATCACTACCGGGATTCGATTCGCACTCATTTTCATAAGTGGAATACATGTACGCGGTTGGTGTATCAAATTCACCAGCGCAGGAATCGACACGCTTGTACACCGGGTGTATGCCATACGAGTAGCGCAAGACACGGATATCTTTCTCGTCGGCACCCAACAGTTGGGCCAATCTGTGATCGGAGAATCCCTGACGTTTCCACTGGCCGAGTGATTCAGCGGTAATCGCACCAGAACTCTTTTTGATTTCTTCTTCCATTTCGATTAGGTGCTGGATTTCCGAAAGAAACCAAGGATCAATACCTGTCAATGCGTTTACGCGTTCAACACTCATCCCTCTGCGGAACGCCTCACCGATGTACCAAAGACGCCCTGCCCCGGGTATACTGAGTTTCGAACGCATCAAATCATCGATACTTCCATTCACTTCCATCAATCCTTTGGGAGATTCAAAGCCGAATGTTCCGATTTCCAGACTGCGGATTGCTTTCTGGAGTGATTCCTGAAATGTTCGACCAATCGCCATGACCTCACCGACGGATTTCATCTGCGTCGTCAGTGTCGCGTCCGAGTGCGGAAATTTCTGAAAGTCAAAGCGTGGAATTTTGGTAACGATGTAGTCAATTGTCGGTTCGAATGAAGCGGGAGTGGCTCCGCCGGTAATGTCATTCTGGAGTTCGTCCAAGGTGTACCCTACCGCAAGCTTCGCAGCGACTTTCGCAATCGGAAATCCAGTCGCTTTTGAAGCCAGGGCTGATGATCTTGATACTCTAGGATTCATCTCGATGATCACCATTCTTCCGTTTTCCGGATTGATCGCGAACTGAACATTTGAGCCACCGGTGTCGACACCGATTACCCGCATCACAGCAATGCTCGCATCCCGCATTCTTTGATATTCCTTGTCCGTCAATGTCTGGGCAGGTGCAATGGTAATCGAATCTCCGGTGTGCAAGCCCATGGCATCAAGATTTTCAATGGAACAGACAATAATACAGTTGTCGCTGTTGTCCCGAACGACCTCCATCTCAAACTCTTTCCAGCCCGAAATGCTTTCCTCGATCAGTAATTCACTAGTCGGCGAAGCACGCAAACCTCTCAGACAGATGTCCATGAATTCATCACGGTTGTATGCGATTCCACCGCCGGATCCGCCAAGAGTAAAAGATGGTCGGATAATCGCTGGAAATCCGATATCCGAAAGTATCTGCAGTGCATCTTCCATACTGTGGGCCAGCGCGCCTCGGACGTATTCGAGTCCAATTTCATCCATGCAGTCACGGAACTTCTCACGGTCTTCGGCTTTATCGATGGATTCCCTGGTAGCACCGATCAATTCGACACCGTATTCTCCCAGTACATTCTTCCGAACAAGGTCCAGCGCACAATTCAACCCTGTCTGCCCTCCCATAGTCGGCAAAATTGCGTCAGGTCGTTCAACTTTGATAATCTCCGCCACCGACTGCCAGCGAATGGGCTCGATATACGTGGAATCGGCAAACTCCGGATCTGTCATTATCGTAGCTGGATTCGAATTGACGAGAACGACACGATACCCTTCATCCTTTAACGCTCTGCAGGCTTGTACACCTGAATAATCGAACTCACAAGCCTGGCCGATCACGATCGGTCCAGCTCCGATGATCAAGATTGTTTCGAGATCAGTTCGCTTAGGCATGACTTGCTGTAGCGGACACAGAAGTTCTCCGCTCTTGCATCAAATTGATGAATCGATCAAATAACGTTGAACAGTCATGCGGTCCCGGGCTCGCTTCAGGATGCCCCTGAAATGAGAATGCCGGATACTTGACATGGGCCAAACCCTGAATTGTGCCGTCAAACAATGAACGGTGCGTGACGATCACATCGTCCGGAAGCTGTTCATCATCCACCGCAAAGCCATGATTCTGACTTGTAATCATGATTTCCCCTGTCGACAGATCTCTCACGGGATGATTGGCGCCGTGATGACCGAATTTCATTTTCATGGTACGTCCCCCGGAAGCAAGCGCGAGTAACTGATGCCCAAGACAGATCCCGAATATTGGTATGTATCGCTGAAGAATCAGTTCAATATTCCTTATCGCGTACCCGCAAGGTTCAGGATCGCCGGGGCCATTGGAGAGAAAGACACCATCAAAGTCGTGACCAAGTTCATCGTAAGACATTTGCGCAGGAACCACAGTTACTTCACAATTTCGATCAGATAGCATGCGTAAGATGTTGTGTTTTATACCGAAATCATATGCAGCTACTGAGAATCTCTCTCCCGAACCTAAAGTGTTCATTGAACTGCCTGATTCAAGATCAAATGTCCCTGTGTGCCATTTATAGATTGATCTGGTCGAGACTTCCTTTGCCAAATCCATACCCTTGAGCCCAGGAAAATTCCGCGCCAGTCTGATCGCAGATTCAACATCTAAATTTGATTCACTGGTTACACAGCCGTTCTGCGCGCCTTTGGATCTGATCAGCCTCGTAAGCTGCCGGGTATCGATACCATGAATACCCACAACTTTGTTGCGATTTAAAAATTTACCGATGGAAGATTCGGATCTCCAGTTGCTAATTCGGGTAGGGAGATTCTTGATCACCATGGCTGACGCATGGGTTTTTTCGGCTTCTACATCGTTTGAATTCACACCAACATTTCCAATCTGTGGATGCGTAAAGGTTACGATCTGTTGCGCGTAGGAAGGGTCGGTAATTATTTCCTGGTAACCGGTAATGGAAGTATTGAATATCACCTCGCCGACGGCACTGCCAGACGCTCCGAACGCATAGCCCTCAAATACGCTGCCATCTTCCAAGGCAAGCAGAGCTTTTCTCATTTGATCAGAGTTCATTCAAACAACAATTGGACAACGGTAATAAGCACATTGTTCATATAAATGTCACAAAATTGACACAGACTCAGTGGTCAAATCGTACTCATGGATTTCCAGTTCGCGCAGACTATCTGCAACTTCCCCAATTCGGCTGCATCCGGTCAGCGAAATAGTCCTGAATTACAACAAAACAGGACGAATCAGCTTGGCTGATTTTCTTCGCTTCGTCTCACTTCCGAATTCTGGCTATGTCGAGGTCACCGCCGCTACGTCAACATTCTTCTAACAGCAGCCACAA
Organism: Arenicellales bacterium; assembly: GCA_963662635.2. Lineage (GTDB taxonomy): Bacteria > Pseudomonadota > Gammaproteobacteria > Arenicellales > JAJDZL01 > JAJDZL01. The sequence continues at coordinate 347,697 of CAXXFC010000004.1, forward strand.
TCAATTGCAGTGAATCGACTGGTCAACCATACCCCAGTACATCTGTCATTTGATAGAAGCCCGGTGGTTGACTTGACAACCACAATGCGGCACGTATCGACCCATTGGCATAATTCATACGGCTGGAAGAGCGATGGGTAATCTCAATCCGCTCACCAGGCGCGGCAAACATGACAGTATGCTCCCCTACTATATCACCCGCCCGGATAGTCGCAAATCCGATAGTTTTATCTTCACGCGCCCCTGTTCTTCCGTGCCTGACAAATCGTCCATGTTCTCCAAGAGACCTACCGAGCGTTTCCGCTACAACTTCACCCATTTTCAGTGCTGTACCCGATGGTGCGTCTACCTTCGCCCGGTGATGTGCTTCAATCACTTCAACATCAACCGAATCTCCTAATGTCTCGGCGGCCATTTGCAGCAATTTAAGGCATAAATTCACACCAACACTCATATTCGGTGCTGCAACTACTCTGATTTTCTGTGCAGCATTCTGAAGTTCACGCAAATTCTCATCTGTCAGCCCGGTGGTACCAATAACGATATCCCTACCAGCTCCGACACATTGTGCTGCATGTTGCATCGTCGCTTCCGGTGTGGTGAATTCGATCAGGACGTCAAACAGATCTGTATCGAGTTCGTCTTTGACTTCCACACCGATATCGCCAACTCCGGCAAGCGTACCTGCATCAGATCCGATCGAACTATTTCCCGGTAATTCAGTCGAATGAGTCAACTCAACGTCTTGTGATTCGCAAACTGTCTGAATCAAAGTTTTACCCATTCGACCGGCTGCACCGGATACTGCAATTCTCAACATATCTGACAAATTTCTAAAGCCTTATCAATCGAAGTTACGAGTATTGTCGCGTCATCTTAGATCCGCTAATTTCAACCCGATATTATCGCAAATTTAGCCAGTTCGCCTGCGTGTAATTACGCTTTTCAGTGGGGTGATTTTAACTTCGTCAATTACGGTTCCAGGTCGTGATTCAAGCATCACAAATACGGCTTCAGCCACATCACTAGGGAGTACGAAATTCTCAGGCGAAGCACCGTGTGTAAACTGAGCGTGATCATAAAATTCAGATTTGGCCATACCAAGTGTAACAATTCCTGCATGAATTCCATCTGAGGAACATTCGCGTCGCAGTGACTTCACGAATCCATCAATCGCAGATTTGGTTGAGGTGTAAACCGCACCTCTCCGACCACCCGATAATGCTGACTCTGATCCGATAAATATCAACCTGCCCTTCTGTCTTCGTTTCATCTGTGGCAGAAATGCTCTTGCAAGAAACATAGTCGAAAGTAGATTGGTGTTGACCATCTTGGTTATCTGATCGTACGAAAATTCTTCAAGACCCCCAAATCTCCCATAGCCAGCACAGAATACAATCGCATCTACATCCGCATAGCGATTGACAAGAATAGGAAAATGTTCTTTGAGAGCATCAAGATCAGATAGATCGACAATCTCTTGGATAAAGCGATTTGCGGAGCACTCATTCAACCCTTCAGCACGTCGCCTCGATAACCCTATCACTTCATACGAGTTTTGAAGCAAATGCTTTGCAACAGCCAAGCCTATGCCAGCACTCACACCTGTAACCATGACCACCGATGACATCAACCTGATTCCAATACTAACTCGTCGAAATGTACTCTGTCCGAATCTATGAATTGGCCTAGCTGCTCATAGCACCACCCTTTCATTTCTGTCTCCACAGATTTCGGATAGGTCACGGACCCATTACGCAGCTCGAATGGCTGAGCAACGAATTGATCATCCGGATATAGGTTCTCCAATGCCCGATAATATTCCTTCGGCAGGCGGAATGTCCCAATTGTTACTGAATGAACAAGGTCCGCATCAACAGAAGAAAAAATCTTTTCCATCAATTCCTGATACTGAACTCGGTAATCGTGGACAAATATCAATGGATCAAAACGCAATCCGATTTTCCAGCGATGTTCCTGAAGTCGCACCATTGCAGCAATCCGTTTGTCCAATCGCGGCACTTTATGTTCCAACGAAGATGAAATCCTGTCAGGTGTCACGCTGAACGCGGTTACAACGTTGGGAGCCACATCCTGTTTGAGCAGTGATCTGATCTGTGTACTCTTTGTCCTAAGTTCCAACCAAACGTGTTCCAATGTCTTGACTGTTCTAATGAAGTATTCTGCCATACCAATGATTGGTTCCATTGCCAGACTATCACAGTCGTAACCAGAAAAAAACCAAACCTGATCGTCCGAATCGTGCGCGGCTGCAGTGGTTCTGATTGACTCTGCGAATTCATCGTAATTGACAAACACGACATGATTGGCAGAACGATACATTCCCTGCAGAAAACAGTAACGACAGTCGTAGACGCAATTCATCATCACAGAAAAATAGTAGTTGTGTACACCACCGACTCCGTAGCCATCCGGAACCGACAGAACATGATTTCCGTACTTGCGTGCAAGCACCAAGGAAGGCCGTTGTTTCTGGAGTCTGAAATCCTGCGCCTTACGATTGAAGATTTCACCATATCGATCACACTCAACAATGTCTGCCGAAGGAAACTGCCTCAAGATACGTTGTGTCAACGAATGTTCTGACACCTCTCTTTCCATATAGATCGTCGAGTACAAGGCAGTTCCCCCTACACAAATTTCCAGTGTTGATTCAGATAACTCCGGATGGAGTTCAACATAGTGGACGCATTTGGAGAATTACGAACTATGTCAGAATCAACTTTAATTTCTTTATTCAAGATTCTGGATTTATGTAAATATTTTCTCAATATCTGACGTTGGGCTACTGTCATTCGCCATTGGTTGGCAAATGCAACTGTAGGGTCATCTGGTTCGATTCGTTGTGCAACCGACTTGGCGAGATCCTGCAATTGGCAACATAGCAGAACGATTGAATCGATGTGACCGGCGATGAAATTCTGAATATCCGACATGGTCAGACGCCGAACCGAATTTTCTCTGTTATCCGATACAACCTTGAAGCAATGAATCAATTCGAACGTGGAAAATTTTGACGCAGACGCTGCAAAACCGAATGCTTCCATATCGTATCCGGTATCTTCTTGATATTCTGTCTCCACCACATCGACCGTAGCAACCTTTCCTGTAGGTAGACCAAAATTGGTACTGAATGAGGGATAAAAGGTTCTTCGGGTGGCACTGTCGACAATACAGTTTGCGAGAAATCCTTTACCGATGGGATAGCTTCCATGTCCTACAACTCCTACATTCAACCAAGCCATCACATCAACAGATTGACTTTGCTGAGAAAGATAACAAACCGCTTCTTCTGCTCTATTCGCACCGATTCCGCTGACGATCAAATTCAATTGATTATTCGCATATACAGGGAAACGATCCCCCTTGCACGCCATTCTTTCCAAACCGAATTGATCGATCAGAGCCAAAGCTTCCGATTTCATGGCTGAGACAATGTTGACCGAAATGCTCATTCAAGACCAATCAGTTCGTGTTGGTACCGTTGCTTCAAGGCGTCGTATTCACTCGCTTCGGACTCCCGCCCCCTTTTACGTGCACCGTTACCGTAGATCAGAAGTTTCTCAACCAGGACTTCAATGGTTAACTTCCGATAGTCTTTGCTGAGAGTATTCGATTCCAATAACTTGAGCAGAGTGATAATTCTAAACCGGTCCATCGCCGGATACGCCTGGGAGAGCTGATCATCATGACCACCATATTTGATCACTAATTGTTCATTAACGAATCCGACAGGATACTTTGACGTCACCCGAAGCCACATTTCGTAATCTTCGCAAACTGGCAAACTCTCATCAAAAAATCCCACATCGGAGAATACCGCTTGATTGAGTATTACAGCGGACGGTGAAATTGCGCAAAGTGGCAGACATTTCGGGAATATCCATCCCCCCGACTTCGCGTGGCGTTTTTTGGGATTTACGCGGGTACCTCTACGTATCCAGATCTCATCACAATGACAGACCTGGTACTCTGAATTTTGAGCGAGGAATTTCGCCTGAAATTCGAGTTTCCGAGGGTGCCATTCATCATCGGAGTCAAGGAAGGCAATCCATTCGGAACCGCTGGCTGTGATACCCACGTTACGCGCCCGGCTGACACCAGCGTTTGGCTGACTGATTACTCTGACATGAGTCGAATAATCCGAACGCAAAACCTCGGCCGTGTCGTCAGTTGATCCATCGTCAACAACAATCACCTCACGCGGTGCAAGACTCTGCGAAATTACAGAGTCCAATGCCCGCTTTAGAAGTTCGCTTCGATTGAATACAGGAACGATTACGGAAAAATCCAACACCAACTAGAGAAGCCCTCGAATCGCATCGCGCTCTTCAATCAACTCATTTTCGGTGATGCGCATCTTTACCCGGCTGAACTCACTGATTCCAAGATTTTGTACTATCTCGTAACGACCATCATTGCACATCACTGGAAAAGAGCAGATCAGGTCTGGAGTCATGTCATATGATCCATCGCTGACGATGCCCATACTCGTCCAGTCGGCTTCCGGTGTACCCTGGACCCAGGTACGAATGTGGTCGATCGCAGCAGAACCTGCTGACGCCGCACTGGACAGGCCTCTAGCCGCGATGACTTCTGCCCCTCTCTTTTGTACTTTGGGAATGAAATCATCCTCAACCCAATCCATATCGACCCGGTCCAGTACCGGTTGACCGTTGACGGTCGCATGGTGAACATCAGGGTACTGGGTAGCAGAGTGATTTCCCCAAATAGTGATTTTCCTCACCGTGTGAGCGTGCTCCCTGGTTTTCGCCGCTATCTGACTCACAGCTCTGTTGTGATCGAGACGAGTCATCGCTGTAATCTGAGATGTGTTCAAACGCCTCAGCTTGCTCGCTGTTATCAATGCATTGGTGTTGGCTGGATTGCCTACAACCAACACTTTTGCCGATTGACTTGCAACTTGGTCCAAAACGGCACCTTGAGCAGTGAAAATCTGCGCGTTCGCCTCAAGTAAATCTTTACGCTCCATACCTTTGCCGCGCGGTCGGGCTCCAACCATCAAAACGTAATCAGCGTCGGCAAAGGCGGTTTCAGGATTGTCGGTGGCAACAATACCGGCCAATGTTGGAAACGCACAATCGTCTAATTCCATAACCACACCAGATAATGCGTCCATCGCCGGAGGGATTTCGAGCAACTGAAGAATAACCGGCTGATCTGTTCCAAGCATTTCTCCCGCAGCGATACGAAACAATAGGCTGTAACTGATCTGACCTGCAGCACCTGTAACGGTGACCCTGACCGGATTGTTCATAAAATTCTCCTCCCCATTTTTCAGATTTAATAATTTGGTTGATACACGGAGATTGTAACTGTTATTCCAAATCCAATAAACCGGTAATCGAAAATTTGCACTTCTTGTGGTTGTTTCCTCACCGAAAACAGTTCCCCCAGTGAGTCGAGGTGGCTTCAGACAATTGAGTCAACGATGATTAGCGTACTATTAATTTCCGAATCAACAACCAATATCAATTTATACCGGACAGGTTCTGTATTGCAGTCGTCTGACAACGCTTTCGGATCACTTTTTCACTTGACCGAATGTCTCAGCTCCATCTGCAAGAAATTGCAACTCTTCAGCCGTTGATTTCCGACCCAGGATCTCATTTCTATGTGGAAATCGACCGAAACGTTCAATGATGTCTCTATGCATTTCTGCGTATTCCACAGATTCCTTCGCACGTTCCGACTGAATCTGGGTTTCTGCAACATCAATCAGCGAGTTGAACATCTCCACTGACAAACGCTGGACCTGAGGGTCTTCGGAGTGTTGCAGGGGCATGTAAGCAAATAACCGCTCTAGATACGTCATGGAACTGTCCAATCCGGAGTCTACGGCTTTTTTTGTCAGTCGCAACGCTTCATGGTCGTACTCGAAAGCTTGAGGTGTACCCCGATAGATATTTCGGGGAAACTGGTCCAGTGTAATAATCAATGCGAGGATACCTTTCGGATCAGATTCCAGATCACTTGCATGACCGCTAGCCACAAATTCTACCAAAGGCTCAAACTGCCGAACAGCCTGATCAAATGAATCGGAATCTAGAAACCACATCTCCATTCGACGGAGGAATTCTTCTTCGGATTGTGCGCTGTCAGAAAACCAAAAATCGAGTATGACATCTACATCAAACTTCATAATTTCCGACCTGTTATCACGGGCAACAGTAAACCGATTCTGGAATTTGTGGCATAATACCGTTCAATTATCTCGAATATTGGACGATACGCACAACCATGAACAAAACCGTTAGTTTCCTGTTTAAGTTCTTGACAGTTGGCTTATTTGTTGTACTGGCTGCGTTGTTGCTCATTATTATTGTTGTCGTCTGGCAATCTTGACACCCTACAATCTAATTCTGCAATCGATTCTCATCATTGGCCGTCAGAAAATAAGGAGCGCGGACGCGTTTGAAACGATTTTTCTCACGGCTGACAACGAGCAGCAGAGGGTCTCAATGCCGGGAACGAGAGACTGACACAGGATCAGTCTTCGTCTTGAAAAATTACGTCCGAATCTACCAGTTGAACATAGGCCATTGGAGCCGCATCACCCGCGCGGTGTCCGCACTTGAGTATTCGTGTATAGCCTCCGGGACGTGCCTTGTAGCGCTCTCCCAATGTATCAAACAGTTTCTGCACCATCTCACGATCCCTGAGCCGCGAAAATGCTAGCCGTCGGTTCGCCAGCGAGGGGGTTTTCCCAAGTGTGATAAGCGGTTCGACAAATCGTCTCAACTCCTTGGCTTTCGGCACTGTCGTTCGAATCTGCTCATATCGAAGCAGGGAAGCCGCCATATTCTTCATCATCGCACTTCGATGACTCGAATTTCGATTGAGATGTCGCCCTGATTTACGATGTCGCACGGCCTATCATTCTCCCAGTCTTTCCAGTTCAGAAGTATCCCGACGCAAACTTGGCGGTGGCCAATTCTCAAGTTTCTGACCGAGCGAAAGATTACGTTCCGCCAGCACTTCCTTAATCTCTGTCAACGATTTCTTACCGAGATTGGGTGTCTTCAAAAGTTCTGTTTCAGTTTTTTGGACAAGATCGCCAATGTAGTGTATCTGCTCAACTTTCAGACAGTTGGCAGACCGCACCGTCAATTCAAGCTCGTCCAAGGGTTTGAGGAGTTCCTTGTCGAATTGAGGTTCTTCCTCGACTTCAGGTTCCTCAAAAGTCTCTTGCAAATTGGCAAATGTTTCGGTTTGCGTATGTAGAATTGTTGCTGCATGCCGCACCGCGTCGCGCGGCTCGATTGTTCCATTGGTCTCGATGTCGAGAATCAACTTGTCGAAGTCCGTTCTCTGACCTACTCGAGCATTATCGACTTTGTACGAAACACGCCGAATTGGTGTGTAGTAAGCATCAACTGCCAATTTCCCAATCTCTGTCGAGGATTTTTCGATTCCCGTATCCAACAATCGATAGCCATGCCCTCGAGTCACCGTCAACTCCATAACCAATCGAGAGCGGGAAAGAAGGTGTGCAATCACAAAATCCTTGTCAATGATTTCGATATCGTGAGTTTCCTCGATGTCCGCTGCCGTCACCACACTTGGACCCTTTTTATCGAGTTTCAGTACGGCTTTATCTCGATCCTTACCATGCATCCTGACGGCAAGATTCTTCAGGTTCATCAGAATCTCGATAACTTCTTCGCGAACACCGTCAATGACGTTGAACTCATGCAGTACATCCTTTTCACCATCTGAGATTTTCACTTCAGTAATCGCTGCCCCCGGCATCGAAGACAGCAGGATTCTGCGAAGCGCATTTCCCATTGTGTGTCCGAACCCTCTGGCCAGCGGCTCAAGAAAAATCTCGGCCCTCTTGTCAGTGATTTCCTTTACCTTGATCGTACGGGGAGCCAAAGTCAAGAATTCAGAAACGTCGTAGTTGTGATCCATATTCAAACTCATGTCAAATTACTTGGAGTAATAACCGATAACCAATGTCTCATTGATTTCATCAGAAATATCTTCGCGCTCAGGTAGATTTTTATAAACACCTCGGAAGTTACCGATATCGACCTCAATCCATGGAGGAAAACCGATACGTTCGGCGATATCGAGTGAAAATATCACCCGCTCCTGAGTTCGACTCTTCTCACGCACCTGTACCACATCACCTGGCTTGACCTCATAAGACGGAACATTGACGCGCTTGTTGTTGACTTCAATGGCGTTATGATTGACCAACTGACGTGATTCGGCGCGAGTAGATCCGAACCCCATTCGATACACGACATTGTCCAACCGAGATTCAAGAATCTGAAGCAGATTTACACCGGTAGAACCCTGTCTTCTCGAAGCTTCAGTGAAGTGTCGACGAAACTGTTTCTCCATTACACCATAGGTTCTTCTGAGCTTCTGCTTCTCTCGTAAGAGCCGGCCGAAGACTGTTACTCTTGGACGCCTTGAGGCAACCTTTTGGCCAGGCAGTTTATCGAATCGACACTTGTCAGTAATCGCTTTGAAATCTCCTCGTCGTTTGAGCCCGAGATCAACCTGTTCGCGTCGTGCGAGTTTACATGTCGGTCCAGTATATCTTGCCATTGTTCAGCTCCGGTCAGGGTCTGCGACGTTTTGGTGGTCGGCAACCATTATGAGGAATCGGTGTTACGTCTGTAATACGACTTACTTCCAATCCGGCTGCGTTGAGTGCCCGAAGAGCGGAATCCCGCCCGGGTCCAGGTCCGCATACCTGTACCTCGATATATTTCATTCCCATATCTATAGCGCTTTTCGCACAATCCTCTGAAGCCATCTGAGCCGCAAACGGTGTGCTTTTACGCGATCCCTTAAAATCCATTTTTCCCGCAGTCGACCAGCAGAGTACATTACCCTGCCGATCGGAAATCGTCACGATCGTATTGTTGAACGTCGCGTGAATATGCGCGATTCCCTCGCTGACTGTGCGTTTAATTCTCGTCTTACGCTTTCTGCCCTTAGTTCTTGCCACCTTTATCTACCACCTATTTTCGAATTGGTCTACGTGGTCCCTTGCGTGTTCTGGCATTAGTAGAAGTTCTCTGACCCCTGACAGGAAGCCCACGTCTATGCCGTAAACCCCGATAACATCCCAGATCCATTAACCGCTTGATATTCATGGAGACTTCTCTTCGCAAATCGCCTTCAATCACATATTTTGCGACTTCCGAACGAAGTTTCTCCGCTTCATCATCAGTAAGTTCTCGTACTTTCTTGCTACCGTCTATCTGCGTATTTTCACAAATTGTGTCCGCGGTGTTCACACCAATACCGTAAATCGCGGTCAACGCAATACGAATATGCTTCTGTACGGGTAAATTTATTCCTGCTATACGTGCCAATCTAATTCACCTATCTTATTTCTGTTCAACCCTGTCTTTGCTTATGGCGAGGGTCTGAACTGCAGTCAACCCTCAAAACACCATTGCGCTTGTAGATCCTGCAGTTTCGGCAAATTTTCTTTACTGATGCCCTTACTTTCATTTCGAATCTCCTAAATACTATCTGGTGATCCCCAGACCACTGGAAATGCTCGATTTTTTCAGCAGACTCTCATACTGTCTCGACATCAGGTGTGACTGCACCTGCGCGATAAGATCAAGCATGACGACCACAATAATTAGAAGAGACGTTCCGCCAAAATAAAATGGAACACTCCACTGAACAACGAGAAATTCCGGGATCAAACAAATAACCACCAGATAAATTGCCCCAGCTAACGTCAGCCTCGAAACAACTGTATCAATGTACTTGATCGTTTGTGAACCGGGTCGAATTCCGGGAATGAATGCACCAGATTTCTTCAGATTGTCTGCCATATCTTTCGGGCTGAAGACCAGTGCTGTATAAAAGAAACAGAAAAATGCAATCATTCCTGAATACAACAACATATAAATGGGTTGACCCGGTCCAATTGTTGTTGCTATATCCTGCAGCCAGCCCATACCTTCCGTCTGACCAAACCAGCTTCCGAGACTCACTGGAAACAGTATGATGCTGGATGCAAAGATTGGTGGAATCACACCGGCCATATTGATTTTCAGCGGCATATGATGGGTTTGTCCAGCCAGCATCTTGCGTCCCTGCTGGCGCTGTGCGTAGTTGACGGTTATTCTGCGTTGACCTCGTTCGAAGAAAACCACACAACCTGTTACAAATATTGCACCGACAAACAGTATGAGAACACCAATAGGCGTAAACGCACCGGTTCGTGCAAGTTCAAGCGTGCCAGCGACGGCTGATGGCAATCCTGCGACAATACTTGCAAAAATCAATAGCGAGATTCCATTCCCGATTCCGCGTTCAGTCGTCTGCTCTCCAAGCCAGACAAGAAACATGGTCCCGGTTACAAGACTCGCCACTGTGGTCAGCTTGAACCCAATACCCGGTGTGAGTACAACCGCACTTCCCCCTGCTACCTGGCCTTCAATCGCAATAGCTATTCCAAGTCCCTGAAAAGTCGCCAGCAGGACGGTGCCATAGCGGGTGTATTCGGTAATTTTCCGACGTCCGGCTTCTCCTTCCTTCTTCAACTGCTCAAGTTGCGGAATCACTGCGCTCATCATCTGCATGATGATTGAAGCCGAGATGTATGGCATAACACCCAGTGCGAATACCGACAATCGAGAAAGCGCTCCACCCGAAAATACATTGAAAATATCGACAATTGAGCCTCGGGTCTGCTCAAACAATGCAGCTACCGCAACGGGGTCTACACCGGGAACCGGAACGTGCGTACCCAGTCGAAATACTACCATTGCACCTAGTACAAACAGAATCCTCATCCGCAACTCACTGAGTGTGCCGAGACTTGGTAATCGTCTTGATGCTTTTGGAGCGGCCATCCAGCTATTCCTCTATCGTTCCTTTCGCAGCTTCAACTGCGCGTCGGGCACCTGCCGAAACCATCAATCCTCTAAGATGAACACTGGTATCAATAGAGCCCGATACAATCACCTTGGCGTTCATTGCCTTACGTGGCACAATTCTGAGACGCTTGAGACGATCAATATCAATTACCTCATCCCCGAGCTTTGAGATTTCACTCAGTCTGACTTCTGCAACATTGTCGGAAGTGAGCGAGGTAAAGCCACGTTTCGGCAAACGACGTTTGATGGGCATCTGTCCACCCTCAAATCCTGCTCGTACGCCACCGCCAGAACGCGAATTCTGCCCCTTGTCTCCACGGCCGCATGTACTGCCGTGTGTGGACCCCGCACCGCGACCGACGCGTTTGGACTTCTTTCTTGCACCGGGAGGACTGCGCGTCACTATTCTGTTCTCCATCAATTGACCTCCTCACATTCGACCATGTAGGAGACTTTGCGCACCATGCCGCGAACCTGCGGTGTATCATCAAGCTCTCTTGTCTGATTGATTCGACGTAGCCCGAGTCCTCGCACACATGCCTTATGGCTTTTCAACCGGCCATTGACGCTACGAACCAACCTGACCCGTAGTTTCCGTGTTTGTCTATCACTCATGATTCAGTCGCTCATCCAAGTATGAAACTCAGAAAATCGCGTAAACATTCTTAGATCGTTTGTCAGCAATTTCCTGCGGGCTGCGAATCGATGTCAATCCATCTATCGTCGCTCGTGCAACATTGATCGCATTTGTAGTGCCAACAACTTTCGCAAGTACATCTCGGACTCCGGCCAACTCAAAAATCAAACGCATGGTATCACCCGCAATGATTCCGGTTCCTGCGGATGCCGGTCGCATCACAACTTTCGCAGCACCATGTCTGCCGACAATCGGATACTGAAGCGTACCGTTTTTCAAATGAATTCGAACCATGTTCCGTCTTGCATTTTCAAAAGACTTCTGTGCCGCTACAGGTACTTCACGTGCTTTACCGATACCGATCCCAACTCGTCCTGCACCGTCGCCCACAACAGTCAATGCTGAGAATCCGAAAATTCGACCACCTTTGACTACCTTGGCCACACGGCGCACATTGATCAACTGCTCCTTGATCTCGTCGCGGTTCTTACTGTCTTGCTCAGAAATAGCCATCTATCAAACTTCCTCTACTAAATCGCCAACCCTGCTTCACGTGCAGCGTCCGCAAGTGCCTTTATTCGTCCATGGTAACGGTGACCGGAGCGATCAAAGCCAATCTCCTCGATATTTGCTTCCTTCGCTCGCTCAGCGATTTTTGTACCGACGAGTTTTGCCGCTTCGATATTACCTCCAAACTTCAACCCGGTACGCAATTCCGCTTCATTGGTTGATGCGCTGGCCAGTGTCTTCTCACCGTTTGGCGAAATGATCTGGGCATAAATGTGTTTCGATGAGCGCGTCACACAAAGCCGATTCTTGCGATGCAGTCTCAGCCTTGCACGCGCTTTGCGCGCCCGGCGCAATCTCTTTGATTTCTTCTCACTCATTGCCTAACCACTTATACTCTTGGCCTGCTTTCTACGAATTCTTTCATCAGAATACCGCACGCCTTTACCCTTGTAGGGTTCCGGCGGACGCATCCTGCGTATATCAGCGGCAACCTGACCGACTACCTGCTTGTCGATGCCCTTGATCACCAACTCAACCTGCGAACTGCTTTCCGATTTAATCTCGAAAGTCACACTGTCCGGCGCTTGATATTCAATTGGATGTGAATATCCAAGCGAGAGATTCACACTTGATCCATTAGCCTGAGCTCTGTAACCGGTACCAACCAGCGTCATTTCTCTCTGGAAGCCCTGACTGACTCCAACAACCATATTATTGACAAGTGAACGCATAGTTCCCGACATTGCCCGCGATTTCACACTCGAATTTCTTGCTCGAACGACTATAGCGCTATCCTCATTGGAGACTTTCACCAATTGATGCAACGGCATCTGCAGACTTCCTTTGGGTCCGTCCGCCTTGATGAAACCACCTGACATTTCGACCTTAACGCCGTCAGGAATTAAGACCGGCTCTTTGGCTATTCTTGACAAAACCAAACCTCGTTTAACTTACCGTGCAGATGACTTCACCGCCCACATGGGATGCCTGCGCTTTCTTCGCTGTCATCACACCTTGGGATGTAGATATAATTGCTATTCCCAGTCCCCCGCTTACTGACGGCATTTCGTCTCGACCGCGATAGACCCGGCGTCCTGGCTTGCTCACCCGGTCAATATTTTCGATTACAGGTCTGCCCTTGTAGTACTTCAGCTTGACCGTCAGTTCACGTCGAGAAACTTCACCAGCCTCGCTGTAATCGAGAATATATCCTTCTTCCTTCAGCACTCGAGCGATCTCTCGCTTCATCCCGGAACCTGGCATTGAAACCTCAACCCGCTCGGCTTTACCGCCATTGCGAACCCGAGTCAGCATATCTGCGATTGGATCAGTCATTGACATGAAACATATTCTCCGATTAATGAATTCCGCTTTAACGTCTACCAACTGGATTTCGTAACGCCTGGGGCCTCTCCCTGCATGATGATTTCACGCAGTTTGTTTCGCCCCAGTCCAAATCTTCGATAAAACCCTCGAGGCCGGCCTGTCAGGCCGCAACGATTGCGTTGGCGGCATCGACTGCCATCCCGTGGCAGCTTTTGTAATTGCATTGTCGCTTCCATACGTTCGTCCAATGACAATCCCGGTTCAATGACGCGCTTTTTAAGAGCTGCTCGACGTTCTTTATATCTTCGCACCGTTTTCTCTCGTTTGACTTCACGAGCCAGTAAGGATTTCTTGGCCATGGTCAGTTCTGCCTCAATGGAAAATGAAAGCCTCGCAAAAGGGCATCGGCCTCTTGGTTTGTCTGTGCAGTGGTCGTTATCGTAACGTTCAACCCGCGAATCACATCTACATTGTCGTAGTTGATCTCCGGAAACACGATCTGTTCCTTGATCCCGAACGAGTAATTTCCGCGGCCATCAAACGACTTTGCCGACAATCCGCGAAAATCCCGAATTCTGGGAATTGTAATTGAAATCAACCTATCCAGAAACTCATACATTCTGGTTCGACGCAATGTGACCATACAGCCGATTTCATATCCCTCTCGAATCTTAAATGCGGCAACCGCACGTCTTGCCTTTGTTACTACCGGCTTCTGCCCGGCAATCAATTCAAGATCACTACAGGCATTGATGATGAGGTTCTTATCTCTCTTGCTGATGGCATCACCCACACCCATGTTCAATGTGATTTTTGTCACCTTGGGTACCTGCATCAAGTTGTCGTATTTGAACTGCTTCGTCAAACTGGGAACCAACTCATGCCGATAAACTGTCTCAAGTCTTGCCAGTTCCGTCATGTCAAAACCTCGTCATTTGACTTGAAATACCGGACTTTGGTTCCGTCTTCCAAAAACCTGAATCCAACTCGATCTCCCTTACCGGTTGCCGGATTGTAGAGTGCCAGATTCGACAACTGAATCGGAGCCTCCTTCGAAACAATTCCACCGGTTTGATTGGCGTTCGGATTCGGTCGCGTATGCTTCTTGACAACATTAACATCGTTAACAAGCGCGCGTCGCCCGTCCGCTGTGATGCTCAACACCGTACCGCGTTTTCCGCGATCGCGGCCGGCAATTACAATTACGTCGTCTCCTTTCCTGACCCTATTCATTCTGTCTTCCCTGTCCTATATAACCTCAGGAGCCAATGAAACAATTCGCATGAATTTCTCTCTTCTCAGTTCGCGGGTAACAGGCCCAAATATTCGAGTGCCTACCGGCTGATGCTGCGCGTTGAGCAACACGACAGCATTACGATCAAACCTGATCAACGAACCGTCCGGACGTCGCACACCCTTCTTGGTACGGACCACAACAGCGAAGAACACGTCACCTTTTCGAACCCGACTGTTGGGAATCGCTTCCTTGATGGTGATTCGAATCACATCTCCGATTCCTGCGTATCGCCGTTTGGAACCGCCCAGCACTTTGATGCATTGGACACGTTTTGCGCCACTGTTATCAGCAACGTCGAGCATGGTCTGCATCTGAATCATAGTCTATACACTCCCTTTCAGCCTAAACTGTTATCTAGGATCTCTACCAATCGCCAGCATTTCGTTTTAGAGAGAGGCCGACACTGCTGGATGACAACACGATCGTTCTCACTGCAGTTGTTGTTCTCATCGTGAGCGTACAGTTTGGTGAACCGCTTCACATATTTCCGATATAGAGGATGTGGAATCTTACGCTCGACCTGAACGGTAATCGTCTTGTCCATCCGGGCACTGACAACCACACCCGTTACGGTTCGAGTATTTTTTGCTTGCTCTTCGCTCATTGCCATCACTTGTTTTTCATCTCGTTCAGGACTGTCTTGATTCTTGCAATGTCCTTTCGGAATTCACTGAATTTCGCGGTATTCGCAATCTGTCCTGTACTTCGCTGAATACGCATCTCCAACTGCTGGCGTCGCAACTCGATGACTTCATTGCGAAGCTCCGCTTCGGTCTTGCCACGCAAATCTTTGGCTGTATTCATAGCACTCCTTGCCGTTTGGCAAATGTCGTCTGAACAGACAGTTTCGCGCCGGCACGCCTGAATGCCTCTCGCGCCATATCTTCTGTTACACCCTCAATTTCATACAGCATGTGACCGGGTTTTACCACGAACACCCAATACTCAGGATTACCCTTACCTTTACCCATTCTCACTTCCAAAGGTTTTTTCGATACCGGTTTGTCGGGAAATATACGAATCCAAACTTTTCCACCACGCTTGACATATCGGTTGATCGCGCGCCGACCTGCCTCGATCTCTCTGGAAGTAATGCGTCCTCGCACTGTCGATTTCAGACCGAACTCTCCGAAGCTGACAAGATTGCCTCTCGTAGCCAGACCTCGGTTGCGACCCTTCTGCTGCTTGCGATATTTTGTACGTTTAGGCTGTAACATTGCTCACGTCCGGTTATGCGTCTGAGTTGGTTTCACCAATCCCAGTCCTTTCACCTTTCTCCTGAAAAACCTCACCGGTGAATATCCATACTTTGACACCCAGTACACCGTACGTGGTATGCGCTTCCGCCAGTCCGTAATCCACCTTGGCTCGGAACGTATGCAATGGCACCCGGCCTTCACGATACCACTCAGTTCGTGCAATCTCAGCACCGTTCAGTCTTCCCGAAATCATCACTTTGACTCCCAACGCACCAACTCTCATGGAGTTTTGAACGGCACGCTTCATGGCTCGTCTGAACATCATACGTTTTTCAAGCTGCTGGCAGATGCTCTCCGCAACCAGTTTCGCATCAAGATCAGGTTTGCGAATCTCTTCAACTGACACAGCAACAGGTGCGCCATTGATCTCGGTCAGCTCGCGTCGAAGGGTACCAATATCTTCACCCTTTTTACCAATAACTGTTCCAGGTCGGGCAGTATGGATAACAACTTTCATGTTCTGTGCCGGGCGCTCAATCGTGATATCGCTGATCGCCGAATTGGCAAGTTTTTTACGAATGAACTTCCGCACCTGAGCGTCTTCCTTCAGGTACTTTGCATAATCCCGGCCTGTGGCAAACCAACGGGATGTCCACTCAGATGTGATTCCCAGTCTGATACCTACCGGTTGTACTTTTTGACCCATAGCCTATCTCTTTATGCTTCGTCAGACACGACGATCGTTATATGACTGCTTCTTTTGAAAATACGGTTGACCCGACCACGCGCTCTTGCCCGCCAGCGCTTCATCGTTGGCGCCTCATCAACGAAAGCATAACGCACAACCAGCTCATCAATATTCGCACCTTCGTTCACCTCAGCGTTTGCGATTGCTGAATCCAGAGTTTTCAGAACAAGCCTTGCAGCCTTCTTAGTGCTGTAACCTAAAACATCCCTTGCGCGCTCTACCGGAAGACTCCGGATCTGGTCGACCACCAGTCGGCATTTCAGCGGTGAAATTCGCACGTATTTTGAAACTGCTCGTACCTGTATCATCAAATCTCTTCCGTTATCTCGCCTTGCGGTCTGCAGCGTGCCCTCTGAATGTCCGAGTCGGCGCAAATTCACCCAACTTATGTCCGACCATGTTCTCTGTAATCAATATCGGCACATGATGGCGTCCGTTATGCACGGCAATCGTCAAACCGATGAATTCCGGCATAATGGTTGAACGTCTCGACCAGGTTCGTATCGGCTGTCGACGATTCTGCTCCTTGGCTTCTTTCACCTTGTTCCAGAGAAAGTGGTCGACAAACGGTCCTTTCTTGATTGATCTGCCCACGATATTTCCTTTCTAAACTAACTGATGACGCCTATCTTCTGCGTTTTGTCGCACGTCTCACAATCATGCTTCCTGTACGTCTATTCCGACGCGTACGATAACCTTTGGTCGGCACGCCCCATGGAGATACCGGGTCGCGCCCGCCTGATGTTCTTCCCTCACCACCGCCGTGCGGATGGTCAACAGGATTCATCGCGACTCCACGAACCGTAGGCCTGATACCTCGCCAACGTTTCGCACCCGCCTTGCCAAGTTTCCGTAACCCGTGTTCCTCGTTGCCAACTTCACCAATGGTGGCGCGACAGTCAAGATTGATTTTCCTAACCTCACCCGATCGCATACGAATAAGAGCATACTTGCCCTCACGACCCAGGAACTGTGCGGAAGTTCCAGCTGAGCGAGCGATCTGACCACCTTTGCCCGGTTTCATTTCGATGCAGTGAACGATCGTGCCCTGCGGAATCTGTTTCAACGGAAGCGTATTTCCGCGAGCGATAGGAACCGAAAGACCTGATTGCAGCGTATCGCCGACCTTCAAACCTCGGGGCGAAATTATATAGCGTCTCTCGCCATCCGCATACAGCAACAATGCGATATTCGAGCTTCTGTTCGGATCATATTCAATTCTTTCCACTTTCGCCGGAATATCATCTTTATTGCGTTTGAAGTCAATTATTCGATACTGTCTCTTATGACCACCCCCACGATGGCGAACAGTAATTCGTCCGTGATTGTTGCGACCATTCGTCTTACGAACCGGCTCAACGAGTGCACGATGCGGCGCGCCGTCATGCAACTCCGAGTTGACAACCTTCACCATGCCCCGCCGGCTTGGTGTCGTTGGATTTTGCTTAACCAGTGTCATTTGGTGATGGTCCTAGGATTCCAGCGATTGGGTAAAATCAATGTCGTCGTCCGCATGCAACCTGACAAATGCCTTGCGACGGTCTGACTGTTTTCCAAAATTCCGTCCAAAACGTTTTTTCTTACCTTTGGAGTTCGATATCTGAACGCCCTGTACACGGACTTTGAACAATTCCTCGACCGCCTGGCGCACTTCAGATTTTGTCGCGTTCCGAGCGACCTCGAACACAAGTTGATTATGCCGGTCGGCAACCATGCTGCTCTTTTCCGAAATAATCGGTGATCGAATAATTTCATACAAGCGTTCCTTCATCACACCAACCACCGGTCAATAAACTCTACAGCACTTTCAGTCATCACAATTTTGCCGCAGTCGATCACATTCGCCGGATTCAGCATACTCGGCGCTACTACGTACACGTTGGGAATATTACGTGTGGCGAAACTCAGATTGTCACTGACGTTCTCATCCACAATGAGTGCTGAACTGCAGTTGAGTTTCTGAAGGCAACTGGCCACTTCCCGTGTTTTCGGTGACTCCATCTGCATCTCGTTCACGACTACCAGATTGCCTCGACGCAGAGTTTCCGACAGCACCGACCGCATCGCAGTGCGGAAAGACTTTCGGTTCACCTTCTGTGAAAAATCCCGCGGTGCTTTCGGAAACGCTCTGCCACCACCGCGAAACAGGTTGCTGTTCTTGGTTCCCGCTCTTGCCCGACCGGTTCCCTTCTGTCGGTGAGGTTTGGCCCCTCCACCTCTTACCGCAGACCTATTTTTCTGCGCATGCGTGCCGGCGCGACTTGCTGCCCGACATGCAACACTGACCTGATGCACCAGTGCACTATTGAATTCCGCATCGAAATTCGTCTCGGACACTTCAATGGTCTTGTCTACGTTTCCCTGACGGTCTAATACTTCCAACTGCATCAGCTGATCCTCATTCTTCGACAGTAGCAGGCATCTTCGCCTTTACGGCGGATGTCACAACAACAACCGACTGCCGACTTCCCGGGACTGCACCCTTAATGAGCAGCAAGGATCGCTCCTCGTCGATACGTACTATCTCCAAATTCTGCTGCACCTTTGTCTCACTTCCCATATGTCCTGCCATTTTCTTGCCGGGGAACACGCGGCTCGGTGTCTGATTCTGTCCGATAGATCCGGGTTTTCGATGCGCTTTTGAGTTTCCGTGTGTAGCACGTCCACCACCGAAATTATGGCGTTTCATGACGCCGGCAAATCCTCGTCCGATCGAGACACCCTTTACATCTACTTTCTGTCCCTGTTTGAACAGATTCACCCCAAAACTTGCACCTGCACTGATTTCCGACATCGCCGGAGAATCCAGTCGGAACTCCCATAGTCCGACACCGGGATCAACGTCAGCCTTCGCAAAAACTCCACGAGCCGGTGCACGCAGTTTTTTGTCCGCAATACTGCCCATGGTAACCTGGACGGCATTGTAGCCGTCGGTCTCATCCGTCTTGATTTGAGTGACGACATTCGTTTTAACCTCGACTACTGTGACCGGAACTGAAGCACCACTCTCAGTAAAGACTCGTGTCATTCCGATTTTTGTTCCAATCAATCCCAGCGACATGATCTAATCCCTACCATCTATCTAGCGAAGCTTGATCTCGACATCGACACCCGAAGGCAGGTCCAGCTTCATCAATGCGTCAATTGTCTTGTCGGTTGGATCGACGATATCCATGATTCGTTTGTGTGTGCGAATCTCGAACTGATCGCGTGACTTCTTATCCGCATTCGGCGACCTCAGTAATGTATATTTTTCGATTCTTGTGGGTAATGGAATCGGTCCTCGCACGATCGCGCCACTTCGCTTTGCCGTCTCGACAATCTGTGAGGCGGAATGATCAATCGATCGATGATCGAATGCTTTCAATCGAATACGGACTTTCTGCCCGTCGATTGTTCTTGCTGAAGGTGTTGCCATCGAACTTAATTCCCGATCACTTCAAGATCTTGGTGACGACGCCGGCACCGATGGTGCGTCCGCCCTCGCGAATGGCGAACCGAAGTCCCTCCTCCATCGCGATCGGCTTGATCAGATGCGCCGTCATGTGCACATTGTCGCCCGGCATCACCACCCGCACATCGTCCGGCAGCACCACGCTGCCCGTCACGTCCGTCGTGCGAAAGTAAAACTGCGGCCGGTAACCGGTCGTGAAATGCTTGTTGCGGCCTCCCTCCTTCTCGCTGAGCACATACACCTCAGCCTCAAACTCGGTGTGCGGCGTGATCGAACCCGGCCTCGCCAGCACCTGCCCGCGCTCCACCTCGTTCTTCTTGGTGCCGCGCAGCAAAATCCCGACATTGTCTCCGGCACGTCCCTCATCCAGCAGCTTGCGGAACATCTCAACCCCCGTCGCCACCGTCTTCGCCGTGTCGCGCAAACCGACCATCTCAACCGAATCGCCCACATGCACCACCCCGCGCTCCACCCGGCCGGTCACCACCGTGCCGCGCCCGGAAATCGAAAACACATCCTCCACCGGCATCAGAAAATCACCGTCCACCGCCCGCTCAGGCTGCGGTATATACGCATCCAGCGCCTCCGCCAACCGCACAATCGACTCGGTCCCCAGCTCGCCCGTGTCCCCCTCCAGCGCCTGCAAGGCACTGCCGATCACCACCGGCGTGTCATCACCCGGAAAATCATACTCGCTGAGCAACTCGCGAACCTCCAGCTCCACCAGCTCCAGTATGTCCGAATCATCCACCGCATCCGCCTTGTTCAGATACACCACAATATAAGGCACACCCACCTGACGCGCCAGCAGCACGTGCTCGCGGGTCTGCGGCATCGCACCGTCCATCGCCGACACCACCAGCACCGCACCGTCCATCTGCGCCGCACCCGTGATCATGTTCTTCACATAGTCCGCATGACCCGGACAGTCCACATGCGCATAATGACGCTGCTCGGTCTCATACTCCACATGCGCCGTCGCTATCGTGATCCCACGCGCCTTCTCCTCCGGCGCATTGTCAATATCGTCAAACGCCTTGACCTCACCGCCAAAACGCTCCGCCAGAACCTTCGTGATCGCCGCCGTCAGCGTCGTCTTGCCATGATCAACATGACCGATCGTGCCCACATTCACATGCGGCTTCGTCCGCTCGAACTTTTCCTTTGCCACTTTAATTCACTCGTCTAAAAAATAACCATTGAAATCTCAATCAACTCGCCAGTTTCAGGGAGACACCGGCGTCTCTCGCCGATACTGGCATATAGGTGTCGAATTCCATCGAATACGTCGCCCGTCCCGATGTCAATGAGCGAAGCGACGACACATAGCCAAACATTTCAACCAGTGGAACACGCACTTTAATGACTTTTCCGCTGCTGACATCATCAACCTGATCAATGATGCCTTTGCGTGAATTCAGGTCACCGGTAACCGAACCAAGATACTCTCTTGGTGTAACAACCTCGACTGACATAAACGGTTGCAACAGTTGCGGGCGAGCTCGAACAGCAGCATCCCTGAATGCCTGGGTGCCGGCGATCCTGAAGGCCTGCTCCGAAGAATCGACATCGTGAAATGATCCATCAAATAGTGTCGCCTTGACATCGACCACCGGATAGCCGGCAAGAACACCCGATCCCATGGCATCTTGGATACCCTTTCTGACCGCGGGAATGTACTCTTTCGGTATGGCTCCACCGACGATTTTGTCAACGAACTCGAATCCACCACCACGCTGCAATGGCTCGATCTTGATAAAGACATGTGCAAACTGCCCTTTGCCGCCAGTCTGTCGCACATGTCGGGTCTCCTGTTCGATACTGGTGGTGACGGTTTCACGGTACGCTACTTGTGGCTGCCCGATGTTCGCATCGACCTTAAACTCCCTGCGCAGGCGGTCGATGATGATCTCAAGATGCAGCTCGCCCATACCGGAAACTATTGTCTGACCCGATTCCGAGTCGGTACGAACTTTGAATGACGGATCTTCTTTCGATAGCTTACCGAGCGCGACCGACAACCGATCTTCGTCCGCCTTGGTTTTCGGCTCCACCGCCTGTGAAACGACAGGTTCGGGAAATTCCATACGTTCCAGCGCGATTTCACCGCCACGTTCGCAGATCGTATCGCCGGTTGTCACGTTCTTGAGTCCAACCGCAGCAACTATATCACCGGTGCGTATCTCCTTGATCTCAACACGATCATTGGCATGCATCTGCAATATTCGACCAATTCGTTCTTTACGGCCGTTGGAGACATTGATCACGGTATCTCCTGACTTCAATGTTCCGGAATACGACCTCAAAAATACCAGTTGACCCACAAATGGGTCTGTCATGATTTTGAACGCCAATGCGGCGAACTTCTCATCATCTTTGGGAAGCCGTTTCTCGACAGTCTCATTCTGGGCATCAGCAATGCCCTCAACCGGTGGCACTTCAGTGGGATTTGGCAGATAGTCAATCACACCGTCGAGCAACAACTGAACGCCTTTGTTCTTGAACGCAGAACCGCAAAAAACAGGTACGATCTGGTTGCTGATGGTCAAACTGCGAATTCCGTCCCGAATCTGAGCTTCCGTCAGCGTTCCGGTTTCCAGCCAGGCACCGGTCAGATCGTCCGAACCTTCAGCCGCTATCTCAATCAGGAATTCCCGCATCGACTTTGCCTGCTCAATCAAATTTTCAGGTACTTCCTCCACTTGGAATCCCGTACCCAGGGTTGAATCATCCCAGTACCATGCTTTCATGGTTACCAGGTCGACAATACCAGAAAATTTCTCTTCCGCTCCAATCGGTAACTGCATCGGCACGGACGTGGCACCAAGATATTTCTGGATCTGTCCGTTCACAATTTCATAGTCAGCACCTGCACGGTCCATCTTATTGATGAAAATAACTCGCGGGACACCGTAACGGTCGGCCTGCCGCCAAACTGTCTCCGTCTGAGGTTCCACACCACCGACAGCACAGAGTACGGTGACCGCGCCATCCAACACGCGCAGCGACCGTTCGACTTCAATCGTAAAATCGACGTGACCCGGCGTATCGATGATATTGATTCTGTGTTCGCTGAGGTTCTCACGAGCTCCTTTCCAGAAACAGGTTGTCGCAGCAGACGTAATGGTGATTCCCCGCTCCTGTTCCTGTTCCATCCAATCCATGACCGCGTTACCGTCGTGCACCTCGCCGATCTTGTGGGAAATGCCCGCGTAGAACAGAATCCTTTCTGTCGTGGTCGTCTTACCGGCATCAATATGAGCCATGATGCCGATATTTCTGTAATGTTTCAGTGGCGTTTGCCGAGCCATCACTAATCCTTTAATCTGACTGTACACTCAATCTCAATATCTGAAATGAGAAAATGCTTTGTTCGCTTCGGCCATTTTGTGCGTGTTCTCGCACTTCTTGAAGGCCTCACCGGTCTGTTTCGACGCCTCGATCAACTCTTCGGCCAATCTGATGGCCATGGATTTTTCCCGCCGTTTCCTCGCCGCTTCAATAATCCAGCGTATTGCCAATGCGTTTCGGCGAGTCGGGCGAACTTCTATCGGAACCTGATAAGTCGCACCGCCAACTCGACGACTTTTCACTTCCACGGTTGGCCGCACGTTTTCCAACGCTTCCTCGAATACTTCCAGCGGCTCGCCAACCTTTTTCTCGCGGATGATATCGAGCGCGCGATAGAGTATCTTTTCAGCGACTGCCTTCTTGCCGTCAAGCATCAGCGCGTTGATGAACTTTGCCACCGTGACCTCGTGATATTTGGGGTCCGGCACTATCTTCCGTTTTGGTACCAGCCTACGTCTTGGCATGTTGTCTGTCTTCCAATTTCCAAATTGCTTTATGCAAATCTAAGCGTGACGATTCCATTCATTTCGGGCGCTTAGCGCCATATTTCGATCGCCCCTGTCGACGCTGCTCAACACCGGAAGCATCCAGTGCGCCGCGCACCGTGTGATATCGCACGCCAGGCAGATCCTTGACTCGCCCTCCGCGAATGAGAACTACCGAATGCTCCTGCAGATTATGTCCCTCACCACCAATGTAGGTGGTGACCTCATAACCATTGGTCAACCTAACCCGAGCAATCTTTCGGAGTGCGGAATTCGGCTTTTTCGGTGTCGTTGTATAGACCCGAGTGCAAACTCCCCGTTTCTGAGGACAGGCCTCAAGAGCCGGAACGTTGGTTTTTTTCTTTTGCCGTTTTCGGGGCTTGTTAACCAGTTGATTGATTGTTGGCATATCAAAATTATTCGTAAAGTTTCATATTGAAGAAAAAGACAGACCGAGCACGATCTGTCTTTTGCCTCACTGTTGTTCGGAAGGTGAACCAGTAACTTTTCAATATTAGCGTACTTTGGCTAAAAATTCAATGTTTTTCAGAAATTTTTGCGTGAATTGACTCTATCCAGAATTGCCATTGAACAATTTATTAGTTTTTGGCCAACCCCATACCAAATGCATCACTGACGATGGCATCCGCTATATCTTCTGTCAACTCCTGATCAGGATGTTCGCCGGCACCGTCGTCGTCGAACATTCTGGAAAATTCTTCCGCTTGCCGTCTCTCAAGATAACGTTGCCGCTTGCGTTCCTCATGGTGGACCAATCCGGTTCCCGCAGGAATCAGTCGTCCGACAATAACGTTTTCCTTCAAACCACGCAGACTGTCAACTTTACCGCTGACAGATGCATCAGTCAGAACACGAATAGTCTCCTGAAATGATGCAGCGGAAATGAACGATTCAGTGAGCAATGAAGCCTTGGTAATTCCCAACAACACCCGGACTGCCTGTGCTTCTGCCTGTTGCGGATCAGCACCGTTTTCATTGCCAATACGAATCTGTTCGTTCACGTCAAGAAATCGTGACCGCTCCACGATTTCACCTGGCAGGAATTTGGTTGATCCTGGATCCTCGATCCTTACCTTTCGCAGCATCTGCCTTACAATCACCTCAATGTGTTTGTCATTGATGGTGACCCCTTGGAGTCGATAGACCTCTTGAACCTCATGCACAATATACTGCGTGAGTTCCTCAACCCCCTTGAGTTCCAGGATATCAGCGGAAACCGGAGCACCTTCGACAATCTGCTCCCCGCGTTCGACCGTTTCACCGTCGAAAACCATCAACGAGCGGCCTTTGGCAATCAATTCCTTGTGCTCTTCGCCATCAGTGTCTGTTATGACCAACCGCACCTTACCTTTGGTTTCCTCACCAAAACTGACTACCCCGGAGAATTTGGCATACAGGGCGGGATCTTTCGGACGACGTGCCTCAAACAATTCAGCAACTCTCGGTAAACCACCGGTAATATCCCGGGTTGAGTCATATTCATGCGGAATTCTCGCCAACACATCGCCAACTGATACAACCGTATCATTCTGCACCAGTATCTGTGCGCCCGGCTGCAGCAGGTATCTGACTTCGCGGTTGGTATTCGGGAGCATGAGAGTCTCGTCCTTATCATCGACCAGCCTGATGGCAGGTCGATTCTCGATTGTTCCGATCTTGGATTCGAGGACTGTGTAAAACGGATGCTTGCCGCTAACTGTGTCTTCATCGCTCTCCTTCGACTGTGAAACAGTCAGACCATCAACCACATTATCAAGTCTGACAACACCTTCGATTTCATTGATGATTGGATGTATGTGCGGGTCCCATCTGGCAATCTCCTGATCCGGGACGATCGATGCACCGTCCTTGACAAAGAGCTCCGCGCCGTACGGCACCTGGTATCGTTCTGCAACAA
Organism: Arenicellales bacterium; assembly: GCA_963662635.2. Classification (GTDB taxonomy): domain Bacteria; phylum Pseudomonadota; class Gammaproteobacteria; order Arenicellales; family JAJDZL01; genus JAJDZL01. The sequence continues at coordinate 373,529 of CAXXFC010000004.1, forward strand.
TTCCATTACCATCGAGAATCTTCATCTCTCCGGAACGGGTGTTCACAATGTAAGTACCACGCGAGTTTTCCAGATATGAAATTCGGTCGAACTCCATGGTACCTTGAGTCTTTGCGATGATTCCGGTCGCAGTCTGCTCACGTTCCGCAACACCTCCCATATGAAATGTCCGCATCGTAAGTTGAGTTCCCGGTTCTCCGATACTCTGCGCTGCAATCACACCGATCGCCTCGCCGCGATTGACAAGATGTCCCCGACCAAGATCTCGACCATAACAATTGCTGCAGATTCCGTACTTCGTCTCACAAGTCACAGCAGAACGAACTTTTACCTGATGGACACCATGTGACTCAATTGACTTGGCAATTTTTTCAGTTATCATTTCACCGGCAGGTACGATAACTTTCCCCGAGCCCGGTGACTTGACGTCCAGAGCAGTGACGCGTCCCAGAATCCTGCTGGAGAGCGCGACAACGGTATCTCCACCCTTTACCAGCGCCTCCAACCACAAGCCGGTGGTTGTTCCACAATCCGCCTCGGTGATTACAAGGTCCTGACAGACATCGATCAGACGCCTGGTGAGATAACCCGAATTCGCGGTTTTGAGTGCGGTATCCGCCAAACCCTTACGAGCACCGTGCGTCGAAATGAAATACTGCAACACGTCGAGACCCTCGCGGAAATTCGCCTTGATCGGTGTTTCAATAATAGTCCCATCGGGCTTCGACATCAAACCTCTCATGGCGGCCAACTGGCGAATCTGAGCGTGTGACCCTCGTGCACCGGAGTCTGCCATCACATGAACGGGATTGAAGGAGGCCTGCTCCACTTCGTTTCCATCCTGATCAGTTACTGTTTCAATACTCAGTTTCGCCATCATTGAGCTGGCGACCTGATCGCTTGCGCGCCCCCAGATGTCCACCACCTTGTTATAGCGCTCACCGTCTGTGAGAAAGCCCGCAGCGGCCTGTCTCTGAACCGATTCGACTTCCCGATCGGCATCTTCAAGAATGGCTCTTTTATCTTCCGGTATTTCGATGTCGTTCACACAAATCGAGATGCCACCCTTGGCAGCGTAATCGAACCCCAGATACATCAGCTGATCTGCCAGAACCACGGTCTCTTTCAAACCAACATGACGATAGCATTCATTCACGATTTCTGAAATCGCACGTTTGTTCAACACCCGGTTGATCAGTTCAAAAGACATTCCCGCCGGAACGATTTCGGACAGCAACGCACGACCCACAGTGGTGTCGAAAAGCTTCGCAGATTCGCGAAATTCGCCGTTTTCGCGCAATATCTCAATAATACGCACACGAATTTGTGCATGAAGCGAGACACCACCGACCTCATAAGCCCGCCGAACTTCAGCGACATCCGAAAAAATCTTTCCCGATCCTTTCGCATTCACCGCTTCGCGGGTCAGATAGTACAGCCCCAGAACGATGTCCTGCGACGGCACGATAATCGGCTCACCATTCGCCGGTGACAGTATGTTGTTTGTTGACATCATCAAAGTTCGCGCTTCAATCTGCGATTCGATCGTAAGCGGCACATGTACCGCCATCTGATCGCCGTCAAAGTCGGCGTTGTACGGTGTACAAACGAGCGGATGCAGCTGAATCGCTTTTCCTTCAACAAGTGTCGGCTCAAAAGACTGGATACCGAGACGGTGGAGTGTCGGTGCCCGATTGAGTAACACCGGATGCTCGCGAATTACTTCTTCCAGTACATCCCAGACTTCCGAACTTTCCTGCTCGATTGTCTTTTTCGCACTCTTGATGTTGAATCTGTCTGGATTACGCCTGATCAACTCGTAAACCACAAAAGGTTTGAACAGTTCCAGTGCCATGCGCTTCGGAATTCCGCACTGATGTAGTTTCAACGTTGGTCCCACCACGATTACAGACCGCCCGGAATAGTCCACCCGCTTACCTAGCAGATTCTGTCGAAACCTCCCCTGTTTACCTTTGATCATATCCGCCAGCGACTTGAGCTTCTGCTTGTTGGCACCGGTAATCATCTTGCCTCGGCGGCCATTGTCCAGCAACGCATCTACAGCTTCCTGCAACATGCGTTTTTCGTTTCTCACGATAATCTCCGGCGCGTTCAGTTCAAGCAGACGCTTGAGTCGGTTGTTGCGGTTTATGACACGCCTGTAAAGATCATTCAGATCGGATGTTGCGAAACGACCCGCATCCAATGGAACCAGCGGTCTGAGTTCCGGTGGAAGAATCGGAAGAACCTCGAGAATCATCCATTCGGGTTTATTTCCAGACTCCAGAAATGATTCAATCAGTTTCAAACGCTTGGTCAGCTTCTTGATCTTTGTTTCAGATCGAGTTTCCTCCAGCTCCCTACGGAGCAATACGGCTTCCTCTTCAAAGTCTATGATTTTTACGAGATCCCTGATCGCCTCAGCTCCCATTCGGGCTTCAAATTCGCCGCCGTGAGATTCCATTGACTCATAGTATTTCTCCTCGCTGAGAACGTCGCCGCGCTTCAGGGTTGTTTCATAGCCGGGTTCTATGACAACATAAGCTTCGAAATACATGACCTGCTCGATCTGCCGGACAGTCATATCGAGCAATGTTCCAAGGCGGGACGGCAGACTTTTCAGAAACCAGATGTGGGCGACCGGGCTGGCCAGCTCGATATGCCCCATCCTCTCACGCCGAACTTTGGACAGTGTGACCTCAACTCCGCATTTCTCACAGACTACACCTTGGTGCTTGAGACGCTTGTATTTTCCACACTGGCATTCATTGTCTTTGGTCGGTCCGAACAGTTTGGCACAGAACAGGCCGTCACGTTCCGGCTTGAACGTGCGGTAGTTGATCGTTTCCGGCTTGCGAACCTCTCCGAAAGACCAGCTGCGAATTTTCTCAGGCGAAGCCAGTCCTATGCGGATTTCATCGAAATCCTCCATCTTTCCTGATCGTCTCATCAGGTTGCCAATATCTTTCATCTGATCACCTCGGAAATTTATTTTCCAACTCTGTGTTCTGTCAACTCGACCACTTTGACGGTCGCATTTCTACATTCAATCCCAAAGATCTAATTTCTTTCACAAGCACGTTGAACGATTCCGGAACATTTGCCTCCATCCGGTGACTGCCGTTGGTAATGTTTTCATAAATCTTTGCACGGCCGAACATGTCATCTGATTTAACCGTCAGCATCTCCTGCAATGTGTATGCAGCACCATATGCCTCAAGCGCCCAGACCTCCATCTCACCAAAACGCTGCCCGCCGCCCATGGCCTTGCCACCTAGAGGCTGTTGCGTAATCAGACTGTAGGGCCCAGTGGAGCGCGCATGCATCTTGTCATCCACCAAGTGGGTGAGTTTTAGCATATACATGTAGCCAACTGTGATTGGCCGATCAAATGCCTCGCCGGTACGCCCGTCATACAGGATCGCCTGTCCACTCTCCGGCAAGCCTGCTATCTTCAGCATTTCCTTCACTTCTTCTTCCGTCGCCCCATCGAAGACCGGTGTTGCGATCGGCAGTCCATTCCTGAGATTGCCCGAAAGCTCCATAACCTGCACACCCGTCAGCTTGTTCATGAGCGCCTTTTCGGAATCAGAGTTATAGAATTTCCGCAGATAGTCCTTCATTTCAGGTGCCTTCGCTCCTCGATCAATCATTGCTCCGATTTGCTTTCCGATTTCATGGGAGGCCCAACCAAGATGGGTTTCCAGTACCTGACCGATGTTCATTCGAGACGGAACGCCGAGCGGGTTCAGGATGATATCGACAGTGGTACCATCTTCCAGATGCGGCATATCCTCAACGGGAACAATTTTGGAGATTACACCCTTGTTTCCGTGACGTCCCGCCATTTTGTCACCCGGCTGAAGCCGACGCTTGACCGCAACGAACACCTTCACACGTTTCTGGACACCGGGTTTCAGATCATCACCTTCTTCAAGTTTGTCCTTTTTGTCCTTGAACTCAGCATCGTAATGTTCTTTTTTCTCATCGATCTGCTCTCGGATCATCTCAAAGCGATGCGCCACGTCGTTATCTCGCACCCGCACCTTGAAGTACTCGGATTCCGACAGTTTTCCAAGATACTCCTGCGTAATGACATCACCCTTGTTGAGTTCTTCCGGACCGCCTTCGGCGATTTGTCCGACAAGCAACGCGTCAATACGATCAAAAGCCGCCTGCTTTTCGATTCTGAACTTCTCATTCAAGTCCTTCCGGATACGCTTGATCTCTGAATCAATGTTCTTTTCCGCCCGTGCATCACGCTCAATGCCTTCCCGCGTAAAGACCTGTACGTCGATCACGGTTCCAGATACTCCAGACGGCATTCTCAACGATGTGTCTTTCGTCTCGGATGCTTTTTCACCGAAAATCGCAAACATCAGCTTCTGTTCCGGTGAAGGTTGCACATCCCCTTTTGGTGATACCTTACCCACCAGAATGTCACCGGACTTGACTTCGGCTCCAGTTCGGATTATTCCGGAATCATCAAGCTGAGCCAATGCCGACTCACCGATATTAGGTATGTCGCAAGTAATTTCCTCCATACCGAGTTTGGTGTCCCGGGCCTCAATGCTGTATTCCTCGATATGAACCGTGGTATACACCTCATCCTGAACCAGACGTTCAGAAATTACAATCGAATCCTCGAAGTTGTAACCACTCCAAGCCATAAAGGCAACCAGTATGTTTCGTCCAAGCGCAAGCTCTCCGAGACTTGTTGCCGGCCCGTCGGCTACGGTGTCACCTCTCTCGACACGATCCTTGACATTGACCAGGGGTCGCTGATTTATAGTCGTGCTCTGGTTTGATCGTCGGTATTTGATCAAACTGTAAATATCCACTCCTGAATCCTGTTCGCCAATCTCCTCTTCGTTCACTCGGATAACGATCCGGCTTGCGTCAACTGATTCGACAATCCCACCACGTCGGGCAGTGACGGTCACACCAGATTCCACACCGACTGTACGCTCTGTTCCGGTACCGATAAGCGGGGTTTCAGGTTGAATCGTCGGAACAGCCTGACGCTGCATGTTGGACCCCATCAGCGCGCGGTTAGCATCGTCGTGCTCCAGAAATGGAATACAGGCCGTTGCGATGGACACGATTTGCGCCGGTGCCACATCGACATAGTCGATACTGTCGGGACGAGACAAAGTGAACTCGTTACCCTTGCGGCAAGGAACCAGTTCCTCACTCGATTTTCCGTTGGATTCGCTCGACATGGTTGTCGGAGCGATAAAGAACTCCCCTTCCTCAATCGCTGACAGGAAGGAAACATCTTTAGGTGATGTCGATACTCTACCGTTCCTGACCTTGCGATAGGGTGTTTCCAGAAAACCGTAGTCATTGATTCGGGCATACATCGCAAGAGAGTTGATCAGTCCAATATTCGGTCCTTCCGGAGTCTCAATAGGACACACGCGGCCATAATGTGTCGGATGTACATCGCGTACTTCAAAACCCGCCCGTTCGCGCGAAAGACCGCCCGGCCCCAATGCGGTCACCCGCCGTTTGTGCGTCACCTCCGACAATGGATTGGTCTGGTCCATGAACTGCGATAACTGACTGGAACGGAAGAATTCCCGAACCACTGCAGTAACCGGCTTGGCGTTAATCAGATCCTGCGGTGTCAAACCTTCCACATCGGGTTGACTCAAGCGCTCCCGAACCGCGCGCTCGACACGATTGAGACCCATCCTGAACTGATTCTCCACCAGTTCGCCCACTGAACGTACGCGGCGATTTCCCAGATTGTCAATATCGTCAACGTCACCCTTGCCATCTTTCAGATCAATCAGCAACTTGACGACATCAAGAATGTCGCGATAATCCAAGACTTTGGAACCGGTTTCATCGGGACGTTTCAGCCGACGATTGAGTTTCATTCGTCCCACAGAGGAAAGGTTGTACCGACTCTCGTTGAAAAATAGATTGTTGAACAATCCGTCTGCTGCCTCGTTTGTCGGCGGGTCACCCGGCCGCATCATGCGATATATTCGCTTTCGGGCTTCCTGCGCACTGATTCCGCTGTCAAGCCGCATGGTGTCCGAAATATAGGAACCACAATCAAGCTCGTTGGTGTAGATCGTCTGAAATTCGCTGATACCGCCTGCTTTCAGTTTCTGTAACAATTCCCTGCCGTCTTCAATCAGCTGGTTAGCTTCCAGAAGCGGTTTGTCCTTTTCAAATCTCGGAACCTTACTTAGGATTGTCAGCTGTGAAACCCCGGCATCCCGCAAACCGCGGAGCATTTCGCCCTCAGGGTCGAAAACGTCATCCGCCTGCATCAATATCTCTCCGGTCGACGAGTCGGTTATCGGCAAACCTGCCTTACGATTCTCCAGATAGGTTTCAGGAACCATGACTCGCTTCGCTTTGGAATCCTTCAGCGCTTCGATCTCCTTCGATGTGATTTCTACGTCCGCGCCGACGATCTCGGTTCCATCGAGACTGATCAGCGGGAATTCATAGGACATTCCTTCGAGATTTTCCAATCTGTCGAGTGCCATCGTAATACGGCCATCCTTCCTGAGCATGAAAGTCTCAGTATCTAAACTGTCGCCTTCGTATTTGATGTCTCTCGCGGAAACCCGACCGTTCAGGAACGAATGCTCCACTCTAAGGCGGCGTAACTTTGCTTCACCCAGCTTACGGACATCGGCACGATTGATGCGCTTTCCTTTCTCCACGAGAATATTGTCGTTGCGGTCCTTGATATCAAAATCCAAGGTCAATCCATGAAGTTTATTGGGATCATCCAACGTCAAGGTCAGCGAACCATCTCTCGCAATCCTGAATGTATCGAACTCGAAAAACTCTTCCAGAATCTCTTCATCGCTGTAATCCATTGCTCTGAACAGCACACTCGCAGGCTCTTTTTTTCTGCGGTCAATTCGCATATAGAGTAGATCCTTGGTGTCAAACTCAAAATCGAGCCACGATCCCCAATACGGAATAACCCGGCAGTTGAACAGCAACTTTCCGGAAGAATGGGACTTGCCTTTATCGTGATCGAAGAAAACACCTGGAGAACGATGCAATTGTGATACCACGACGCGCTCGGTACCGTTGATGATGAATGAGCCGCTTTCTGTCATGAGCGGAATCTCACCGATATAGACCGCAGCGCTTTCAATCACATCCTTGACAACTCGCTCTTCTTCATCCGACTTGGGCGTTCCTCGTTCGAAGTTGACCAAATTAAGTGTGGCCTTAAGCGGTGAGGTATATGTCAGACCACGCTGTCTGCATTCAACTTCGTCGAACTTGGGCTGCTCAAGCATGTACTTGGCGAATCGAAGTTCCCCCTCGCCGTTGTGACTTGTTATGGGAAACGCGGAATTGAACGCAGCCTGCAGACCAACATTCTCGCGCTTTTCGGGAGCGATTTCCTCTTGCAGAAACCGCTGGTACGAACTTTTCTGGATTTCCAGAAGATAAGGTACTGGCAATACATCCTTGCGCTTGCCAAAATTCTTTCGGATCCGTTTCTTTTCAGTAAAACTGTATTTCATGTCAATCGGGGACCCACAGGGTCAGGTATGATTTGAACGTACATGTGCGTGCGGGTTCCATCCTCGATGGAACCTCAAACAGGCAGAAAGCCAGATATTGTCTGGAAATTTGAAATGCGAACGACGAGCTCGACAAGCGCCTACTTGATCTCCGCCGAGCCGCCAGCTTCCTCAATCTCTTTCTTGAGCGCTTCGGCGTCTTCTTTCGTCATCCCTTCCATAATGGTTGCAGGAGCACTTTCTGTCAGATCTTTCGACTCTTTCAGCCCGAGACCTGCGGCTGCGCGCACGACCTTGATGACACCCACCTTCTTGTCGCCGACTGCGGTCAGGACTACTGAAAATTCTGTTTGTTCCTCTTCAGCTTCCTGCGCGGAATCAGCAGCGGCACCTGCCATGCCAGGCATGGCCATTACCGGTGCGGCCGCGGCCGAAACACCAAATTTCTCTTCCATCTCCTTGATCATTTCAGACAGGTCAAGCACTGACATTTCTGAAATTGCCTCAATAATTTCTTGCCTCGACAAAGACATTAAAAGTTCCCCCGTAGCGTGAGTTGATGTGGTTCAATAAATACGTTGTTCAATGCGCATTGACGTTTCGAGCCGTCAAGCGTCCGATTTCGATTCCGAAGAATCCCCCGAATCCCTGACTGCCGCCAACACGCGTACAAATCCACTCGGAATCTCGTTGAGTGTGCTGACAAATTTCTGTAATGGTGCCGCCATCGTACCGATCAGTTTGGCCAAAAGCTCATCCCTTCCCGGCAGTTTCGCGATCTGCTCCAATTGTTCGACCGATACCAGCTGACCGTTCATTGCTCCGGTCTGCATCTTGAATGCTTCATTCTTACTGGAAAATTCCGACAGGGTTTTTGCCACCGCAACCGGGTCGTCTGAAACAGCAAGTGCCAAAGGTCCGTTGAAGTGTTCTTTGAGACACTCAAAATCGGTGTCCTGAACGGCGCGTCTGGCAAGGGTATTCTTCACCACCTGAATGCGCACATTGGCCTCGCGCGCCTGTCGTCGCAAATCACCCATTCCTGCCACATCAACGCCGCGGTACTCCGACAACACCGCCAAAGTCGCGGACTCAAATTCTTTGTGCACCGAATCTACAATCTGATGCTTTCGCTCAAGATTCTCGTTCATATTCAACATCGCTCTCAAATTTCAATCTTATCAGATCGAGTCTTTACATTCTCGCCAAATCTGTTGCGTCCACGCGGACACCGGGGCCCATCGTGGTCGACAACGACACTTTACGGAAAAACTGGCCCTTGGCTGCCGGCGGCTGGGCTCGTTTGAGTGCTCGTAACAGCTCAAGAAAGTTTTCGGTCAGCGCCTGCTCCTCAAATGAGGCTTTGCCGATGCCACAGTGAACAATGCCTGCCCGATCAATCCTGAAGTTTACCTTACCGGCCTTGGCTTCCTTGACAGCTTCCGCAATGTCGTTCCGAACAGTGCCTGTTTTCGGATTTGGCATCAAACCTTTGGGGCCTAGAATCCTACCTACAGTCGCAACTGTTTTCATCGCGTCCGGCTCCGCTATACACGAATCGAACTCGATTTCACCCTTCTTGACAGACTCCACCAAATCCTCGAAACCAACGATATCTGCACCAGCCTCCTTCGCTGCTTCGGCATTCGCTCCGGTCGCAAAAACCGCAACTCGTGTCGTTTTTCCAATACCGCGGGGTAAAATGGCAGTTCCACGGACATTCTGATCTGATTTGCGAGCATCGACACCTAATTGCACAGCGACCTCAACTGTTTCGTCAAATTTGGTGGAAGCGGTCTTTTTCACCAGTTCCATAGCCTCATTCAAAGGGTAGAGTTTGGTTCTGTCGACCTGCTCTTCAATTTTCCTGAATCTTTTTCCTGATCTCGACATTTCTGTCACTCCTCGATTTCCAGCCCCATGCTGACGGCCGTGCCAGCAATGGTACGGACGGCATGGTCCATATCATAACTATTCAAATCCGGATTCTTCATCGTGACAATCTCCTCCAGTTGGGCACGAGTAACTTTGCCGACTTTTTCCCGATTTGGTTCGGCACTGCCTTTTTCAACACCAGCGGCTTTTTTCAGAAGATACGAAGCCGGTGGTGTCTTGGTTTCAAAACTGAAAGAGCGATCTGCATAGACCGTAATTACGACAGGAATCGGCATTCCATTTTCCATCGTCTGCGTCTTGGCGTTGAACGCTTTGCAGAATTCCATAATGTTCAGCCCATGCTGGCCCAGAGCCGGACCTACCGGCGGACCTGGCACTGCTTCCTTGGCTGGCACCTGCAGTTTGATATAGGCGGTTATCTTCTTTGCCATCGAGTTTCCCTTGCAGTATGTTAGATCAGCTCTTCGTGACCTGACTGAAATCCAGTTCTACCGGTGTTGAACGACCGAATATAGTCACTGAGACCCGAAGTTTGCTTTTTTCGTAATTCACATCCTCAACGGTACCATTAAACTCCTCAAACGGTCCGTCAATGACCCGCACCAATTCGCCGGGCGCAAAATAGAATTTGGGTCTGGGGTTATTCACACCTGCCTCAACCTGCTCTATGATGGAATTCGCCTCGTGCTGTGATATCGCGGTCGGTTCCTTGCCACCTATGAAACTGCATACGTGTGGAATGCTGTTGACCAAGTGCCAGGTTTCGGGGGTCATATCCATATTAATGAAGACATAGCCTGGATAGAAATTGCGCTCAGTTGTTCGGCGTTGCCCGCCGCGCATTTCCACAACTTCCTCCGTCGGCACCAGAATATCGCCGAAGTAGTCGTCATATTCCTCGCGGGCAATATATTCCTCCAACGAGCGTCTGACGCGTTTCTCATGTCCCGAATAGGTGTGCAGAACGTACCAGCGTTTACCACCGGCGTCGGATTGAGGCGTGTTCATATCTCGGAATTCATCATCTATCATTGTCACTCACCAATTTGCAGAAAGAGATCATAAATAACCCAGAATGAGATTGTGTCCAACATCCAAAGAAACAGCCCGATCAAAATCACCATAAGAATGACAATCAGCGTGCTCTGTACGGTGTCCCTGCGTCCTGGCCATACAATTTTCCGAAATTCACCCCTTGCACCTTTTGCAAACTCCCATGCCTGCTGCCCTGGCACCGACATCAGCGCCACCGCCGCTGCCGCTATGATGCTTCCGACCAGCAGCCCGACGCGAATCAGTTCCGATGAATCATCCAGAACATAAAACGCTGCAACGCCGGCGACCAGTACGAATACAGCGCCGATAATTTTGACTTTGTCTAGTATTTCTGACATGTCCGCGCTACCTGGTCAATCTGGCAGGCCAGGAGGGACTCGAACCCCCAACCTGCGGTTTTGGAGACCGCTGCTCTGCCAAATTGAGCTACTGGCCTTCGTTCAATCCCGACGAATTCCCGATCACTTCAAGATCTTGGTGACGACGCCGGCACCGATGGTGCGTCCGCCCTCGCGGATGGCGAACCGAAGTCCCTCCTCCATCGCGATCGGCTTGATCAGATGCGCCGTCATGTGCACATTGTCGCCCGGCATCACCACCCGCACATCGTCCGGCAGCACCACGCTGCCCGTCACGTCCGTCGTGCGAAAGTAAAACTGCGGCCGGTAACCGGTCGTGAAATGCTTGTTGCGGCCTCCCTCCTTCTCGCTGAGCACATACACCTCAGCCTCAAACTCGGTGTGCGGCGTGATCGAACCCGGCCTCGCCAGCACCTGCCCGCGCTCCACCTCGTTCTTCTTGGTGCCGCGCAGCAAAATCCCGACATTGTCTCCGGCACGTCCCTCATCCAGCAGCTTGCGGAACATCTCAACCCCCGTCGCCACCGTCTTCGCCGTGTCGCGCAAACCGACCATCTCAACCGAATCGCCCACATGCACCACCCCGCGCTCCACCCGGCCGGTCACCACCGTGCCGCGCCCGGAAATCGAAAACACATCCTCCACCGGCATCAGAAAATCACCGTCCACCGCCCGCTCAGGCTGCGGTATATACGCATCCAGCGCCTCCGCCAACCGCACAATCGACTCGGTCCCCAGCTCGCCCGTGTCCCCCTCCAGCGCCTGCAAGGCACTGCCGATCACCACCGGCGTGTCATCACCCGGAAAATCATACTCGCTGAGCAACTCGCGAACCTCCAGCTCCACCAGCTCCAGTATGTCCGAATCATCCACCGCATCCGCCTTGTTCAGATACACCACAATATAAGGCACACCCACCTGACGCGCCAGCAGCACGTGCTCGCGGGTCTGCGGCATCGCACCGTCCATCGCCGACACCACCAGCACCGCACCGTCCATCTGCGCCGCACCCGTGATCATGTTCTTCACATAGTCCGCATGACCCGGACAGTCCACATGCGCATAATGACGCTGCTCGGTCTCATACTCCACATGCGCCGTCGCTATCGTGATCCCACGCGCCTTCTCCTCCGGCGCATTGTCAATATCGTCAAACGCCTTGACCTCACCGCCAAAACGCTCCGCCAGAACCTTCGTGATCGCCGCCGTCAGCGTCGTCTTGCCATGATCAACATGACCGATCGTGCCCACATTCACATGCGGCTTCGTCCGCTCGAACTTTTCCTTTGCCACTTGGAGTATCCTCGCTAATAAATCAACAATGACTGTTCAAATATACCTGTAAACTAAATCTCAACATTGGAGCCCACAACCGGATTTGAACCGGTGACCTCTTCCTTACCAAGGAAGTGCTCTACCGACTGAGCTATGTGGGCAATCGGTCCGCTCTTCCCCTGGTCTGAATTCGAATAAAGTCGCCCTTCCAAAAATCCACATTCATCGGACATTTTCTGTGAAGACTGTTTCGCGCATTATCCTGACAGGCACTCAACATGCAAAATTACCCTCACACCTTCCGCGACAAGTGACAGAACCACCCAACGACACTGATGGAGCGGGCGATGGGAATCGAACCCACGTCATCAGCTTGGAAGGCTGAGGTTCTGCCTCTGAACTACGCCCGCGTAAATCGCATATGCCTATCCGAATCCGGTTCTATATCCTAACGGTGGAGGGGGGAGGATTCGAACCTCCGAAGGCTGAGCCAGCAGATTTACAGTCTGCCCCCTTTGGCCGCTCGGGAACCCCTCCGGAGCAAATCCAATGTAAACGCTTTAAGTTACCAAAAATTTCCTATTTTGTCAAATATTTTGAAAAAAAATTACAAGTGTCAATTCTGCTTTTAAGCCGAAAAACCAGTATTGGCGCATATTCCCTTTCCAATCGATTTCATTGCTTCAGCACAGGACAAAATGGCACTGTTTCAGCAAATTTAAGGCTGTCAAACATCAACTTCCGTTCGGCCGAATCACTCCACGGGCTTCCCTTTTTCGTCAGCATCTCAAAACCGCATGTTGAGAGTTAAGAAAAAGGTGCGTCCCCAGCCGGCAGCTCGCGGTCCGTCGGTCAGGGAGGGATTCGCTGTGTTCGTTGAGAGCTTCGTGTCGGTGATGTTGTACACGCCTGCGGTAACCCTCGTATTCTCGAGCCCGAATGGCTTTTTCCAGTCCAGCGTCACGTCGTGACCTGTCCAGGAACTGAACCGTCCGCCGTTCCGATTGATGATCTCACTGCGGTAGTTCAGTGCCCAAAAGGCGGTGAGGTTGCCGCGTCCGACCGATGTCGTGATACGTGCGGCACTTCGCGGGAGTGCGAGCGGCTGCTTCTCGCCTGCGATGCGCGCCTCGCCTTTGGCAACGTAGCGCCAGAACCCGCGCATTGCAACGAAACCCCAATCAGTTTCCACGCTAGTTCCGAATCGGGTATTGACTCCCGAGATCTCAGTGTTGACGATGTTCGCGAAGCTATCGTGGATGGTGGTTTCTCCAGCCGTGCGCTGAATGCATTTGTTACGGTTCGGACCCTCGCACTCGGGATAGTTCAGTATCGCATGAGTGGCGTTGTGCTGCCCCGGCAGATCCGAGGTTTCGAGCCGGTACCAGTCGACGATGAAGAAAAATGGACCCTTGCGGGTTCCGAACCCGATCGAACGCCTCTGCGAACCAGACGGCTCGAGCTTGTCGTTGCCGGTCGTGCGACGCTTAACCTGCCGAGGATTTGTCACACACGTGCGCGGTGGTGCTCCACTCGCCGGGACGCAACGGACATAGGGGTGGTCCTGCAATGCGGTACTGTACAAGTGGTGCATGGAAGGAGTGCTGTCACCCGTACTCAACGAGCCTCGAAGCGTCACAATGTCACTCGCCTGATATTCAGCCCCGAGGCGCCACGCTCGCAACCCGCCAACATCATCGTAGTCGTCGGCACGTGCTGCGGCCCGCACATCTACCGAATCGGCGAGTGGCAGGGACAATTCGGTGAAGATTCCTGCTGTATCGCGCTTACCTGCGTAACTGGTACCGCCTGACCCAAGCACTTCGTCTACGCTGTAGGTCATGCCTCTATTATCCCGGAACTCCAGCTGGCGATGGGTCTTCACGTTGGTGAATTCGACTCCTGCAGTCCAGGCCGAGTTGCGAGTACCGATGCTCGGCCCGGTACCTTCCAGTGCGAATCGCGAACCCAGATATTTCGAGCCGAAGTCATCCTTCTCACTCAGGCTGCTTTTATCGATCGCGTCCTTGTGCTCTTCATTTGTCGAAAGAGGATCAGTGAGATCATAGCACCCTGCATAATTAGGATCTGCCGAATCGAGGCACTTAATCGCATCCCTAATCGTAGGGGCATGTACGAAAGTATCGCCTGATATCAATTTGTCCAACCTGAAAGCGCTGAATCTGGCGTCATAGCCGAGGTCTTCGCTGAGTCGGCCCCTGACGCTGGCCGAGATATCGTATTCATCGGTATTTGTCTTCCAGTCGCGATTGCCATGGCCGATGAAACGGTGCCCGATCGAGAAGATGTCATTATTCTGCCCATTTTCAACATAAATCGCATCGAACTGTCGGTCGCCATACTCATCCGCTTTAGCGTTAATTGCGTTGAGCAACGTCTGGTTTGGGGCAATCCCAAAAACATCAACCGAAGGCGCATAGCGGAACGACTTGCGTCCTTGTGTGACGTTTGCGTCCACATGGAACTCGCCATTCTCCCCAAGTGGATGGCTGAGGTTCAGGATCGCGTTCTCCTGTCCGAAGCTTGCGCTGTCCCACCAGATGTTGCCATAGGCGAACCCGCAACCCTTGTCACCCGAACTGATCCCCGGCGGGTTGATGAGCCGGCCGGTGTAGCCGAGTGCCGGACTGCAATTGCCGAGTGGGACGGTTCTCAATTGGTTCTCACTGGTGTCGTAGACGTAAACGGTGTTGCCGCCGACACTTACATTTTTCGCCGTGCCGAAACTCCCGCCCGGCGTCCACTCCGAGCGGCTGTGCTCGCGGGTACTTCCCTCGATTTCCTGACGGTCGAGGATATCGACACCGATAGTCATGTGTCCACCATTGCCGATGGCACCGCCCCATACAGCACTGCCCTGACGCGCATCGCCGCCGTCGCGCCTCGGCAACCGGGCGACGCTGCGTACGTCGAAACCGTCCAGATCCTTCCTCAGCACGAGGTTGAATGCACCACGTACCGCTGCGTGGCCGCCGATTGTCCCCAGGCTCTCGGCTCTCAGCACCTCAATGCGTTCGACCGCCGAGAGCGGGATAGTGTCCAGATTGCTGGCAGTCGTCGCGTAGGGGCGTCCGTTCACCAGAACGAGTAGATTGCGCCCTCCTGTGAAAAAGTAGCGGAGAATACCCGTGTCGAGCAACTCTTCAAATGTCTGTGCTCCGAAACGCTCGATGAAGCTGCGGTCGTACTCGGCGATGATCTGCGGGGCTGGTGCAAGCGAGTCGGCTTGGACTTGACTCACCGAGAACATAGCGGTTGCAGTGAGAACGACGAGTAAGTTTTTCATGAAATACCCTTCCTTGAGCCTTTAACAATTGTTCCCCCGAGCCCGTCCTGTTCACCAACTGCTCTCGTGAGCATCAGATGTCACATAGAAGCCCGATCGGGTGCTCTCCCGAACTGCTGATTCTGAAAAGCTTCGCCGGTTATTTCCGTCGAAAGACGCTTCGACTCTCACATTTTCCCGGTCTGTGCAGTAACGGTTCTTCCCTGGTTAACACCGGTTCTGCGTACCGCAGTTCCATTTCGTCACCCTCAGGCTGTTGGGTGGACCCAAATTCAGACAGTTGGATTATAGCCATTTATGGAACCGCAATTGGTATCGTTGCAAGCGTAGATAAAAATATACAAGCAACGAGTTGAATCAGGATTCATCTGACAGACTTGATACCAGCGAAAGAAATACACCACGTCACATGAATTTCTAATTCAAATACCGACACAGGGATTGCAGATTGGCACATTCTTCGAAAGTATGTGAATAAGGAAACAAATTCAACTGCTCATCCAAGGTGATTTGTATTTATCAGGGCATCCTCAACGCAATCAAGCACCCACGACATCTCTTCTTGCGTGACGACCAGCGGCGGTACGATCCAGATTCCAAATTTGTCGCCCGGGGTATAGATGTTGTGCTGGTCAAGAAGGTATCTTGATAACGAAGCCACCAGATTGTCCTGATACTTTTCTGTAGCAAGTCGAACCGGCGTATTCTCATCCTTACCCGCAATATGCACCATCCAGAATAGACCGATGCCCTGAATATGCGACACAATCGCGTGATTGTCAGCAATTTCTAGCAAACGTCTTTCAATCCGATCACCCATGGCCCGGGCATGTTCAAGCAACTCGTCCTCAATCAGCGTGTCTATCGAAGCCAAGGCGGCTGCCGCAGCCAGTGCATGTCCGGAATAGCTTTGACCGTGCCCGAAATAGTTGGAATCGAATGATAGGGACACCCTTTCGGAAAAGATGACCGCAGCAAGAGGACAGTACGCGCCGAGAGCTTTCCCCATGATCAGGATATCCGGTACGACCCCATAATGCTCGCATGCAAAAAATTTACCGGTACGACCCATTGCGGTCATCGTTTCATCGACTATGAGAAGAAGATCCCATTTGTCGCATAACCCCCTGAGTTTTTCCAAATAGCCATGAGGCGGCAGCATGATGCCGTTGCTTCCTACAATCGGCTCTACCAGCACTCCCACGACAGCGTTGCTTCCGCCTTCCTGCTCAACCATGTAATCGATGTAGGCGATATTTTGGTCGACATTTTCGATATCGAACGGCGAGTGCGGCCCTCCGGCATCAGGTGCGAATACAAACCCCGGTGCAGTCAGCGGCTCTGTAAACCAGCGTCTGGGGTCACCACTCGCTGAAGTTGCCGCGTTTGTCGCACCATGCCAGGAACGATAACGGCTGATAATCTTGTATGGATACGGATATTGTTGAGGAGCATCGGGCGTGTAATTTTCGTTCTGCAACACTTGGTTGTATTTGTAGAGTCTGGCTCCATGAATCGCGGCTTCCACGGCTGCCGCGCCGCTCTGACAGAAATAAACTTTCTTGTTCGAGGTGCCTGGAGAAATATTGGCAAGTTTTTGTGCAAGCCTCGCTGTTGACGGAGATGCAAAGTCATCGGTGACGTACACCACGCTCTTCATCTGCTCTTGCATAGCCTGCAATACACGAGGATGACGGAATCCAATATTGATACATTCATGAGCGCTTCGCAGATCGAATATCTTTCGCCCGTCGGTTGTATAAATCCAGCAACCGTCAGTACGATTCACCGCGATGGGCTTGTAGTTTTGCTGCTTCGCCCAGCACTGCAACATATATCGTGCTTGGATCTCTGAATAATCTTGGTCAGTCACGGATAGGAATGTAGTGTCAAGACAACTAGTGCGGTTTCTCAAACGAAGTCCACGATCAATGCAGAATTATATTATTGGCTGCAGAGGAGTAGTCGCTCACATTGGTGCAGCCAATGGAGAATTTCCGCTCAATCTACCGCTAGAGTCGCTGTAGCAGTAGTGCTCGGAAACTATTGAATCGGAGTACATCGCCACAACACGCAAACATTTCAGATCAAAGCACATTCAAACAGGATTCTGTGATTGGTTTTAGGCGAGGTCCGGAGTTTTTCGGTTTTGAGAAAATACTGGACACAATCACTGCTCGATTTGGCCGGAAATCTCTGTACTCTTCTGTTCCACAACCACCTGCACCTCCACTGCCGATCGCCCTGCCCCGAATACGATCCCCTTGGTCGGCGGCACATCGGCATAGTCGCGCCCGACCGCCACGCGGACATAGCGATCATCAGCAAGCGTTTCATTCGTCGGGTCAATTCCTATCCAACCGTGTCGCGGTTGCAGAAATTCCACCCAACTATGGCTCTCCCCGACAGGTGTCTGAAAATCATCCGAACTGTCAAGTCGAAGATACCCGGAAACGTATCGACTCGGAATCCCCCAGTGCCGGCCGATCGCCAGCAAGACGTGAGTGTAATCTTGACAAACCCCGCGACGGGTTTGCAGAATTGCCTCGGCCGAAGAATTTACGTCAGTACTGCCTCGCTCGTAACTGAAATGGTGAAACAATGAGGAAGAAGCAGCAATCATTGACGACACCGGGCCAACTCCTTTGTGTATGTCGCAGGAATTCATGAATGTGTAAAGTGTCGAACTTCGACGTACAAATTTGCTTTCACTGAGGTAGTGCCAGTGGCGTAACGAATTGACTTCCGAATCCAGTATATTCCAGGTGTCAGATTCAGGATCGTTTGCGAACACAGGCTGCTCGGCGATTTCCAACTCTGCACTGGACCGAACTGCGAGTTCGTCGTGACATTGCGCAATATCGAGAAGATGACAAATGTTGCCGAAGGAATCTTCAAATCTCACGAAACTGGATACAGGATCGGTTTCCAGGACAAAATTATTCACGCGCTGACCCTTGTCCTGTCTTGGATGCAGGCGCACCGACATGGTGCTGCTTCGTACCGATTGCTGGTAAGAGAACCGGGAAATATGTTCGACTTTGAACTTTCTTGATCTGGAACTGCTCATGCTCCGAGATGGCTGGCAACGTCGTAGTTCAAGTACGCCTGATCAATATCACTATTGAGTTGGCGTGCGGAATCCAGAATATCTTGCAGTGTTGCCGATACGTCACCGCTGGTCGATCCGTCAGATAACATCACGCCGTCAGCCTGCCTGATCAGCTGCTCCACCCTTTCGTTGATTTCAAGCACAGTGGCATGTCGCTGACCTTCGGAGACTGCGTCCAAAGACTGTTTGATCACTAACAGCGCATACTCAACTGAATGTGACAGCCGGGTGTCACTGATGAGAAATGCAGCTATTTTGTCTGGATGGTGAGCAACTGACCTCACTCGTCGGAATGCCAACCCCGCCTCACAGACCTGCAGAACAAAATACCAGTCCTGAACAAAATCGGGTTTGTGACTCGATTTGATTTCAAATTGTGCCTGAATCAGCGCGCATACCAGCTGAACCCGCTCCACGTATCGGCCCAACTGGGCGAAATGCCATCCATGATCGCGGTACATTGTGCTGTGCATCACGCCAAACAGTCGCCGGATACCGGACCCGACATTCAGATAGAAACTGCGCGGCTCATCGTTCCAGATGTTTTCAATTCCAACTTCTTTCAATTCCAAATAAGCGGCATTCAACAATGACCAGATCTGCTTACCCACGACAAACCGTACCTGGCGCGCATTTTCTCTCGCGTTTCCGATGCAATTTCTCATCGAGTTGGGATTAATCTTCTCGAAAGTCAATTCGTCAGCGAGCGTATACGAATCGGTCAGCATGAAGTCGTCATCGTCAAGATCAGGGTACAGAAAACCTGCAGTCGGAGCAGAGTTCAGGGCTGCGAATAATCGTCGCCAACTCTGATCAATTTCATTCACCGGACGATCTTCTATCGCCTCAAACTGGGTTGCGAGTAATCGACTGATATGATCTGCTCGCTCGAGATAGCGGCTCATCCAGTAAAGACCTAGTGCGCTTCGTGACAGCATGACGATACTATTTTGCCAATACCCACATGTCCTTGCCTCCACCACCCTGACTTGAGTTTACGACCAGTGATCCTTCTTTCAGTGCAACGCGACAAAACGCGCCGGGTGGTAACCTTGTCGTAGCGCCCCGCAAGACAAAGGTCCGCAAGTCAACATGACGCGGTGCGGCACCGGAGTCAGCCAGACAAGGAGAGCAGGAAAGTGCAAGCGTAGGCTGTGCGATGTAATTTGCCGGATCCTTCCGCATTTCTTCCGCGTAAGCGGATCTCTCCGAAGGTGTTGCGTGTGGTCCTACCAGCATTCCATATCCTCCGGAACCTCCGACTACCTTGACCACCAATTTGTCGAGATTGTCCAGCGTGAATTCAAGGTCGTCACGATTACGGCAGAGATAGGTTTCGACATTGGCGAGAATCGGATCCTCTGACAGATAATATCGAATCATATCCGGTACATAGGTATAAACACTTTTATCATCGGCAACTCCGGTTCCAGGTGCGTTTGCGACCGTCACGTTCCCAAGCTGATGTGCGTGAAACAGCCCTGGAACCCCAAGAATCGAGTCTTCACGAAATACCAGAGGATCAATGAAATCGTCATCGATACGACGATAAATGACATCAACTTTGCGCAGTCCGCTCGTAGTCCTCATATATACAAATCCGTTATGGACCAGCATGTCGTTTCCCTGTACCAGTTCAACACCCATCTCCCGGGCAAGAAACATATGTTCATAGAACGCTGAATTGTAGACACCGGGCGTCATCAGGACGATACAGGGATCACTCACGCCAGGCGGTGCCATTTCGGCAAGGGTCTCACGCAATAGTTCGCCGTAAGATTCGATTGGATGCACGCGATGCTTACGGAAAAGGTCGCGCAGGCTGGTCTTTACCGCCTGTCGATTTGCCAGCATATAGGACACACCTGAAGGAACCCGAAGATTGTCTTCCAAAACCATAAATCCGTCATTTGTGCGTATCATGTCTGTACCGCAGATCGATACATAGGAACCATACGGAGATTCCACACCACGCATCTGAATCCGATATTGGGGGCAGCCCAGAACCAAATCTGTGGGGATTACACCATCGGAAAGTATTTTGCAGGCACCGTAAATATCAGCGAGAAAGAGATTCAGCGCAGTCAGGCGTTGTTTCAGTCCCTTTTCGAGAAACGCCCACTCGCGTGCGGAGATTATCCTGGGTAGGAAGTCAATGGGAATGATTCTTTCCTGCGCGCCTTCCTCACCGTAAACCGCAAACGTAATTCCCTCATTCAGAAATGAACGCTCAGCCCGTTCCTGCATCGATGCAATCTCATCCGGACTGAAACCATCGAGTGCTTTGAACAGCCGACGACAATGTTCGCGGACGCTCCCGTCTTCATAAAACATCTCGTCGTAAAAGGTCTCGTTGACTTCATAGTTTGCAAAGAGTGAGTCTTTCTGCATTGTTGCTATACCTTTTATCTACTATTCGATACCGCTTTTATGCCATCTTCACCGGTAGCCTGCATAGTCATCTAGTTCCAGATGTTGAAACTCAATTTCGATTATATTAGCCAGCACCAGTGTGGATTATGAAATATTGGATCTGGTCCTAAAGATTTATATTTATGCAACTCCCGGGAGCCGTTCACCGCTCAGATTTATAAAGTTATAAAGCTCGACTGAAAACTCCACAACAATCAGGTCGTGCAATAGAATAAAATTCAAGATACTGTGACTGCTAGGAGTGGAACCCCTGAATTCTCCTTGAAGTTGCTACAACCGCTTCGTGTCACCCAATTTCAACAAATAGAAGAATATGGACCGAACAGAACGTTTCGTCAAAATCAATCAGCTCCTGCAATCACGAAAATCTACCCCTATTGACATGCTCATCGAAACTTTGAGTGTGTCTAGAGCGACTATCAAACGCGATATTTGCTACATGCGAGATCGGTTGTACGCACCGATTGTATGGGATAGGAATCTTCGCGGTTATCGTTTCGAGAATGTCGACCCGGACTTTCCTCAGTACACCATACCCGGTGTCTGGTTCAACAGCAGCGAAGCTTATGCACTGCTCACAATGGAATTCATGCTGCGGCGAATTCAGCCCGGTCTGCTTGACCCTCACATTAACCTCCTGCGAAAGAAGATCAATGAAATCTTGGAACACAGTAGTGAGCATTCGCTGAAGGAATTGAAACGAAGGATAAGAATTATTGATAGAGGAGCCCCGAACCCGGATTCAAATTCATTTCGGATGGTATCGGCAGCTGTTTTCGGAAGGTTGCAGCTACATGTTCACTACCTCAATCGGAGAACAAATGAGATAACCCCGAGGTTTTTGTCACCCCAGAGACTGGTCTACTACAACGAAGTCTGGTATCTTGACAGCTGGTGCCACCTGCGAAACTGCCTGCGAACATTCCGCCTTGATAATCTCTCAAATGTCGAACTGACAACCAAAATAGCCAAAGAGATTGAAGACGGTCTATTGGATTCCATACTGGCGAGTGGGTTTGGAATCTTCTCCGGTGAGAATACTGAGCTGGCTGTTCTGCGATTCTCCAAAAACATCTCGTCCTGGGTTGAAAGGGAAAGGTGGCACTTGGATCAGCAGATAGACTACGACGACCAAGGACGGTTGATCATGACACTGCCTTACTCCGTCGACAGTGAACTTGTCCGACAGATCCTGAAATACGGACCGGATTTGGAAGTTCTGAAACCAGCCAAGCTTCGAAAGAAAATCCAATCCATTCTTTCCACCACCAATCAGATTTACGAGGGGTAGCGAACACTTCGAAATTTTTTCATTTCCTGTCTTTGGTTGAGTAGGAGTCTAAATATTCGGACCTACTTTGAAATTCTGGATGTTACTCATCCATTGTCTGCAGAAAAATAATTGGAGGCTCACGCCATGAGCCACTAGCAGGACTATATTCCACACTAATCGAAAAATAAATACGGAGAAGTCTAATGAAAACCATTTCACCGCTATTGAGCGATGTCGAGATCGACCGATCACAGACATTCAAAAATCTATCGATCTATCCACTGATTTCCGCCACTGGCAGTCAGGATGTCAACTACGCACTCTTCTGTGCCGATGGTGACAGGAGTCACGTCAAGATATCCGAAAATCCGGAATCCCTTGATGAATCCAATCTGGAAGTTGAATTCAAAAGTGATCGTCGTTACCTGATTCTGGACGGCGACGAACTGCAAACACAACGTGACACCTATATCTCCAGAGTAAGTGCCATGATTCCCGCTGGTAAAACCGCCACTATACCCGTCTGTGACCTCGCTCAAGGTCGCTGGGTACATGAAGCAGATACGATTCAACACTCTGCCAGAAAACATTTCTCGAAAGGAACTTTCGAAGTATTGAAGAGGAGACGAGAAGTACCGCAAACGCAGTTCCCCACATCAAGGTCTTTTGAGGTTACCATCGTGAGGGACCTCAGCGTAAAAAGGGAAATGGATGCTGATAACGGAAATTCGGTGTACGTACAAAACAAGTCCAAACTTCAGAAATATCTCGACAGCTTCACTGTTCTCCCGTCACAAATCGGTGCGATTTTTGTAGTCAATGGTAAAGTCGCAGGAGCCCATATATTTGAAAACGAGACAATATTCTCATCACAGATGTATTCTCTGATCGAATGCTATGCGGCCGACCCGATCAGGATTCGTTCAAATATAAGCAAGAGAAATTCCAAGAAAGCAGCAAATGACTTCCTGTCTGGCATTTTGGATACAGCAATCAAACCCTCTCCTACTCCGGGTGAAGGTGAGTACTTTCGCTTTGATGACAAGTACGTAATCGGTGGCGTATTGATCGTCAATCACCGTATTGTCCATCTTTGCGCCATACCGGAATCGGCGACAGTCAACACCGCCGAGTTTCGCGCACGCAAGGAACGGGCACATGTCGGGGCATGTTAACGATTAAGCTTGCTCAATCTGATTCAAACCTGACCGGCTGAAAGATGGTTGTCTGTCAACAGTTCTTCTTTTCCAGCGGTCGATTTTTAATTTTTTCATACAGATAATGGAGGCAATGGATGGCTCAACAATCAAATCGAAAATCCGATTTTCGGAACATTAGAGCTGGCATGATCGTTTGTCAACTTTACCGCGATCTGGGGCGACCTGAAACCCTGACATCAGAAATTCAGATCGATCGTTCAGAGGAGACCTGATCCATGCCATTCGATCCCGATCAATATCTGTCCGAGACCAAGATCACACATGATGGGATCTTCAAGGAGTTCTTCAAGCAGGTAATATTCTGCAAAGAACTGTATTCGGTGCTGTTGAGTGCCGAAGAGTACCGTCAGTTCGACTGGAGCACACTTCGGATCGAGGCTAGCGAGCAGACTTCGGCGACCAGTCGGCTTCGGGTTCCAGATCTCGTGACGACGGTCCAACTGGATGGGCACCCCGAAACACTGGAGTTGGCATGTATTCTGGATCACAAAAGCGAAGCCGGCACAAAGGTGCTGCATCAACTCAATGAATATGCCGCGATCATGATCCGACAGCGACAGACGGCAGTCATGCCAATTGTGATCTACAACGGTCAGAGCCCTCACTGGAACGGGCCGATTAGACTGCATCAGGCGGTACCGGGGATGGGCGGCAGGCTGGGTGAAATGTTTGGCAACCATGTACCGGATTTTGAACTGCGGGTGGTGAATCTGCGCGATGAGGAAACGCTGCGACGTGCGGCTGGCCTGAGAATCGAGTCAGTGCTGTATTCAATGGGGCGCATCTGGGATGCGAATGAAAAGGTGCTGGGGCAACTTTTCCGGCTTGGAGAAGCGATGTCGGTCGATGACCGCAATCAGATCATCCCGAAAATGATCAATTATTTCTATAATTACAATCGATCCATTACAATGGAGGCAGTCATGGATATTGAAAAGCGAGTCGTACGCGACGAGGACGATCGAATCATGCAGCGCAATGTATATATCTGGGATGTCATACGTCAGGAAAGCGAGAAGAAAGGCAAACTCGAAGGACTGCAGGAAGGCAAACTCGAAGGACTGCAGGAAGGCAAACTCGAAGGACTGCAGGAAGGCAAACTCGAAGGACTGCAGGAAGGCAAACTCGAAGGACTGCAGGAAGGTAAACTGAAAGGACTGCAGGAAGGTGAGAGAAGATCTCGCCAAACAGTATGCGAAATCGCTGGACGTCTTATTCAGGATGGAAAGTCGAACTCCGAAATTCAAAGATATACGAACCTGTCTTTGGACGAGATCAGGCGGTTGCGGAACAGCAGCTGAACCTGTTTCGGGTCTGTTCGTCTATTGTCGCAGCTTTTCGAAACTTCCGAGCCGACTGACGATTATGGCGGAGTCTTCAGACAGTTCCAACCCTGATCGACATCGGACAGTCAGATGGGTTGGGAATCGGTGTTGGGCAACGATATACAGGTAGCTCAAAATGTCTGCTCCGTGTGGAACAGTCGGTGTCAGTGCTCACTTGATCAAGATTGAATTGCCCGCTGAAATGGGCAAATCCGATAGCACCAACGGTGCCGGAGATGGAGGGCGGGCTGGGTGAAGTGCTGTCGGCCGAAGACCGCAATCAGATCATCCCGAAAATGATCGATTATTTCTATTACTACAATGGAGGCAGTCATGGATATTGAAAAGCGAGTCGTACGCGACGAGGACGATCGAATCATGCAGCGCAATGTATATATCTGGGATGTCATACGTCAGGAAAGCGAGAAGAAAGGCAAACTCGAAGGACTGCAGGAAGGTGAGAGAAGATCTCGCCAAACAGTATGCGAAATCGCTGGACGTCTTATTCAGGATGGAAAGTCGAACTCCGAAATTCAAAGATATACGAACCTGTCTTTGGACGAGATCAAGCGGTTGCGGAACAGCAGCTGAACCTGGTTCAAGTCTGTTCGTCTCTTGTCGCAGCATTTCGAAACTTCCGAGCCGACTGGTGATTATGGCGGAGTCTTCAGACAGTTCCAACCCTGATCGACGTCAGACAGTCAGATGGGTTGGGAATCGGTGTTGGGCAACGATATACAGGTAGCTCAAAATGTCTGCTCCGTGTGGAACAGTCGGTGTCAGTGCTCACTTGATCAAGATTGAATTGGTTCGGAGGCAAGTTGCTCAACATTTCTAAAATGACTTGAGGTTCCACCGAACTCTGGCCAACTGTTCAGGCGGATTCACAATTCGCTAGCATCCCAAAAACTCACCGATTTGTAGCTTTCGTCGTCTGTTTCTGATCTATGTTTCCGTCTCTGGTCAGGTAATATGCGCCTAAAATTGGCAGAAAGGTAACAAGAACAACAACCATGGCTACCACATTTGTTACGGGTCGCTGGCGAGGCCGAACAAGCTCTTCCAACATCCAAATTGGCAGTGTCTGCTGCTGACCCGCCGTGAATGTTGTCACGATCACTTCGTCAAATGAAAGTGCGAAAGCCAACATTCCACCTGCCAGCAAGGCCGTCCCAAGGTTTGGCAGAAGTATGTAACGAAAAGTCTGGAAAGCACTCGCTCCAAGGTCGTAGGATGCCTCAATGAGAGAGCCGGAAATGCGCCGAAACCGCGCTATCGCGTTGTTGTATACCACCACGATACAGAACGTCGCATGCCCAAGAATGATCGTAAACGTCGAAAATGGTATGTCCAGAATATTGAACGCAGAGCGCAAAGAAATTCCAGTGATAATACCCGGCAATGCAATTGGAAGTATCACCAGTAAAGATATCGCCTCTCGACCGAAGAATTTCGACTTGGATACCGCTGCAGCACAGAGGGTTCCCAGTACAATCGCAAACAACGTGGACACTGTTGCAACTCGCAAAGACAGTCCAAGTGCATCCCAGACATCCGGACGATTCCAAGTCACTGCGAGCCACTTCAAAGTCAGTCCAGGCGGTGGAAACTGATAACTCTTGTCTTCCGTGGTAAATGCATAAATAAAAATCAGCAAAATTGGCAGATGCAGGAATAACAAACCGGCAATTGCCGAAATTTTTAGCAGAAGAGAAGAGCGACGCTCAGAGTGCATCGAAAGCCCCTTGTCGTTTGGCCATGATTAAATAAATCGCCATCACAACAATCGGAACCACGGCGAAGGCTGCTGCAAGCGGGATATTTCCAGCTGTGCCCTGATGGGCGTATACTGCCTGACCGATGAAACGCCGAGATGAGCCAATGATCTGTGGAACAATGAAATCGCCGAGTGTAAGCGAGAAGGTAAATATCGATCCAGCGATAACACCCGGCAGAGCGAGCGGAATCGTAATCAGACGCAGTGTCTGCCCCGGTTCCGCACCCAGATCATCAGAGGCGTGAAGCAGATTGTCTGGAATCCTCTCCAACGCCGCCTGTACCGGAAGAATCATGAATGGAAGCCACACGTACAGCAGTACGATAAATGTACCGATGTAACTGATCGACAGCGAATTTCCGCCAATCACAGGAATCGACAGAATCGAATTTAAGAGAAAATCCGTACCTGTAATCTGAACGATCCAGTTGATGATCCCTTCCTTCGCAAGAATCAGTTTCCAAGCATAAATTTTGACCAGATAACTCGACCACAGCGGTAGCATGACACCCAGATAAAACAATGCTTTCATGCGGCCTCGGGCATACCTTGCGGCGTAATAAGCTATAGGAAATGCAATGATTGCCGCACAGATGGTCACCGCACACGCCATCAAAATGGTGCGCAGAATTACATCGAAATTGGCTGGCGATAGTAGTTCCTTGTAGGTTTTCAGAGTAAACTCATATCGGACCAATCCCGAAAATTCATCGATCGAAAAGAAGCTTTGCAAAAGCAGTGTGAATAAAGAGCCTACATAGATCACCCCTAGCCAGAGCAACGGTGGCAGCAGAAGCAGAAATATGACGAGACCTGGCCTACGCCAAAACACATCAAAAATCCTTGTCCAGATAGTTAATTTACCCGGAGCCAGAACCGTATTCATCTGTCACCGCTTTCCATGGCATGCATGGAGTCTGCCAGCCACGCCAATGAAACTGAAGTTTCAATTGGAGGCAACGCAACTGTCGAGTCAATTTGTGCATTAATCCTTCCTGCATTCACCGAAACCGTCACGAAATTCGAAGAGCCCATAAATCTGACTGTCTTAAGAATTCCGTCAATCCTACCCTTACCCGGTTCAACAAGGGAGATTGACTCAGGACGCAAACTCGACCACTGTTCGGCACCGCCACAAGCGGCGCTAATTTCCGGTGACAGAACATTTGATGAGCCGACAAACTCCGCGACAAAACGTGTTCGCGGACGCTGGTAGATTTCATGTGGTGTGCCAACTTGAATTATCCGGCCTTCGTTGACAATGGCGATTCGGTCCGACATTGACAATGCCTCGTTCTGATCATGCGTGACAAAAACGAATGTAATTCCGATTGATTTCTGCAACGCTTTGAGCTCTTCCTGCATCTGCTCTCTAAGCTTGAGATCAAGAGCACCCAGCGGCTCGTCCAGCAGAAGCACGCGTGGTCTGTTGATCAAGGCCCTGGCGAGCGCTACTCTCTGTCGTTGACCTCCGGATAGCTGGGTTGGTGATCGCTGACCGTATCCACCAAGTTTTACAAGTTCAAGGAGGGATTCCGCTTCTTCGTATCGCTGTTCTTTGGAAACACCCTTCACCCTTAACCCGTATGAGACGTTTTCAATGACATTGAGATGCGGAAACAACGCATAGTCTTGAAATACTGTGTTGACTGGGCGTCGGTTAGGTGGGATGTCGTCCGAACGTACCCCGAAAATCTCAATATGACCATCGGTTGGGCGGTCGATTCCGGAGATCAGTCTCAGACAAGTCGTTTTCCCAGATCCCGAAGGTCCAAGCAAAGCGAAGAATTCTCCCTCACGGATGGTGAGGTCGATTCCATCTACTGCAGCAACAGTATCAAAATGACGGGATACATTTTCGAATAGGACAGCATCAATCATCAGAATGCAACTCGATACAGCACTCTCAAAATAATGTCAGTCGCGGTCCATCAGTGGTTACCGAATTTTCGCTATTACAAGATAAACAGCGGCGTCGATGACCGACGCCGCAAAACTTACCTTGATCTATATTCCTGCGTACAGGTTCAGCTGATTCGCGCAGGCTGGTGATTATCGACCACCAATCACGCCGATATAGTCAGAAACCCATCGGTAATATGGCACACATTCACCCTGAGATGCACATCTGGTAATCGGTGTAGTCCAGAACTTGATCTTATCGAAATCCCCAAGTCCGTTCTTTTCGCATCCCTCAGCGGTCTGCATGCCGCGACCATCTGTACAGGCCGCAAGAACCGGAGGCACCGCTCCAAACCAGACCGAAAGATCACTTTGCAGGTTGGACGAAAGTGTATGCTCCATCCACATGTATGCGCAATTCGGATGTTCCGAGTCAATGTGCATCATAGTGGTGTCCGACCAACCGGTGGCACCTTCCTTTGGAATAACTGATGCAATAGGAAGTCCCTCTGACTGCAACAGATTCACCTGGAAAGGCCACGATCCTGACGCGACAACTCCCTCATTTTTGAAATCGTCCATTTGAATGAAGGCATTGTGCCAGTAACGACCGACAATCTTGCGCTGCTGTCGCAACAGATCCAAAGCCGCAGCATATTGGTCCGCGTTCAACTCATACGGGTTGGCGATTCCAAGTTCGGGTTGATGATGCATCAGATATAAAGCCGCATCTGCAACGTGAATTGGCCCATCATAAGCTTGTACACGTCCTTTATTCGACTGACCATCCGGCAAGGTCATTTCCTCAAATACCACCGACCAACTGTCGGGCGGCTCTGGAAATACCTCAGTGTTGTACATCAACACGTTCGGACCCCACATGTAAGGGGTGCCATAATGCTTGCCGTCAACAGTATGCCAAGGTGCGTTCTTGAGACGATCGTCTACCGTTTCCCAGCTCGGAATCAAGTCTATATTGACTTCCTGAACCCGTTTTCCTGCAATGAGGCGCAGTGACGCGTCTCCTGAAGCCGTCACGAGATCGAACCCGCCTTCATTCATCAATGCGACCATCTCATCTGATGTATTTGCAGTTTTGATTCGAACCATGCAGCCGGTGGCTTCCTCGAAACTGGTAACCCAGTCGAACTCCTTCACAGTCTCACCGCGTTCTATATATCCCGGCCACGCCACGATGTCGAGTGCACCTTCACCTGCACCAATCTCCATTTTCATATCAGCAAAACCGATAGATGAAACCATCATCGCAATAGCCGCTGCCAATACCACTTTTATTCTCATTCTGGAACCACTCCTCTTTTCTGGTTTTGAAATTAATTGGAGCCCGCAGAGGGATTCGAACCCCCGACCTGATGATTACAAATCAACTGCTCTACCAACTGTGCTATGCGGGCACCATTGATCGTCGAAAAGAATTTTACAGAAATTCCGCCCTTCAGTTACCAAAATGTTTTTGTAGAAAGCCACGAATTAGGAATTTGATGGGTGCAACCGTCGTTAGAGTTCTCATCGGAAAAATTTTTTCTTGCACAATTCTTCAAAGTAGTTCAAAATTTATTGGTTAGACTCAGAATTACAAAAGGTAGGTTCCGTCATGAAATTAACAGAATCACAGTTGGAACAATTTCACACGGACGGCTATTTGTTGCTGCCAAACCTGTTTGACGATACGGAAATCAAAGTCTTGCGGGATGCGGCCGATACTGTCTATGCACTGGACCGTGAAGAAGTTTTCCGGGAAAGTGACGGAAAAACAGCGCGAACCGCTTTCGCTGCACACGAGTATAACGAGGCCTTTCGACGACTCGGTCGTCATCCCCGCCTGATTCAGCCGGTTCAGCAGATTCTGAAAGGCGATGTCTACATGCATCAGTACAAGGTCAATGCAAAAGCCGCCTTTACCGGGGACGTTTGGCAATGGCATCAGGATTTTGGAACCTGGTCGCGCGATGACCTGATGCCAGAAGCACGCGCAATGAATATCGCACTTTACGTCGACGATGCGGTTGAGTTCAACGGACCACTATGGATGATCCCCAAATCGCATAAGCAAGGTGTGTTTGAGGCAGGACACGATCTCCAGACAACCAGTTATCCGCTATGGACTTTAGACAGGGAAACAATTACCCGTTTGGTGGATGATGGCGGCATTGTCTCCGCACACGGTAAAGCCGGTAGTGTCCTTATGTTTTACAGCACATTAGTCCACTGCTCACCACCTAATCTGTCACCGTGGCCGCGAACCGTCGTTTATCTGTCATTATGTCATGTCGACAACCACATCAGACGCTTCAAGCGACCGGCGTGGGTCGCCCACCGGGACTTTACGCCAATTGCAAGCATGTCAGATGATTGCTTGAGACAACTTTCTGAACAAACTGTAGACTCGGCTGCCTGAGGCCGGGATCCGTTTCCATCCATCCTGTTCGTTCAGTCTACTGGTCTGACAGTACCTGCAAAAACTGGAATAATTCGGTTATCGCAGGATTTCAGCAGAAGTGCTCCCGAATCATTGATTCCCAGAGCAACACCGGTAACAATCTCTTCTCCTTCTGCCCGTATGTATTTCCCTTGATTGGCATGAATGTCAATCCATTCTTCCTTGAACGGTACCAATCCCTCTCTAAAAAACAGCGTCAGACCCTTACTCAATTCGATGATCAGGTCGGCTACGAGTTCGCTTCGCCTGGGTGTGATGTCATAAAACTCTGCCAGATCAGCAGTTGGCTGATCGATTGACTCAATATGAATGTCAGACAGTCTGCAGTTGACACCGACACCGACGACAACAGTGGAATTCCTTATTTCGACTAATATGCCTGCTATTTTTCGATTCCGCCACAGAACATCGTTAGGCCATTTGACCTGAAAATTCTGTTGAGACAGTCGGGTGAGGCTGTGAACAACCATCACAGCAACCGCCAGACTTAACCCGGAAACGCTTCTGGCATCGCCCTCAAATGCCCACCCGATAGACAGCATAATGTTTTCGAATGCGCCGGCTACCCACTTCCTATTCCTGCTACCCCGGCCATTAGACATGTGTTCAGCGATACTCACCAGTTTATGAATGGAGTGCGTATTGGATCGTTTCAGCAAAAATTCGTTCGTTGAATTGACTGAATCCTGAAAGTTGATCATTTTCGCCTGAATATCGTCATATTTCGAGACTATTTCACACACATAATCAATATCTAACGGAATAATTCTACGGTGAAGCCTTACCATACCTTGATGATTCAATTCCAAGGGTACGCCGACATCAGTCATGAACTGAATCGCTTCGTCGATCAAGTGTGTGTGAATCCCCGTGTCCAGCGAAATCGCTGCTTTACTCTTGGGCTCCATTTGCTGAAGTGATTTCAGAATCATGCTACATAATGTCGTCGTACATTCCACACGTTCAGTGTCCATACCTCTCATCCGTAAATTTCAACTACAAATCCCTGACTTTCGTTCGCTTCTAATGTCATAGGGTGTTTATTCAAATATAATCCTTGAAACCAATCCTCAACAAAGAGTTTGAAAATATGCCAATTGAGCGAAATTCTACTCGAACTGTACCAATCGGTTCGACGGTAATCGGCGGAGGAAACCCCCTCGTCGTGCAAAGTATGTGCACGGTGCATACTCGTGACGCTGAAGCAACCGCGAAGCAGGCAACACAACTGAGTAACGCGGGTGCCGGAATCGTAAGGATTGCTGTTGACAACAAAAAAGATGCTCAGGCTTTGGAAGCGATACGCGACAACTGCGACGCGAATCTCAGTGTCGACCTTCAGGAAAACTACAGGTTGGCCGCATCAGTCGCCAAATTTGTCGACAAGATCAGATATAACCCGGGGCACCTATACCATCACGAAAGAAGCAAACCGGTTGAGGACAAAGTTCGCTTTCTTGTGGATGTTGCGGCCGAAAATGACTGTGCGATTCGCGTAGGCGTCAATTCCGGTTCTGTAGACCCGGAAATGAAAGAAAAATTCAGTGCTGACGACGCGGTTTCGCCAATGGTATCGAGCGCACTGGCACATTGTGAAATCCTCGACCGAATCGGGTTCGATCGGTTTTGCGTCTCGCTGAAGAGTTCCCATCCCGACCGAGTGGTGGAAGCCAACAAGTCATTCGCCGCGCAACGTCCCGAAATTCCGATCCATCTGGGTGTGACAGAAGCAGGAATGCCACCCGATGGGATCATCAAGACTAGAATAGCCTTTGAACAATTGTTCGCTGCTGGCATCGGAGACACTGTCAGAGTCTCACTGACATTGCCTGAAGCTGAAAAATACAAGGAAATCGTGGCAGGTCAGGAAATTATCGATGATTTTCTTGCAGGGAGAGTGCGCACGGTCGTCAAATTCAATCCAGATGCACTCAATATCATTTCCTGTCCGAGTTGCTCACGAGTTGAAAACGAAGCCTTTATTGATCTGGCACGACAAGTAAAGGACATCACCGAAGACCTCAAGGAAGAGGCCATCACCATCGCGGTAATGGGATGCCGGGTGAATGGGCCCGGCGAGACCGATGACGCAGACCTCGGTCTTTGGTGCGGGCCGAATTACGTCAATCTCAAAAGAGGAGAAGAAAAAGTCGGGGCATTTCGCTACGACGAAATCCTCGATCATCTCCAGATCGAGATCGAAAAGCTGCTTGACGATAGAAACCAGGCAACTTGACGCAAATACAGTTGTCGCTACTCGTCAGTGACGCATCCCTCACTGGCCGTTTTCACTGTTTTGATGTAACGGTACAGTGTGCCCCTTTTCGCCTTGTAGTCCGGCATGGTCCAATTTGATTTACGTTTCGCAAGTTCCAGGTCACTCAGGTGTACATCAATTGTGTTCGAAACCGCATCTATTGTGATCTTGTCGCCACTCTCCACCAACGCAATTGGTCCTCCATTCTGTGCTTCAGGAACAATGTGACCGACAATGAAACCATGTGATCCACCAGAAAATCTGCCATCTGTAATTAACGCTACATCCGAACCCAATCCTGCACCCATGACAGCTGAAGTGGGGGTCAGCATTTCGGGCATACCCGGTCCGCCCGTAGGCCCTTCATAACGAATGACGATAACATCACCTTTCTTGATTTGACCTTGTTCCAAGGCGTTCAGCATAGCCTCTTCCCCATCAAAAACCCTGGCAGTACCTGAAAATACCTCTCCCTCCTTACCGGTAATTTTCGCAACAGAACCTTCTGGAGCTAGATTACCTTTTAATATTTGTATGTGCCCAGTTGTTTTTATTGGTTTATTGATTGGCTGAATAATCTTCTGTCCTTCTCCCAATGCCGGCAGATCTTCCAGATTCTCGGCGACTGTCCGACCGGTTACAGTCATACAGTCCCCTTCAAGAAGTCCTTCCGCAATTAGAAATTTCATTACCGCTGGTATGCCACCTATATTGTGCAGGTCTTCCATCACATATTGACCGCTGGGTTTCAGATCAGCAAGAAACGGCACTCTATCGCTGACTGCCTGAAAATCATCAATCGCAAGTTCGATATCGACAGACTTCGCCATAGCGATCAGGTGCAGTACCGCGTTCGTTGAGCCGCCCAAAGAACTGACAATGACCATCGCGTTTTCAAAAGCCTGTCGAGTCATGATATCTTTCGGAAGCAGGTCCAGTTTCATCAG
This sequence comes from Arenicellales bacterium, assembly GCA_963662635.2. Lineage (GTDB taxonomy): Bacteria > Pseudomonadota > Gammaproteobacteria > Arenicellales > JAJDZL01 > JAJDZL01. The sequence continues at coordinate 407,643 of CAXXFC010000004.1, forward strand.
ATTCAGAACGGCTTTGCCCGCTCGTATGCACTCTTGAATCTTGCCATCATCATTGGCTGGCGTTGACGCACTGTACGGCAATGACATACCCATCGCCTCAATGGCGCTGGCCATGGTATTCGCGGTATACATACCTCCACATGCACCCGCGCCGGGGCATGCATTGCGGACAATTTCCATCCGTTCTCTTTCATCGATTCTTCCAGCAATGAATTCGCCATAACTCTGGAATGCGGATACGATGTCCACTTTCTGTGAAGCGGTTCTTCCGGCACGTATGGTGCCTCCGTAGATCATCAGTGACGGCCTGTTCAAACGACCCATAGCCATCAGGCATCCCGGCATATTCTTGTCACAGCCGGGAATGGTTATCAACCCATCGTACCATTGCCCTGCGACCACGGTCTCAATCGAATCGGCGATCAGATCGCGAGACTGCAGCGAATAGCTCATGCCTTCGGTACCCATTGATATGCCGTCACTCACTCCGATGGTATTGAATCTCATGCCGAGCAACCCAGCGTCTTCTACACCTTTTTTCGAATGCTCAGCCAAGTCGTTCAGATGCATGTTACAGGTGTTTCCCTCCCACCAAATGCTTGCGATTCCAACCTGCGCCTTATTCATGTCCTCATCTGTCATGCCGGTGCCGTAAAGCATCGCTTGTGATGCTCCCTGTGCCTTTGACTGGGTTAGACGCGAGCTTATCTTGTTCAACTGCTCCATTCCTGTGTCCTCTTGCTGTAAGTCAAATATCGTAATTTCTAATTATCCTCAACGGGTTCAATTAAGTCCTCAAACCGACTGTTTATTGTGCCGGTACGCTGATCCGACAATTTATATACCCAACCTTCAAATTTTTCGTTCAATATAGCTGCCTGGTCCATAATTTCGGCACTTACCGGTACATCAACCTCTGCTGAGAAAATATAGTAGTCTTCAAATTCACCGCTTCCGGCCTGCGCATACAGCTTAATGCCACTGAATGTAACAGCTTTCGCCGACACACCACTGCCTGTCCAGCCATCGGCTGATCTTACGGTGACGAAATTCAGACGCCGGAAAAGACCGCCGATATCGTTAACCGCATACTGATGACGTACTTTATATCCCTGCGGGACACCTTCAAGGTGAAAATTGCCCGTTTCGGCACCCGACTGGTATACCCTGATCGATTTGGCATCACTTCTTAGTATGGCAACTTCCTTTACCTGAGAATCTTCGAGGTCAGATAATTCCGTATCCACCCAGTCGAAAGGAATTGTCGTCACCTTGAGACCGCTTTCTGTCAACCAAGTCTGACTCTTCCCGGGATCGCGTACATAGTAATCGTTCAAGTTCGGATCCTTAATCGAAACTCTCGATTTCCCCACAAAAATCTGTGCCATGGGATGATCCTGCGAGTCAAACAATTCAATCAGGATCGTCGACGAATCCTTGACATTCACGCCCGAAAGATTCAACACGGAATGCCTGTCCGGGTCATTGGTCTTCGGTTCGAGTTTTCGCAACTGACTCATTCCGATCAGAAAGTTCTGGACGAGCTCAAACTGAACCGGATAATTGTCTGCGACATCCAATCTCCAATTCTCACCCATCTTCCGGATCGAAAATTTTACCTGATCAGCTGTGATGCTTATTTCGGTTACATCGTTTATCTGATCGACAAGCCCTGGGAAAAAAAGACCATGATCAGATACTGTTGACGTTTGTCGGTCCTGAATTACAAAATAGCCAATAATCGCAGCACAAACAACCAAGATCGTGGCAAAAACGATTTTTTTCATGGTCGGTCTGCGATCTCTCGCACTTTCAGCAGCAGCCTTCGACCTCGAAGTTTCCAGCCAAAACCACCCATATACAATGCAATCAATGCCACAATCAGTGGAACAGCAATCACGTTCAGAACGGTAATGGTCGTTTCGAGTTGATGAATATCTTTGCCTAATCTGTGCTGGACATCCCGCAATTTTTTTCTGATTTCAATCTGACTCGCACGCATTCGCTTCAGTTCTTCTCGCTGCGCATCTGTCACGATCCGCTCTACCCCTTCGTTCTGATTGTCTGACTGGAGATTCAGCAGTAATGATTCGACGCTTTCCAGTTCCTCCAGTAGCTTGGTTTCATTAGCCAGATATTGTTGCTCGGCAGCTTGCCTGATTTTTTGAATTCTATGAAATGGCCGGAAGTAACTACCGCGACTACGAACCCCGATAAGACTATTGTCACCCGCTAGATTGTCAACTGCATTGTGAATCAGTTCTCCATTGGACGCAGTCGCAAATGCAACGGTCTGATTAAAGACTTGCTGTTGTTGAATCCAGAATCTGTCGTGCAACAGATCAGTGTCCGCCAGCACGACCGCATTGATCGTACCTTCTTTGATCTGAGACACTTCGGTATCTGAGTCAATGTTGCTGTCTTCTGATTCCGGGGGTCCATCAGGAAATGCAGTGGACGCGGTACCACTGACGCGCGCGGCCATCACCCATTGCTCACCGCCTTCCTGATAATTCTGGAGTAACTGTCGAATATTGGTAACCGCTGAGAAATCTTCGTAATCGTACAGCTTTGCAGTTAACGAAGTCGAAACCAGAGTCTCAATTTCCAGTCCGGGTTTTTGATCTATCTCCAACACTCCGGCTGTTGCCAATATAACGTTCCCCAACTGGGACGTAATCGGATCTTTGGGATTCAACTGCTCGGGTTGGACATTCATCCAGACTGGATAATCTATAGTCTTTCCTGAGGACCCATCACCTTCAAGAACGCGGGCGGCAATAGGCAAATCACCTACAATTTTGCGGTCCTTAAGTGTGACACCCCAGCTGCCGGTGAGTCGGTTCAAATCCGCACCAATGTCAATTGGCACCACCTGCACCTGATTACTCAGCATGGATGAAAGAATTTCCGAGAACGGGTCGACAAATATCAGTACGCTTTTCCCACCAAGTGCAAACTGGTCGATCTCATACAACAATCGATCGGACAATCCCTTCGGATGAATCAGCACAAGCATGTCCAAATCTTCAGGCAAATGATCATCCGATGGCAACAGCAGTTGGAGGTCGAAGAAACTGTCGAGACGAATCAAGAACGACCACGGTGGCTGCTGCGGTGCAGACCCTTGGCCAAATCCGCCGCCGGAGCCCTGAATCGGTAACGTACTGATCACACCAACTGCCTTCCGTTTCCGTCCGGCTAACTGATAAATCATCCTGGTGAGATCGTACTCCAGCAGTTGCTCGCGCTCTGGAAGAAACAAACTGATGGTGCGGGTTTCATCGACACTGTTTGTACCGACTAAACCCAGATAGGCTGAATTTCCGTCTTGCATTGGAATACGACTCAATCCGTGGCCGACTGCCAGATCCTCCGCTTCGGAAAATGGTTCCGGTTCAACAGTCCTTACCGAAATTATGTCACCGGAAAGGCGAGCATATTCATTGAGAAATTCTCCTATTCGTCCAATAAATGTATTCAATCCGGGAGTTTGCAGCAATTCTGAACGCGAAACGAAAAAGTTCAATTGAATCGGTTCATCCAATTGATCAAGGATATCCTCGGTGCCTTGGGACAGTGTGTAAAGCCCGTGTTCGGTCAGATCGATTCGATACTTGGATAAAATTTGCTGTCCGATCAGATTCAGCACCAGAAATACCAGAATTGCGAGCGCAACTGAACCAAACCCAGTCAAATTTAAATTGACGATACGCATATCAGCTATTCTTTTTCGAATCGACAGCGATCACATTGATATAGGCAAACAACACTAACACTGACAGGAAGAAAATGACATTGTCGAGCGAAATCACGCCTTTCGTCATCTCGTTAAAATGTGTGAGGTAATTCAGATTGACTATAGTCTCGATCAAGACATCAGGTAAAACTGACGATAACAAGTCCTTGACGATAACGAATTCCCCTAAAATCAGAAGCAGATTCACCACGACTCCGAGTACAAAAGCGACAACCTGATTCTGAGTGAAAGCTGACATGCACGAACTTACCGCGAGGAATCCGCCCACCATCAGCATGCTTCCCAGATAGCTCGCAAAGATGACTCCGTTATCCGGATTTCCCAGATAAATCACAGTTATCCATACCGGAAATGTCAATGCCAGCGCGCAACCGGCAAATACCCAAGATGCGAGGAGCTTGCCGCATACAGCTGAAAACGTGCTGACCGGTAAAGTGAGCAGAGTCTGAATGGTGCCTGTCTTACGCTCCTCCGCCCAAAGACGCATCCCGAGCGCCGGGGCGAGCACAAGATAAAGCCAGGGATGGAAACTGAAAAACGATACAAGGTCTGCCTGCTCCCGTTCCAGCAGTCCCCCGACATAAAAAGTGAGTACACTGCTCGAAACCAGGAATATAACCAAAAAGACGTATGCAATCGGCGTATAGAAATAATCCGCTAATTCGCGTCGAAAGATAGTGACCCAACTTGGCATTTGTTGCCGATCCTATATCGTTTCCTGACTGGTTTGGGGAGATTCGGTGAACGGACAATCGACCGGATAAATAAAGTTGCCAAATTATAAAACTTGTATGTATAGTTCCGACATACGTTTCATTCTTGACCAGGAGATTCAGCCGCGCCCTAGAGGTCGGGTGTGTCGATGTCTCGCGAATTCATAAAGATAATTTTCTCTAGCCATTCATCTGTAAAATAACTCGAACCTGACACCACCCGCGACGTGCGATCGAATATCAGTACTCAAATTTAGTCGGCGGAATTAACCATCCGCTCCTGTCAAAATAGCAAGATGTGCATCTGTCGGGTGTACATCTTAATATTTTTAACGAGTAGCAACTGCAATCCAGCGCGAAAAAAAGCAAATGACATTTGAACAGCAACTTGATCGAGTTCGCAGCAATGCTGGAGAAATCTTCCCATACTTTCGACGAGGGATCGAGAAGGAAAGTCTCCGAATCACACCAGACGGTCACCTTTCGCAAGAGCCGCACCCTTCAGCATTGGGTTCAGCACTGACGCATCCGTATATCACGACCGACTATTCTGAAGCGCTGATGGAGCTTGTGACACCGACGTTTGATACATTGAATCAGGTTCTCGAACACCTAGAGCTGCTGCACGGCGTTGTTTACCATCACATTGACGAGGGATTACTCTGGGTCAATTCATTACCCTGCCTGCTTGGAGATGAAAGTTCAATTCCAATTGCTGAATTCGGCACATCTAATATCGGCACAATGAAGCATGTCTACCGCCGAGGTCTGGACCTGAGATATGGAAGAAGAATGCAGATCATCGCGGGTATTCACTACAACATTTCAGTTCCTGACTCATTTTGGAAGGTACTCGAAATTTCAGGAACCGACTCCAATCAAGAGCATATCTCCAATGCATATATGGCAGCCATTCGAAACTTCCACCGATACTGCTGGATTCTTTTCTACCTGTTTGGCGCATCACCGGCAGCGTGTCGATCATTTTTTGCGGAATCCGACACCGCCGGGCTGAGTGAATTAGGTCCCCACACCGTCTATGCGCAACATGGCACCTCTCTGAGAATGAGTAATTATGGCTATCGCAATCCCGTCCAATCAGAGATACGAATCAATCAAAATTCCGTCGCGGAATACATTAAGTCGCTTAGCGAAACTATCACCACACCATTTCCGACGTACGAAGAATTTGGAGTCAAATCGAACGGAAAATACATTCAACTGAACACAAACCTGTTACAGATCGAAAACGAATATTACTCTGTAATTCGTCCGAAACGACGAATCAAACCGATGGAGAAGCCTACCCATGCTCTGCGCGATCGGGGGGTCGAATATCTTGAAGTAAGATGCATTGATTTGGACCCGTATGAACCGACTGGAGTTTCTCAGGCACAGACACAATTTCTAGATCTATTGATTACTTTCTGTTTGTTGCAACCCAGCCCGCCAATGACCGACAAACACTACCCCATCATCTCCGCTAACAAGGATGCCACTGTAATGAACGGTCGAAATCCTGATCTGGAATTGATTCGAAACGGCGAGCGCGTCAAACTCAAAGCTTGGGGATTGGAAATTCTCGAAAAACTGGAATCAATAGCCGAGCTATTTGACGACACCCTTGGCAACGACGATTACAAGGCTTGCGTTCGGACACAAAAAAACAAAATTGAGAATCCGCATAAAACACCATCTGCGAGAATCCTGGACGAACTGATCGGAAATGATGAGCCATTTTTCACGTTTGCGATGCGCAAAGCGAAAGAAGCAAAACGAATCGTCACAGGCAGCCCGCTGAGTTCAGCGACTATCGATAAATTCTCCGGCATCGCAACCGAGTCCATCCAAAAGCAAAAAGAGATGGAAAGGAAGGATGATATGGGGTTCGATAAATTTCTGGAATGGTATTTCTCGCAGTAGGGTCCGTTGGAACCGAAGCAAAGTCAAATCACAATGTCGAGGGATGTGACGATCAGTAATTGCGGGTACGGTCCACAACACCTTCAACCGGTTCACCGCGCTTCATTTTCTGCATCTTCTCAAGAATAACCGCGCTCGCAGTGGCTGGGTCCGGTTTGCTCGCGCAGTGAGGCGTCACCGTTACGTTGGGCTCATCCCAATATGGATGATCGTCAGGTAGCGGTTCGGTGCGGAAAACATCCAATACCGCACCTGCAATATGCCCAGATCGAACAGCCGCCAGCAGGGCATCGTCGTCAATCGACTCTCCTCTGCCAGCATTGATGACGTATGCGCCGCGCGGCAATTGGGCAAGCGTTTCCTGATTCAAGAAATTATCCGTCTCAACAGTTCTGGGTAGGAGATCTACAAGAATATCGGTCCGTCCGAGAAACTGTCCGAGTTCATCCGGCCCGGCAAACGATTGTACGTTTGGCAGCTCTTTTCTGCTCGCACTGTACCCGACCACCTCGAACCCAAGTTGAACGAGTGCTGCTGCGCATGCTCTACCCAGTACACCCAAGCCCAGTATGCCAACGCAGGTGTTGCGCGGCGCTTTGTAATTGCTGTGAAATGGATGCTCCCATGCCCGAGGCTGGTAACAGGAGACATGCATGTGAATTCCAATGACATGATGCACGACATAAACAACAATGCCATCAGTCAATCCCGGCTCCGTCATTCTGACTATCGGCAGGTGATTGAGGCGAGAATCAGACAGAAGATCTTCCACGCCCGCCCACATTGAGAATATCGCTTTCAGATTTGGATATCGAGCCAACTCACCTGCCGGCGGTCGGGCGACTATCGCATAGGTAATATCCTCAACCCGACCGACATCCGGCCATATTCGCAAGTCCAGGTCGGGATCGTTACGTCGGAGTTCCGTTGTCCAGCGTTCGGTATTTTCCGCAGTCGTCGCGAACAGAACTGCGTCATCCATTACCAAATTCCCAGAAACTGCTAGGATTTCTATTCTATGGCGAGCAACTCGATTTCAAAAACCAATGTCGCTGACGGCGGAATAACCGGCGGACTACCCTGCTCTCCATACCCGAGTTCCGGCGGAAGGACGATTTGATATTTTGCACCGACACTCATCAACTGAAGCGCTTCAACCCAACCGGGAATGATTCCGCCTAAAGAAAATGTCGTGGGCTCGTCTCTGCTATAGGAGCTGTCGAACTCTGAACCATCTGTCAGTGTCCCGCGATAGTGTACCGTGACAGTACTATCAGGTCCAGGTTTGGCACCCTCGCCCTCTTCATAAACCTTATACAGCAGTCCGCTATCCGTAGATTGCACACCTTCCTGCTTTGCAAAGTCCGCTCGGAATTCCTCACCGGAAGATTTCACCATTTCAATCATCTCCTGTTGCATTTTCATCTGGTTGTCAGCGAACTCCTGCAGCGCTGCCTGCATTTGTTCCTCGGACAATTTCAACTCGTTTGCCATAAGCACATCAGCAATCGCCTGAGCCAGCACTTCTCCACTCAGAGGCACACCTAGATTTCCTACCTGTTCGCTGATCTGAATCGCGAACTGAACTCCGAACGTATAACTGAGCGTTCCTCCAGGAACATTCAAATCCACGTCATGTGCGTTCGCAGTTGAAGCGATTGTCATAGACATTATGATCGCTAAAATTATGGCTTTTATTCTCTTCATAAATCTGTACCTAAACCACTTGGTATGTAGCGTTTTCTTCGTGAAATCAAATTGTGTTATTCCTGACATGCGTAAGGTAGATTCAATCGGGCAAAATGGATGAGCCTATGCAATTGCTTGAAGCTGAACCAGATGAAAAGAACAATTCCAATATGAAATACGGCATGAATGATACTTTATTTGGTGAACCACATCCGACACAATCATCGGAATACTGCCTGCTGCTCAGTGAATCCTCGCCAACCACCGATCACCTGTATCCAATCATCTTCGAAAACTACGAACAGGCACTTGCATTTATCGGTAAAATAATTGACCAGTTCAAAATGCTGATGGACGAACAAGTTTTGGGTCTCTCTGAAAGAGGAAAATACATTCAATGATCAGGAACATACGATGCCGGTCGACTCAAAATTACTAGAAATACTCCGCTGTCCAGTAACCAAGCAGCCGCTTTCGATTGTCGATGCAGAAAAGCTCGCTCAGATCAATGAACAGGTTTCTGCCGGCCAGGTACAGTACGCTGACGGGTCGAAAGTCGAAAAAAAGCTGGAGGAAGCTTTGATTACGGAAAACGGCCGTTTCGCCTACCGGATTGATGAAGACATACCCATCATGTTGCAGGATCTCAGTATTCCGATGTCCGAAATCGAGTAGAAATAGAGCGACTAATTCTGTCGATAAAATTCCATTAGAATTTTTGCAACTTCCGGTCTCGAAAATTCTTCTGGCAGATTCTCTCCCGCTGACAGCATTTCTCTGACGCGGGTGCCCGAAAGAAGAATGAAATCCTTCTTCTCATGATCTGGTGCATCACGCATCATTACCACTTCGTTGAGTTTCTTGGACCAAGCAGTATGGTCCGCCTCGAAAATCTCGATATCCAACTCGCCTTTCGGCACATCTGTATGAAAAATTGTCTGTGCATCAAAAGCGCCATAGTAGTCTCCGACACCCGCATGATCTCGTCCCACAATCATATGGGAGGCACCCAGATTCTGGCGAAAAATTGCATGTAGAACTGCTTCCCTCGGACCAGCGTAGAGCATATCGAATCCATACCCGGAAATAATCACTGTGTTTTCGGGAAAATACAGTTCAACCATTTTTCGGATCGCGTCATCGCGAACTTTCGCAGGAATATCACCAGGTTTCAGCTTGCCAAGCAACATATGAATCACCACGCCGTCCGACGCCGTTCGTTCCAGTGCAGTCTTGCATAGTTCTTCATGTGCGCGATGCATGGGGTTTCTGGTCTGAAATGCAACAATTTTCTTCCATCCTCGATTTTCGATATCCTCTCGAATCTGGTATGCAGTTCTGAACGTATTTGGAAATTCGGTTTCAAAATAACTGAAATTCAGAACTTCAATGGGTCCTGAAATTACTCTTGTACCCTGCTCCAGAAACGTATTGACACCGGGGTGTTCGCGATCTGTCGTACCAAAAACGCATTGGGCGATATGCATCAACTCGTCATTGCTCAGCGAGTCAACAGACTCGACTGTCTGAATTGCCAACGGTGGATTTCCAGCAATCTCGGAGTCTCTGAGCGTAATTCTTTCGCCAACTATATCGTCGTCCTTCTCGCTGGTACGGTTTAGAATAGGAACCGGCCAAAAAAGACCTGACGGTGTTCTCATTCCGTCCGCGATCGCAAGTGCATCCGCGCGATTCATAAACCCGTCAAGCGGAGTGAAATAACCCGCTCCCAGCATTACAGCACTACTCGCAGACGAAGAGTTCAGAAGTACAGGCGGCAACTGTTCGGATTCTCGGCGCAGTTCCGCTCGTCGCTCAGCATCGCAGACGAATCGCGGCGTCAACACATCCGACTGATAGGGTTTGACCACTGGATTGATGGATTTGGGATTCCGGTTCAGCTTGCAACTGCATCGACTGAAGCGGAAGCATGAACGAAATCGCGGCGCTGACGCACCGCTTCTGCGAGCTCCGTCAGTAACATTTCAGTGTCATCCCAGCCGATACAGGCATCTGTAATGCTTTGGCCGTATACCAGCTTTTCTCCGGGAACTTGGTCCTGACGGCCCTCTACTAGATGGCTTTCAATCATGACACCTTTGATCCGCGTATCGCCTATTGCAATCTGGCCGCTTACGTCCCGTCCTGTATCCATTTGGCGGAAGAACTCTTTCGAACTGTTGGCGTGACTGAAGTCAATCATGATATTTTCAGCAAGACCTCTTTTAGCCAAAAGTTCAGATGCAATATTGACATCTTCCGCTCCGTAATTCGGCACCTTGCCACCGCGTAAGATGATGTGGCAGTCTTCATTTCCGGATGTCTCAAAAATTGCGGTGTGGCCATCCTTCCGAATAGAGAGGAAACGATGGCTTTTTGATGCTGCATGTGCGCCATCGACGGCAATTTGAAGATTTCCGTCGGTTCCATTTTTCAGACCGACCGGACACGACAGGCCTGAAACCAGCTGTCTGTGAACCTGACTCTCAGTCGTCCGCGCTCCAATGGCACCCCAACTGACCAGATCAGCGATGTATTGCGGTGTCACAATATCCAGAAACTCGACACCAGCAGGCACTCCAATATTGTTCAATTCAAGGAGCAGTCTTCTTGCCAGCCGCAGTCCTTTGTTGATATCGAATGTTCCATCCAGGTCTGGGTCATTGATCAAACCCTTCCATCCGATCGTTGTCCGAGGTTTCTCGAAATAAACTCTCATGACGATCAGCAGATCGTCAGCCAGTTTCGACTTGATGTTTCTGAGCCGAGTGGCATACTCCATCGCGGCGTCGGAATCATGTATCGAACAAGGCCCAACGATTATTATGAGACGATCGTTGCGTCCATTCAAAATTTCATGAATTGCATTTCTGGTGCTTTCTACGACGGCGACCGCTTTACTGGATGCTGGAATTTCATCCATCACCTGGGCTGGATACGCAACATCGCATATAGATGCGATTCGCAAATCATCTATCTGAGAATCGTCTGAATTTTTGGGTACAACCATCACCTGTTTTCCAAAATCTGTCTGCCAAACATAATCTAGAAGTCGCAGACTTGTTGAATCGAAATCGTAAATTATATGCAGTTATTGATTGACAGAGGGGCAAAAGCATGAGAATTCAAGACTAAGTTTGCTCTAATTCACGGAAAATTTACCGTTCACTCCCCGTCTTTGACGAATGGGTATCGCAATGCTATTGTCGTGCTCCCAAAGAATTTAGAGAAAGCTCGGTTTCAGCTACTGATGAAAAGTCCGACAGATAATTTGCGAGCTAGGTTTGAGTCATTTGTTGGTTGAATGAGCGGTACCAGAACGAATGGACAGTCCCCGCATGGATTCCCTGTGAAATATGTAAATCCCTGTTGCAACGATCAAAGCGATTCCAAGCCAAGTAATAAGTTCCGGGAAATCACCGAACAGCCAAAGTCCCAAGATCGTTCCGCTGATAATTTCGACGTACTGAAACGGTGCCAGCACACTGATGGGTGCTCGTTGAAACGCCAACACTACGAGCAGGTGACCAACAGTGCCCACCAGTCCAAGCAAACCGAGGAGAAGTAATTGGTGTATCGTAGGCCAAGTTGCGGTAAAGACAGCGATGTCATTCTGTGTTCCAATGATAAGAGCAAGGGAAATAGCGAATCCGCCAAAGACTCCAGCGAAAAACTGCATACGAATCGGATCTTCCGTCACTGCCAGCTTTCTCGTAAGCAGGATGTAAAATGAAAAACACAGTGCCGCTGAGACCGGATATAGAACAGCCCATCCTACATTGACAAATGATGGACGGATAACAATAACCGCCCCGAAAAATCCAACCAGAATTGCAGAAAATCGGCGCCAGCCAACGGACTCGCGGAGAAGTACAACCGAAAGCAGTGTAACGAGCATCGGTTCAACAAAGAACAGAGCCAGCGAATCAGCAATCGGCAGATATGCGAGACCGCTGAAAAATGACACTGTGGCACTTGCGATCAGGATTCCTCTCGCTGCATGCAGGAACACGTTTGGTGTCAGCCATTTGCCGCGTGTCCAGAAAATGAACGGCAGTAAAAATAGCGTTTGGAAAATGAAGCGGGCTGCCGAGACTTGTCCGGAAGAAACAGTTCCGGATAGCCATTTTGCCACCGCATCCATGCCTGGCAGAATTGCCATGGCGATCAGCATCATGGTCATTGCGCGAGCCATATATTTCTCGATTCAGAAAATGAATTCCCCGACCGAAACTGCTGTTCAATCAGGGTTGAAAATTGAAATTGTCAAATGAAATTTCTGACAAACTGTTGCGAAGGCTATGATATTCATGGTGTTAAACGCTGTGCTTCGAAAGATTTCCACAAATATTCAGTAACTCATCATTCAAGCACAGCATGAATCATTGGGTGGGAGCCACACGGACTGAATAGCCTAGCCACATTACACGCAGAATTGGAAAACCGCTTCCTAACGATATTCTATTTTGTAGGTGCTTTGTGAGTTGTTTGGGAAAAAAGCCCTCACATTTGAGTTAGACTTTCGATTCTTGACGGTAACTGCAACTTAAACCCGACTCAGGGGTTTGGGTGGCACCTCGCAAGGGTAAGGAATTGTGTGATAGAAAGTACACATGTGATATCATTGATTGCATTGTGGTAATACTACTCCATTAAAATTCAATTCCCAGTACAGGAGGAGGCATATATGGCGAGTCTAATCGTAAGAAACGTTGATGACGAAATTGTAGCGGCTTTGAAAATTCGAGCCGGTGAGAAAGGCATTAGCGCGGAAGCTGAACATCGAAATTTGCTGGCCGATGCACTGTTAACTCCACGAAGAAGAAGTTTTGTTGAGGTACTTCAAGCGATCCCATCAGTGGGTCATGATGACGATTTTTCACCCCAGCAAGATGAGTCGCCAAACCGTGTATTTACTTGACACCAATATAGTCAGTGAATTCCGAAAAAAGTCGAAAATGAACAGGGGTGTTCGGGCATTTTTATCAAAAATTACTAATGAAAGCCAGGAAGTTTATCTGAGCGTCATAACAATTGGTGAGTTGAGACGAGGTGTCGAAATGATTCGACATCGCGGAGATTACGAACAAGCAAACCTGTTGGAAACTTGGCTTGGCGAAGTTATGAAAAGTTACCGCAACCACCTCCTTTCTTTCACCGAACTCGAAGCTCAGCTATGGGGTTATCTGCGTGTGCCTCATCATCAGAATTCACACGACAAACAAATCGCCGCAACCGCACTGATACACGATCTATGCGTGGTTACGAGAAATACCTCTCATTTCGAAGATACAGGTGTTCGACTACTCAATCCATTTACTGAAATCGAATAGCTGAATCCGTGATGGTTTTGTCGATTTGATACTCAATTTCATTACGTTGCTGGAACAGACTCTGTTGTAAATATTCTGCGAGAAATTCCGTCCTTCACCACATTCTCACGCGCGCGAATCGAGGCGAATCAAATCAATTGGCATCGATTACAACTTTACTCAACAACCAATTGCTGCTTGGGCGACAACCATTGTGATGGACGTTTGGCATTGGACGTCGCTGGTCGTTCTTTTGGCCTATGCAGGCCTGAGCGCTATTCCGGAAGCATATTACCAAGCTGCTAAAATTGATGGCGCATCAAGATGGGCTGTCTTCATTTGGATTCAGTTACCCAAAATGAAACGGGTACTGACAATCGCGATACTGCTGCGATTCATGGACAGTTTCATGATCTACACCGAACCGTTTGTGTTAACCGGCGGCGGTCCGGGCAACTCAACGACGTTCCTGTCAATTGACCTGGTCAAACTCGCGTTGGGACAGTTTGATCTGGGACCTGCTGCAGCCATGTCATTGATTTATTTCTTTATCGTTCTCCTTATTTGCTGGGTGTTCTACACCCTGATGATGAAAAATGAGCAACAGTAGAAAATTGAGCGGCATATTTTCGCACCAGCGGATAATTCCGACGCTCTACATCATCTTCTTGATGTTGCCGATTTACTGGCTACTAAATATGTCATTTAAGACAACCAACGAAATTCTGGGTACGTTTGCCCTAATTCCGTTGGAGTTCACCTTGGATAACTACATCAAAATCTTTACAGACCCCACTTGGTACAGCGGTTACATTAATTCGATCATTTACGTAGTGATCAATACCATAATTTCCGTGACTGTCGCTCTTCTGGCGGCGTATGCCTTTTCAAGATATAGATTTCTGGGCGACAAGCATCTGTTCTTCTGGTTACTCACCAACCGCATGGCACCTCCTGCAGTGTTTGCACTGCCGTTTTTTCAATTGTACGCAGCATTTGACCTTTACGACACACATATTGCCGTGGCACTTGCACACTGCCTGTTCAACATACCGCTAGCAGTTTGGATTCTCGAAGTTTTTATGTCGGGTGTTCCAAAGCAGTTGGATGAAATGGCCTACGTCGATGGCTATTCGTTTCCCCGATTCTTTGTCAAAATTTTCATGCCGACCATTGCTTCCGGAATAGGCGTCGCTGCATTCTTTTGCTTCATGTACTCGTGGGTAGAACTACTGCTTTCAAAAACGTTGACTTCGGTAGCTGCCAAGTCAATCGCAGCAACAATGACGCGAACTGCGAGCACAGCAGGTTATGAATTGGGGCTTCTCGCAGCTGCTGGAGCACTAACAATCATTCCAGGTGCAATCGTAATCTATTTTGTCAGGAACTACATCGCCAGGGGTTTTTCCCTGGGCAGGGTATAGACCAATGTTGGACTTCTCGTGGATGGCCTGGACCTGGCCGACGATTCTATTCTTTGTCTTTATCTTTATTTGCATCGTATCGATGGGCGTTTGGGAGAAAATAAGCCCCGGTGGCGCTCCGCGACGCGGTGTATTTGGACTGGATACCACGCGCGGTGACAGGCTATTCATCAGCCTGTTAGGCAGTGTATTTATTTTCCTTGGGTGGCTTTGGCTATTTTCCACCCCACTCTGGGGTGCTCTGGTTTTGTCGATCATTTGGTCGCTTTTCGTGTTTCTACGCGTTTAACGTGTGCGCGACCTGAATCCGATCAGCTGAATTTCAATGACCAGTGTTCTGAGCGGGCAAAACCAGTTCGATCTTGCCGTCATTGGCGGCGGTATCAATGGATCAGGCATCGCCCGCGATGCTGCCGGTCGAGGACTCAAGGTATTGTTGTGCGAGAAAGATGATTTCGGACAACACACCTCCTCAGCGAGCACCAAATTAATTCACGGTGGGTTGCGGTATCTCGAGAATTTCGAGTTCAAACTCGTCAGGCATAGTCTGCGGGAGCGCGAGGTTCTACTGCGCAATTCTCCCCACATCATTTGGCCGCTTCGATTCGTCTTGCCTCATCACAAATCGTCGCGACCGCGCTGGATGATCCGTTTGGGATTGTTTTTTTACGATTCATTGTCACCGATGACTCTTTTACGAAAATCCAATCAGCTCGATCTATCAAGTCACGAAAGCGGTTCAGCTCTAAAAGAAAGTCTGAAATATGCAGTTGAATATTCTGACTGCTGGGTACAGGACTCAAGGCTTGTAATTCTCAATGTTGCGGATGCGGCTACATTAGGAGCTTGTGTCCTCAGTCGCACGCGGTGTACGAATCTTGAACGGGAAGACAACTTTTGGTGGGTCACGCTGGCCAGTGATGACAGCCGGAGTTTGCTGAAAGAGACTTGTCGCGTCCGGGCCCGCGTTGTGGTAAACGCTACCGGTGCTTGGGTTGATGAAGTTTGCAGTCTTTTGAGTCCGAATCAATCCGCGCATAAATTTCGACTTGTTCGCGGAAGTCATATCGTGGTCCGCAAGCTATTCGAACATCCGTACGCGTATATTTTCCAGAATACGGATAGAAGATTCTTGTTCTGCATCCCTTACGAGCGAGATTTCACGTTGATTGGCACCACTGAAATTGAAATGGAAGACCCCAATAGCCTAAAGGAGATAACGAGCTCAGAAATCGACTATCTTTGCCAATCTGTCAGTCAATATTTGCGTGTCCCTGTAAGGTCCAATGATGTCATATGGAGCTTTAGTGGTGTGCGAGCTCTGTACGACGATAGCTATAGGGACGCTACAACAATGACTCGGGACTACACATTGAAATTCGATGTTGCCAGCGCACCAATTGTTTCCGTATACGGGGGCAAAATCACAACTTACCGCCAGCTGGCAGAAGACGTGCTGACGCTGCTTCAACAAGTTGAGGGCTTCGACAGGCCGAAGTGGACCCAAAACGCTAAATTGCCCGGTGGGGACATCAATGGATACTGCATTGAAACGTTCGCCAGCACACTACAACAACAATACAGATGGCTTCCAACCGAACTTGTTGATCGATATGCTTGTCACTATGGAAGCAATGCTCACGTAATTCTCAAAGGTGCCAACGCTGTCTCTGATTTAGGGACCGAATTCTCATCAGGGCTTTATCAGGCAGAAGTGGATTACCTATTTGCCCGAGAGTATGCTATGTGCGCTGAAGACATAATTTGGCGACGAACACGCCTGGGAATTCGTATGAACGCGTGCGAAATCGACAAACTCGAGCAATATATAGATTCCAAGTTACAATCTAGAAATCCACCGGAGGTTATTGCGGATGCAAGCTTATATTCTTAGCATTGATCAAGGGACTACCAGCTCCCGCGCACTCCTGATCGATCGCAATGGTAAGGTACTGAAAACACACCAGAAAGAATTCACACAGTATTTCCCGAATGATGGCTGGGTGGAACATGATCCGGTTGAGATCTGGCAAACTACGCAGTCAGTGGCTCATGAGGTGCTTGCATATTCAGAACACCTGCCAGGTGATGTCAATGCAATCGGCATCACCAATCAGCGAGAAACGAGCATTATCTGGGATCGTAATACCGGTGAGCCAGTTTACAATGCGATAGTTTGGCAAGACCGGCGAACCGCTGCCTATTGCGCTCATCTAAATCAGGACGGACTAGCACCGGAAGTGCAAGAAAAAACCGGACTGCTTTTGGATCCGTATTTTTCAGCAACCAAATTCAATTGGATTCTTGAGAATGTACCGGATGCACGCAAACGAGCGGAGCGCGGCGACTTGATATTCGGAACTGTGGACAGCTTCTTGATTTGGCATCTAACCGGGGGGAAATCACATGTGACCGATGCAACCAATGCATCAAGAACCATGCTGTATGACATCCGCAACCAAAGATGGGACCCTGAGCTCCTCGAACTGTTTTCCATACCCGAATATTGCTTGCCAAGGGTGCTGGATTGTGCGGCAGACTTTGGAATTACAGACGATTCCGTTTTGGGTCAATCGCTACCGATCTGTGGAGTCGCCGGGGATCAACAGGCGGCACTAATTGGACAAGCCTGTTTTGAACCTGGCATGGTCAAGAGCACCTATGGTACGGGATGCTTCCTCATTATCAATACCGGGTCGGAAAGAGTAGTTTCGCAACACAAAATGCTCACCACAATTGCATATAGGCTGAATGGCAATTCCTGCTATGCAATGGAAGGGTCGATTTTTGTCGCGGGGGCCGCAATGCAATGGCTTCGCGATGAACTTGCCATTCTTGAAAATGCGACGCACTCTGCGGATTTGGCGGCCTCATTGGATGACAATTGTGGTGTATACATGGTACCGGCACTGACTGGTCTGGGAGCTCCACACTGGCTTCCCAACGCTCGCGGTGCTGTTTTCGGTTTGACGAGAGATACCGGTAGAGCACAGTTTGTTCGCGCCGCACTGGAATCAGTCGCTTACCAGACTGCTGACCTGCTGAACGCGATGGAGTCTGACGGAAGTGTTATCGGTCGGTTACGAGTGGACGGCGGCATGGCGAACAATGACTGGTTCTGTCAGTTTCTGAGCGACGTTCTAAATCTGCAGGTCGACCGTCCCTCAAACACCGAAACAACAGCAATCGGAGCAGCTTACCTGGCCGGACTCCATTCAGGAATGTTTCCATCATTGAATTCGATTTCGAGCAATTGGAAGTCGGACCGAAGCTTTGAATCCGAGATGAGCGCGAATGAGCGCGAATACCTGATGAAACGCTGGTGCAAAGCTGTCAAATTAGTTTCCGAATTCACTGATTTCTGAGTCTATCAGTTATAAAACCAATCAAGTTAATGTGGATGCCGTTTCAACTACGCTTTTACTGGTTGAATAAGAAGATTAATCAATTGAATTTAGACTGGACCGCTGATTCAATGACAATTTGATTTAATTGATGCTCAATCTCGTCATGCTTTTTTAGTCCGGTATCTTGAAATACTTCCAAAAGTTCGATGTAAGTCCCTTCTCCACCGAGCAAGTCCCAAAAGTCGTTTCCGACCAGTAAATCCTTTCCATATTCGTGCACAATTCGAGTAGTCCAACGATTATACGGCCGTGGCTCATACGGGTTATACGGCAAGGCTATTGCGGCAGAAATTAAATTCGTCAATTTTTCGTTACACAATTCCTGACTCATACGAAGGGCAAGCCAGGTCAAAATTCTCTTCTTATTTGATTCCGCGTTATCCTTGTTGGGCTTGACAGTTTTCACGTCGAAAAATAACTCACTGCCATTGGCCATCCTGATGAATAAATCCACCTTTACTGATCGCTTCTCACCCGGATCCGTTTTTGAAATTGAATGAAAGATTTCCTTTGCTTCATTTTCAAAATTTGGTTCGCGAGATGAAGTACTTAAACCTTGAATTATGGTGTCAATCAGCAAAATTGTATCGGAACCAATATGGCCAATTAGTGAGTGTTGACGCTCAGCCTCGGCTATTCCGGGATTGGCGTTTGCAATAATTACAGCGATTTGCTCGTACACCGATGCACCAAGTGAAGTGCTAATCGAGTGGACCAAGGAGTGATTGACGATTCTATCGGCACCCAACAGTCTTTCAAGAAATGGGGCAGAATTTGTTTCCTTTCGATAATCCGCTAGTTTCCTATCAATCTTATTGATCAGGTGTGCTTCAATCTCGTCGCGCAGACGGTCGGAAAGTACTGTCATTGTTCAACACCGAATTTAAGATGAAATATCGTTTCGGAATACGGAGACTTGTCGCGTTCGGTTCGATTCAATACTGGTCTTTTAAAAGTATCAACAATTTTCATCTCTGATCTCTGTGCAATGGATGGGTACAAATCATGTTTGTCATTGGCGACAAGAAAAATGTTAGCATCGTCCGCTAGATATTTACGGCAACAAATTAAAACATCGGAAACCCCTTCAACATACGATTCCCTGGCTACTCGACCCTGTCCTTTGAACAAAGGCCCGATTTCGTATTCATCATTACGGCCCAAACCAAATAGTTCGTACGCATATGCGTGTTGTTCGTGATAGTCAATCTGACCCACATAGGGCGGAGAAGAAAAAATTCCCTTAATATTTTTAGTTCGGAGAATTTCAAAAAGTTCTTTGTTTCTTTTCCCAATCTCCGAGAAAATGTTGATCGATCGGGAATCTCCTTTTAGAACAGTTGAAAATACTGGACATTTCAGTTGATCATATGTTTGCAGTCTTGCAATGGTATCCTTCAAATATCGGTGGAACCAGTACTTGATTGAATAAACAGGTTTGCAAATCTTTTTGTGCTTCCAGCAATAGTATGACTTAAGTTGAGGATGCTTCAACGTAGCCAAGTCAAAATGAGTCGTTGCTCGGCATGAGCGGATCGTACGACTCAGAATAAGTTGAAGAACTTTACGATTCAGTGAATCATCGATCTGATTAATCTGATTGTTTACAAAGTCAATTTCTCTCCTTGCATTAAGACAGTACCATTTGTCCAAAAATGTTTCAGACTGTTCCTGCTTCAACTGAATTCCGAACTTATCTACAATTTCATTTTCAATCTTCGAGAATTCCGATAATTTGGTTTCACCGTATTCGGGTTCTTCGATTTCACCCCGCTGAATCCGCTGTCTAAATTCAGGATTCGCAAAGTTTTTCTTGTTGAACTCGCTTAGCTGTTCACTCAATGTGTGCTCAAATTCACTATGATGATTCTCTGCGCAGAATGTGGATAATTTCGAGCAAGCTCGTTCCATCTCTGAATGCAATGTGAGAAACTCATAATTTCCTATTTTCACATCCGCTATCATGCAATTGAATTCCGAGATGTCGATACCAATTGAATGTATACCTAATTCCCCGGCCTGCACCAAAGTTGTACCTGAACCTGCAAAGGGGTCTAGAACAATATCTCCCGGAACGAAATATGCTTCCGATTTATATTCGTCTATGTGATCGTCCAGAAAGTACTCAACAAGTTGAGGGATGAATTTTCCCTTATAGGGATGAAGGCGATGAACATGCTTCGTTGTATCTATTTCCCGAAGATGCTCAAACGAAAGATTCCAATTGAGATCGTCCCCAAGCCGTTCTTTCCAGCTTATTTCTCTGCTTTTAATCCTTTCGCTATAGTATTTTTGTAAATCATCAAGTTTAACCAGCGTGACTCCATTGCGGGTAATTTTTTCTATCTGCCCGTATTGGACGAGGTACGCGATATTTGACTTGCTAATATTCCGATTGAATTTGCCAGACGCCCAACTACTCGCTTCTTCAACAGTAGCTTCCTCAATCACTTCGTTTGGAAACAAATCGTTGGATGTTGATTTCGTAGGATTCATAGTCCAATAGATACGATAATAATTATTGCATTTTGATAACCGATAATGACAAAATCAAAAATATTGCCATTAGGGATAGGTTCTACTCATTAAAGATCTAATTTAATTGCTGTTGTTTGGTTTGTCGGCAACGTTAGAAACTACAATTGCAACACAATTTCTATCACTGCTACAAGAAATTGTCGAAATTGCTGAAATAGTTGAACAAACTTAATTCGAATCATGTCGGACCATGTAAATACTTTACCATATTACGACGTGAATAAGATATATAGAAAATTTTCATTGAGCACCTTCGTTCTTCGCTTCAACGCTAAAAATAACTGGAAAACCGTCGGCTTGAACCAGTATGTGAACAGTCGAACACCCGTCGTCAAATGAGTCGAAGAGAAGACAAATGCTGAAGGTTCTACTTACATTTGTATTTGGTCTGGTATGTTTTTACATTCTACTCGCAGCAGCTGTTTACTTCTACCAAAAGCGACTGATTCACGTACCCTTCACCAAATTTGTGGAAACGCCAATAGATAGAGAAATTCCATTTGAGCCTGTCGTTCTCAAACCTTCATCCGAAAATGCCACACTGAACGGATGGCTGGTTGAGGTTCCAGACTCGAAGTACACAGTTCTTCTATTCGGTGGCAATGCTGGAAACATGTCATACATGATAGACACGATCGAAATGTTTTATCAACTCGGGCATACGGTTTTCGTTTATGACTACAGAGGGTACGGTGCGAGCAAGGGGAAACTTTCCGAACGCGCCATGTACAATGATGTCCGACTCGCCTGGAATTTCCTGACAGAAACCAGGCAGACCTCCCCCAACAACATTGTTTTATTTGGTAGATCATTAGGCACTGCAATGGCAAGCTGGGCTGCGACCGAATTTGATCCAGCGGCTTTGATAATGGAATCAGGATTCACATCGCTCGCCGATATGGGAAAAATCTATTACCGATGGTTGCCCACCAACTTCATGCTCAGATTCCGATACGACAACCTATCTCGAATCCCTCGGGTAAGATGCCCGACACTTTTCATACACAGCCCTGAGGATGAGCTAATTCCTTATACACACGCCGAGAGGCTCTATGCAGCTACAACGTCGGAAAAAAGTTTCTTGACAATCTCAGGTGATCACAACTATGGCTACCTCAATAGTGGTGAAACTTACACCACGGGAATTGAGGAGTTTTTGAATCAGTACGTGCATTAAATACCGTACGCAATTTCAGACAGAACTAAATGGGACAGATCTCCAGAACTGAAGTTGTCAGTTTCAGCTATAGATGCTCACCGCCGTTGATGTGGACTTCGGAACCAGTTACGTAACTTGATTGCTCAGCACACAAGAAAAAGATAGTCTGCGCGACTTCCTCGGGTGTACCCAGCCGATGTAACGGAATTGTCTCGACCAGATCGTTGGTGCCAGGTGAAAGAATAGGTGTATCGATTTCGCCTGGAGCGATCGCATTGACGCGAATTCCCCGAGCTCCGAAATCCCACGCCATCTCTCTGGTTAATGCGGCGAGTGCGGCTTTTGAGGTTGCGTAAGCGGTACCGGCAAATGGATGAACCCGGCTACCGGCAATTGAAGTGACATTGACAACCGACCCCTTTCCTTTTGTCAATTCCTCCATCAGTCCTCTCGCAAGCACGATAGGTGCGAAAAAATTCACCTCGAACACAAGCCGCCATGTGGCCATACCAGTATCAGCCGGACCCAAGCGTCTGCCCTGCTCATCTTTCGGAGAAATTCCCGCATTGTTCACCAAGGCGTGCAATGCACCACCCGAAAGTCTCTTTTTCAATTCCGCAAGTCCAATCGAGCGATGATCAGGGTCTCCAAGATCAATCTGAATGTGATCTTCTTCGCCCGCCTGCCACGGGCACTCAGTGGAAAATGCGCGCCTGGAACAGGTAATGACACGCCATCCGTTCTCCTCAAACAGTTTGGCTGTAGCATGCCCGATACCCTGGCTTGCACCAGTCAGGACAAGTGTTCGTTGCTCACCGTCGGAAGGTTCCTGACGTTTAGGCGGCGGATTGGTCTTACCCGTAATCGGACACTTCTCAACTTCAATCTGTTCTGTCGGATCCATGACATTGACCTCCTCAGGGTGCTCAGTCCTCGTCGGGCTGGATGAATTGTGCCTGCAGTCGCTTCTGAATCTCCATCGGCGCAGGTTCGTAGGTACCGAATTCCAGAACAAATGCACCTTCGCCCCCTGTTATCGCGTTCAGTCTTGACTGAAAATCCGACATTTCGGCCAATGGTGCCGACCCTGTAATCCTGATCGCTCCGTTGGCCAGTGAATCAGTATCTTTGATCCGTCCGCGTCGCGATGACAGTTCGCCTGCGATATCCCCCATGTTCGAACTCGGCGCGGTGACCGCTACATCGGCGATCGGCTCAAGAACAATTGGGCTGGCTTTGGAAACCGCGTCAATGAACGCTTTCTTACCAGCGGTGACAAACGCCACCTCTTTCGAGTCTACAGAATGGTATTTCCCGTCATGAACTACTACTCGAATATCCTGCAATGGAAACCCGGCAATGGCACCATTTTCCAACACCTGTTTAACGCCCTTCTCAACCGCGGGTATGAATTGGGAAGGGATCACTCCACCGACAACATTGTCGACAAACTCAAAACCTTGCCCTCGCGGCATCGGTTCAACACGCAGGTAAACCTCGCCAAACTGACCGGCGCCACCAGTCTGTTTCTTGTGCCGGCAATGCCCTTCTGAAACTTTGGTAACCGTCTCCTTGTACGGAATTGTCGGTACCGAAGTGGAGACCGTCACGTTGTAAATCGTATCCAATCGTTCAAGAGCAATTCGCAGATGCAAGTCTCCAAGACCGCGAAGTACGGTTTCATTGGCGGCCGGATTGCGCTCAAGGTTGATACACGGATCCTCGGCTGCGATTTTCTGCAACGCTTCGGCGACTTTCTGTTCGTCACCTCGGTTTGCGGGTGCAATTGCAAGTCCGACCATTGGTGTCGGTGGATTCGCCGCCTTCAATCTTACCTGTGAATCCGAACTGGTTTCAAGCAGGACACTATCCTGCTCTATTTCGTCAATCTTCGCCAGTCCTACAATATCGCCAGCCACAGCTTCCGTCAGATCAGTATGCTGTTTGCCCAGCATCGAAAACATGTTGCTGATTCGAACGGCTTTTCTGGCATCCCCAATGAATAACGAAGCATCTTTCCTGAGCGTACCCTGGAAAACTCGAAGACTGCCAATCTTACCGACAAAGGGATCGAATGCAATCTTGAATGCGTGCGCGACAACTTCCTCACCCGCATCAGATTTAATTTCTTTTGTGGTGGCAGATCCACCATCCCCAAAAACGAGTTCAGCGGCATTTCCCTCTTTTGGATTCGGAAGCAGATTGTCTATCAAGACAAGCAGCTCCTCAATACCCGCACCGGTTTGCGCAGATGTAAAAAAAACTGGAATCAGGTGACCTTCTCGCATGGCTTGCTTGAACACTGAAGCGACACTCCCGTCTGGCAATTCCCCGTCTTCAAGATATTGTTCCATCAGCTCCTCATCCACTTCCACTATTTGATCCGCAATGGCAGTATGCGCGTCGTCAATTGAAGAGAAATCCGGTGAACCATCACATTTGAATAAACATCCGATAACCGAACCGCCGCCATCAGAAGGGAGATTGACAGCCAGACATTCGCTTCCGAACTCATCCTGAATCGAGGTGTAGATCGATTCCAGATCTTGATCGGGCAGATCGATCTTATTAACCACAATTGCGGTGCAGATTCTTGATTCTTTTGCCAATTCCATGAATCTTCGCGTCATGGTCTCAATTCCATTTTGCGCGTTGATTACAACCACCGCAGTTTCCACAGCAGACAGTGTCGATAGTGCAGGCCCCATAAAATCGGAATAACCAGGTGTATCGACTAGGTTCACATGTGTACCTTTGTAGTCGAACGACATCACCGACGAGACCAGGGAACGCTGATGTTCCTTTTCCAGCGCATCGTAGTCACTGACTGTATTCTTCCTTGCAATTTCACCTGCAGTCGGAATGACACCCGCGGCATGCAGCAAAGCATCGCTCAACAATGTTTTTCCGGCACTTGCCTGTCCAAGCAGAGCCACATTTCGAATGTCATCGGTTGTATAGGGCATTAACTTTCTCCTGGTATGTCTACATAAAATTCTTCAGTTCTGTTCTAGTTGTGCCAAAGCCAATTCGTCGATTATAGGATACGGTGAACTGAGTTCGATTTCTTGTGTATTGTCGTCAGGATCAGACCGATCAATGACGATAAACTCCTGTTCCTCCCGGAGCACCATCAAAAAATGATGCCATACTCCTCGAGCGTAGTTGACGCCTTGCCCCCCATCTGTCACGAATACTTCCAAATCATCCGGGTCGAATTTTTCCGATGGCTTGGCAACTGCAATCAGGAATCGACCGTTACCTCTCGGGATGAACGCCTGACTCGCGTTTGGATGACGCTCCATTTTGCTGATACGCAATGGCATGGGCAGTGGTTTTGCCTTGAAGATACTCAATGCCGGCTTTCCGCCATCAGTTATGTCCAAATGAGCGAGATCCTCAAATCGGTCAGCGTAGCCATGATTGATCTCGCGCGAGGGGCGATCAGTGGTCTCAATCACATCACCGTATGCCTTGAAAGATTCAGCTGTCAGTGGTTGTGGAACCAATCCCCCGGAAGAAAGGATGGACTTGGTACCAATCACCCTCAGACGACCGACACCACCATCGGGATATATATCAAGCTTTAGATGAGTAATATTGCCTATATCTTTGATATTATTTTCAAAAATATGGTTGCTATCAGCACTCAAGATTGCTTCCGAAAACAAAGTCTTCCAATGGTCCGTATTTTCAGTCAGATGCTCTTCCGTTGCGCCTGGTGCAAATGTCCCTCGCACTGCACAATGGGCCGGATAGTTTCCCTTGAAATGTAACGTGTCAATTTCAATTCGTCTCACCACGCCCGGATGACCCAGTTGTATGACCGCCCAGTCGTAGCCTTCGCCCCGGCGCCGACGCGTCTCCCAGCCATCACCCATGTTGATCGCTCTCCCCGGTTTGAGCAGGTTCCACATATTGCCGAAATGCATGTCACTGCAGGCAACCGCAACTCCACCGTTAGGCATGAATGCCAAGTCGGTTTCCTCGTCCTCCCCTACTTGAGCCCAGTCCTTATGAACTTCCCCGTAAACCCTTAAACGGGCCACTCCACCATCCGGATATATGTTCAATCGCAAGTGAGTCCAATTCTGATCGGAGTCCACAAAGAACACATTGCTCGAGTCACCTTCGAGAGGAGATTTCGGGACAACTTCTTCCCAGACTGTCGATTCGTCAGGGTCAACTTCACTGTCACAAGCGTCAACGCTGGCATGCTCGGGATAGTTACCGGTAAAGTGGGATGTATCAACATCAATACCGTAGATCTTGCCGCGACAGATTCGAATGATGCAATGGTCGTAACCGGGCGTCCGTCGTCTCCGAGACTCCCAACCATCCATCCACTTCCCATACTCAGTGAACTTATCTGCGATGAAAACAGGCGATTCCGGTTTCAGCAGTCCCTCCTTCTCAGCGAAGAAATCATCCGTTGCGTACAGTACCTCCGCTCCCAGACTGGGTTGCGCCAAGTTGACGAAACGTAACAGATTCTGCCGATCAGTCATTTAATTTCGCAGCAAGTTCTGATTCGAGGAAGTTTTCGATCCAGTGATTCGCAATGTCGATACGACGACAAATCCACACATCATCAAAGGACGTTACATATTCCAGAAAACGTGCGACACTGGCTGCTCGTCCGGGTCGCCCGGCCAGTCGGCAGTGCAAACCGACTGACATCAT
Organism: Arenicellales bacterium; assembly: GCA_963662635.2. GTDB lineage: Bacteria > Pseudomonadota > Gammaproteobacteria > Arenicellales > JAJDZL01 > JAJDZL01. Next base: position 434,251 of record CAXXFC010000004.1, read on the forward strand.
CTTGGGAGATTCCTGCCCTTCGGAATAAAGAAGATCAAATACATCTTTGAGATACGAAAAAAATTGATCTCCCGAATTGAATCCCTGTGCGGTTGCGAAGCGCATATCATTCGCATCCAAGGTGTACGGAATTATCAGGTGTGAAGTTCTGAACTGATGGTCCCAATATGGCAGGTCATCGCTGTAGTCGTCGGAATCATAAATGAATCCTCCATTCTCAACAACCAGACGACGGGTATTCGGACTGGTTCTTCCGGTATACCAGCCCAGCGGGCGTTTTCCGGTAACATTCTCTATCGCAGCAATCGCAAGACCGATGTGCTCGCGCTCGATTTCCTCATTCACGTATTGATAGTCAATCCATCGATATCCGTGACTGCAAATTTCGTGACCGTCTCTGGCCATCACCTCAATGACAGCGGGATTCCTCTCCACAGCCATTCCTACCGCAAAAACCGTCACCGGCACCTCATATTCCCGGAATATGCGAAGCAATCGCCATACACCGGCGCGGGAGCCGTATTCGTAGATTGATTCCATACTCATGTGACGTACGCCCTTGCGAGCGTCGGCACCTACAATTTCTGAAAGAAACGCTTCTGACGCCGGATCGCCGTGCAAGATACAGTTCTCTCCACCTTCTTCATAGTTCAGGACAATTTGGACCGCAACCCTTGCATTGTTCGGCCAACGAGGATTCGGCGGGTTAGCGCCGTATCCGATCAGGTTTCTCGGGTACTGAATTTCCATATCTGTAACTTATTCCATTAATGTTCGATCAACCGCAAACTTTGTGCATTAGTTTAGACATAACAAATTTTAGTTCAAGTTGACCAGTACCGGGTGAAATGCGAATCATCGAGACCACAGTCTGAATGCAGCGGTCCTGCTCCGGTCATCTCCAATAGTGCCTTCATTCCTCACCCGACATATCGCCCTACAGCTACTCAGCATTATTGCCGGCAAATCCCCATCTGGCAATCAGGTCAACTCGCTGAAGGACATAAAACTTTGAAAATCGCGTCATTAATTATCGTTTAAAAACCGATTCAGAACATTGGCCGTTAGTTTTGAAATATTGTTGTCAAAACCGTTCCACGGCAAACTACCGCAATAGGTGATCGATCCAACGGAGAATATATGCCCTCCCTGCCCTGTCTCGAACAGCACAATGTCGGAACGAATCAATTCGGATGCCGGTTCACCCGTACGAGTTGAAAGGTGCGTGAGCATCTCCTCCGGAACCAGCACAAAATGATCGGGATAGGTTTCTGAACTTGCCAGAACAACTGTGTTTCTCGGAGTCCCCAAAGCAGAATCCACGCGATCCAGCTCAAAGCCTGCCGCTCCACCACCGTTCAAGCCAAAATCCCCTAGAATATCGTCATCTATTCCTTCAAATACCCAATCGTATTCACCGGGCAGTTGCGAATTTCGTCGGTAGTAGGTTCCCTGAAAGTCCCCCTGTGCAGTGAATCCAACACCAACAAGCTGTTGCGGTGGGCGACCGTTTCGGAGCCATAATCCTCCATACTCACCGTCAAGTGAATTGTAATACTCACCCGGTTCAGCCGCCCATATACGAATGCCACCTTCACCCCGACGAATCTCCACCAAGCCAGGCATGTTATCGTTGACAGCTACTTTCCAGTAAAAACCATTTCCGCCCATATACATCAATCGACCGCCTGACCGGGAGTATTCATAAATTGCGTCCAGTGTATTGGATGTATGGTACTCCGGATGACTGCACGTCATTACAACCTGATAGGGTTTCAGCAATGCATACCCTTCCTTGTGCAGGTCGTCATCCGTCACTAAATCGTAATCATGGCCTAGATGTTCAAGCCAGGCAAAAATATGGGTGTCTGCGGGAAGGTGCCTCATGCCCGACCCGCCGTAAGAACGACAGATCGTGATATAGTTCGGCCGCATCGTCAGTGACGGACGCAGTCTTGATGAATAGCAGATTCCACTTCCGTCATGATGGTAGTTGTAGGTTGAGAGCCCGTATTCCTGTATCTGGTCCGGATTCCAGGGCCGAGTCCCCCTCTCCTTGACCAATCTATCATAGTCAGTTCCAGCAATTGAGCGGGCCTGGTTGGTATAGACGGTGTAGGTGAAAGTCGAAACCAGCACACAAATTTTGGACTGAGGCTGTCCGGTACGCGGACGGACGTAGAATGGAATGTCCTCATAAGCGTCTTTACATTCGATTCGCATAGAGTACATGCCGCTTCGGAACTTGGCGGGAACTTTAAAACTAAAGTCCGTCAGCCACTGGCAATCATAAATATCGTCATCGTGGAAATGAATGGCACCGTACTCTCCGGGTGCATGACGCCAGCACATTTCCTTGCCACTCCAATTGGAACCGCGCATGGCGCGGGCAGGACAGTTGACCAAACTTCCATGCAGCTCCAACTTTCCGATGTCCGAAATTTGTTGACTGTCGATACCTTTGGAAAAGTCCCATAGGCTGACAACATCAGCGACATTCTCGGGCAGATGGTTGAGATCGTTCTCAAAATTCGGAACAATTTTGAGTATGGATGGTCTTTCAATCTTTCCATTGAAGAGTCCCGTCAACCCACCCTCACCTGATGCAGCGATCAATATTCGGTCCACTTCATTCAATGGCGAAAGGGACGTACATTCGAATTCGGCGAAGCCTTTATCCGTTACTCCATGTTCCGTTTGGAGTGGTTGTTGACCGAGCGAAACCCGGTGGTTTGACATGTCCACACCCAACCAGACTGTGTACCACTTGCGCGGAGAAATTTCCAAATCCGCGACCTCTAACATTTGCTTACCTACCCCCGAACCAGCGATCAGAGCAGTCAATTTGCCCGTCTCACCGATTCTCAGTTCGATCATCGGCCTGCCCCTTGAGTCGAGCAAACTGATAATGCTCTGCGGCCCGGCATCAGGCAGTGTCGGCCAAATATTTGCAGCCAAGGAAAACTTCCCCAGATGTGGAAGTCGATTTCTCACGTCAACCGTCGCACAGGACCCCAGCTGGACATTCTGAAATCTCGATGGATATTGCCCGGAAAAGACCGACGAACAGTCCTCTTCGATAATACCGGGACCATCGGGGTTGGGATCAGCGCAGACGATCCTCACCATTCGCGCCGAGTACGGCTGGCTGAAACTGCTGCTCACCTTGAATTCGATCGTTTCGCCCTGGCCGACTGACCAACGGTCCGCGTACCCCGCAATTGGAATCATGGAAATAGCCCTGTTTAGTGAACTGAAGTGTGAAATTGTATTTTAATAGAGGCAATTCATCACGGATTTCACGAAAATTTGAAACTGACCACAGACAGGTTCTTTGCACCGGAGCACCAGCAACCGCAAGATTGGAACAAGCTTGCAGAATACCTGGGCAAGAAAGGGTATGAATTCAGCCCGGACATGCCACCGAGACAGTTTGTCGGCGGGTTTGGAAATCTGAATTTCCTGATCGAAATTGACGGTAAGCCGCAGGTGCTCCGTCGCCCGCCATTGGGCCCTCTGCCACCCGGTGCCAACGATATGGTTCGCGAATTTCGCGTAACATCGAAATTGTGGCAGAAATTTCCGCTCGCACCCAAAGCACTGTTGCTGTGCGAGGATATCAGGGTACTCGGCGCACCATTTCTGATCATGCAGTACCGACCTGGTGCAGTCATTCAGATGGATTTGCCAGCTGAATTACATGACAGGACTTGGCAGTTATCCAGAATGGTTATTGAAGTGCTCTGTAGATTCCAGGCAGTCGATCCTGCTGAAGTCGGTTTGGACGATCTCGGCAAACCGGAAGGATTTCTGCATAGAGCGGTCCAAGGTTGGATCAAAAGATTTACCGTCGCCGCGAAGGATGTCTACAGCGACCGCAAACCGCCAATGTCTGCCGACGAAATCATCCACTGGCTCAAGAAGCAACCTGTACCGGATAGCGGATTCACGCTGCTGCACAACGACTTCAAATTGAACAATATCGTGCTTGATGTCAACGATCTGGTGACACCGATCGCCCTGCTCGACTGGGACATGTGTACCCGAGGCGACCCTTTGTTTGATTTTGCGACTCTGCTCAGCTATTGGGTCGAACCGGATGATCCACCGGCACTGAACAAGGTTGGGCAGATGCCGACATCCACCTCACCCGGGTGGATGAGCCGACAGGAAATTACGGATTACTACGGCAAGACCAGCGGGCGGGATCTATCTGATATCCACTTCTATCGTGTGCTCACCGCTTTCAAGCACTGCATCATATTCATGCAGATTTACGCTCGGTTCTGCCGAGGCACTACAACTGATCCCAGAATTGCCGAACTTGGTCCTGCGCTCGACTCGCTGTTCGAGTTCACACACGACGTGATGAAACATCGTTACTTTTGAGTGCTAGCAGTTATGGCTACCAGTTCTCCAAAGGATATGAAGTCAGCATTTCGTAGCCGGTGGTTGTAATCAAGACCTGCTCTTCAAGTTTTACACCCTCTCCCCCGTACTTCGAGCCGATATATGACTCGACGCACAAGGTCATTCCAGGCTCAAACACGCCGTCGTAACCCTTTTTATCGTAATCCATCGCATACTTGATGCTGGGATACTCATCAGCCAGCCCGACACCATGTACGATAACACCGTACCGCCCATCGACAAATTCTTCGGGGATCGGCCACGATTTGTGGGAATACTCGGCAAAACTCAGACCAGGTTTCAGCAACTCGGTATTGAACCGTATCTGCTCGGCAGCCAGCTGGTACAGTCGTGCTTGCTCGGGACTGGGTTTCACGTCCCCGCAAACCCACGAGCGCGACATATCGCAACAGTAACCATAAGGTCCGATCAGATCCGTATCGAAACTAACCATGTCACCTTTTTCGATGACCCTCATGGAAGACTCCCGCATCCACGGATTGGTTCTGTGGCCTGATGACAGCAATCTGGTCTCAATCCACTCACCGCCCAACGCGATGTTGGTTTCGTGCAGTTTCGACCAAAGAGCGTTTTCTGTAATCCCGGGCACCATCGCGCGTCGCATGTTCTCGACCGCAATCTCGGTCACCTTGACTGATTGACGCATCAATTCGAGTTCCTCTTCGGATTTGATAAGGCGAGCGATCTCCATCACATCCTGACCTTCGATGATTTCAATCCCACAGTCCTGAAGGGATTGAATTCCAAGAAAACTACACCGATCAAGCGCGAGTCTCCGATTCCCGCCGCCGTAGGTATTGATGAGATCGGCAATTTCCCGGGCAAACTTCTTCGCATTCTCATGGCATCTGGGTCCGGCGGAAAAGAAGTAAAACGGCGTGATGACCCGGTATTCATCAATCGTCGGCAAATCCTCCGCAAGATGAGGCATGTCACCGAAATCCCATAAAATTACAGGGCCTTCGGTCGCAACAAACACACAACGCGCTTCGTAGTGCGAACACCACAATTGCATATTTGTCGCATCGGTCACGTAGCGGGTATTCAATTGATCAAAAAGTAACGCTCCTGCGACATCACATTTCTGTAACTGCTCCCGAACTCTGCTCAATCGGTACCGACGCACATTGTCAAGGTCAACCGGCGGCTGAGAGAATTCCATTGCCCCGTGCTGACGATTGTTGACTTTTACCATTTGAATGCACTCCCGTTGCAATAAATTTCATCTAATTTACACAAATTTGATCTGCAAAGTTTGACAGAATCACACCGATTTCAGATTTGAGCGTTTGTAAAGTTATCTAGGTAAAAAAAACTCCTGAATTTGATGGATTTTTGTTCGAATTCAAAGTCGAGTCTTTTAACAGACTTGAAGCGGGTTTCATTCGGGCAGATTCAATTCGCAGACAATCCGGGAACCTTTCACTACACAGCCAACAGGTTATCCACAGTATCATTTGAATTCTTTGGAAACTTCACTATAAATCAAGGAGGTAGAAGATGAGTACACACGGTATGGTCCATTGGACCGAATTGGTCTCAAACGATGTGGATACATCCAAGAAATTCTATGCGGAAATGTTCGGCTGGGATATCGAGACTATGCCAATGCCGAGTGGAGTGGACTACACAATCTTCAAATTGAATGGTGCACCGGTCGCTGGCATGATACCAACGTCGTGTACTGCCGCACCGGAGAATACGCCCAATCATTGGTTTACGTATTTCACAGTCGTCGATGCCGGTAAAACCTGTCAGGCGACGGTTAAAGCAGGTGGCTCAGTAGTGCGGGAGCCGTTTTTTGTGCCAGGAGTCGGTTCGCACGCTATTCTGGCAGCAGCTGACGGCAGCCCCTTCGGTATCGTTCAGCCAGACGAAAACTGTGACTGATGGGCAACCTTGTATCGCCAAACTGTCTTGAAGTAACCGATTTCTCCAATTTCCGGTCAACGCGAACCGGATTAGCGGCGTGATTCGACAATTCTACGTTTCTTTTGTTTATTTGTGCTTGACATTTACATACTTGACATTTACATTTTTCTACTACAATAAAGACAGATTGAAAAATCAATATTTGATATTTAATTACAATTGAACGTAACTAATGGAGATAAAAGGAATGTTAAAAAAACCTAAGAGTTTAATTTCTGCTGCTGTCGGTGTACTGTTCGCGGCTGGAAGTGTAACCGCTATCCATGCTCAGGAACTGGTAGTCGTTTCTTGGGGTGGCGCATACTCGGCCAGCCAACAGAAAGCCTATCATGATCCGTTCATGGCAGAAAATCCTGGTATCACGGTCGTCAACGACGATAGTGCGTCGGAAGGAGTCGCCAAGTTGAGAGCGCAAGCTGAAGTTGGCAACGTGACTTGGTCACTGCTTGATGCAATCGCCGCTGATACCATTTCGCTCTGTGACGAAGGGCTGATCGAAGAGATTGATCACGACGCCTTGCTTGCGCCGGCACCAGATGGGACCCCGGCCAGTGAGGATTTCGGTGCAATGATCGTATCACCGTGCTTCGTTCCTCAGATCGTATACTCGACTACGTTCGGTTACAGAACTGACTTAGTCCAAACTGCTCCGACATCAATCGCCGATGTTTTTGATATGGGTAAGAATCCGGGAAAACGTTCCTTGGAGAAAAAGCCGATCAATAACCTTGAGTGGGCATTGCTTGCGGACGGTGTCTCTGCGGATTCCGTTTACGATATGCTTGATACACCGGAAGGTGTTGCACAAGCGTTTGCGAAACTGGATACCATCAAGGATCAAGTCGTTTGGTGGACTCGTGGAGCGCAACCGACACAGTTGCTGGCGGACGGTGAAGTTGTAATGGCTTCGGCTTACAACGGACGTCTTTTCTCGGCGATTGAAGAAGAGAAGCAACCCATTGCCATGATGTGGGACTGGCAGGTATTTGACATTGACGGATGGGTGATTCCGAAAGGAGCACCACACCGCGATGCGACTTTGAAACTGCTGAGGTACGCAACTGATACCCAACGTCTCGCTGATCAGGCAAAGTACATTTCGTATGGTCCAGCACGTGCATCTTCAGCCCCATTGGTTGGAAAACACGCAGACCTCGGGATTGAGATGGCGCCACACATGCCGACCGATCCGAACAATGCGAAAACAACCTTGCTGTTCAACTATGAGTGGTGGGCTGACAATCAGGATGACCTGAATGAACAGTTCGCTTCCTGGATCGAGCAGTAATCGTAGTTGATTGAGAAAAGAAATGGTGCAGGTGCAATTTGCCACCTGCACCATTTTAATTGCTGACTTGACAATCTGATCGATTAACCTTCTATCGTTACCCATCGCATGGCGACAACTGCAGACGTTCCACTTACAACAGTTGACGGTACGCCGTTAAAAGTCAGTCTGGCTCGTGCACTACGCCGAGACAAGATGAAGTCTCTGCTGTTGGTTGCGCCACTGTTTGTTTTTATCACTCTAACATTTGTCATCCCAATTGGGGATATGCTGTTGCGCGGTGTAGAAGACCCGATTGTCTCACAATATCTGCCACGAACCGCTGCGGAATTGGACAGTTGGGATGCCACTTCCGACGAGCTGCCCGGTGAAAACGTTTTTGAAGCGCTCGTGTTGGATATCAAAGCCGGCGCGCCGGATCGTGTTATCACCCGAGTCGGAAAACGACTGAACTACGAACAGCCAGGCATGTCCAGTCTGTTCAGAAAATCACAAAGACGAATTCCAAAACTTGAAGAAGGCCCCTACAAGGATGCTGTCATCAAAATAGACAAGAAATGGGCCAAATTGACCACATGGCAGCTGATCAAGACATTCAGTCCGCCATTAACCGCGGGATACTTTTGGGCCGCACTAGACCTGCAGGTTACGCCAAGCGGTGATGTCGAATTTCAGGACGAAAAAAAACGAATCTATATCAAACTATTCATTCGAACACTGTATCTTAGTGGCGTCATCACCCTGATGACTCTGATCCTCGGTTATCCAGTTGCCTATCTGCTGGCAACCTTACCGTTGAAGTCCAGCAACATGCTTCTTATGCTGGTATTATTGCCGTTCTGGACTTCTTTGCTTGTTCGTACAACCTCCTGGATCGCACTTCTGCAACGGGAAGGCGTCATCAATGATCTTCTTGTAGGGATGAATCTGATTGACACCGACAACCGCCTCGCAATGATTCACAATGCCACAGGTACGATTGTCGCAATGACTCATATACTGCTGCCGTTCATGATTCTGCCGCTGTATAGCGTCATGAAAACAATTCCACCGAGTTATATGCGAGCCGCGGTTTCTCTAGGCGCACACCCGGCTTCCGCATTTATCAAGGTATATGCCCCGAACACGATTCCTGGAATCGGCGCAGGCGGCATCCTGGTGTTCATATTGGCGATCGGATATTACATTACACCAGCCTTGGTTGGAGGCACGTCTGGTACTTTTATCAGTAATTTCATTGCCTATCACGTCTCTGTCTCGCTCAACTGGGGATTGGCTGCGGCACTGGGAATCATTTTATTGGGTCTGGTGCTGGTTCTTTACTTGCTATACGACAAGATTGTTGGCATTGACAACATGAAATTGGGATGACATGAAAAGTAGCCTGCCTCCATATATGACGACGCTCGAGCGTATCTGGCATTATCTTTTCCGAGTCATTTGCGGACTGATATTCCTGTTTCTGATTTTTCCGATTCTTGTCATCATTCCACTTTCGTTCAATTCAGTACCATTTTTCACTTTCACGCCGGAAATGCTGTCTTTTGATCCGGAAGGTTACTCTCTTCGCTGGTATAAGGATTTTTTCACCAACCTAAACTGGCGCGGCGCGGTAAACAACAGTTTCATCATCGCAATTTTTTCTACACTGATCGCCACTTCGCTTGGAACTCTGGCCGCACTTGGTCTGAGTCGACGAAACATCCCATACCGCACATTATTGATGGCAGTTCTGATATCCCCGATGATCGTGCCGCTGATCATCTCGGCATGTGGAATGTTTTTCTTCTATTCGAGAGTCCATCTACAGGGAACCCACATCGGTGTAATACTGGCCCACGCAGCATTGGGTACGCCTTTCGTTGTAATCACCGTAACCGCCACACTGGTTGGATTCGACCGAAGCTTGATTCGTGCAGCGAACAGTCTGGGAGCCGATGGTGTGACGACTTTCTTCAAGATTGTCGTTCCCCTGATATTACCGGGAGTCATTTCGGGTGCACTATTCGCATTCATCACATCTTTTGACGAAGTTGTGGTAATTCTGTTCGTTGGAAGTTTTGAGCAAAGAACCATTCCGTGGCAAATGTTCTCCGGAATACGGGAACATATCAGCCCAACAATTCTTGCTGTCGCAACCTTGTTGGTCCTGGTCTCTGTCGCGTTGCTGACTACGGTTGAGATGTTGCGCAGAAGATCCGACCGCTTGCGAGGCGTTCAAGGCTGAAGTCAGCGCGGACGGTCTCCGTTGATCGTCAATCTCCACATCACTCTGCGCTCACCGGGGTAGTCGTTCAACGCGTAATGCTGCAGACATCGATTGTCCCAGAACGCCACCGAACCTTTCTCCCAACGAAAATTACAACAGATATCCGGTTGAACCGCGTGTTTCACAAGGTAGCGAAGAATCGGTTCTGATTCTTCTTCTGTCATACCTTCGATTCCAACAGTAAATGGCTCATTGACGTACAGTGCTTTACGTCCAGTCTCCGGATGGGTTCTGACAATGGGGTGAACTGTGCGTTTTTCTGCGCGCTCGTCAGACTGAATTTTGGTTCCTGAGTGCTTGTCACGATATTCTTCGCTCGCATACTCGCCTTCTTCGCCGTAGACATTTTCGGCACTGTGGATTGCATTCATCTCTGCGAGAATTTCCTTATACATATCTGATAGCATCTCATAGGCCAGATATTGATTCGAGAAGAGTGTATTACCCCCGTAGTCCGGAACATCCATCGCACATAGAATAGACCCCAGCGGGGGTGTCTCGTCGAAAGAGACATCACTGTGCCAGGTACCGGAAAAGTTGTATTTGTCCTCTGGATTCTTGATCACCATCATGATTTCAGGATGTCCGTCAAGACTCCCTACGAACGGATGGATGTGGAAGGAGCCGAAATGACTACCAAAATTTTTCAGACCTACAGGCTCAATCTCCTGATTACGCAAAAATATGACCATATGATCAAGATACGCGGCTTTGACTTCGTCGATTACTGCTGTCGGAATCGGCTTGGATATGTCAAATCCGAATATTTCAGCACCGCAAGCACCGGCATACGGCCTGACATCAATATGCTGATAGTCTCTTTGAACTGCGTTCAACCCTCTACCGGGAACAACTTTTGGTCTTTGCCATTTCATGTCGGTGCGCCTCCCTGAAAATCAGTAATTAATCCCAGTTGCAAATTATCCGTTAATTGATACATTAGTTTCGGGAAGCAAATCAAGTTATGATTATCTAATTACAAAATTTGAAATTGATTCGGTGCAGCAATGTGTCAATGACAATAAATTGGGTTGGTCATGATTTACCTGCCAAACCACATCATCTCCCGAGTCAACAATTCATCCAATAGCTAGTGAGCAGAAATCCACACTACCAAATGTCAGAAGACTCGCTGGTGAGGGATTTCACTTCGTAAAATCTTTAAGTGTTGGAAAATATTCCGGTTTTACTGGAAATCATCAAGCATGATGAGTTAGTTGAATTGCGATAAAGCCAACATTGCATCCACTAATTGAGCCAAACTCACGGTCGACTCCAAGTCAATACAGTACATGTCTCTATTCTGCTTATTACAGAGCAATTGGGCTAGTGTTGATTTAAGGCAGGAAGCCACAGTCAAGTTGGCCGAGTGTAATCTCATTTGACTGAAAATCTGTTACTCGGTTACGAACGGTGGTAGATTGAGCCAACTGAAATCAAACATTGTCAGGCGGTTTCCCACAGCTAAATGAACTCGATGACCGAAAATAACCTTTTTGTAGGTCGGAAATTACCAAGTCAATATAATGCCGTCTTTTGTATGGTCGATCAATCTAGGACTTAAAAGTGTCTGAACCTTAAGGAAATGACTAGCAAACAATTTGATTTCATTATTGTTGGTGCTGGCACAGCGGGATGTGTCTTGGCCAACCGCCTCTCTGAAAATCCGCATAATTCAGTTCTGTTGATCGAGGCCGGAAGTCGGGATACCAATCCGTGGATTCACATTCCGGTCGGATATTTCAAGACCATGCACAACCCCAAGACGGACTGGTGCTATCAGACTGAGCCTGACCCAGGCTTGAATGGACGTTCGATTAAGTGGCCTCGCGGCAAGGTACTGGGCGGTTCAAGCTCTATCAACGGACTGTTATATGTACGCGGACAAGCCCAGGACTATGATGATTGGGAAAATTCAGGGAATCCCGGCTGGTCGTTCAAAGATATGCTGCCCTACTTCATGAAATGCGAACACCAAGAACGCGGTGCCGATGAATACCACGGTATTGGTGGAAATCTGAAAGTGTCGGATATGCGGCTGAAACGCGGAATCGGCGAGGCGTTCATTCAAGGAGCAGTCGAAATCGGGATTCCTAGAACCGATGACTTCAATGGCCGAAACCAGCAAGGTGCCGGCTACTATCAACTCACAGCATGGAAAGGCAGAAGATGCAGCTCAGCCTCAGGATACCTCAAACCCATACGGAATCGCCGCAATCTGACTGTAATCACCAATTCACTTGCCTGTGGTGTCGGAATAGAAAATAAACATGCCGTCACAATCGATGTGAAAAGAAACGGACAGACTGAAACCTACCTTGCAAATCGAGAGATCATTCTGAGTGGGGGGTCAATAAACACCCCACAATTGTTGATGCTATCCGGGGTCGGAGATGAGAATCATCTCAGGGATTTCCAGATTGACATGAAACACCATCTACCCGGTGTGGGGCGCAATCTGCAGGATCACCTTCAGATTCGCTCAGTATATCGATGTTCAGTCAAGACACTGAACGATGAGATTCGAAATCCTTTCTTTCGTATGCTGATAGGAATGCGCTATTTTGCCTTTCGCACCGGTCCGATGTCGATGGCAGCCAGTCAGATCGGTATCTTTACCAAATCCTCACCCGAAATCGAACAACCGGACATCCAATTCCACTTTCAACCGCTCAGTTCAGATAGCCCTGGAGAGGGTGTTCACGATTACTCAGGTATCACCTCGTCAATAACCCAATTGCGTCCGACCAGTCGTGGCTACCTGCATCTGAAATCCACACGTCCCGAAGATCACATCGCCATTCATCCCAACTACCTGAGTACCGAACTGGATCAAGTCACAGCGGTAAACGGTATGCGAGTATCCAGAAAAATTGCCCGGAGCAATGCAATGTCCAAATTTATCGAAGAGGAGGTCTTGCCCGGAAATTCCGTGCAGAGTTTCGATGAGTTACTTGATTGTGCGAGGAGTATCGGCGAAACTATTTACCACCCTACCGGCACTTGCAAAATGGCACCAAAATCAGACCCGGAAGCCGTAGTGGATTCACGGCTTAAGGTGCACGGCATTTCTTCTCTTCGTATAGTTGATGCATCGATAATGCCGACTCTCACTTCTGGAAATACAAATGCACCCGTTTTCGCTGTCGCCGAAAAAGCAGCGGAAATGATCCTGGAGGACAATTAGCCGACGAGTGCACGATATTCGGCTCAAGCACTGTCATCAACCTCGGCGCCAGCACCTCGCTGTCTAGATTTCTCACTTGCCGGGACGAAACACCTGGCGGCCACTTTTTTCAGTTTCCAGTAGATCTCATCATCCACATCTATTCTTGAATTTTCTCCCTGAATAAGCCGCTCGCCTGAAAATCGCAATTCTGGTCTGACATTTAGATGTCGAGGCGGAGATTTGAGGCTGATCTCGTTTAATTGTACGCAATGGATTTTCATTGCCTCCTCATCTTCCAGAAATAGAAACTCATTCGCATCTGAATTCGTCCATAAATCACCTTTGCTGAAAACAGCTTGACAGGAAGTAACGTCCACGCTGAACTCATACCCATGTGAGGAACGCAGAAGCAATGTCGGCACAGCAAAATATGGATTTCGGACATTACTCAGCTGTACCTGACTCTCACCCCTGCGCGAATTTCCACAACTGGCTACCAACCAATCAGCAATTGCTACCCAGGTTTCATAGTGCATGTCTGCAGCAGAAATTAACCCAGAGCCCGAATATATTTCCAACTGCTTGACAATGGATGACTTTTGAGGAAATTCAGGATTAGACTGTGACAGGTTTACTAAAGATGGATAACCGCGCAACGCAAGCCAAACGATCGATTCCGCAACTTCGTTATCAACACCTGGTGGCAATCCGACAGCTGATAAAAATCGTTGACACAGCGTGAGAGTCTCACTCTTGGACAAATCCATTCGATCAATGTCCCCGAATCTGATGACTTACATTCTCAACTGTTTTCTTGAACGATCGGAAAAGCCCAGTCATCGGCACTGTCAACGTCCAGTTCATCCATCAATGGCGCTCCCTGAAACAGCGTAATTCGTGTCCAAAGATTTGATTTTGGATCGAATCGGGTTGCGCCGAATGTTGCGAGCTTGAAGCGGAGCAAGTCGATCGGGCGACAACTTGCATCCAGAAGGTTTTCTTGAATTTCCGCGTACGGGAATTCACGGAGGGAATGAACCCGGTTGACAATATAACGGTATTGTGGATAGTTCAGCAGGAAGTTGAGTACAGATGTCTGTCTTTCCTCTCGTGAAAGGCTTTTGATACTTCTATATAGTTCGACTATATCGCGTGCCACATGGATACGCATCTCGAGATCTGAACCCGGATCAATGTCCCGCAATCCAAGTCTCGGTTCTTCCTTTTCGGCAGAAACATACCAAAACTGACTTTCTGCTCCTTTTTCGTCAAAATCTATGTCAAGGGCCCATGCATAACGTCTTTCGATATGTGATTTCAAATGTTCGACCGACATTGACGAGTCAATGTTGACAGAGGCTTCTCTACTGCCCATAAATCTATCCAGATCGTTGACGAGTTCCGGATGCAGTTCGAGCATCAGGCTATGGATCAATTCGGCACACTCCAGACTTGCTGCACTTGAAGCCCACCGAGTCAGATACTGCCAAGGATATTGCTGTTCGTGAAAAGCTCGAGTCAATTCCTGTACCTTCACGACCTCATCTTTCAGCACGCGGATTCGCTCAGATTGCTGCTCGTCTGTAGAGTTCCACTGGTCAAGGTGTGACTTGATCCGATCGAGAAGTTGATTACTCCGTCGAATGACCGAATCGGTCACTGATTTTTGGGACTTGACCCTGGAAAGCGCGACTTCCCGCAACCACATCCACTGATGAATCAATCTGGGATGGCTGACCAAAAACGGCGCCATCCCCAGTCCCGTGGCATTGCCAACGCCCAAGGCACGCCTTAGAGGTCTGGACAGTTTTACCGCTCTTTCACCACCTCGGCAAGAAGCCAAGTGGTCAACAAGGTCCAGGCTAAGTTGCCGAGCCATATAGACCGTCAGCATCTCCGCTTGAAACGGTGACCCAAACGGTGACACCTTTCTCACCTCATCGAAATCCATCAATCCGAACTTGCCATTACCGTAGACCGCTGTTGTTCGAGTCAAATACCCAATCGAGGCAATGTCCGACGCAGACGGCTGTCTTCCCAATGCCAGTGAGTCAACAACTGAATTGAAAAGGCGCACGCTTCTATTCGCTCGACTCAATACGATTTCTCGATTACTCAAGCGACCAGCTTCCTGGAGTGGAACCTGCTTGCCCAGTCGCTCGATGTCGCCCTTCGTCGCCTCACCATTGAACAGGGTAAATGACATATCCCATTTCTCTGCAATCACCCGGTCTGTACGGTCCTTATCATCAAGTTGAGTTGAAAAAGCGATAAAATTCAGCGGTCCGGAAGGTGTATGTATAGAGTAAACCAGATTACCAAACCCTTCTGTATCCAAGGATTTCCTAACTGGATCAAAACGCCAGTTCTCATCGTGCATCCTGCGCACCAGGGTACGCGTAAAACTGAGGCGACTGGGATGCATGGAACCCAACCGATCAAGCCTCATCACCTCCGAAGGCGGACGAAGTGTCACTTCCGAAAGCTTGATCTGATCAACTGTCGGCAAGGGAATGGTCATGCTGAACAGAACCCATCCTGGAAGAATCGGTACCAATTACCACCCATGATCATACCAACTTCATCCTCACTAAATCCGGTTTGTAACAGACTGTTTGAGACATTCTGCAAATCTTCGTTCCTTCTGAACCATTGAGGGTAGTCGGGCCATTTTGTAGCAGGTAGCTTTGCGCGCTGATCAGGGAAGCTCCATGTACCGCTTCGCATATATTCCAGCTGTTCGGAAGCCCATCCAAGGCACAGGTCCGTTCCCAACCCTAGGTGCTCTACTCCGATCAGATCCGCAGTTTTCGCGACCATCTCACAAAATGACTCAAGCGAACAATCCGTTCCACCCGCCAGATGCAATGGATACAAACTGAATCCGAGCATCCCGCCACTTTCCGCCAACTGGATCAGCAGATCATTCGACTTGTTTCTGGGGTCATCGCGAAAAGAGCGAGGATTTGCATGGGTAACGGCTATTGGACGCTCGGAATATTCGATCGCCTCCATGCAGGTCAGTTCCGAGGTGTGAGATACATCAATGATCATACCGAGTCGATTCATCTCACGAATGACATTACGACCGAAAATTGTGAGTCCGGAATCTCTTTTTTCACAATACCCGGTGCCTACGAGACTCTGATTGTTGTAGGTCAGCTGCATGATCAGCACGCCCAGTGAATGGAACGTTTCCACCAACGCCAGATCGTCCTCAATCGGAGAACTGTTCTGAAAACCTAAAATTATTCCAGTACGACCCGAGTTTTTTGCTTCGTCAATATCGCTGATACTCCTCACCGGCAGGATCAGATCATCATGCTCGAGAAACCAACGGTTCCACTGGCCGACTAACTTCAATGTTTCTGCGCAGTCCTGCCAGTAAGCAACTGTCACATGAACAGCATCCAAGTCAGCATTGACCAAACTTTGGAAGATTTCTCGGTTCCAATTGGATGACTGCAAAGCGTCAATTTTAGGAGTTTTGGTCGCCATGTCCGTGCACAAACCTCACTTTGGAAATTGGTTGAATGGATCCTGTGCAAGATTTTATTTTGTTGAATTGATGCGTGCGAAGATATTTTTAAATTACTTCATCATCATTTTAACCTTGGAGAAATATGTAGGATGCAATCTATTTAGCTCAGTGCTTATCATAATGATTGTCATGGGCCTAATCGTTCGGGCAGAATATCAATTTAAACCGAAGGCCTAATTGAGAAAGACTATCGTTAAATTCTTCGAGTACAAAAATCTGTATTGTGTATCGTATTGACAACACTCACACTGTTAATCGCCGTATACCCGTTCATTGTCGAGATTGTCAAATTAGATCAAATTTCCGAGAAATGCATCACAATCCCCTGCCAAGACTGGATTCAGTTCCAAAAATTCATGAGCGCCTCCTGCCGCTGTGTCGACTGCGACGGGGCGATGTCTGGATTGACAGCCTACGGGGACATCGAGTTGGTTGTCTGGATGCCGCTGATTACCACGATGTCAAATATATTATGCGACAGGATCATGCGCAACTTGCCGTTCATGATCCACCATACAACCTTGTTGCCTTCAAGAGACGTTCGCTTGAAGAATATTTGGGCTGGTGCCAAAAATGGGTCGAGAATACGGACAACGCATTGAGTTCGGACTCTTCTTTGTATATCTGGCTTGGCGCAGACCAGAAGAATAATTTTCAACCATTGCCAGACTTCATGATTATGATGCGTGAAATGCCATTCCAGCCAAGAAGTCTCATAACTGTGAGAAATCAGCGCGGCTACGGAACTCAGAAAAACTGGATGGCAATTCGTCAGGAACTACTCTGTTACGTCAAAGGTAAACCCAAATTCAATGTCGACGCTGAATATACGGACATTCCGAAGATTCTGCGCGGCTACTATAAGAATAGCAATGGCAAATCAACAGAGAATTTCGAACGCAGTCGCTCAGAAACAATTCGCGCAGGTAATGTCTGGGTTGACATTCAGCAGATCTTTTACCGAATGGACGAAAATGTTTCCGGCTGCTATGCGCAAAAACCCATAAAATCCATAGACCGGATAATTCGCGCTGGTTCTGATGACGGCGATCTCGTCATAGATTTTTTTGCTCACTCCGGAACAACTCTGCTGGCGTCGGAAATTTCAAATCGCAGATGCTACACTATTGATACGGACCCTGTCTTCGCAGAAATCGCGATCCGTCGTCTCGAGCATTTCCGCAAAACAGGCCGTCTTGGGTGGCAGAATGGTCATCCATTTGAAGACGAATTGGACATACTCGACAGCAGAACTGTTCCGGTCTCAATTGACGCGGAAACTTGATCGGGCTTCTATGACTGGAACTGACCAACCTTCTAAAAAGCATATGGCAAACAAATAATGAATGAACTATTGAGCAAATCCGCTTGTGAAATCACCCAGCTGCTGGCAGCAAAAGAAATCCGACCGACGGAACTCGTCGAGATCAGCGCCGACAGAATTTCGCAAGTCGAACCGTACATCAACGCGACACCGACACTTTGTGTCGAACAAGCATTGGACCGAGCGAAGGAAATAGAGAACAATCCGCCCGATACCCACCACGTACGGGGCTGGTTGGGCGGCGTTCCGATTTCGATAAAGGACCTGACGGAAACCGCTGGTGTGCGTACCACGTTTGGCTCTCCAATCTATGCCGACTACATTCCCTCAGTTTCCGATATACTCGTGCAACTGCTTGAGATGCGCGGCGCCATCGTGATGGGTAAATCCAACACTCCCGAGTTCGGTGCTGGCGCAAGTACTTTCAACGAAGTATTTGGCAAAACGCGTAATCCTTGGGATACAACAAAATCGGTTGCCGGCTCATCCGGTGGAGCTTGTGCCGGTGTGGCCACAGGTGAAGTCTGGTTGGCAACTGGCAGTGATCTTGGAGGGAGTCTCAGAACGCCCGCAAGCTTCAATTCTGTTGTTGGATTGCGACCCAGCCCGGGGTGTGTTCCGAGAAATCGTACATTTGAACCATTCGGAGCGATGCATGTTCAAGGACCGATCGCCAGAAGCACCCAGGACATTGCATTGTTTCTTGACACGATGTCTGGTTACCATCCACACGATCCTCTGAGTCACCCTGCTCCTGCCAATCCCTATATGCATTCAATCCGAAACCCCATCGCGCCGAAAAAAGTTGCATATTCCTCGGATCTTGGTATTGCTCATGTTGATCCGAAAGTTGACACAGTCTGTCGAGAGGTGGCGGAATATTTCCAGCATTTCGATGCAACAGTCGAAGAAACATGTTCTGACTTCACAGGCGCGATCGAGAGTTTTAGCGTGCTTCGAGGAGCTTCATTCGCAACTAATTTCTCGAAGGAATACAGTAAGAATAAAGATCTCCTCAAACCTGAGGTCGTGTGGAATATTGAACAAGGCATGAAACTGACCGCTGATGAGATTGGTCAGGCACAACGAACACAAGCCAAGATTTTCAGGTCGCTGGCAAAACTTTTCGATGAATATGACCTGTTGATCTGTCCATGCGCAATCGTCGAACCATTCGATGTTGATCGGCGATATGTCGAGTCAGTCGGAGACCATGTCTTCAGCAACTATTTCGAGTGGCTCTCAATTACATTCGCTCTCACTTTGACAGGCTGTCCGACATTGGCTTTACCCGCCGGATTTACCGATAAAGGTTTGCCCATCGGTATTCAAATAATCGCTCCGCCACGCGGCGAACCAACTTTGCTTTCAGCCGGATATCTGCTGGAGCAGGAAACTACAATTCCGCAATTGCTGCCAATCGATCCTATAGTCAGACACACTACCCCTCCTTGATAGCGACCAAGTAAGTGTGTACATAGTCCATGGCATGTTTCTCAGGTTCCTTCCGAACCAGGGTGTTGTAGTTGGCATAGAACTGATTGACGATCTCGCGCCGCTGTTCGATTGGGCGTGAAGAGTCCAAACCGCCGAAAAATACGATTTCACTCCATGACCTCAGCGTCGGAACATAGGCATTGGCAAATGCAACCGGATCACCGACTTGATCAAATTCCGCTCGGTAAGGACATTTCGTGACCCCGGTATACATAGTTTCCAACCTGAGGCCTTCTCGGGATACAGTGCTGTCAGGTTCCTCGAATGGCATGCCAAACTGTTCTATTGTCTTGTAAAACTGAGGAAATGCTGTCGCCTGATACTCGGAATCTGAAATCACACCGTCAACCGCCAGTTCCTTCCACAGCGCATTGAAAGTGTCAAACATATTGGCGCCACCTGTATTGCCAAGGTAACGACCGCTTTCGTCAATGCAGAAGTTTGCCATCACCAAACATCCACCAGGAACAAGCTCCCTTGCCCGTTTGACCAGAATCGTGCGCCAGTCATCCAAAGCCTGATCGCAAAACGTCTGCCACTGATCTCCAACCGCTCCGACTGCATGGACGTGATTGTCAATTCGACCAGGAAGGCTGCTCAACCAATGCATCGCAGTGGCTGAAAATCCGATGTCCACACTGCAATCCGGAACTATCTGATCATAAAAACTGGTTCCAGCACAGGTTACATAGACATCGTCATACTGCAGGAGATACGCTTCTTCACCCATTTCGGGATCGTACATCAACCGGAAGAGTGCAGAAAAATCGTTGTGTGGAAGGTCAGTGTAGGTGACCGTGATTTGTCGGGATTTTTTACGCTCACGGACTTCCTTTATTATTCTGGCTACCAAACCCATAGAGGTTCCGCCGTCCGCTGCGCCATAATCGACAATCGAAAATGGGCGATCATCATCTAGATAATCGATCTTTCCAAGCTCTTCGATCACATGTACACCAGCCCGATCAATGACATGTTTAGCACCTTGCGTGTTCTTGGAGTAATACCCTCCCCCCTTCATTGAAATTGACGATTCGTTCATAGTTTCACCTGTTCAATGGCGTATGGAGTGTTAAAATCTGATAAAAATCCAGTTCGCACGATATTGATGCTATCCGGCTCCCTGTCGTGCGTTTTGAGTGGCTGTACAGTACCAATATAGATGCGTGTCCGAGAACCATTTGCAATTAGTATATCTGTAATACGGCAAAATTAAGTTGTATAAAGAACCAAGGTTAAATCACGGGTCCGAACGCGAATGAGGTCGATCATAGCAATACTACTGTTTCTGTTGCTTTTCTGGCTTGCCCTTTCAGGTCACTACACCGGTCTATTATTGAGCCTGGGATTTGTATCATGCCTGTGGGTTGCCTTGATCGCCAGACGTATGGATGTGATCGACCACGAGGGTCGTCCGATCCATAGATGGTCACTAAGAATATTGACAACTCATTTCATTTACCTGATATGGCTGGGTAAGGAAATCGTGTTGTCCAGTATCGCTGTGGGAAGAATGATCCTGACCAACGGTGGGCGAGTCAACCCGGAAGTGATTGACCTGTCAGTTGAAGGCATGGATGATATGGAAAAAGTCATCTACGCAAATTCCATTACACTGACACCAGGAACGCTGACCGTTGACGTCGAAGGCGATTGGCTGAAAGTTCACACTGTGCGAGGCGACCTGCTTGAACCCCTCAAACGCGGTGATATGTCCGATTGGGTTCGCAAAATCTACAGTCGTAGCGGAAAGTCACCATGATTGCCGCAACGCTAATCGCAGTATTGATTGCGATGGTCCTGTTGCTCGCCCGAGCATTGTTGGGACCCACCATCTTCGATCGATTGTTGGCGGTCAACAATTTCGGTACCAAGACTGTCATTGTCCTCGCTCTGTACGGATTCATGACTGAGCGTCCGGAATTTCTCGATATCGCACTGGTCTATGCGCTTTGCAACTTCATTGCCACGATAGCCGTTCTCAAGTATTTTGAGTATGGAGACTTGGGCCATGTCGGCAAACAACCTGAGGATGAGGTATCGTGACTGAGCAACTCCTACCCATCCTTCGCGACATCTGCCTGATTATCGGTGCGTTCTGTGTTCTCATTGGAAGCCTCGGAGTCCTGCGATTCCCTGATTTTTTCAGTCGGGTCCACGCTACTGGAATTACAGAGACGGTGGGAATAGGTTTCATTTTTACAGGATTATTCATTGAAGCCGGTTTCAACCTCGTATTGGTGAAGCTTTTGATTATTCTGATATTCGTCTTCCTCACCAGTCCGACATCCTCACATGCGCTTGCCAAAACCGCGATCCACGCCGGGCTCGCACCTTTGACGCACAAGGGAGGTAACCAGCCATCGAATTGATAGTCAACATAGTATTGCTGACATTCTTGCTGACGACTGCAATTTACTTGTCACGGATGACCGTGCTGTTCGGGGCTGTCATGATTTACGGCATCTACAGTCTCCTGTGTGCGACACTGTTCGTCGTGCTGGATGCGGTTGATGTGGCGTTCACTGAAGCTGCCGTGGGTACAGGAATCTCAACAATTCTGATGCTGAGCGCGCTGTCACTGACCGGTTCACGTATTGAAATCATTCATAGGAAAAAACCCATTCTGGCGCTCTGCGCCTCGCTTGGACTCGGAGCAGCACTATTGTGGGGAACGTCCGACATGCCACAGTTTGCCGATCCTTCAGCACCGGCAAACTTGCATGTCGCGCCATACTATCTTGAAGAGTCTTCAGAGCAAATCGGAATTCCAAACGTTGTAACGTCGGTACTGGCAAGCTACCGAGGTTACGATACGCTAGGGGAAGTTGTGGTGATCTTTACCGCAGGAATAGGTGTGATATCTCTCCTCGGAAGGACAGCACGTCGCAGGGAGGATTGATTCCGTGCAACAGCATCTGGTACTCCATCTCGTCGCAAAGATACTGATTCCATTCATTATCCTATTTGCCCTTTATGTCCAGTTCCATGGTGACTATGGTCCGGGCGGAGGATTTCAGGCGGGCGTGATTTTCGGCGCCGGATTCATCCTTTACGGAATAATTTTCGGCAAGAACCTGGCTGTTCGGGTAGTTCCACTGCCGTTGATTTACTGTATGACAGCGGTTGGTGTGCTCCTCTATACCACCGTAGGTGTAGCCGGAATGCTGTTGGGCGGTGAGTTTCTAAACTACAGCGTACTGCTGCCGGATTCTGTCGCCGGTCAACATATCGGCATATTGCTGATAGAACTCGGGGTCGGGATCACAGTTGCGTCGGTAATGATCAGTCTGTTTTTCAGCTATGCGCAATACAAGCATCCGGATGAAGAACAAAATGACGAACAGGATTGACGGATGACAACATTCCTGGGTTTGCTCAATTACTGGGTTGTGATCGCTTTGATGATGACCGGTCTGTACATCGTCATAGCCGCCAGCAACTACATCAAGAAAATTATCGGACTGAACATATTTCAGACAGCGGTTTTCATCATGTATATCAGTATCGGGAAGGTCAGTGGTGGAACCGCACCGATCCTTACCGGCCAACCGGAGGTTTACTCCAACCCCTTGCCGCATGTGCTCATACTCACCGCAATTGTGGTTGGTGTCGCAACAACGGCACTCGGGTTGGCCTTGATTGTAAGGATTCGCTCCGCGTTCGGAACAATTGACGATCATGACGTTCAGGAAATAATAAGCGAGTGACTGCGCTAACACCACACCTCAGTGCTCTGCAGGTGGTCCTGCCTCTGCTCGCGGCACCCTTGTGTACGATCATTCGCCTACCGCGGGTGACTTGGGGAATCGCGATGGTTGTCGGTGTGCTGTGCAGTATCAATGCAATCGCAATACTGAATCAGGTACAGGCAAACGGCACAATCATCTACGCACTCGGGGGCTGGGCCGCGCCATGGGGGATCGAATACAGAATCGATGATGCCAATGCATTCGTCCTTCTCATCATCAGTGTTATCAATGTTTTTGGTATTCTCTATGCCAGAACCAGCATTCCAGCCGAATTGTCCAAGGATCGAATCAGCTGGCTCTATACCGCATGGTTGCTATGCTTCACCGGACTTTGCGGAATCACAATATCCGGTGATGTCTTCAATGTATTCGTATTTTTGGAGATTTCTTCACTATCGACGTACGTATTGGTCAGTTTCGGCACGGATAAACGGGCACTGACGGCCGCATTGCGCTACCTGATTGTAGGTACGGTCGCTGCGACATTTTATGTGATTGGAATCGGTCTGCTTTACGCATTGACCGGCACCTTGAATATGGCCGATCTTGCACAGAGACTGCCTGACTTGTCCGCCCAAAGAACCGTGCTGGTCGCATTCGGATTCATTGCCGTCGGGCTCAGTATCAAGATGGCTTTGTTTCCGTTTCACACCTGGCTGCCGAACGCCTACACATTCGCACCGAACGCGGTGACCGCGTTTCTCGCAGGTACGGCGACCAAAGCCGCGATCTATGTATTCATGCGGTTGGTGCTGACGATCTTCCCAGCTGGATTCTTCGCGAATTCAACAATCGCCTATCTGATAATTCTGGCAGCCGGTATTCTGGGTGCTTTTGTCGCTTCGACAATCGCGTTCTTTCGAAAAGATCTCAAACGAATGTTCGCTTGGTCGAGTATCGGGCAGATTGGCTATATGGCGATCGGGTTGGGACTTGCGACATCGGCGGGGGTTGCTGCTTCATTTCTCCATCTTTTCAATCATGCCCTGATGAAAACCGCTGTGTTCATGGCGATCGGCTGTCTGTTCGCGGCAACAGGCTCAACTACACTCACCGCATTGAAAAATGCCGGACGAACAATGCCGTGGACCACAGCCGCTATCCTCATCGGAGGACTGAGTCTGATCGGGATCCCGTTCACAACGGGATTTGTCAGCAAATGGTATCTGGTGACAGCCGCTTTGGAATTGGATATGTGGTGGCTGGCCGCGCTGGTTCTTGCCGGCTCCCTGGTCACGGCAGCCTATGTCTGGAAAATTGTCGAAACTGCCTACTTCAGAACGGACCCCGATGCCACTTTCACAAGATCAGAAGCCCCGTTATCGCTGCTGATACCGACTTGGATACTGGTTATCGCCAACATTTACTTTGGTGTCAACGCGCAATTTACCGGCGCACAGGCACTTCGTGCAGCTAATGCGATTTTTGGATTCGCACCATGAGTATCGTACAGTTCGCCCTGCTATTGTCGATTCTCGTTCCTCTCGGAGCGACCGGACCGATCGGACTATTGTCGCGCAATCCGAATCTGCGCGAAGCAGCCACCATCACCGCTTCGGTGATCACGTTTATTCTTGTCGTTGTCGTCTACTATTCTGTCAAACAAGGTATCGAACCCCAACTCACGTTGATCGAACCCTTCGCAGGTGTTTCGATCGCATTCAGAGCAGAGCCGTTGGGTATGCTATTCGCTTTGATGGCGAGTTTCCTGTGGATAGTCACTTCAATCTACTCGATTGGCTACATGCGAGGTCATCACGAACAGAACCAAACTCGCTTTTTTATCTTTTTCGCAATCGCAATTTCCTGCACACTGGGAGCAGCATTCGCAGCCAATGGATTCACATTATTTCTTTTTTATGAGGCACTGACACTGTCAACGTTTCCGCTGGTTACTCACAAAGGGGACGATAAGGCCAAGAAAGCCGGGCGAATCTATCTATTCATTCTTCTGGGCACATCAGTCGGATTTTTCCTATTCGCATTAATCTGGACCTGGCAGCTGACTGGAAATCTGGAGTTCCGAGCGGGTGGAATATTTGATTCCAGCCATAGTAGGACAGTACTCAACGTACTTCTGGTGCTCTACGCGTTTGGAATAGGTAAGGCAGCGCTGATGCCGTTTCACAGATGGCTGCCCACCGCCATGGTCGCACCGACCCCGGTCAGTGCACTGCTGCACGCAGTTGCTGTTGTCAAAACCGGTGTGTTTGCCATCCTCAAGATTTGTATGTATCTGTTTGGCATCGATCTTCTCGCTTCATTGGGCAGCCACTATTTTCTTGCCTATGTCGCAGCATTTACAATCATCGCTACAGCGATCATCGCACTTCGCAAGGATAACCTGAAAGCAAGACTGGCATATTCAACAATCGGGCAGCTTTCGTATATTGTGCTCGGTGCCATGACCGCCAATGCATGGGGAATTGTTGGTGGCGGAATGCATATGCTTATGCATGGGTTCGGAAAAATCACGCTATTTTTCTGTGCCGGAGCGATCCTGGTCGCCGCGCACAAAACGGAAATCAGTCAGATGCGCGGTATCGGTCGCAAGATGCCCGTCACTATGACGGCGTTTCTCATCGGCAGCATTTCGATTGTTGGAGCACCACCAACCGGCGGACTTTGGAGCAAATGGTATCTTCTTTTGGGAATCGTAGATACTCACGAATGGATACTTCTTTGTGCTCTGATACTCGGTTCATTGCTCAGCGCGATTTATCTGCTGCCGATTGTCATTCGGGCGTTTTACCCTGCGAACGACAGCACAACCGAAGTCAACGAGGCACCTTTGACAATCAGGATTGCTATGCTGACCTGCTCGGCGGGTTGCATCATTCTTTTCGCTGCGCCAGACTTCGCATACGAACTGATGTCAAGTATTGTCAATTTCGGTACACGGTAATGGCGAACTTCAAACAGAAAGACAACGATACACAGCTGCCCCGTGCAGTCGGTTTGCGCAGAATCTTGCGATGGTTCTACGCAGCGTGCGCATTGGTTCTGATACTCGACATCGTCATTCATCGGCATGTGATGCACCCTTGGGAAAATCTATTGTTCTTCTACTGTGTATTCGGCTTTGTCGCCTGCGTGATCCTGGTTGTGGTCGCGAAGTGGATGCGCAAACCCCTGATGCGAAGCGAAGAGTACTACGACAATGATTGAACTTCCTTCATTCGTAATTTTCTTCATCGGTGCTGTCGGCGCACTGTTTCTGAGAGGTAGAATCCTCGCGTCCTGGGCCATTACGGTCCCTGTCATCAGTGGATTGTTGCTCGTGCTGTCCGACCCGACTGAACAGGCAGTCACAATGTCGGTTGCCGGTATAGAACTGACAATCTTCCAACCCGACCGACTCAGTCTCGTCTTTGGCTATGTTTTCCACATCGCCGCAATCTTTGGCGGAATATTTTCCTGGCGAATGACCAATCCGATTTCAAAGGCGACTACACTGGTATACGCCGGTTCGGCACTGGGGGCGGTTTTTTGCCGAGACCTGATCTCACTGTTTCTATTCTGGGAACTGATGGCATTTTCGTCCGCTTATCTCGTTGTTTGCAGCGGGTCGACCAAGGCCGCCCGGGCAGGCGTTCGCTACCTGACCATACAGATAATTTCTGGATTACTGCTATTGGCAGGCGCTGTACTGCACTACAGTCAGACAGGAAGCATTGAGTTCACACATATGGGCTTGTCTGGTACCGCAGCACTGCTGATCTTCATCGCATTCGGCATCAAATGTGCATTCCCCCTGCTTCACAATTGGCTGACGGAAGCATATCCTGAGTCCACACCCGACGGGACTGTCTTTCTTAGTGCATTTACAACAAAAGTTGCTGTCTACGCGCTGGCAAGAGGCTTTGCGGGAACCGAATCACTGATTTATATCGGTGCGATTATGACTTGTTTTCCGATTTTCTACGCGGTAATCGAAAACGATCTCAGGCGCGTGCTCGCCTACAGCATGATCAACCAGATCGGTTTCATGGTGTGTGGAATCGGAATCGGAACTGAACTGGCGATCAATGGCGCAACCGCCCATGCGTTCAATGATGTCATATTCAAGGGCCTGCTCATGATGTCAATGGGCGCGGTCCTGTACCGAACCGGTAAGATGAATGGATCCGATCTCGGTGGCCTCTATAAGTCCATGCCCAAGACAGCCGCCCTGTGTATCGTCGGTGCGGCATCCATCTCGGCATTTCCACTGTTCAGTGGTTTTGTGAGTAAGTCCATGGTCATGTCTGCCGCACTTGAAGAAGGATACATGATCATCTGGATCGCGCTGCTGTTCGCCTCAGCTGGTGTCTTCCATCACGCTGGAATAAAAATTCCGTTTTTTGCTTTCTTCGCCCACGATTCAGGAATTCGTGTGAAGGAAGCACCGACAAGTATGCTTATTGCTATGGGTATCGCGGCTTTTCTATGTATTGGTATCGGCAGCTTTCCGCAGTTGCTTTACAGTCTGCTTCCATATGAAACCAACTACAGCGCTTACGATACAACCCACGTTCTAGCTCAAATCCAGATTCTACTGTTTTCGGCTTTGGCTTTCGTCTGGCTCAAGCTTTCGGGAATCTATCCGCCGGAACTGCGAAGCGTGAATATCGATGTGGAATGGATTTATCGCAAAGGTCTGTTTACGGCATACAGAACCGGTGCATACATTGTCCAAACATTGGTCTCGTATGGGTACACATTGCTCACACGTTTGGCAAAGCGGACTTTCAGAGGAATCACTCGAGTCACTGGAAGATCGTCAAGGCTGGCGAGCGAGCGAACAGTCGATCTGATGATCGTGTCGGTCGTGGTATCTTTTGCAGTGTTTCTTGTCTATCACCTACTCAATTTGTAATTTTTCCGCCAAGGGCAATCCCAAGCGAACGCGCGTCTGATGCGAAGTTCACCCAGTTGCTGTACCTCCCTCAGGCCTGCAGGCTTCGCGTCATCGCTATACCAACGATTATTGCGGTCAGAGACAGAAAGACCGAACCGAATACATACAGCAAGGCTTCAGTGATACGCCCGTTCTGAAACAGAATCCAGCTATCCAGGGAGTACGTGGAAAATGTCGTAAATCCACCCAAGAACCCAACCATGATCAACGGTCCCAGACGAGCCGTGTCACCGTTAAGTCCGCCCAACAGTACAAACACAATACCAAGCAGAAACGATCCGCCAACATTGACAGCCATTGTAGCGTAAGGAAAACCGGTACCCACCATCCGTTCAAACGCAACATTCGTCAGATAACGACTGACCGCGCCAATAGCGCCACCAATGGCAACCTGAATAACTATAGCAATCATAAATTTAGAACCTGTTTTTAAATTTGATTCTATTCAGTCAAAATCGCTTGTCGAACGTGAATTGCCGACCTTTCTCCATACGCTACCCTTGACGGATTGCTCGTCGAGATAGTCAAGCCATTGTTCGTGTAGCGCCAGTTCCTCTTCGTTCGCTGGTTGTACGATCACTTCGAATTGCTGAGTTCCTCTTAAGTCACCGTCGGTAGTCAGCTGACCTGATTCGTAGGGAGCAACCTCTGTGAATTCAAATGAAGTTTGTTCTCCGGTCAGCGCAAGATAAACATTCGCAAGAATTCTGGCATCCAACAAGGCACTGTGTAGTGATCTCTCGGAAACAAGTTCGATGTTGAACTGATTGGCAAGTGCATCCAGACTATTGCGGCGGCCAGGCCTTAGTCGTCGAGCCATCGCGAGTGTATCGATGATGCCGCATACTGTCTCAATTTCTGCAAAATCATTCGCCGCCAATCTGAATTCATTATTCAGAAATTTCAAGTCGAATGCCGCGTTGTGAATAATCAGTTCTGCACCTTCGATAAACCTAAACAGTTCCTGCGAGATTTCGGGAAATGTCGGCTTGGACTCAAGAAACTCGTTATCAATTCCATGAATTTTCAGTGCTTCCTGGTCAACAGCTCTTTGTGGGTTTACATACTCATGAAACTCGTTTGTTGTGAGTTTTCGATCATTCAGCTCGATGCAGGCAACTTCAATAATTCGATGTCCTTCCTCGAATTCGAGCCCGGTAGTTTCGGTGTCAACGACAATCTGTCTCATGACTTCATCCCGCGTGCGGGAATCGCTTGACGAGCGAGTTCGTCAGCTCGCTCATTCCACTCATTTCCACTGTGCCCTTTCACCCACTTCCAAGTAATTCGATGAAACGAATTCAACTGATCAAGTTCACGCCACAAATCCACATTCTTTACCGAACCACTCTTGCCACGCCGCCATCCGTTCCGCTTCCAGTTTGCAATCCATTTTGTAATTCCGTTGCGTAGATATTCTGAATCTGTATAGAGAGTCACTTCACGACTGCCTTTGAGTGTCTGAAGCGCCTTGATCGCGCCGGTCATCTCCATCCTGTTATTTGTTGTTCGAACTTCCCCACCCGACAACTCCAGTTTCTGATCTTTCCACAGCAAAACTGCACCCCAACCCCCAGGACCGGGATTACCCGAACATGCACCGTCCGTATATATCGTTAAATGTCCCTGATTTATATTCATCTCTGGCACCTGCGAAGTCTTCGCACGTTAACAGTCAATCACACGGCTTGCATCGCTCGGCTACAGGACTCAGTATTCGTCGCTTTTTGCGCAATGTACGCGAAAACAAACTACCGTTCATACGAATACCCAATTCTTTTTTTCGGAATACCAGCACGTAGACAGAACCCAAACCCGGCCACCATCGGGAACCAACAGCTTCAAATCGCTTCAATTGCTCCAACCGGGACGCTTGCTCGACTGGAGGGCGAAAGAATACAAACTCACCAGCCATTGAATCAAACCCGAGTAGTGACATCCAGTCCCGTACGCGTAATACAGAATATAGTCTCGCTTCCCGCAAAAATGAATGTTGCACTCCCAATAAATTCTTCCTTATACCCAACATACTGTGTGGGTTGAATCCCGCAATTACAACAATTCCTTCCGGCACGACACATTGAGAAATCTCGCGAAGAACATTGTGCGGGTCTCTGCTGAATTCCAACACATGGGAAAGTAAAAGCAAATCAATCGAATTCGCAGCAAATGGAAGCCATTCCGCATCGGCGACTACATTCACCCCATTCCCGACGCCCACCTGCACATCGTCAATTCTATATTGAACATCTGACTCAATGGTGTCAAAATATCCTGTATCTGGGGGACCTGCAACCTGTAATGTTACTCTATAGTACTGACGCGGTAGCAGTCGCTGAATGCTGTCTGCACCAGAACTGACAAGTAGTTCGCCTAAAGCCGAAGCGTGCCATTTTGCGGTGCTGTCGACGCTGGTTGAAGCCACTATATTCGAAAATTTTGGTGTAAACTTGAAATTGGCATAAGCATATTTTGTCTATATAATCGTTTATCCCACGGCGTGTTAATATTAGAACTCAATTTCATTGAACTCTTCATAATTTATTCTAACTGACCAGCAATACATTGGCGATTTTTTGATGCAGACTTTAGGTAACGAGTGGGGAATCCCACGCCGATTTGTGCTGGTTGACAATGGCAGAATTCTGCTGCTTTCAGTCGCTCTAATTGTTTCCTGTCAAGTCACGGGCCTGCAATCAATCGATTCTTTTTCCGCTAAGAAAGTATTCGGCATTATTCCTGAAGCCAACGCGAGTGGCTTATTTGACTATTCAAGCAAAGTTCCGGATGGTGCTCTGCTTATCGCAAAGCCAAAGAATCCCCGACCGGCTTCGACCCCAATTGTTACTAACAATAATAACGGAGACACAACGGTAGTACAGACAAAAAGAGTGGACGAAACTCCAAAACCAGTTGAAACTGCCAGCACCAAATCGGACCTCGCAGAAACACAAGTGCCCGCAACCGACAATACCAAGGTAGACATCGTAGAACTACAGTCCACTGAAACTGTAGGTACCGCAACGGACACCGTAGTAGTAGAGGCGACAGAAATGCAACCGGCAGAGAGTATCAATGTCGCCTCGGATAACATTTGGGACCGGATTCGATCTGGCTTCGCAATGGCTGACCTGGACAACAAGATAGTCCGAAAATATGAAAAGTTCTACTCGGACAATCCTAAAACCATGGAGCGAATCATTGAGCGCGCCCAACATTTTCTGCCACATATTGTTTTGGAAGTCGAACGCAGAGGCCTGCCCCTTGAATTGTCGTTGCTTCCAATCGTCGAGAGTGCTTACAATCCACGTGCGTATTCTCAGGCCGGTGCGGCTGGTCTATGGCAGTTCATGCCCTTTACCGGCAAGCAGTATGGCCTGACGCAGAATTGGTGGTACGAAGGCCGCAGAGATGTCATCGATTCCACTGACGCCGCATTACGTCATCTATATGATTTAAGCCAAGTATTCGACAACGACTGGCATCTGGCCCTTGCCGCATACAATGCAGGTATGTACGGTATACAAAAAGCCATCAAGAGAAATCAGAAACGGAACAAGCCGACAGACTACAGCAGTCTCCGACTGAAGGTTGAAACCAAACATTTCGTTCCAAAACTGATCGCAGTCAGAAATATTGTGTCCAACCCCGAGGCGTTCGGTCTGACTTTGCCGTATCTTGCTATGAAACCCCGGTTTGAAGTGATCGAATTCGATTTTCAGGTTGACTTGGGAATCATTGCAGCTGAAACTCGTATTCAGGAGTTTAAACTGGCGAGACTCAATCCGGGTCTGCGCAGAACTGTCACACCACCGAATGGACCGCATCGCGTACTGGTGCCACCAACGCACTATAGCGATGTGATGAAATGGAAATCGAGCTTGCTACCCTCGCATGCTGTGACTACGGTCTTCTACAGTGTGAAAGAAGGTGATGTTCTCAGCACGATCGCGGATAAGCACAACGTTTCAGTATCAGCAATCAAATCAGTCAATTCGATGAGTTCAGATTTGATTCGCATCGGCGAATTACTGAGAATCCCGCAACCTGCCACTCTCGCGAGAAGCGACATCAGTACCAACGCGAACGGCGAGGTCATCTATCACGTGAAGAAAGGTGACATTCTCGGCACGATCGCACTGAAGTACGATGTATCAGTGTCGGCGATCAAATCTGCCAATGTGCTTTATTCTGACATGATCAGAGTTGGTCAGAAACTGCGAATTCCAGTGCCAGGCTCCAGAACAATACATGGCAAAACCGCAACAAATTCA
This sequence comes from Arenicellales bacterium, assembly GCA_963662635.2. GTDB lineage: Bacteria > Pseudomonadota > Gammaproteobacteria > Arenicellales > JAJDZL01 > JAJDZL01. The sequence continues at coordinate 466,628 of CAXXFC010000004.1, forward strand.
AGTCAGCCGAAACTGAACCAAAGTCAGCATTATGTTGACTATACGGTACGCGCCGGCGATTCTCTGTATAAGATTGCCCAAGTCTATGGAATCGCAGTCGCAAATTTGAGAGTTGCCAATTCGCTGAGTTCGGATCGAATACTGGTCGGTCAGAAGTTAAAGGTTCCGGTCAATGACGCTCAAACCAGTAAAACTGCTGCAACGGTAAAACAGGGAGTACTCAGTCCGAGCACGCGCTACGTCTACATTGTCCGATCAGGCGACACGCTTTGGAGAATCGCCCGCATTCATCAAACCAGTGTATCCGATCTGGAGAAGTGGAATGACATTGACCGGGATGATAAAATTCGAACCGGACAGCGAATCATCATCTACGTTCAGTGATTCTGAGCCGGCTATGACCGATTCAACATCAGTCGGACTCTCCACAAGTCATCCCAGGATTTTCTTTTTTCTGTAGGTTTTCTCAGCAAATACGCGGGGTGATAGGTAACGACCACGTCAATACCCGTGTCACGATACTTTTGCGGTCTGCCCCGGAGTGCACCCAGTGAGACTTCAGTATCAAGCAACAACTGGGCACTGACCCGACCCAACGCTACGATAACCTTGGGTTTGATGATCTCGATCTGTCTTCGAAGGTAACGCGAACATGCGGATGCCTCATCGGTTAACGGATCGCGGTTATTCGGCGGACGACATTTAACAACATTGGCGATGTAGACTTGGTCTCGTTCAAAGCCCACAGCAGCAATCATCGCCGTCAGCAGCTTACCCGCCCTACCGACGAAAGGTAAGCCTTGAAGATCTTCTTCCCGGCCCGGTCCTTCACCGATAAAGAAAAGATCAGCGTCAAGCGCACCAGCACCGAATACAGTATTCGTACGGGTCTTGCTTAGCTGACATCGCTGACATGCGGCAACGGCTGCCTGCAATTCCTGCACGTCCATGTTTTCAATATCTGGGACCTGAACTTTTTCCGGCGTGGTTTCAGTTTCAGATGATCTGACCAGTTCTGCCTGATCTAAGTCAATCTCTCCCTGTCGGTCACGAAGCTTCCAAACTTCGACACCCATCGCTTTCAGGAATTCTTCTCCCGTTGACATGGAAACCTATCAGATCATCGATCCAGTCTGAGGGTGGGTTCGATGAGAGGAATTCAAACGGTTTACTGCATCTATGAAGGCTTTCACCGAAGCTATGACAATATCGGTATCCGCACCATGCCCATTGACAACATGACCATTTTCCTTCAATCTCACACTCACCTCTCCCTGAGCATCGGTTCCACTGGTGATACTGTTCACGGAATATAGTTCAAGACTCGGTGTAGAGTCGATCAGCGACGACACAGCCTTGAAGCAAGCGTCGACCGGACCGTTTCCCTGTGCCTGTGCATCAAAATTTCCACCGTTCATCTTCAATGTCACCTGTGCTACGGGACTGCAATCCGTATCGGAACACACTTTAAGCGACTTCAATTCAATCGCTTCCGAGCCATGCTGCGTTCCTGCCTCAACCATCAAGCCGATCAGATCATCATCATAAATTTCATGCTTTCTGTCTGCAAGGTTCTTGAATTTTTCGAAAGCCGATAGAAGTTCATCGTCCGATTCAAATTTAAATCCGAGTTCGTTGATACGTTGCTGGAATGCGTGTCGTCCGGAGTGTTTGCCAAGAACCATTTTACTCGTCGCCCATCCCACATCCTGCGGACGCATAATTTCATAGGTCTCGCGCTTTTTGATCACACCATCCTGATGAATTCCAGATTCATGCGCAAACGCATTGGCACCTACAATCGCTTTGTTCGGTTGTACCGGGAAACCAGTCACACTCGAAACCAGACGACTTGCTGGAACGATCTGGGTCGTATCGATATTGGAGTCGCAATCGAAGAAATCTCTTCGGGTCCGAACTGCCATCACGATCTCTTCAAGCGAAGCATTCCCGGCTCGTTCGCCCAACCCGTTGACAGTGCACTCAACCTGTCTGGCACCTTTCAGAACTGCCGCCAATGAATTCGCAACTGCGACGCCCAAATCATTGTGACAGTGTACCGAAAATACCGCCTTGTCTGAATTGGGAACATTATTCATCAGATCCTCAACCAACTTCCCAAACTGGGATGGCATGTTGTAGCCTACCGTATCAGGAATGTTGATCGTTCGAGCACCTGCGTCGATAGCTGCCTCAATTATTCTGCACAAGAAATCAAATTCGGAACGGCCAGCATCTTCGGGAGAAAATTCGACATCGTCTGTATGGTTTCTTGCTTTATGAACTGCCCACACGGCTCTCTCCAACACCTTATCTGCAGACATACGGAGCTTCTCCCGCATGTGAATCGGTGAAGTTGCAATAAATGTGTGGACTCGTCCGGAATTTGCCGGCTCTATTGACTTGGTAGCCAAATCAAGATCACCTTCCACAGCACGAGCCAGCGCACAGACAGTACTGTCAGTTATTTCCCGTGCAACCTGCCGTACAGCCTCGAAATCACCCTGACTTGCTGCCGGAAAACCAGCTTCAATAACATCCACTCGCATTTTTTCGAGCAAATGAGCGATCGCAAGTTTTTCTTCCGCAGTCATGGATGCGCCGGGACTCTGCTCCCCGTCGCGCAGTGTAGTATCAAAAATAATCAGTTTGTCCGCCATTGAGTTAACCTTGTCTATCTGAATGTAAAATCCTCAACATCCGGTAATCGGATATCAGGTGTGTAGGGGGAATTTGATTAGATAGATACAGCGCGCCTAGCGGCGCAGCAGCAGTAGAAGCAGGTCTGCGGAACCTTGAAGAATTTTTGATTGAATGGTTTTCATTTGCCTACTGGCGGTTTTTATACTACACATTTTTTGAATAATCAACAACAACGGGAATCATTTGTAGTCTCGTGTATCGATCAACTGTTTCCCCACTAGCTGTCTGAACCGCCCCGGTCAGGCGAAATTCTTGCCTTTCTCCGTACATTCCTGTTCATCCAAAGAAATGCTCCGCTAACCAGATAGATCAGACACACCGCAAACAGCACTCGGGGTGGATCAACCGAAACGACAGCGATGGCCAATACGATGACGATACTGGCGATAAATGGTACACGTCCTTTAACGCCGAAATTCTTGAAACTCAGATAGGGTACGCTGCTGACCATCAGAAGTGCCAGAATAACCACAATAAACAGTGTGATTTCCGCCAAAACCGGAATCTGCGATACGGAGGGAGATACCATCACCCACATCCATGTCACGAGAAATGCCGCTGCCATAGGACACGGTAGTCCTTGGAAATACGCCGGATTTGGTGAGTCGATCGTATTGAATCGCGCGAGACGCAAAGCTGTTGCCGAAACAAACAGAAAAGCACATAACCATCCGATCTTGCCAAATGAATGAAGTGTCCACTCATAAACGACTAGTGCCGGCGCAAGACCGAAGCAGATGACGTCCGATAAGCTATCGTACTCTTTACCAAACAGACTGGAAGTATTGGTGAGACGGGCCACGCGCCCGTCCAAACCGTCCAGTACGGTTGCAATCAGGATTGCAATGGCTGCGATCTCGAACTTCTGCTGGGTAGCTTGGATGACCGAGAAAAAACCAAAGAAAAGTGCGCCAGTAGTCAGTAGATTGGGAAGCACATAGATTCCCCGACGTTTGCTTTCGCGCAATTTTGGACTTTTGTAAAGTTTCTTTTTTCCCACTTGCGCCGAATCATCGTATGAAGCTTCTGTAGGGGGTCTGTCTTGATCTATTGTCATGACAATTGGCTGAATAAAGATCGGTTAAACAGGTATTCTACCATCACATTTGCGATGGTTGCCGCTTGACTGCTGATGTGTTCAAACGCGCAGATATCCAAATTCGGCAACTTTGAAATGGAACCGATACCGATACAGTCAGGTATCATTGCCGCGCTCGACCGGTTACTTAGGCGGTAAATCCAATAATATCCGCACCACCCCTCACTTTATCGCCGACGTTTACGGTGATCCTGTACTCTTGAGGAAGAAACAGCTCAACGCGGGAACCGAACCGGATGAACCCATATCTTTGACCGCGTTGCACGCTTTGTCCTTCTGTCACATAACACAGAATACGACGGGCGATCAGACCTGCGATCTGGATACAGGTCACTTCCTTGTTGTCATCGGTTCGGATGACTATTGAATTCCTTTCATTCTCTTCAGACGACTTGTCGACCGCCGCGTTGATAAACTTGCCTTTCCTGTATATTCGCTGGAACACTTCGCCTGACACCGGTATACGTGTCGCATGAACCGAAAACACGTTGAGGAATATCGCAATGTTCGTCGCGTTCTTTCCGCTGACCGGATCAGTTGCCTGCCGGACGGTCACCACCTTGCCGTCAGCAGGTGATACGATCACACCTTTGTCATCTGGAATTTTTCGTATCGGATCGCGAAAAAACTGCAACATGAACAATGCAATCAGCCAACACAAAAATGCCAATACACCGCCTGCGACAAACTGGACAATGATCGCCACAAGCAGTCCGCCTGCAACGAACGGATATCCCTCACGTGCAAGCTGCATATCAGTTCACATCACGATCTACTAATCGTCCAGCTGCAATCCACGGCATCATCGAACGCAAAGAAGAGCCGACTTCTTCGATACCGCGGCCGGCGGATGCCTTTCTGAGAGAATTGAACTTCTTGCTACCGCCAGCACTCTCATCCATCCATTCATTGGCAAATTGACCGGATTGAATTTCTGAAAGAATTTTGCGCATTTCCTGACGGGTCGCATCATTGACAATTCTCGGCCCGCGAGTTAGATCACCATACTCGGCTGTATTGGAGACCGAATACCGCATATTCTGAATACCGCCCTCGTAGATCAGATCCACGATCAGTTTCAGTTCATGCAAACACTCAAAGTATGCCATCTCCGGCGCATATCCTGCATCAACGAGTGTATCAAATGCCGCTTCGATCAATGCCGTTGCACCGCCACACAATACTGTCTGTTCGCCGAACAGATCCGTTTCTGTCTCTTCACGGAAACTGGTCTCAATAATACCGGCGCGACCCCCTCCTATGGCGGACGCATAAGCGAGCGCCACATTTCGTGCAGTACCTGAAGCATTCTGATGAATTGCAATCAGACAGGGTACACCACCACCATTCGAATACGTGGACCGGACAAGGTGTCCCGGACCCTTGGGTGCAATCATGAAGGTGTCGATATTGTCTGCTGGTTCAATGAATTTGAAGTGGATATTGAACCCGTGTGCGAATGCGATGGCAGAACCCGGTTTGAGATTCGGTGCGATTTCCGATTCGTAGAGCTTCGCCTGCAACTCGTCGGGAACAAGCATCATCACGACATCGGCACTTGCTACAGCTTCAGCGACCTCGGCGGTCGCAATGCCTGCCTTGTCTGCTTTCGCGCGCGAAGAAGACCCCGCACGTAATCCGACCACCACATCCACACCGCTATCCTGCAAGTTTCCTGCATGGGCGTGGCCCTGTGAGCCAAATCCAATTACTGCAACCCGTTTCCCGAGTATGTTGGAAAGATCCGCATCACCGTCATAATAAACTTTCATATTTGATTCCTATTTGCTTTTGCCATCGTTTGAACGAGATTTCGGCGCGCTCAGCGCTGAATCACCTCTTGCTATACCTGATACACCTGTACGAACCAGTTCAAGAATTTCAGTCAATTTCACCTGTTCAATAAATCCATCGAGTTTGGAGCTTGCGCCAGTCAGCTCAACAGTGTAGACAGACTGTGTGACATCAATAACCCGACCGCGGAAAAATTCCACCAGTCGCTTGACTTCGTCGCGCTGCTCTCCGACTGCTCGAACTTTAATCAGCATCAATTCCCGCTCGATGTGCTTGTCTTCTGTCAAGTCAACCAACTTTACGACTTCAATCAATTTGTTCAGCTGCTTGGTTATCTGCTCAATAACGCCTTCCGAGCCGACTGTAACGATAGTCATCCGTGAAAGTGTAGGATCTTCAGTTGGTGCGACTGTCAGGGTTTCAATATTGAATCCCCGTGCTGAGAATAAACCGGCGACTCTCGCTAGTGCTCCAGGTTCATTCTCAAGAAGTACCGAAATAATGTGCCGACTGCTCACTTACGCCAGCTCCCGCTCTTGCGGAGCGCCGTTTCCGGTCGAGCTGAGATGCATTTCGTTATGCCCGCTGCCCGCAGCAATCATTGGAAAAACGTTTTCGCGCTGGTCCGTGATAAAGTCCATAAACACCAGTTCATCCTTTCGAGCCATACACTCAATCAAGGCCTCCTCGACATCAGCCGGATTTTCCACCTTCATACCCCGGTGGCCGAAACTTTCCGCCAAATCAACAAAATTTGGCAATGCATCCATATAGGAGTGCGAGTAACGGTTATCGTAGAAAAATTCCTGCCACTGGCGAACCATACCCATATAACGATTGTTGAGGTTGATGATCTTGATCGGCAAGTCATATTGCTTGCAGGTTGAGAGTTCCTGGATACACATGATGATGCTCGCCTCACCGGTCACGCAGACGACATCGGAATCCGGATATGCGAGCCTGACACCCATTGCAGCCGGAAGTCCGAATCCCATCGTACCCAGTCCGCCGGAATTGATCCAGCGACGCGGATTGTCAAATCGATAGAATTGCGCAGCCCACATCTGGTGCTGACCGACGTCAGATGTCACAAACGCTTCACCCTTTGTCACCTCGTACAGTTTCTCCAGTACCAGTTGAGGCTTGATTTTGTCGCTTTCCCGATCATAGGCCAAGCAGTCGATCGATCGCCATGAGTTGATCTGCTTCCACCAGGCTGCGATACGTTTGGCATCCGGATTCGGCTCCAATTCCTTGACCACTGAAACCAAATCGGCCAAAACACGCTTGGCATCTCCGACAATTGGAACATCCACGTCGACATTCTTACCGATCGACGACGGATCAATGTCCACATGAATTATTTTTGAATATGGGGAAAATTTTGCCAGATCGCCCGTAATCCGGTCATCGAATCGGGCTCCTACGGCCAGCATGAGATCGCAGTCATGCATCGCCAGATTGGCCTCGTAGGTACCATGCATACCCAACATTCCGATAAACAGAGAATCATTGGCCGGGTAACAACCCAAGCCCATCAGAGTATTCGTGCAGGGATATTGCAGATGGCGTACCAATTCGCGCAATTCTTGTTCTCCGCCCGATAGCGAAACCCCACCTCCTGTATAGATTATTGGACGCTCGGCCTCCAGTAACAGTTTGGCAGCTCGCTTTATCTGACCGAGATGTCCGCGTACCGTCGGATTGTAGGAACGCATGGAGATGGTTTTTGGATAGATGTACTCAGTCTTGTGAGCAGTCACATCTTTCGGGATATCAACAACAACAGGGCCGGGACGTCCGGTGTTCGCAATGTAGAATGCCTGCTTGATCGTCGTTGCAAGATCGCGCACGTCGCGAACCAGAAAACTGTGTTTTACGCATGGTCTTGTGACACCCAGCGCATCCACTTCCTGGAATGCATCGTCGCCGATCAGATGAGTGGCTACCTGCCCCGAAAGTACGACCATGGGAATGGAATCCATATTTGCTGTGGCAATTCCGGTTATGGTATTTGTTACGCCAGGCCCCGAAGTGACCAGTACCACCCCTGGCCTACCGGTTACTCGCGCATATCCATCCGCTGCGTGAGTCGCTCCCTGTTCATGCCGAACAAGAATATGGCGCACGTCGTCCTGTTTGTACAGGGCATCGTATATGTGCAAGGCTGCGCCGCCGGGATAACCGAAAATATATTCGACACCCTCGTCTTTCAGGCAACGCACCAATATATCGGCACCTGTTAGCTCCATCTGAAGAGTCCCCCTAGATTCGGAGCAGGAATTTCCACTATAGATCCTGCGAAAGAATGAGATTAAACATGCAATTATAGTTAGTGGTACATTTAACACAAGATATTAACGCGGAAAAATCTCGTTTACGCTCGACAGGCTGTCCTTACAGCCTGGCGGCAATTGGTTCGCGCCTTAGTCTTGTGTTACGCAGCGCACAGCCGGTGTGATTCTATCGCGATTTGATTGATTTCACGAATCCTGAATCTGTTTTCTCAGGCTGTACGCGCAGGTAAACGCGGACTAAATCCATCCACTGGGTGTTCGGTACATATTCGGCCGGGAAAGCGAGATGAATTTTCTGAATTTTTGTGTGGTTGCCGGCGGTAATTCCGCTACTCCGTCGGGAGTTTCGACAATGTCAAAGCTGCCTTAATTATTAGTTTGAGTATCGCTTAGCTATTCTATTTTTGTTCCGCTCTTTTCAGAAACACCGAGCTATCCTCTACCCACTCGGCGTAGCCGATTTCACGATACTCAGTCAGCCATTCGACAGCTTCGTTGAGACAATCTGCCAGTGCGGTATCGGAAACAGCAACTGAAAATGCGCCGATCTCAGAACCACCATCAACAATACTGATGGCCAGAGCACCATCAGAATTCTGCGCTTTCAAGTGGTTTTCGATCTCGTCACTCTGAATGCCATCAATCCGACCTGCTTGAAGCGCTGATTCAGGTTCGGTGTCGCCGAGATCATAAATCACGACGGGCATTGTGGATGAAGACGGAGGATGCAGCGACACTCGGTTTTCGAGAATTGTCGAGGCGCCATGAGCGGCGATGAAATAGTCGTCCCCACCGTTTGCCACAACTGTGCCATTCGGCGTGATTACCTTGACACCAGCGGCAAGCCGCCCGTCCTTGGTGCTGAGGCCAGTCGATTTCAACAGATGTGCCTCGGTCGTAGTTCCCCGAAACGCGTATATCCTTGTCGTGTTGTCAAGATTCTTATAGCTTGATAGGCGGGCTTTGTCTTCAGATCTCACAAGAAGCGACTGATGGAATCGTATGTGCCCGGCCGTAAAGCGAATCAATTTCGTTCCACCGGCATCCATCGTGCGTGATTCCAAAGCGGTAATGCCACCACCAATCATGTCGAATTCCGGTTTCGCTGATTTCAGCCAAATTCTATCCCATTGGTCAATTGCCGAATATTCAAAGGACAGATTAACTCCTTTCATTGTCTCGATCGCCGTCACAAGATCAGCCTCAATAGCATTGATAGGTGTTGTGGTAGGGTGAGGCCGGATCAGGGTCAGAGCTATAGCTAATCGGTGCTAAGTCTGTGAAGAAACCGAAGCGGACGACCCGCTCAGTCTCCGGACAAGCCGCTGATGCGGGCGGTAACCAAACAGCGAAAACAACCAATGTCAATGCGGCCGAAAATCTGGTACCGAATGCTATACACTTGAATTTATTCATAAGCATGAAAATCACCGTTTTCGCCAATTACTCAATTTACCGAATTGCACAACCGTCAAGTTCGGCGCCATACTGTAGTGCCATTCGGGCGATCCTCAATCTCCACCCCCATTTGAGACAGTTGATCCCTGATACGATCGGCTGTAGCAAAATCACGCTCATGGCGGGCACTCTGCCGTTGCATGACCAGTACACCAATACCATCGTCATCATCTTGCGAAGTCCCACCGACGCCCAAAAATCTCGAGGGTTCCATTTGCGCCAACCCCAGGGACCCTGCCAGTTGCAGCAGTGTATTTGTCAGCACACCGACCCGATCGGATAGATCGGATTCTAAAGACCGATTCAGTTCCCGGACACAATCAAAAATCACTGCGAGTCCATCTGGTGTATTGAAATCGTCATCCATTGCAGCGCGAAATCTGGCGCATAGTCGGGAATCTGTTTCAGCAACCGCGGGGGCACCGATTTCATCGGCTTTATATATAGACATATAGATCCGCCTCAATGCCATTTTTGCATTCTCCAAACTGTCATCACTGTAGTTTAGAGGGCTTCGGTAATGACTCGATAGAAACACATACCGGAGGATTTCTCCGATCCTGGTCCTGTCGCTATCCGTATCGAGAATTTCGCGAATAGTCAGAAAATTCTGCAACGATTTGGACATTTTTTCAGCGTTGATCTGCAAATAGCCGTTATGCATCCATAGGTTGACAAATTTTCCACCACTGACACCTTCCGATTGGGCAATCTCATTTTCGTGATGCGGAAACAGCAGATCCATACCACCGCCATGAATGTCAAAATGGTTGCCGAGCAAGCTGGTAGACATCGCCGAACACTCAATATGCCAACCTGGCCGCCCATCACCCCAAGGTGATGGCCATTTCGGCTCGTCGGGTTTGGAATGCTTCCAAAGTACAAAATCAATCGGATCCTCCTTCACCTCATCAGGTTCTATCCGGGCACCGACTCGCAGATCATCGACTTTCTCTCCAGATAGCTGACCATAGTTCTCAAACATTCGCGTTCGGTAATAAACGTCACCGTTGTCTGCGGGATAGGCGAACCCTTTCTCAACCAGACGGGAAATCATGTCGATAATTTCCGGGATGTATTCTGTGGCACGAGGTTCGTAGTCGGGCTTTACAATCGACAGTGCGTCAAGATCTTCATTCATGTATTCAATAAAACGATCGGTCAAAGACTGAACCGACTCTCCGGTCTCATTCGCTCTCTTGATGATCTTGTCGTCAATGTCGGTAATATTTCGGACATACCTGACTTGGTAACCCCGATAACGAAGATAGCGAATGACAGAATCGAAGGCGACCATGACTCGCGCGTGTCCAAGATGACAGTAGTCATACACTGTCATACCGCACACGTAGATATCAATACAGTTCTCCCTGATCGGAACGAAATTCTCTTTCTTTCGTGTCAGGCTGTTGTAGATTCTGATTGGGTTGTTTTCCATAAATTACCGTAAAAAATTCGGATAAATCAAGTCACCGGCTGTGGCTCAGATTTGAAATTTCGCAACTGCTGACCCTTTCATCCAAGCTGTTATAGAACAAACTTGAAATTCGAGACAACCTGGAGACTAAATGTATACCGGGAAAAACAATATTTTAATCTTGAATCTCACATACCCAATTGATTTTTCTGCGTTTGGCTGCAGATTCCCGAACCCGCGCAGATCATTCCTTGACTGAAAACTCTGACGACAGTTCAGCAAACACGATTTAATATGTGAATTGCTGTAGCAATAAACTGACATAAATCGCTGATGGCCATATATCTTATTTCCGACATTCATCTGGACCCCGATAACTCGGGCACCTATTGCAAGTTCCAGGAATATCTCGGATCAATTAAATCAGATGCCGAGCAACTCTATATTCTCGGCGACCTGTTTGAATACTGGATTGGTGATGACGGTCTGGATTTGCTCGGTCATCGACCAGCGGTCGAGACTCTAAAGGAATTATCCGAAGCGGGAATTAGGATATTCATCATGCATGGAAATCGGGATTTTCTGATCGGGGAAGACTTCGTCAACCATTTCAATGGATCACTGATTCCTGACCCGCACAAAATCATTGTCAATGGTGAATCCATTCTCCTGATGCACGGGGATAGTCTTTGCACCGATGATATCGCACATCAACATTACCGGAAAGTCGTTCTGGATCCCGACTGGCAGGGGGAAGTCCTGAAACTATCCGTTCACGAGCGTCATGATCGAGCGCGGGATATGCGAATGCAGAGCGAAAAAGGAAAACTCGACAAGAATGAGGAACTGATGGACGTCAATCTTGATTCCGTGGCCGAAACCATGCGGCAACATGGTGTACAGACTCTAATTCACGGGCATGTACACAGAACCGCGGTTCACAAACTTAAAGTGAATGGACGTGACGCGTTGCGTTATGTGCTCGGCGACTGGGACAGTGGCAGGGACGGCGTTATACGAATCGATTCAAACGGTGTAATCGACCTCCACCCGCCTTTTAGTTGATCTGGAATTCAGCCGACAGCCCGCTTTGCCTTGAACTCAAGCAAAGATGCACCTTCCAGTTCGCGGTTGGAGTCTTTTCTCTCCTCATTGATCTTGGATAGATACTCAGGTAAGACATCCCCGGTAACGTATTCACCGCTGAAAACCGAAGTCTCGAAAGTATCAACATCTGAATTGGTAGTACGAACCGACTCGATCAGATCTTCCAGACTCTGGTATAGGACGAAGTCCGCGCCAATCCACTCGCAAACCTCAGCACTGGTGCGATTTGTAGCCACCAGTTCTTCGGGACTGGGTATGTCGATTCCGTATACATTCGGGTATTGCACCGGCGGTGCCGCAGAAGCCAGATAAACCGACCTGGCACCGGCCTCCCGTGCACGTTGAACAATCTGCTTGGCTGTGGTGCCACGGACAATCGAATCATCGACCAACAGGACATTCTTGTTCTCAAATTCAAGGTTGATGGCGTTCAACTTGTGCCTTACCGAATACTTCCTTTGTGCCTGTTGCGGCATGATGAATGTACGGTCAAAGTATCGGTTCTTGATAAATCCTTCGCGGTACTTCACGCCGATCGTATGGGCCAGTTGCAATGCCGCGGCACGACTGGTGTCCGGCACCGGCATCACAACATCAATTTCGTGATTTGGAAATTGCTCCAGAAAGCGTTTTCCCAGCCACTCTCCCATCCGCAGACGGGTTTTGTAAACTGATATTCGATCAATCATCGAATCAGGTCTGGAGAGATAGACATACTCAAAAATGCACGGCGACGGACTGGCATCTACCGCACATTGCCTGCTATGAATATTGCCGTCCATATCCACGAAGATTGCTTCGCCAGGCAGGACATCTCTTTCGATCTCGTATTGCATTACATTCAATACGACGCTTTCGGAAGCAAACGCGAAATCCTTCCTGCCGTTGACTTCGCGAGTCCCATATATCAATGGACGAATCCCGTTCTTATCCCGGAACGCGAGAATTCCAAACCCTACGATCAATACAGTGACGGAGAACGCACCTTTGCAACGCCTGAAAACCTTTTCAACAGCATGAAAAACATGTTTCGGCCTCAGTTCTCCACCAGTCTTACGGACCTTTGTCGAAAGTTCATAAGCGAGCACGTTGAGCATGATTTCCGAATCGGAACTGGTGTTGATCTGGCGTCGGTCACCCTTAAACACCTGCTCGCCCAGTTCCATCGCATTGATGAGGTTACCATTGTGGGCAAGCGCGATGCCAAAGGGCGAATTGACGTAGAATGGCTGACATTCTGCCTCCGTATTCGCGCCGGCTGTCGGATATCGGACATGGCCGATTCCAGCAGACCCTTTCAGATCATTTAGGGACTCAGTGGAAAATACATCCCTGACCAGCCCCCGCCCGGTTCTTGAGTACACTCGCTGTCCGTCGCTTGTCACGATACCGGCAGCGTCCTGCCCCCGATGCTGAAGGATTGTAAGAGCCTCATAAATCTCATGCCCAGTCTCGCCTCCAGTGAGCATTGCAACCACTCCACACATGCTAAAACTCCGTCATCTGCAATAGTTGAAAGTTAATCAGGGAATATTCAATCGAACTGCCTGTGATTCGCATTCGTCAGACCTTACTGACATCATGAATTACCAGTTGAATGTCTCTCACCCACGGTTCAATGATCGGTAACAGAATCGAATCCTGCCACAGCGGCTGGTCTATCCCCAATAGATAGGCGAACGCGACAGCCAGGAGCAGAACAATAACCACGCCTCGTACAATTCCAAATGCCGCTCCCAATGTCCTGTCCACACTCACAAGCCCGTCGGAACTGATCGCAGCAGCCACGATATATCCGATTGTCGACATCACAAACAGGACGAGGAAGAATACGCCGAGACGCGCGATGATAATCTGTACTATGGGTGTCAGATTCCAACCTACCAGCAACGGAACTGCCAGTGCGCCGAATTTCCATGTTACCCAAGCTGCCATTACCCAAGATACTACCGATAGAAATGATCGTACAAAGCCACGGTACGCTCCGATCAGAAACGACAGTAACACTACGACAACCAAACCGATGTCGATTATTAATGAAGTCAAGAATAATTACCGTACAACTTTGCTAATTAAATGTAATCTGTCACCCAACAAGATGTTGAATGTTTGCTCCATGAGATTGCTTTATTCCGGCAACAAGTATCTAACATCACGAAACTGAATTGCAAAAAAATAAACAAACCAGACCTTTGGGTAGAGACCTTAATTACGAGCCAACCCTGACCAGATACGCATCCTTTATTTTCAATTCCTGCGAAATTCTACTCTTCGCGATCTCAGCAGTGTTTTCGTCTTTAAACGGACCTACCATCAGTACATTGAATTCTTCTTCTTGGGTGACGACAGTTGACAATTGCAATTTTTCCACTCGCAATCTACTCGTTTTCGCATTGCCCAGATTCTTGTAAGCTCCAACCCGAACATACCACCCGTCCACTACCGCAGACTTCTCAGCAGATGAAGTTGTTGCGGTAGTCACACTTTGGGTTGTCGAACTGGAAGCGTTTTCAGTCATCGCCACTTTGGTCGGTTCGATTTCGGTATATTTCAGAAAACTATCCGTAAGTTGCAATGTTGAAATTAACTCAGTTTGAACTTTCTTCGCTTCTGATTCAGTCAGATAAGGACCGACAAGAACAAGACTCATTCCATCATCGCCCTTGAGAACCCTCACTGGAAACAGAGCCTTTGAAATTTCCTTTCGCTTGAGCTGTGCATTCTCGACCTTCGAAAATGCGGCAACCTGAATAAACAACGCACTTTCCGAAGGTTTGGTTGTGGGGGAAGTCTGCGTGCGAGATGATGCCCCAGTTACAGTCGGGACATCGGCATCAGTCGCTGTCGTTGCTCTAGTCTCAGTCTCATTCGAAACGCTGGCGGTTTGAACGGGTTCGGCGGTCTCAACAGGTTCCGAAGAATCCGTAGTATCACTTTCGTACACAATTGATGAAGTTTGTGGTTTGGACTCAACATTTTCGGATTGGGTGACCGCCTGCGATTCGGACTCAGTATCCAACGCAGCAAGTTCGACACTTGAGTCAACTTCGGTCTGTTCGATCTTCAATTCAGTTGAATTGTCAGACGGGACAGCTGCAACCTCCTGATCAGACAACTCAATTCCAATTTGCATTTCAACGGATTCCGAGGGATCAAGTACGACGAATACAACAATTGCCACTGCAGCGGTCCAAACCATGGACCCAGCGATTATGTTTCTTATTCGCTTTGCGCGATCAGGTTTCTCGGGTAATTTCTTTTTGTTCATGATTCAGGATCACCTCGATAACTATCAATTATCTCTCCAACCGTAAGGAAAGACCCAAACACCACGACTCTGTCGTCTCTGCCCGCAGCTGCGATCGCCGCAGCAAACGCCTGAATGACATCAAAATGCAGATGAACAGCAACATCGTCACCCAATACAGGGTGTACCCTGCGAAACAATTTTCTTGCTGTAATTCCACGTTCGTCATGAATACCACACAGATGCCATTCATCAATGGAAGACTTGATGCAGTCAACCATCACTTCAATCGGTTTTTCCGACAGCACCGACATCAACGCGATCTCGCGACCCGCGACAGGATTTCTTTGAAGGTAATATTTCAATTCATTAACTGACTCGATGTTGTGCGCAACATCCAAGAGCACTTGCGGTTTTTTTTGAACAACCTGCAACCGGCCGTCGAGTCTTGCTTTTCGAAGACCCAAACGAATTGATTCATCTGAGATATCGAAAAACTTACGCGCCTTCACAGCCAGAGCAGCAGCACCGGCTGCGTTGTCACGCTGACATCGGCCAGCTATTGACGGATGAGGCAAATCAAAAACATCGGATTCGCGTCGATTCGCAGAAAATCTCAGATTCCAGCTGTTGGCGCCTGTATCAACATGAAAGTCCTCACCATTCAGCAGCACATCCAGCGACAGGTCGTCTGCGACTTTACGTATGGACTCGGGCAGGTTCGTGTCGGTACAAACTGCCAGTTGACCGCTACGCAAGATTCCAGCTTTCTCATATCCAATTTGCTCTCTGGTACTTCCCAGCCACTTTTCATGGTCTATACCAATTGATGTGATGCACGCGATATCGGCTTCAAGCGCATTCACCGCATCCTTTCGGCCACCCAGACCAACTTCCAAAATTGCGACATCAACGGAATTCCTCATGAAATAATCTACCGCAATTGCGGTGCCATACTCGAAAAAAGTCAGAGGAACACTTCCGCGTTTTTCCTCCACACGTTTGAATTCTTCAAGCAGCTCGGCGTTCGAGATTACACTGCCGTCAACAATAAACCGTTCGTTGAAGTGCACAAGGTGGGGAGATGTGTAAAGCCCCGTCCGATAGCCCGCGTGTCGAAAAATCGATTCAAGCATGGTCGCGACCGACCCTTTTCCGTTGGTGCCGGCGACACTGATCACCTTGAATTCAATCGAACCCGACGTAATGCGATCAATCACCGACCCTACCCGGTCTAAGGTTAAATCCATTGTTCGGTAGTGCAATAGTTGAATATGCTGTATCCATGCATCCAATTCAGCATTGGACTTCAACTGTAGATTTACGACGGTTTTTTCGCCGCGGTCTGAATACTCAGTCTGTTGCATGTTTCAACCCATTTGAAAGGCCTGTTGTCAGAGTCTTCAAAATGCCGTGAATCTCGCTGCGAAGCTCGCGGCGGTCAACCACCATATCAAGCGCACCGTGGCTGAGATGAAATTCCGCGCGCTGAAAGCCATCAGGAAGTGATTCTCGAACCGTCTGTTCGATTACACGCTGTCCAGCAAAACCGATCAGAGCTTTGGGCTCTGCAATGATTATGTCCCCCTGCATTGCCAAACTTGCTGAAACCCCACCCATAGTTGGATCAGTGAGTACCGAAATATACGGTAGTTCAGCATTGTGCATTTCGTTGACGGCGGCCGTCGTTTTCGCCATTTGCATGAGCGAATACATCGCTTCCTGCATGCGAGCACCACCACTTGCCGAAAAACAGATCAGCGGAATTGAGCCATCCAAACTCGCATTGACCGCATGTACAAATCTCTCTCCAACCACCGAGCCCATTGAGCCGCCGAGAAACTCGAACTCAAATGCGGCTACAACTACCGGCATCTCCATCAGATTCCCCTTTGCAACCAGCAACGCATCCAGCTGACCGGTTCTCTTTTGTGCCTCACTTAAACGGTCCTTATATTTTTTCTTGTCCCGGAATCTCAACTTATCCACCGGCTTGACGTCGCCTGCTAGTGTCTCAACAGTATCCGCATCCAAGAATGAGCTGATTCTGGTTCTTGCATCCATTCGCATGTGGTGGTCACATTTGGGACAGACGTGAAGATTGCGACCGAGCTCTTCCTGATAGAGCACCTCGGTACACTCAGGGCACTTGACCCAGATCCCTTCAGGCACCCCTTTCTTGGATAGACTCGCGCCCGACTTGATTTTCGGCGGTAGTAGTTTGGTGAACCAATTCATACCATTGTTGAACCAACTGATTGATCAGCAGCCTGCACAGCCGAAAAGAATTCACTGATTGCATCCCTGTTCTTGATACCCGGACTGAACTCAACACCGGTACTGACATCCACCGCGTCGGGCTGAACATTTTCGATGGCACGAAGCACATTCCCGGAATGAAGTCCACCGGCGAGTATAACCGGCTTCTCAAATGATGGCAGCAGGTTCCATGAAAATGTCAGTCCCGTACCACCAACCTTATCCGGCAGATAGGCATCAAACAGCAACGCGCTGGCCTCATGGTAATGATCACCCGCCCGTTCCAATTGTTCGGCGCTTCGAACACGAAATGCCTTGATGAATGGAATGCCCGCTTCGCGGCATCGCTCCGGTGACTCGTCGCCGTGAAATTGGATGTAACTCGGTCTGACGACGGAAACAATCTCATCGAGCAGTTGATCATCGGGGTCAACGACGACTGCCACGGAGGACACCGACTCGGGTAATTTGTCCTTGATCGCTTTGACCTTCCAGCTATTCATGTTGCGCTTGCTGGGGCTATAGAAAATAAAACCAAGCGCATGGGCTCCACACTGCGACGCATGAACTGCGTCTTCCAGTCTGGTAATGCCGCAAACCTTGACCTGCGTGCGAACACTTTCTGTCAGGCCGGTTGAATCAAGAAAACGAACAGATCGTTTCATTGCAGAATGATGTGCTAAAGATTGGAGTTTCAGATTAGGCCTGCGTGACGCGAATAGAGCCGGGAACTGATGAATAGCGAGACTGTCATTTATCAATCTCTTGATATTGACGATTATATGAAATCAATGGATTGTCGATTATCACATTTACGTGGAATTTGGGAGAATGGGATACTTAACTCAACCAGAAGAAAAATCTGTTCCCGATTCCCCCAAAATTAAAATTGAATTCGGTGTTGGGCTTCATTTTGACAGTCTAAATGGTTGAACTGATACGCTTGGTGACTAATTGTCCCTTGGTCTAGTCAAGTATATATGCCCTCAACGGCAGGGTAATGGAGCGTAAATAAGGACGGACGTTTCCCGGGCAGAGTGGAAGTTTGCGATTCAGAAGCCTCTTTCACGGCAGCAATACGAAATTTATTATGTGACACCCAATAAGCATATTCTTAAGCCTGTTCAAATATCGTCCGCGAGACCGTCGGAAAGCAAAAGAGGATTTCTTCACGGAAGCGTTTGCAGGGGTGTTGCAAGCCAGTCTTGGACTTCGCGTGAGCTTTGTGAACTGGTTATTTGAGAAGCTACATAACGAGGGCGGGAACTTCAGGTCAATTGAGCCAATCCAAGTTGATTGGGCTCATATCGCCACACAGAAATCTTTTCCCGGTGACGGTGGTCAAGTAGACATCAGGATCGAGGCACGAAGCGACTGCGATAGAGACCGTCATGTGATCGCAATGGAAAACAAGATTAATGCGCGCGTGAGTGTGAACCAATTGCATAGGTACATGAAGCAGCTTCAACTCGTAACCACCGCCCAGACAACAACACTTGTTTGCGCAACGCGCGATGAGAGGGCATCCGTGAATTCACCTCACTGCGGGCGTGAAGTCAAGTTCATGCATATCTACTGGCATGATGTGGCGAATTGGCTTAGACACTGGCTCTCACAGGAACCGGAACGAAACCGTGAACGCTGCGGAATTTTGGTCCACGAACTACTTTCGCTAATGGAGGATTGGAACATGTGTTTACAATTGACAGTTGATGATTTGACTACTACAACTCGCTACAAAACGTCCATTGAAGGACATCTACGCCAGCTGCTTGAAGTGGTTCACTCGGAGTTTGATCTTCCCAATCTTGTAGGACAATGGACAAAAGGTGAAATTTCCAATAATTTGTTTTACCGTTCTCCGATATTCAATTCCAACATGAACGCTAGAGCCGAATTTGCATTTGACATCGAACGCGAAGACGCTAACTGGAGTGTTTCCCAAATTGGACTTCCGTCTGCCTATTTTGCTATAGCAAGAGCAGAAATGGGAGAAGAGTTGACGAATCAGTTACAGGACCAACTACAGTATTTGAATTGGAGTCCGGCTCCGGAAAACTGGGGTCACTATTACCTGAAAGCAAAGCAGTTGGACTCGTTGGAAATAACAGGTTCGCCACTTCACCTTACTTATCTCAACTTTTTCAGGAGCGCTCGGGAAGAACTTTGGCAAGCACTCGAACTATGATGATTGTTCCAGCAACCGAAGCGGTGTCTGCTTGCCACCCTCGGAAGGACTAAGGTGCAGTAGTTGAGAAACAGTGGAAAAAGTTCATGAGATAATCTAGCCCGCGTTATTTATCCTGATGTGAATTAGTGAAAGTAGGCATAACGTAAGCAGTCCGAATAGAAATCGAGTAATCAACAGACCACGATTGCTAGTTTTATAGCTGTCGGCCAAACGGAATCTGTAATTCTGTTACAGCATGGTTGTGCACGATTCAATTTGTAAATCGGTTGTCGGTCTGAAAAATAAGGTACACATGGAATCGTACTACAAACCGTTAAAGACATGTGTTACCAACCGGTTTTAACTGCAAGTCCATATCCGTAGCGAGCAGCCAGAGCTGTCCTAGATTAACAGGCGGGCGGTAGGCTATTCGCAACAAACTACACTTGGGAAATTGATTCCAAGAAAGATTGAAATCTTTCAAGGGAACAATCGGAGGAAGTCGTGGCAAATATTACAATAACAAGCAATGAAATTATTTTCGTCAGAGAGCGGTTAACAGCAGTCGAGCAAGACAGCAAATGGCAGAATCTGTTCACCAAGCTTGCTTTTACTGTAATGCTCGCTATCGGAATCGCATATATCGCCGTAACAGCAATAATCATATAGCAAATGTTCGGCCTCAACGTCGCCGTAGTTAGGTTTATTGACCAAGTGGCTGATTTGCAGAACGGTTTGGCAGAAATCAGTCGAATGTAGTCGACCTGAAGGGTGATTTGGTAGCGGTCAAATCACGCTTAGAAATCAAGTGAACTGACCGTCTGACCGTTGAGCACAGTTAAGAGGTATCTAAAATGTACAGAATACGTGAATCGCGCCCCTCACAGCACTATGAGATTATTGATAATAACGAACAGGTTGTTGGTAAATTAACCCGCATGAACAATCAAATTCTGAAATTGAGGTTAAACCAAAATAACAACGAGCCAGTTCCTGAAGATTTGCGTATGCTTATTGAAGATGCTGATGGTAGATTCGAAACCCTAATGCAAGCGATTATTGCAATAACCGGTGAGCTAAATTTGCAATTAGCCGATTTTTTAAATAACTCGGTGTACTATCCTTGCAGTGGTTTACACGAAAAACCGCTTGAAATTCTTGGAAGTTTAAGTCCTAATTTTCTCTACGCTGACAACGGCGTAGACTTCGAAAACGTACAAAATAATAAACGGTTATCTTGTGGATATTGTCGCATTAATTTTGAAGACCTTGAACCAACCGATTTACATCTCATTGAGAAACGTGGGGATGAAAGAGCTACATTTGTAGCTCTTTCTCATTTTGAGCGATTGTCTGAAAATTCGGACGAGCACGGTCCGAACCAAATTCATCTGGTATTCACTGGCGGCGAAGGAGTGAATACCTATGCCACGGTTTACAATATTCGAGTGGTCGCTCCAACCTGCCTGGTGCACATCTGCCCCGGTCAGGGTTTTGTCGAAAATTATTGTGAGAATTTGGCTCTTGCGATGGAGGAAAATCTGGAAGGTCTCCCAAAGTATCTACTGATCGACGAAGCTGGTTGTAATGCTGATACTCAATATTATCTACGAACTGTAGAAAGTTACACTCCGCTGAGATATTGGAATTGTTACAATGGAATTGATGAAAGAGAAGGTATTTGTATTCTCGCTGTTAGGCAACAGCCAGCTCCCACAGAAGGTGAGCTGGAGGTGATACTGGAAAAATTGCCGGATGGAACAGACTGTATTGGCAAGCCGTGGACGGATTTCCAAGAGATTCTGTAACCGCGGAGAAGTCGAAGAAAAATGTAGCATGCCTGTTCCTGAAAGTGATGACATGGAATCTTCGCCTCCAATTTCGAAATCAATCATGAAGACTACGCCTCTGCATCTAAGTCAATATATTAGCTCCGATTTTGTTGCAGTCGGACTCCCTCAATTTCGCTGATTACCAAAAGCTGCACGCAGTCGGTGACTCAGGCAGAGAGAATTCTTGAGGATAGTTCACATTGACAAAATACAATCCGTCTGCTGTCGCTGTGACACCGGCTTTCGTCCTATCCTTGCTCACCAGCACTTTACGCATCCAATCCTGATCACGGTCCCCACTGCCAACCGCCAACAGGGTGCCTGTGATAATACGAACCATGTTATGCAGAAACCCGTTCGCCTCGACATCAATCCACACCCAGTCATCGTATCTGTTCACATCTATTGCGATAATTCGTTTCGTGGCAACCTTATTCGAGCATTGCGCGGACCGAAACGCACTGAAATCATGCTCACCCTGCAACATCTGCGCACACTCGTTCATGCTCGCTACATCCAATCGACGGGGGTACCAGCTGGTCTTGCCGGCCAAGCTTCCAGGACGGACTCTACGATTCAATAAAATATAGCGATAACTGCGACTGAGCGCACTGAAACGGGCATGAAACGTTTGTGGTACCACCGCTGTCCAGATCAGGCTGACACCTTCCGGTAATTTCGAATTTATCCCCATCACCCAGGAATGTTCGGATCTCTCGCTGTCGGTATCGAAATGAAAAATCTGACCGCATGCGTGCACCCCCGAGTCCGTTCGTCCGGCTCCATGAACTCGAACCCTGTGATCAGCAATATGTGATGCTGCTGACTCCAACGCTTCCTGCACCGTGTACTGGCCATGCTGAACCTGCCAGCCGCAAAATCTGGACCCATCATATTCGACACAGCCCGCAATTCTCATTTTTTATGCAACCCGCAAGTGTTTCAGATAGTTGGTTGAGTATAATTCCGACGAAACAATTTTATCGTGACAGGTAACTACGATTGAGTTCTCATACCGAATCAACCATTGAATCTTATCGTGCGGGCCCCGACGATACCGGACACTTCGGCATATACGGCGGAAGGTTTGTTGCCGAAACGCTGATGCCCCTCATTCTCAATGTTGAAAAAGCTTACAACCAAGCACGACAGGATCCCGACTTTCAAGCTGAATTCGACTATTTTGCGAAACACTATATCGGCAGACCCAGTCCCCTATACCACGCAGCAAGATTGAGTGAGAATCTGGGTGGGCCGAAAATTTACTTCAAGCGGGACGAATTAAATCACACGGGCGCGCACAAAATAAACAATACCCTGGGACAGATACTGCTGGCTCGCAGGATGAAAAAAACCAGGATAATCGCAGAAACCGGTGCAGGCCAGCACGGTGTGGCAACTGCGACGGTCTGTGCGCTGTTCGACCTGCCATGCGTCGTCTATATGGGAGAGACCGATATAGAACGCCAGGCACCCAATGTTTTCCGAATGAAACTGCTTGGTGCTGAAGTCGTTCCCGTCACCTCCGGAACAGGAACGCTCAAGGATGCCATGAACGAGGCGTTACGTGATTGGGTCGCCAATGTCGATTCGACCTTCTACATCATCGGTACAGTTGCAGGTCCCCACCCCTACCCTCAAATGGTACGGGAGTTTCAGTCGGTCATCGGTAACGAAACCCGCGAACAGATTCTGGAGGCTGAAAACCGCCTTCCCGACTGCCTGGTCGCCTGCATCGGCGGAGGTTCCAATGCAATGGGATTGTTCCACCCGTTTCTCGACGAGCGCGACATTCGAATCATCGGTGTCGAAGCCGCTGGACTGGGTGTGGAAACCGGAAAGCATGCAGCATCCATCACCGGCGGACAACCGGGTGTACTGCACGGTAACCGAACGTATCTGCTTCAGACAGACGATGGGCAGATAATTGATGCACATTCAATTTCAGCAGGTCTCGACTACCCGGGTATCGGGCCTGAGCATTCCTGGCTCAACGACACTGGCCGCGTGCAATACGTGTCGGTCACTGATCGGGAAGCACTGGACGCTTTTCAATTGTGTTGCCAGACAGAAGGCATCATTCCGGCCCTCGAACCGGCGCATGCGCTCGCACACGTCGCGAAAATTGCATCCGAGTTCGATAAGAATCAAATTCTCGTCATGAACATGTGTGGCAGAGGTGATAAAGATGTATTTTCTGTCGCTGAAGCACTGGGGGAATCGATTTGAACTCGGGTTCGCTCACGGACACGCGCATCACACGAAAGTTTGCGCATCTGAAAGAACAGAACCGGAAGGCGTTTGTCGCTTTTCTCACCGGTGGTGACCCGGATTATGCGACCAGTCGAGATCTGATCTGTGGACTGCCACAAGTCGGAGTCGACTTGATTGAGGTTGGTATCCCTTTCTCTGACCCCATGGCCGATGGCCCCGCAATTCAGGCTTCCAGCCAAAGGGCGCTGAAAGCGGGAATGACACTGCCGAGAACACTGGAACTGGTTCGGGATTTCAGGAAACATGACAATTCAACCCCAATCGTATTGATGGGGTACTACAATCCCATCTATCGATATGGAGTCGATCGTTTCGTTCACGAATGCACGTCCAGTGGTGTCGACGGACTGATCATTGTCGATTTGCCGCCTGAAGAGGATAAGGAGTTATGCGATCCGGCACTCACCGCAGGATTGCATTGGATCCGGTTGGTGACACCATCCACCGATGACAGCAGGATTGAGTCTGTTCTGCACAATGTAAGCGGTTTCGTCTACTACATTTCCGTGCTGGGTGTGACCGGAACTCGCAGTGCGATGACCGACCATGTCGAAGAAGCAGTGGCACGCCTTCGCCAATACACCAATTTGCCACTCGCAGTTGGATTTGGCATCAAAACGCCGGAGCACGCCCGGTCTGTCGCTGAAAAAGCCGACGGTATTGTGATCGGTTCCGCCATCGTCGACCTGGTAAAGGCAAACCTTGACGCGGATGAATCACCAAACCCGAAGCTTGTAGAAACAGTCCACCGCTATATCAGGGAAATTTCCGACTCAGTGGTACAAGCTTGAGCCGCCCATAAATCTGAAGTAACGTCGCGTTGAGAATTCTCGTATTGGCGTTGCCGTACCCATATCGTATATCCTGCAAGGTTAGGCGAGATTCATCAGCCCAAGCTGACTGAACATGACGTTGGATTTCAGTCCTGAGGTAGTGATTCCCGCGAGACAAGCGACTTCTGGTAGATGTGTGCCGATTCTTTCTTTCGGATAATGGCTCGCGTGATTGTAAGAATTCGAGATCACATCAGCATGCGTGTGTTCATGTTAAAATTTAATCAACTGATTTCAATTTCAATCAACTCGTATGGATCAAAGACCCTTTCCTAAACCGCCAGCAGCGAAGCCTCTATCCGAGCAGACATGGCTCAAACGGACCGATCGTGCGGAAGTGGGTCGTGATGCATTCTTTTATGGCAGAGATACCGAGTATGAGGTCTTTCGTAATGCCGCAGACAATCTATGTGAAGGACACGTAGGCGGGGGTACAATGATATTCCAAGGTGCTCCGGGTGCCGGGAAAACTGCCCTCATGCTCGAATGTATGGAAGCGGTCAAACTCCATTCAACACCACAGGATCCATGGGTCGCTGTAAGTATTGACCCGGGCACTCTGAGCTACCCCGTTGATGTTGTTTCAGACCTGATTCATGCGACCAATGAGGAGACCCAGCGTCTTTCAAAGTTGGCACCGGATTCCATCACAGACAAATTAAATGAATGGCTAGCCCTAGGTCGCAAGCTCTACGCTGAATTGTCATCCCGAGGAGTTTCAGTAGCCGGGTTTTCCATAGGCGGTAAGCCGCAAGCCAACGGTCATTCCGATTCAACTCAGTCATCGGGTAGTATTTTCCGCAATGCCGCTGTGCTGCTTGAAAATTTCCACATCGTCGTCTTGATCGATGAGGCACAGAATACGCCGGAAGCCACCACAACCAAAGCTGTGCTTGACTCTCTCCACCGCAACCCTAAGGGGATACCGCTGGTGGCCGCTTTCTTTGGGCTGAGTAATACCAAGGACGTATTGCGCCAGTGTGGGCTTTCGAGGTTTTCCGACGAACGGATCGTGAACTTGGAGCCCCTGTCGATAACGGATGCGAAAGCCTCAATTCGGCACATGCTTGATGCCTACTATACCGGAACCGACGAGCAAAAGGAGGTTTGGGCAAATACCCTAGCTGAGTTATCACAGGGATGGCCACAGCATATCAACCGCGTCGGCGTCGCGGCCGGTCGTGTTATTCGCTCCAATGGTGGTAGACTGGAGACGCATTTGCTTGAGCAGGCACTGAAAAAGGGAATCGAACGGAAAAATGACTACTATGACGGGCGAGTGGAAGCAGGCTATCCGCAAACTGAGCTGTACATCACGCTTGCGCAGGCGGCCGCACAGAATACCAATGGGTATTTGAGCATTGACGAACTTAGAAGTCTTTCAGCATCGGAACTGGAAAAGGACCAGACTTCCTTTGATGACTTCCTTCGTCAAACTCTGCATGCCGGACTGCTAGCGCCAGCGAAAGGGCTACTGCCGCGCTACAAGTTCCCTATTCCATCTTTGGGTGACTACCTGCGTTCTTTTTCGCAAGACTGAGTAAACACCGATCTCCTGTTTCCGTCCATGTCTTTCACATTACCCGGAGCATTAATCAAAATTGATCAAAGAGTTTCGGTGTGTGACAATCCAAAAGTTATTCGAAATACTACAACGAATAAACCATAACTGCACAAAATACCCCACCGGCAACCGAATCGAAGTGCAAATTGCTTCAGACGAGATCATCGCTACCTAGATTTTTTCCGTCACCGGTCGTAACAACCGTAGTTTAGCGCAGTTGTTCGGACCCACCAGCGAAACGCACATCCCCGGGGCGTTCAAAATTTGCGAGACAAAGTTATCTCTCTGGCAATATCAAGGCAGCTTGACGCGGAATGTGTCGTTTCGAGGCTGATCATCAAATGGAAAGTCCAGTTTCGGCAACAGTGGATTGCTGAACTTTCCAATTTCTGATGCATTGGGCTGTACGTTCGTTGGCTACTGAATATTCCCGAATCGGCAAAATAATACGCTCTTTATAGCGACACGATTCGTTACGAATAGTCAGGACCGACACACCGTGATACCGGCGCTACGATGCGCTTCTTTTCCTTTCCATTCTGCTCTTGAATTCGAGTGCCTGTTTTCGCTGTTCGTAGTTGCCTCGGACCAGAATCTCGACAATCAGATGTTTGGCCTCAGCTTCATCTTCCATGTCCACGTAGACGCGTACAAGATCCAATAACGTATGTACGTCACCGAACTCAGAAATCGGGCCTAGAGTATTTCCACTTACCGAGGTATCAACCTCAAATGGTCTTTCCGGTTCGGGGAACCGGCTAAGAGGATAGTTGTCAGGTTGAAGTAGTCTACCGATCTCGGCGGCATGCAGACAGATCGGAACGCTACTGTCGAGTCCCTGCGAAAACAGTTCCGAAATCAATTTGTCATATGAGGCTGAGTCAGCTGCAGCCCGACAGGCAAGAAGATACATCACTGTAGTCGCGTCTGTCGGTTGTTTCCGATGTTCTTCCAGAAGCAGTTTTTCAACATCCTTCAACCGGCCTTCCTTAAGCATACCAACCATTGATTTTGCTGGCCGCGATTTCCGATGCGCATGTCCACTTTTTTTGTCCGGAGAACTTGAACGCTGCTTCCGAGTCCGGAGTGAGTCGGGTTTGGATTCCGGCTCAGATTCCACTATATCAGCACGACGAGGCCGTACCAGGAAACCGAAAGTGACTGACAGGACAAAAACCGGCCCGGATATCAGCATCAGCACTATCAGAATCCATAGTATTCGAGCTGTCGGGTCTGACTGATAGCGTTGAACGACAAATTCAATACGCTCTGCGAGGTATAAACCTTCAATCAGCTCAAATTCTGTCTGGATCAATTCAAGGAATTGACCAAGTCCGAATGCCAGCTCGGTGGCCTCTTGTTCAACGTCATCCACGAACCGACCAACCGCAGACGTGAACTGATCGAATTGATCGGCGCCATCCTGCTGGGCAATCACCGCTGTCGAAAAGAAAGCCGCCAGCAAAGCGGCAACATACAAGAACCGAAATCTTCCTGAAATCGCTGGTCGCGGCGATATTTTCAATGTTCTGCGTTAATCAGATATTCAGCAATCTGAATGCTGTTCAAAGCGCCGCCTTTTCGTACGTTATCCGAAACCACCCACATATTCAGACCGAACTCATGCGAGATGTCCTCGCGTATCCTTCCAACAAACACGTCATCCCGATTGGCCGCGTCGGTGACAGCAGTCGGATACTCAAGACCGTCCGGATCATCAATTACAGTGATGCCCTCAGTGGACTTGAGCAACTCACGTGCCTGAACGGCTGTTATCTTTTCTTTCGTCTCGACATGCACGGACTCCGAATGGCCGAAGAAAACCGGTATTCTGACAGTTGTCGGGTTTACCCGGATGGCATCATCATTGAAAATCTTGCGGGTTTCCCACACCATCTTCATTTCCTCTTTGGTGTATCCATTTTCCTGGAAAACATCGATATGGGGAATGGCGTTGAATGCAATCTGTCTTGGAGCAACCGAAACTTCCGGATCGCGCCCGTTAAGGAGAGCTACTGACTGGTCGGCAAGTTCATTGACAGCGGACCGGCCTGCACCGGATACCGACTGATAGGTGCAGACATTGATCCTGTCGATGCCCACCGCGTCGTAGATCGGTTTGAGTGCTACCAACATCTGAATTGTGGAGCAGTTGGGGTTGGCGATCAATCGGTCTTCATCACTCAGTACATCACCGTTGATTTCCGGAATGACCAAGGGGATGTCCGGGTCATAACGAAATCTTGAGGTATTGTCGATTACGGTACAGTCCTGTTCCGCGGCTTTAGGTGCAAAAACGTCGGATATGCTTGCCCCGGCGGAGAACAGACCGTATTGAACACGCGAAAAGTCAAACTCTGACAGAAGTCCAATGTGAACCGTCTCACCTTGAAACTCCAACGCAGTACCCGCTGAGCGCTCACTACCGAGTGGATAGATATTTCTGACAGGAAAGTCCCGTTCTTCCAAGATCGACATCATCGCTTCGCCGATCATGCCCGAAGCGCCCACCACAGCGACATCATATTCCCGATTCATCACACCAAGTTCCGGTTCAAATTTCCACTAATTCAACAGATTCCGCAGTTCACTCACGACTTCTGAACCCATCTGGTCGGTTCCGACCAATTCTGCACCTTCAAAGTATATATCAGTTGTACGTATACCTTTTTCAATAACATTCTCCACCGCCTGTTCGACCTTGTCGGCGATATCTTCCTGTTTCAGGGTATAGCGTAACAGCATCGCGAGCGATAGAATCATCGCCAGCGGATTGACTTTGTTCTGCCCGGCGATATCAGGTGCGGTACCATGCACGGGTTCAAACAATCCTTTCTGATTACGGTCCAATGAGGCAGACGGAAGCATACCGATAGATCCGGTCAGCATCGCGGAGACATCGGAAAGGATGTCTCCGAACATATTAGTCGTCACGATCACATCGAATTGTTTTGGTTCCCGAACCAGCTGCATGGCTGCGTTGTCGACAAGCATGTGACTCAGTTCAACATCCGGATAGTGAGTTTCCCCGACGGAAGTTACTACCTGACGCCAAAACTCGGTCGTCTCAAGCACATTGGCCTTGTCGATGGAACAGACCCTGTTGTCCCGCTGACGCGCAATCTTGAATGCCACATGAGCAATCCTGGAAATTTCATCCTCATGGTAGACGAGGGTATTGATTCCCCTTCGCCTACCTGATTCCAATGTCTCGACTCCGCGGGGTTCGCCGAAATAAATACCGCCGGTAAGCTCGCGAATGATCAGAATGTCGAGACCAGAAACCAAGTCATCTTTCAGGGAAGAAGATGACGCAAGACAATCGAACAGGATCGCAGGTCGCAGATTCGCGAAAAGATCAAGTTCGCGTCGAAGCCGCAACAATGCCGTCTCCGGTCGATTTGCCCGCGGCAAAGTATCCCATTGACTGCCACCTGCGGCTCCGAAAAGCACCGCATCGCAGTCTTTGGCCAGTGCCAGCGTACTCGGTGGCAGTGCGTGGCCGGTCTTGTCGTACGCAGCTCCGCCGAGGTCCGCGTGCTCGCAGTTGACTTCCAAATCGGTGAGATTGCACAGTTCATCCAGAACCAGCTCTGCCTGAGCCATAATTTCCGGTCCCACACCATCACCGGGAATCAGTAATAAGTCGGTTGACATGAAAAACTTCCCACTAAAGTATGACTAAAATTACGCTATATTATGCGTACTTGCTAATGTAGAAAAACACAGTATTTTATCGGAATTCGGAATTTCCAGATATTCGATCATTTGAATTTTATGAGTAAAAAACGACCCAAGAAAAAAGCTGTACCGTATGCAACCTTTCGTAAGTTGGTGTCAACGCTTGCCGACAATATAGGCCACCACCAGATACCAGTCGAACAGACCGCAATGCATCCCGCCGCACTGATCACCTCTGACGCGATTCACTACGACATTGTCAAGAAGTTGACACGCGCAATCTATCGCGCAAACAACTGTTACCATTTGAACGCACCTGTATATTTCGAAGCCACTTTTGATGCGATCGGCGAAATTTATGGTGATGTTGTCAACTCGAATGACTCTGACATTGATCAAGTCAATCTCATGCAGCAAATCGGAATTGTGGCGGCAGAGTTTTTCAAAACCGACAATTCCTACCCAACTGCATTGCATGCTGCAGAATCCACGGTACACTCGAATACCGAGAAAGGCAAAGTCCAACAGTTAGGGTAAAACCCTGCCCGCTAAGCCGTGAAATCCGCTTCGATGCAACGTCGCCAGCTAACCGCCACGCACTGGGGTGCCTACCAGCCGATTGTCAGAAACGGCAAGCTGATTGAGATGCCGGGTGTAGATTTTGACCCGGATCCATCAAAAATTTCGGATGGCTGGATAGATGCCTACGATCATCCAGCGAGAATCCGTCAACCTTGTGTACGCAGGGGATTTTACGAAAAAGGGCTCAATTCGAACACAAATCAACGAGGTTGTGAGCCATTTGTTGCAGTGGATTGGGATACTGCGGAAAGAATTGTCGCCGATTCGCTCAGATCAATCAAACAAGATTACGGAAACGAGGCGATCTATGCCGGTTCCTACGGGTGGGCCAGTGCGGGAAAATTCCACCACGCACCCAGCCAGCTTCATCGTTTTCTGAACTGTTTCGGTGGATTCACCTATTCCAGGAACACTTACAGTTTCGCGTCGGCGGAAGTGATACTTCCCCACGTGATGGGAAATTTCTTCATTCTGCTGGTGAACGCGACGGCATGGCCTTCTCTATTGGAAAACAACGACCTTTTTGTGGCTTTCGGCGGTATTCCAATGAAAAACACACAAGTGGAGTTCGGAGGACACGCTCGCCATGTTCAGCGCGGCTACATGGATCAGGCCGCAAAGAGCGGCATTGGATTTGTCAGTGTAACCCCGATCAAGGACGACATTGACCAGCAATTGAATTCGCGCTGGCTACCAATCATACCGAATACAGATGTTGCCCTCATGCTGGGATTGGCACATACACTTTTGAAGCATGAACTACACAACCGCAATTTTCTCGATCGATATTGTGTCGGTTTCGAGAATTTCCGAGATTATCTGAATGGTCAATCTGACGGATTACCGAAAACTGCGCAGTGGGCGGAAACAGTCTGTGGAATCGCTGCTGATCAGATTGAGGCACTCGCAGTGCAAATGGCGGAAAACCGTACGATGGTTTCCATTACCTGGGCACTGACGCGACAGGAACATGGGGAACACGCTTACTGGACGGCTATCGCCCTGGCCGCAATGCTCGGGCAGATCGGGCAACCGGGCGGAGGGATCGGTTTCGGCTATGGTTCAACCAATGGAGTAGGCAATATGGTTGGTCGTCTCAGATTTCAGAATCTGCCAACCGGAAAGAATCAGGTCGCCAAATTCATACCAGTCTCTCGGATTTCCGATATGCTTCTAAATCCCGGAAGTGAGTTCGATTACGATGGGAAACGCCACACCTATCCAGACATTGAGATGATCTACTGGGCCGGAGGCAACCCATTCCATCACCATCAGGATCTCAACCGACTGATCAAAGCGTGGCGCAAGCCAAAATGTACTGTGATTCATGACTCGTTCTGGACTGCTGCGGCACGATACAGCGATGTGGTCTTGCCAGTTGCAACGACGCTGGAGCGAACCGACATCAGTTCCTCTCCAAGAGATGCCTATGCGGTGCACATGGACCAGATTCTTCCGGTTTTCGCTGACTCCAGAACAGACCATCGGATATTTGCCGGTATCGCCCGTCAACTCGGATTTGAAGAGGAGTTTACAGAGAATCGCGACGAAGTGGAATGGTTGCGGCTGCTCTACCAGCAGACGAAAGACAATCCGCATTCAGGTGGAACAAATCTTCCCGAATTCGACGAGTTCGTCGAGAAGGGATGGTTCAAGGTTGACGATCCGGTAAAACCAGGAATCCTGCTGGAACACTTCATTCAGGACCCCGAGAAGTACCCGCTGCGGACACCCAGCGGAAAGATTGAGATTTTTTCTGAAACAATTGATTCATTCAATTACGCAGACTGTCCCGGACACCCGACATGGATGGCTCCCTCGGAATGGCTGGGGAAAGACGACATCGAACCGGACGAATTGCATCTGATTTCCAACCAACCCACTCCTCGGTTGCATTCACAGCTGGATCATGGGAAGCTCAGCCAGGCACACAAGTTGAACGGAAGGGAACCGCTTCGAATTAACCCAGAAGATGCGAGAGCCAGAAACATTGAATTCGGCGATGTTGTGAGAGTTTACAATCAACGCGGAGAATTTCTGGCGACTGCCAAGCCAGACAGGAATCTGCGCCAAGGCGTGCTGCAAATCGCAACAGGAGCCTGGTTTGATCCAGAAAACCCCCTCGTCGAAAAAACGATCTGCAAACATGGTAATCCAAATATGGTCACACATGACCGCGGTACATCCAGTTTGGGACAGGGTCCCGCCGCAATGTCATGCCTCGTCCGGCTTGAGAAGCTGGATCGACCGGCACCACAAGTCACCGCATTCAAACCGCCGAAGATCACACCCGATTACGTGGCGAAAAACAATGAACTAAAATGACTGTATTGAATTTTCAAACTCCTTAGAAACCGGAGAAGTTTCAATGTCTGATTCAAAAATTTACGAAATTCCGAATAATGTCGCTCAGAGCGCTCTCATAGACGCCGAAAAGTACACAGAAATGTACGCGCGAAGTATTTCCGATCCTGATGGATTCTGGGTAGAACAGGCCGACACTTTTCTACATTGGTTCAAGAAGTGGGATAAGGTGAGTGAATTTGACTTCAACCAGGGACATATTCGTTGGTTTGAAGGAGGCAAGTTGAATGCAGCTTATAACTGTCTTGACCGACACCTGGAAACGAAAGGCAACCAGACCGCCTTGATCTGGGAGAGTGATGATGGTGATACCATAAGGACATTCACCTACAACGAATTGCACGCGGAAGTCTGCCAACTATCCAATGTCCTGAAGTCCCGAGGGGTGAAAAAAGGCGACCGTATCTGTGTATACATGCCTATGGTGCCGGAAGCCGCGGTAACCGCGCTTGCCTGCGCCAGAATCGGTGCGATTCATTCGATCGTGTTTGGTGGTTTTTCGCCCGAAGCGCTGAAGGATCGAATTCTGGACTCCGACTGTCAGGTGGTCATTACTGCCGATGAAGGTCCGCGCGGCGGCAAGAATGTCCCGCTCAAACAAAATGCAGATGCTGCCATGGTGTCATGTCCAAACGTGCATACCTGTGTCGTGGTGCAAAGAACCGGTGGTGATGTCGGTATGAAATCGGGTAGAGACATCTGGTACCACGAAGCCGTATCAGAAGCATCCGCGGATTGTCCAGCCGAGGAAATGGATGCCGAAGACCCTCTGTACATTCTCTATACGTCTGGTTCGACCGGCAAGCCCAAAGGTGTTGTGCATACAACTGCAGGTTATCTCCTCTATGTCACCATGACGTTCCGATATACATTCGACTATCACGACGGAGAAGTGTATTGGTGCGGAGCCGACATTGGCTGGGTGACCGGACACTCCTACATCGTATACGGACCGTTCTCAAACGGGGCTACCAATGTGATGTTCGAGGGTGTGCCGGTATATCCTGATGCGAGCAGATTCTGGCAGGTCTGCGACAGACACAGCGTGAACCTGTTTTACACGGCGCCTACCGCAATTCGTGCACTGATCGGAGCTGGTAATGAATTTGTCGAGAAAACAAGTCGCAAGAGTCTGCGAATACTCGGCACAGTTGGAGAACCAATCAACCCCGAAGCGTGGGAATGGTATCACGAGAAAATAGGTGAGCGGCGTTGTCCGATCGTTGATACCTGGTGGCAGACCGAAACGGGTGGTCACATGATCACACCATTGCCAGGCGCAACTCGGTTGAAACCGGGTTCGGCCACCAATCCTTTTTTTGGGATTCAGCCCTGTCTGGTTGATCCAGAGGGAAATGAAATCGAAGGTGCGGCGGAAGGAGCATTGTGTATCAAGAGTTCATGGCCAGGCCAGATGAGGACTGTCTGGGGAGACCACGAACGCTTCATTCAGACGTATTTCAGCACATTTCCCGGAATGTATATGACCGGTGACGGCGCACGACGCGATGAAGATGGATACTATTGGATTACCGGACGCGTCGACGATGTAATGAACGTATCAGGTCATCGACTTGGAACAGCTGAAATTGAAAGTGCGTTGGTACTTCATCCGACCGTGGCCGAAGCAGCCGTTGTGGGGTTTCCGCATGCCATCAAGGGTGAGGCGATCTATGCCTATGTCACAACTGTGGCTGGAACCGTTGAAAATGATGAGCTCCGAACCGAACTGTTCAATATGGTTCGGACAGAAATCAGTCCCATTGCCAAGCCCGATGTCATCCAATTCGCGCCGGGATTGCCGAAAACGCGTTCCGGTAAGATCATGCGAAGAATTTTACGCAAGGTTGCCAGCAATGACATTAACGAACTTGGAGATACATCGACCCTCGCAGAGCCTGCAGTAGTCGACGATATTATTGAAAATCGAACAATAACCAAGTGATCGACTGATTTTCAGGTGAAGAGTCGGGAAAGGATGAATTCTATACTTCAGTTACGCCGATTCATGAAGTCGAAAGTTTCATTGAAATAAGACAGACAATCGAAAACAACCGGAATTTCCAACGCATTGGTCGCATAGAAACACAATGCGTCGTTTGCGGCAGTGATAGAGCAGGATTTGGATGTCTATCAACGGCGGTTCGATATGACCCATCAGGTGATATGCATTGACGAGGCGGCTGATAGGTGATTCCTAGGTGTCGACTGTGGTTAGGCCAGACAGTCGTCCCGACATGATCACGTGTATCGCCGCAAAGGGACATGCAATGTGCTCATGACCACCGATTCGTCGGTCGGCCGACCGTTGACGTAGGTGACCAATCGGCGTACCAAAGTCAATTGTCCGGGATTCTAAATAACTGTACAGCACTTTGAGTCGGCGGAGTGGAATCACGTCGGTAATGAACAGTCTGAACACGAATCGTGCCGGAGGGCGTTGTAAGAAGTCTACCCTCCGCTACAGGCCTAGGCACTGTAGGACCGGTTTCAGTTGATCTACGAAGTACGGTTGCAGGCTGAACATGACAGTGATCGAGATAGCGATATCAATGTGATGGTGAACCCAGTGTCTGAACCGACACATTGAAACGATGCAGGAGGTGGCAGCCGGCCAGACCAACGAGATCATCCGAAGCGAAGATAGACTGGCCAGATCGCGACCATGAATGCGCGCATCAAACCGATACGTCTTTATCCGCTTTAGCTGTATGACCGAACGTTACATTTTCACGTCAGTTGATGAATATGTCATGCACTTTTTAATATGACTTAATGCAAAATAACTACATTTATTCATACGTCATAATGTCGTTTATTGCACTTTTTTACACATCCTAATGTAAAATATCATATTGAACGATTGGACAGTACAAATATCCTCTGATACTTTCGCACTTGTAGCTGGAATTCGGACACAGGCACAGACCCTAATTCAATTGTCGAGTATACAACGGTCGCATCTACCGAACGCATTGACACCCGATGAGTTTTCAAATAATGCTTGAACGTACACTGTTATTCAAATTACTCGAATGGAAAGACAAGGCAACACGCCAACCCATCCTTATAAATGGTGCACGTCAAACAGGAAAGACATTTCTACTGAAAGATATTTTCTTCGAGTCCGGGCGTTTCAGACATTTACATTATCTGGACTTTGAACGAGACCCCGCCCTTGAAAGCATATTTGATGATGGTCTGAGCCCGCATTCTGTATTGGCCAACATTAGCCTGAAATATGGTGAATCGATTAACTTAGACGAAGATCTGATTGCATTTGACGAAGTCGGATCCTGCGCCAAGGCATTACAGTCGCTCAAGTATTTCTCTGAAGAGTTGCCGCAGGCATATGTAATCGCCACAGGTTCCAATATCAGCTTGCTGAAATCATTTCCTGTTGGTAAGGTTGAAACGATAGATATTTTTCCTCTCACTTTCGAAGAGTTCTTGAATGCTGCGGCTTCCCGGGTTGTTGTCAAGGCATCTAAGGAAAAACTCGACACG
The DNA here is from genome assembly GCA_963662635.2 of Arenicellales bacterium. Lineage (GTDB taxonomy): Bacteria > Pseudomonadota > Gammaproteobacteria > Arenicellales > JAJDZL01 > JAJDZL01. The sequence continues at coordinate 502,816 of CAXXFC010000004.1, forward strand.
AGTGAACTACATAGACAGCTTTGGTCGGCATTACTTGACTATTACTATGTGGGAGGCATGCCGGCCGCTGTCAATCAATGGCTGTTACCCGATTGCACTCTCCTGCAACGTGTAGATAACGTTAAGAATGTCCATCGGAATCTGGTCGACAACTATATACGTGATTTCGGAAAGTATTCCGGTGCCGTGAACGCGCAATACATTGAGTCCGTATTCAAGAATGTTCCAATACAACTGGGAAGGAACATATACGATTCTGTAAAGCGATTTAGATTTCGCGAACCCATCAAGGGAAAGAAGAGGTATGCAGAATTGAGAGGACCAATTGATTGGCTGGAAAAGGCAAAATTAGTTTCCAAGAATTATCCGATTGCACACAAACCAGAACCGCCACTGAACATTCAGACAAGGGGAAATTTTTTCAAGTTATTTCTATTCGATGTCGGATTGCTTGGTTATATGGCAGGGATGTCATATGAGGACCAAATTCGTCAAAATACAATTTTCAAAGGTTTTTTCGCTGAGAATTTTGTTCAAAACGAGCTGATTGCGCAAGGACTTGGTCAGACTTATAGTTGGGAACAAAATCAGGCTCAGATTGAGTTTGTGGTCAGAAACAACCGTGGTGATATTGTGCCTGTTGAAGTCAAAAGTGGCAAAAAAACACAGGCAAAGAGCCTGGATTCATACATAAATCGATACAGTCCGAATCTCGCAATAAAATTAATCGGTGCCAGGGGCGCCAAACACAAAATTCTGAACACCGTACCGCTGTATTACGCATCGAAGATTCTTGAAATTTAGGAGTCAATAGCATCTCAAGCGTAAAACTGCACCGGGATCATGAATTTCAGTCACAAGATCGCGTGACCAATACCCAACGTATCGGGATGGTGTCCGCTGGGATTATGGCTAGAAGTAGTGATGAAAGGATCAACATCGCATTAGGCTTTGACGAAACCTAATTTAGTGGTTGACAATGGTTCAAGGATTACGGATACATTTGAACCGAAATTCTGCATCTCGATTCTGAAACGATCCCGAGTCAGTGTACTTCTGCGTGCTGACATTTTCCGGAAGAAATCCACCTGATTCAAGTCAAGTCCCAAAGCCGGCACCCTACCCCATTGGATTCGGGTGTGATCGATGGACTGACGCGATGTCCTGCATCACCTCTTCATCCAGTTTCAAGTCTGCCGCTGCCAGATTCACCTTGAGTTGCTCCATCGTTCTGGCACCAAATATCGCCGAAGCCATAAATGGTCGTGTCAGACAAAAAGCCAGCGCCATCTGACAGCAATTCAAACCATGCTTTTTCGCAACATCCAGGTATTTGTCAACTACAGGTATGACATGTGCGGTGTAACGACCTCCGATGTCACTTGAGAAGTTGCGCCTTGAATCAACCGGTGTCCTGTCACCCTGATATTGGCCGCTCAGTATGCCCGCCGCCAATGGGGAGAACGCCAGCAAACCGACATTCTCGTTAATTGAAAGTTCCGACATATCGAGATCATACTTTCTGTCCAGCAGATTGTATTCATTCTGCATGCTGACAACCCTCGGCAGACCGTGAGCCGTGGATATTTCGAGAAACTTGGCCGTACCCCAGCACGATTCATTCGATAACCCTATGGCTCTTATCTTCCCGGCATCGATCTGCCGCTGCAAACCTTCCAGTGCCTCCAGAACATATGCATATGTCTCGTCGTAGTCCTGCTTGGATGGGTCGAATTTCCAAGACTGACGGAAATGGTACGAACCCCGGTTCGGCCAGTGAATCTGGTACAGGTCGATGTAGTCGGTTTGCAGGCGTTTCAGACTACCTTCAACCGCTACCTCGATAGATTTTCGGTTTACCGGACCACCATCTCGGACGGTTCTTGTACCCGGCCCAACAATCTTGGTGGCAAAAATGACTTGTTCTCGATTCTTGCGAGAACGATGCCAGGTGCCCATGATTTCTTCCGAGCGCCCAGCTTTTTCCGCTGTGATTGGATTGACCGGATACATCTCGGCTGTATCGATGAAATTCACTCCACTTTCGAAAGCAAGGTCCATCTGTGCGTGTCCTTCAGCCTCGGTGTTCTGAGTACCCCAGGTCATACTTCCAAGGCAGACTTCACTGACCTTGATGCCGGATTTTCCGAGTTCGTTGTATTTCATTGTTAATCGCCCATATCAGAAATTGAATGTGAAAAAATCTAAAATAAATTACTTCGATTAAAATGACGTACCGCTTCCTTGACCGACTGATCTGTACTTCTGATTGCCGTCGGACAGGGATACGTACACTTCGCGAAAATTTAAATTGTATTCATATATCCGGGTACCGAACGAAATTAGTGAACAATTCGGAGTCCTGACTGATGCCATGAACTATTCAACCGCTCCAAAGGAAGCCTGATACAGTTGACCGATATTTCACACAGAATGAACCGGGTTCAGGCACCAATCATTCCCGAGGTTGCCGACCTGATCGACTGCAATCCAGGAACCATTTCATTGGGTCAGGGTGTCGTCTATTACGAGCCACCCCAAGAAATAAATCAGGGAGTGCAGGAGTTCATGAAATCGAACTCGCATCACTATCAAGCGGTAGAAGGCATTCCGACGCTCAGAAACCTAATCGGTCAGAAACTACAGGATGAAAACGGAATTGACACCAGTTGCTACGAAATAGTCGTAAGCGCTGGCAGCAATATGGGGTTTCTGAACGCGATTCTTTCAATTGCCGACAGCGGCGATGAGATCATTCTACTCAGACCTTGGTACTTCAATCACGAAATGGCAGTCCGGATAGCAGACTGTATTCCTGTTTCAGTCGATACAGACCAGCAGTTCCAACCGGATGTGAAAGCGCTGGAACAGGCGATCACCTCCAAAACCAGAGCCATTGTGACCATTTCACCCAACAATCCTACAGGCGCGGTATATGATCGAGAGATACTACTTGAAATCAATGAGCTGTGTCGTAATTCCAATTTATTTCACATACACGACGAAGCGTACGAATACTTCTGTTACGACGAAGCAGAGCACTTTTCACCGGCATCTGTCGAATCTGCACTCGATCACACCATCTCGCTCTACTCGACAAGCAAGAGTTACGGATTGGCCAACTGGAGAATCGGATATATGCTGATACCGCCGAGACTGTTCAAGCCAGTCAGAAAGATTCAGGACACCAACCTGATATGTCCTTCGGTCATCAGTCAATATGCAGCGATGGAGTGCCTCAAGGTCGGTCGAGCGTTCTACAAATCACGAATTGCTGAAATCGACAAGGTACGCGGGCACTTTCAGAAAAGCCTGAGCAGTAACGACGCAGTATCACATGGCAGACTCCAAGGCGCATTCTACGCTTTCCTGCACCTTCCAGACCTCGGGAAGAGTGATATGGATGTCGTCAGGTTTCTGATTGAACAGTATAAGGTCGCGGTGATTCCGGGGGTAGCGTTCGGAATTCAAAATACCCGGTGTATCAGGGCATCCTACGGCGCAATGCAACCAGCAACTGTCGTAGAAGGTATAGACCGTCTAACTCAAGGTCTCATGAACCTTTCAAAGAGTTGAAAAAAGTGGATCGGATATCTGAAGCAACGCAACGGTCACCCTCCTTTCAACGGAGGTATGATCTTGATGCTGTCAGTGGATTGGAGCACTTTTGAATCGCGATCAGATTTCGGAACAATTTCGTCGTTAACAGATACGATAAACGGCTGCTTTTCCGGCAATCCCAATATGCTCACCAACTGTGCCGCAGTGGTTCCTGAATCCACCTCGACATCGACCATGTTGCCCTGACTTGGCTTTGGCAGATATTTGGCGAACGTACCAACGAGTTTGACTGTCAATTGCATTGGATCGAGTTCTAAAGTCCGAGCCTTTCCAATGTTTCTTCTGTCGGCACGCCGTCTTCGTTCCAACCTCTGATCTCGTAATACTCCGGCAACATCTTACCCAATTCGTTGACCTTGCCTTTGGCTACACCCGATCTTGCCGGATCTTTCAGTAATCTAGGCGGCAACGAGTCATCCGCTTTGGTCAATCCTGCTTTCAGATTGAACTGCCTTTCCAGGTTCCAGATCCGTTCCCCGGTTTCGAAAAGACGCGGAACATTCCAGTCGCCCTCGCAGGCCGCATCGATCTGCGCTTGAAAATCCTTGATGCCCCATGCAGATAAAGTAAACCAACAGAGTCCTGTCGAATCGATTATTGAGATTTTGTCCTGTGATTTCTTGCAAGGCAATGCCTTACCCGCACCAGTCTGATCTTCCATATCCGGGCCGAAGACGTCATGTTTCATATGACAGGCACCTCTGCTACTGGTGGCATAACCGAGTCCCATACCCTGCAACGCCCGCGAGTCGTAACCGGCAAATTCCTGACCCTTGACTGTCATAGACAGTTCAGGATGTCCGTACTTTTCGCACAACCGTTTCGAACCGAGTCCGAGAACCTGCCCGAAACCTTCATACTTACCAGTCTTTTCCGCCATGATCGTCAATGCTTCGGCATTGCCGAAGTTCAATGGAACACCATCCGTGTCCTCATCAGTGATCACACCCATTTCGTACAACTCCATAGCAGCTGCCAGCGTACCGCCAAACGAGATTGGATCCATACCATGCTCATTCATCATGAACCCCGCGAAAGTCAGCGCATCGATATCATCCACACCGCAGTCCGGTCCGAAAGCGAATGCGGTTTCATACTCAAGCCCACCACTCGCATGCCAGTATTCCGGTCGATTACTGATCGTAAAGTGATCCTTGTCAATATGTGATATGCGCCCACACGCAATCGTGCAGCCGAAACATGCTTTGTTGGTAAGCAGATTGACATGGCCGTTGGATTTTTCCCGCGTCATCGCACCGGGATTGATGTTGTCCACACCCTCAAATTGGACTTCCTGGAAATTGCGCGTCGGCAAGCCGCCAAATTCCTGCATCATGTCAATCATCGCGTTCGTACCGTAATCGGTGAGTTCCTGAACATCACCGCTCTGCGCGAGTTTCGCTTTGGTTTCCTTGACTACTTCCATGAACCGCTTCGGATTGTCCACCGTAACTCCGACTGTACCTCGAACAGCGATGGCCTTGAGGTTCTTCGAGCCCATTACAGCTCCGACACCTGAACGTCCAGCAGCTCGATGCAGGTCGTTCACCACGCACGCGTATCGAACAAGATTTTCACCGGCCACACCGATTGAGGCGACTTTCATCAAAGGATCCTGGTGATGGGATTTCAGCCACGCTTCAGTTTCCCAGACTGTCTTACCCCAGATTGGCTCGGCCGATACAATTTCGACATTATCGTCGTAGATTTTCAGATAGGAGGGTTCGGGTGATTTCCCTTCAAGGATAAGCAGGTCGTATCCTGCGAATTTCAATTCCGCCCCAAATTTTCCTCCGGAATTCGAACACGCGATCGCATCAGTCAATGCTCCCTTCGTTACAACAGCATAGCGACCGGAAGTGGATGCCATGGTTCCGGTAAGTGGACCTGTCGCGAAGATAAGCACATTTCCAGGATCAAGCGCATCCACAGAGGGATCCATATTCTCGTAAAGATACTTGGTGCCCAGACCGCGCTCACCCAGATACTGTTGTGCCCAGTCCATATTCAACGGCTCAGACTGTATATTTCCGTCAGTCAGATTGACTCTAAGTACTTTTCTCTGCCATCCCATCGAACTTACTCTCCTTCAAAATTTCAATTTTCGGCATCCAGCTGATTCTCAGGTGCAGCCTTGATAAATTCCCCCAGTTTCCGACAATTCGCATCAATTTCTGCGAGTCTCGGATATTCGCTCAAGTCGCAATGAAACCTACGGGCATTCGCCATCTGCGGCACAAGGCATACATCGGCCATTGTGGGTGTGTTTCCAAAACAATACAAACCATCATTTCCACTTGCGGTCAAACGTGTTTCCAAAGCTCGGAATTCTTCCTCGATCCAGTGTCGATACCATGTATTGCGCGTCTCATCGTCAAGGTTGAGATTATAAGCCAGATACCTCAACACCCGTAGATTGTTCAAAGGATGAATATCGCATGCAATCGATAGTGCTATCGATCGGACGAAAGCACGGTCAACTTCGCTTTCAGGCAGTAATCTTGGAGTCGGAAATTTTTCTTCCAGATATTCGATTATTGAGATTGACTGTGTCAGAACTGCGCCGTTGTCGTCGAGCACCGGCACCAATCCCTGCGGATTTATCTGCAGAAATTCATCCTGCCGCATTTCTTTCTTACGAAGATGAATAAAACTGTCCTCATACTCAACCTGCTTGAGGTTGAGAGCGATTCTGACACGATATGCCGCAGAACTTCGAAAATAACCATACAACTTCATTGAATTGTCTCGCAGTTAGCCGGAAGATAGGGTCAAGAATTTAAATTCATACAATCGGATTACACCAACATATTCAGTATAGGTCACCAGTCGTGCCATTGTCGCAACAAGAAACCACCGTAATTGAACAAGAATCGTTTCTGTCTGTAAGAATCGGACAATTAGTCTATCCGATAGCTCTCACAAATTCATCTGGCATTTCGGAAGCCTTCATTTTACCTGTTTCCCCGTCACGCGTGCCCCAACATCGAATCTCATAACCAACCACGCATAATACGTCCGATTTGAATACCCTGTGGGTGACGGTAAATGATCTGCCAGAATAGGAGTCGACACAACTCGAAACAACCACTTCATCGTTCCACCTCATCGGACGTTTGTATTGCGCATGCGTTTCAATAAGTGGAAACCCAATTATCCCATATTGCTCGATCATTTCCGCCTGCCCGAACCCATGGCATCTCATCATATCCAGACTGCTTTTGTCAAACCAGCGATAAATGTTGGGGTAAAACACGATCCGCGCCGGATCACATTCACCCCATTCCACTGTATGTTTCCACTCAAATTGAATCACGTTTAGTACCTTCCACCAACTTTCGTAATTTTCCTCGGCTGATCTTTCCGTTCGCGGTTCTGGGAAACTCCTCAACCGCACGAATCCAGCTTGGTTGTTTGAAATTCGACAGTTGCCGAATCAAATGCTCTCTCATACGCTCAATCGCACTATCGACTGCAGTATTGTCGAACGGGATGAAAAACAATGCCGGACGTGCCATCCCAGTAACGTCCGTCGCACTCAATACTGTCACATCCGAAGCAATTCCAGACTCCCTTCCGACTTTTTCGACATCGCGTAAATGTACCCACTGTCCGGAAACCTTGATCAAATCGTCCTCACGGCCTTGATGATGCCAATTGCCCATTGAATCACAACGATACAGATCACCAGTAACGAATTGGTTTTCCAACAGGCGAGCAGATGTTTCCTGCTCTCTATTGGCGTAGAACTTGAACATGAATGGATGCGTTATTTGAAGTACAGCCTGCTCTGAGATGTGTTGGGACTCACCGTCTTTTCCGACGAGCATAGGCTCAACACCCGGTAGAGGTTTTCCAACCGATTCAAGTGGAGTACGGTCCGAATTCCCGGCGAATGCGAGAAACAAGGTCTCCGAGCAACCGTAAACATTGATGATGTGTCTGCCAACTGTACGAAACCAGGCATCTTGAATTTGAGAAGGCAGATGCTCACCGGCTGAAACATAGTTACTGACACCAGATAGACCGGCAAACTCATCCGGTTCCAATTGACCCAATAACCCTCGATAGATTGTCGGAACCGAAAAGACCACTTTCGGCGACTGTGCCACAATGATTCTATGGACCTCGGAAATTGTCACCCATTCAGGATGCAGATATACGGTCGCACCGATCATCAGCGGTGCCAGCAATCCATTTGCAAGCGAATACGCAAACGATAATCTTGAAGTGCAGAAAATGATGTCGCCCGGGGAGATTTTCAGAGTATCTGTGTGAAAATGGCAACAGTCGGATATATTTCGATGGGTATGCACTATACCTTTGGGGCGACTTGTAGACCCGGATGAATACACCCATAGACACTCGTCGCTCGCGCCTCTCGGTATCGTCTCAAGGGAAAAATCCTCACATTCATCGAGGACGCGTTCTGTCAGTTCAATCATAACTATAGTTTCAGATACTTTGTCCCGTAGATGTTGCAAAGGGTCCACAAAGCCTGAATCGTGAACAAAAGCGACCGCTTTGGAATCTTCGACTATGTTGCCCAGTTCTTCATTGTCGAGACGTGTGGATACGGCAACAGCAACCGCCCCGATGTTGATCACCGCCAGATACATCGCAACAAATTCTGCGGTGTCAGAACATCTGAATACGATGCGGTCGCCGATATCGATTCCTAACTGCCTAAGTTCAATACTGTTGATTTGTATATGTCTGGCAAGTTCCGTATAGGTCCATGAATCTGTTTCCCACTTCAGTGCGACCTGCGACCCGAGCTCGGAAAGCCGACTGGGGCACAATAGTTGGGCGACGATGTTCATGTATGAGTTCGCAATAGTGAAATTAACGGCCGCGACACGGCTCAACCATTTAGTAATAAAATACTTAAATAATTTACTTTATATTATTGTTATCAATAAATAATATATTGACTATTTGACAAACACAACGGCCATCTGCCCATTTGAAACAGTTCAAACTTACTGGTAAAAGTTCCCGACCCATTTGAATCTTTTGCCGTCTCCATGGCATAGCGATAACAGGTTTCAGTTGCACTGCCAGCAGCAACGCGGACAAGAAATGGATCACAACCAGGCAAACGATTTTCCGCAAACCTCAAAACAGCAGAAGATAGTTGCGTGACAATCTGAGTCAACACCTTGTCCAGAGATCTTGAGATTTGTGGCTCGTTGCTCTTTCCGACCAAATCATGGTATGCATGACTCTCCGCTTCCATCCAATCGGGGTCGAAATTATTTCTTATGTAATTCTCCAGACTTCGAACATCGCCAACAACCTGTATCGATTTGGCAGTGCATCCGAGTCCGTCAAGATGCTGATTTACGAGACGTTTTATAGTGTCGGATACATCCATCCCTACATTGCCGAACCAATCGACCGAATTGAATAGGGTTGATATCTGATTGATTCGATCACTCCGGTTCAATGAGTCCGAATTCGGTCCGAGTTCAGTCACCGCGCAGTTCTCGCCATAACCCCAATTTTTCTTGAACTGGTCGGTCTGAGAAACTGAACAGGTAGGAATCTTCAGTCGCAAAATGCTGTACCTCAACCCAGCTCGGAACAACAAAAGTATCCCGTCGCGACCATTCCAGTTTTGTTTCTCCGACTCTTGAAAACCCCGAACCCTCGGTGACAGAAAATACCGCCGCATCGGTTGATCGATATTTTTCGGTTTCGAAGCCTTTAGGCAACAATTGCATGTTTGTTGCCATGGTCGGCATCGCATAGTCACCGGTGACAGGGTTGACGTAGCGGGACTTCAGACCATGACACGGATCCCATTGATCGGTGACTCGCATTCGATCAAGCGCATCGCGAGTTCTTGCGTAGGGATAGTTGAATACGGGCGATGTTTTCGAAACTTCGTCATAGCCGTCTGGAAGCAGTCCCGATCCGTATCTGGCGAGCGCATCCCCTTCCGGCCTGGTTTGAGGGAAAACATCATCCGGGTATTTTTCAAAAAATGATGCATCAAGAGACTTGACCAGCGGTATGTCCAATCCGTCAAGCCAAACCATCGGTAAATCACTTTCGTTACCATGATCATGCCATGCCCACGATGGGGTAATGACGAAATCCCCCTCTTCCATTATGGTTTTCTCGCCATCAACCGCCGTGAAAGCGCCACCTCCTTCAACAATAAAACGGAGTGCGGATTGTGTGTGTCGATGTGCCGGAGCGATTTCCCCCGGGAGTATCAACTGCAAGCCGGCATAGAGGGTTTCGGTAATTCTTGATTCACCCGGCAATCCCGGATTCTCAAGGATCAGTACTCTTCTTTCCGCCTGCATTGCCGTGATCAGCTCGCCGGATTCCATAACTAACGGTCGAATCTGACTGTAATGCCAAATGGCAGGCCGACATCGACTCTGCGGAGTCGGTGTAATGAGAGAGCTCAATACTGTCCACAGCGGTGCAAGGCTATGGGCAGGAAGCCGTGTATAGAACTCTTTGAGTTCGGGAGTTTCGGGTACGTTTATTGTCATACAGACAGACCTGCGATTATGGGGTTGCAGTTGGCAGCTCAAGGCCGAAATGTCCGACGATTTTCTCCTGCATCACGTCGACGTAGGCCTTTGCCATATCCTCGTTTGTTCGCTGCTTGATCCCCCACTTCCGATAGATTCGATTATTTTCGGATTGCGGGCGTCCAAAGAATTTGTGCATCATCGGATAGTATCTGTTTACGACATCCTGAACTTCTGCCCTGCGTCCTTCGTCCTGAAGAATTTCAGCAGTGAAGTCCATTCCGAACTGAACATGAAATTTTTCCTCCGGCATCGTCATTCGCGCAAGTTTTCGAAGTGGAACAAATGAGCAATGAATCAAATCTTCGACCTGGATGACCTCAGCCGTATCAGCAAGGATTTTAATCACACAAAACTCAGCCCATGTATCCATATCAAACTCGAATATCGACAATGGTTTCTTGTGTTCCGGCGTCATACTCGGCCTTTCAATCCCCAATTGCTCACCCAGTTCACTGAATCGAACGTGATGCCCATACTCTTCCATGGCAATCCGGCAGGTAAGCCACTTGGCGTAAGGAGACGGCGCAAGTGCCACCGCCGGTTCATCAAATACCCGTGCACCATACAGTTCATTGACTGCATGACTAATTACAATTTTCTCCACCGCGATGCGAAATTCGTCAGGTGCTTCATGAAACTCCTCCACTGTGTTCACCTGTGTACCCGGCTGGATGGTCATAGCTCCCTCTCCTTGTTTATATGGGTGGTTCGTAATTGAAATCTTCCAAGTCTGATCTTAGCGGCACAAATAATTCCCCAAATTTGCTGTTCAATTTTTCAGCAACGCTGACGGCGTTCCATGAGTCGCGATCAATTTCAACACTGGAAACCGGTCTGGGTTGAGAGAAAAGAAATACCTCGCGCCCTCGGACACCGATGAGCTGTCCACTGATGTGTCTTCCGGAATCAGAGCACAATGCGGCAACTACCCTGGCTACGTAGTCGGGGCTGATCTTCATTGCTCTTTTCTTGTAAATTTCCTGTTCGTCATTGGCTGGAATGATCGTATCTGTGACCCGAGTCCTCGCGAATGGCGCCACTGCATTGGCAGTGATTCCCGAGCGCATCATATCGAGAGCGACAGCCCGTGTCAGACCCATCATCCCACTTTTCGCGCTCGCATAGGACGACTGTCCGAAATTTCCATAAAATCCGGCGGTTGAGACTATATTGATGATTCTTCCCCAACTGTAGGCACTATCCGGATCAGCAGATTTAGCCTGTTCTCTCAACACCGGCGTCGCTGACGCCAGAACATGGTAGGCAGCGGCAAGATTGACGCGTACAACCTCATTAAAATCTTCCGGTCTGGCTTTGAATATGAAGTGGTCGCGCAAGATCGCGGCATTGTTTACCACAATATCCAACCTGCCCCAGCGTTCGAGTGCGATTTTAACTGCCTCGTGCGCCGATTCCGGGTTTGCCATGTCCAAACTGCAGCCTTGTACATTCTCTCCCAGCGAACCCGAGACTTCGTCGATTACCGAACTGTCAGGCTCCGTACCATCAATGTTCACACCACTATCCGCCACAACCACCCGGGCACCATTGCGAACGAATTCTGTCGCTGTTGCCTTGCCGATCCCGCGTGCTGCCCCGGTAACCAATGCAACACGCCCTTCCAGCGCTTTACTCAGTTCGTTCATACTGACTGTACCAAGTCAGCCTCGGTGAAAAAGGGGTCTGCGTGAATGTTCGCACTGTTCACCCCGATATTCTGCAGAACTTCAGTGCAAGCTCGCACCATAGGTGGAGGGCCTGCCAGATAGCTCATAAAACTATCACCTGATTTGAAATCCTGCTCCAAAACTTCAGACAACAAGCCTGTCCTTCTCTCGCTCAATGCAGACGGTTCTGATAATACCGGAATATAACTGAAACTCTCGAATTCTTCGGCTAATTCAGAAAATAGTTCCGATCGGAATATATCTGATTCATCACGAACACCATGATAGAGGAATACAGGCCTTGAAGGATTTGTATTTACAGCTTCAATCGCAACAGGCTGTATCGCCGAGAGTCCCGATCCACCGGCTATGGTCAGTACCGGTCCCTGATGATCTGACCGACAGTACATATTTCCGTAGGGGCCTTCAATATCAGCTGTCTCACCGACCATCAGATAGTCCCAGACAAATGAGCTGACCAACCCTCCTTCAATTCTACGGATATAGAATTCCAATTCATCGGACTCGAATGAAGCGATCGAGTACTCCCGCCGCGGATACCCCTCGAACGTAACGTAAACAAACTGACCGGAAGAATGGTCGAATTTGTGATTCCGCCCGAGTCTTAATTTGACACTTGCAATATCGGAGGTAAGTCTTTCGAGGCCAGAAACCTCACAAACAAGTTTCTGTACGGTATGGACTGCATCGTCATCCGGGTCACACCATGAAACCTCGCAGTCAGACCATGGAACCGCCCTGCAGGCCAATATCAGTCCGTTTTCATACTCGTCTTGCGACAAGGCGAATTCCGAATACGGAGACAATTCCACTTCGCCGGAATGAATCCGCGACTTGCAACCACCGCAGTTACCTGCACGACAGCCATGTGGGTAGTCGATCCCGGCCGCCAGTGCTGTCTCAAGGATTGTGGATCCTATCTCAACCTGGACCGTTTGCTCGGATTGGCGGATGTGTACATTGAACATCTAACTGTGGCGATTCCGCTGGCTCATTCAGTAGAAACCGTCAATTTGATTCGGTAGAATTCGTCGGCTGTTGAAGCAATTATCTCTGCTTCGTCAGTTGAAATTTCTCTCTTGCGTCCTCCGGACCAACAACTTTCGCACCCAACATCTCGATTATCTTTACTGCCTTTTCAACCAGTTCGCCATTGCTCGCAAACTTTCCGCGTTCAAGATACAGATTGTCTTCCAGTCCAACCCGGACGTGACCTCCGAGTAAAACCGCCTGCGCGACCATCGGCATCTGATGCCGACTGATTCCGAAAGCTGTCCAGTTCGCCCCGTCAGGCAACATGTCACGCATGTTCTTCATAGCGGCGGTAGTCGCCGGGGCGCCATATGGGATACCGAGACAAATCTGATATAGCGGCGGCTGCTCAATCAATCCTTCCTGTACCATTTGATTGGCCATCCATACATGCCCTGTGTCAAACACCTCCAACTCAGGTTTAACGCCAAGCTTTTTGATATGCTCCGCAGCTCTTCTCAGATGATCCGGTGTGTTGATCATCAACATGTTTCCTTCACCAAAGTTCATTGTTCCGCAGTCCAACGAGCATATTTCAGGAAGCAGACCATCAACATGCGATACCCTCTCTTCCGGCATCACAAAATCGGTACCGGGTCCCGGATCGGTCGGTGTCTCGTCACCGACTACATAATCGCCGCCCATGCCAGTCGTAAGATTGACCACCACGTCGACACCGGAACTCCGTACCCTGTCAACCACTTCGTTAAACAGATCGTGACCGCGGGCGCCGACTCCGGTTTCCGGATCGCGCACATGGATGTGGGTAATCGCCGCGCCTGCGTTCGCCGCTTCAACGCACGCGTCCGCAATCTGCTTGGGCGTGATGGGAAGGTCCGGATGTTTGTCCTGAGTCTCACCGGCACCCGTTACAGCACAGGTTACAACAACTTCTTGATTCATAGTAACTCCATATATATCAATTTCTTAAATGATTCTATTCGAGTATATTCTCATATATACGCTCAATGATTATTTGTTCAGTTCGGACGCATGGCTTCGCGAGGCAGACGTACAGGAAACTTTGCTCGCAGAATCTCGTCCGTTGCTTCGTCGATATATCGAGGATAGTGACTGGATAAAATCTGCTCTACGATGGCCTGCGACTTCTCTATGACTGTCGTAGAACCCTGCTCCGCCCATTCTTTGGGACTCGTGCGGTCTCCGACATCAGGATAAACATAGTCTTTCTGCATCAGGTTCATTGTTTGGTCATGACCTAAAAAATGCTTGGGTCCGCCAATACAGACATCGCGCATCACTTCAACTGACATTGTGTCCTCATTCACCTCAATTCCGCGAATTGAGCGGTTTACCGCACCTAGCATATCGTTATCGATCACGAAACCTTCGTAGCTGACACCCAACAAACTCGCTTGCATTCCGGCTGATTCATACACCATATTGGCCCCACTGTGACCAGCAAGCGATGTTGTATAGCCTTTCTCGAAACCCGACTGCGCATCAGGCACTTTGGAATCCGCCATGCCTGCCGCGATTGATGTCGGCAAGTCGTAATATCTTCCCATCTGACCGCATGCGGCCATCAGGATCGCCTGTTCTCCACTACCTCCACTCATGGCTCCGGTACGCAGGTCCGAGACAAAAGGCCAAATACCGATCATCGCCGGATGTCCTTTACTGATCAGATTGACGTACACAAGTCCGGCAAGCGTTTCCGCGACTTCCTGAACAACCGCCCCGGCAAGCGACGCCGGGCTGGTCGCACCTGCCTGGCCGGCTGCCAATAAAAGTATTGGCATACCTGCCCGGACAGTGTGTTCCAGAACATCACACGCATCCTCGGCAAACCGAAGTGGAGGAACAACAAAACATGACGAGGAACTTACAAACGGCCGCTTTCGCCACTTGTCTTCTCCTCCGGCTACGATATGCAGCATTTTCATGGTTTCGTCAAAGTGGTCGGGGAGTACCCAACTGCTGCCCACATGCTTCGATGTCCCCGATATGCAGGCATAACATGTATTGAAATCCATCTCCCGCGGAATCTCCATGTCCCGACAAACCAGCGGTCGCTGAAAGAAATGGATATGTTCCATGTTGTCAACGAGCCGAGCGATGTTGTAAAGATCGAGCAGTTTGGATTCCCGATATTCACGGGTATCGACATCCACAACGTGCACCGCCGCTCCGGCAGTTCCAAAATAGACTCGTGTGGAAGTCAGCTCCATATCATGCTTTGAATCCTGTCCGTGCAGTACAAAGTTTCGGGCGGCACTCGCAATCGTGTCCTCAACCAGCGAGCGCGGGAAGGTGAGACGCCCCTCACTTGTATATTGGCCACCCGCCTTGGTCAACAACTCGATACAGGAAGGAATCGCCTGGGACAGTCCGATGTTCTCCAGGACATCCATTACGGCCTCATTGATCCGATCCATCTGCAGATCGGTCAAAGGCGCAAATCGGCCACCGTGCATTCCAGGCCTGACCGCTTTATCTTCTTCGGCCAATGGTGCGGCTCTCAAAGCCTTTCGCGCCGCCCTTCCGCCAAGTCGTCTAGCTTCCACCATTGTTCTCCACCTCACATCCTATGATATTCTCTGAAACTTTCCTATCTCAGTCGGTTGATTCGTTGATTATGCCAGTTATATCGGCACAATCAACGACAGATAAGCTTTGTGGCATGCCGGCTCAGAGAACGCGCCCCCTCTTCCGTCACATGCACCGTTTCACCCAATGTCATCGCCAACTCATTATCGGAGTCAAAGAGGATCATATGTAAAAAATAAACCATGTTCGGTTCAACAACCACCGGATTGCCTGTGTAGAACATTGGCCAATCCATCCATGTCGGCGCGTACGTGGTCCCCAGACTGTAGCCACAGGCATTCATTCGCATTTCTTTATATCCGTGATCATCCATTATGCGCGCATGAGTATCGAAAATCTCACCGACCAACGCACCGGGTTTGAGAGCTTCCTTACAGGCCGAGATCGCATGTTCCGACGCTTTCGACATCTCCACCTGCCGCGGGTCCGGTTTTCCGATCAGAATCGTTCGCATCAGGCAGGCATGGTAGTGTCTGTACACACCCGCGAATTCCAATGTCAGCTGATCGTCGTCAGAAAGTGTTCGCCTCCCTGTATGATAGCGGCAGAGCAACGCGTTTTCGCCGGAACCGATGATGAACTCATTCCCGGGATCATCGCCCCCTCCACTGTAAATGGCACCGTGCATTGCGGCCAGAATGTCACCTTCAAACACACCGGCTTTCGATGTGTGCATCGCGGCATCCAGGGCATCATCAGCAAGTTCCGCGGCACGTTCGACATACCTGATCTCAGCCGGCGACTTGACCACCCGCAACGCACTCACCAGATCAGATGCATCCTCAAGTTGGCAATAGTCGGAGAGTACGGGTTCAATTCGGCCCCAGAGCTGGGCAGTCAGCCCGTATGCATGAAGTTCGATGCCCAATCGCCTACCTCGACATTGGAAATCGTCCAACATCGCGATCAGGTCGTCGACGGGATTGTGTCCGGCCTGATCTACCCAGACTCGAATGTCCTTTATGGTTGATGTGATCTGCGCCTGGCGCAAATCCGGCAGTCGGGTGAGAAGTGCATATCTTCCACTGACATCCAGATAGAGACACTGAAAGAAACAATAGCCGAACGTATCGTACCCGGTCAGATAATACATGCTCTCCTGGCGGAATATCAGTATACCGTCAAGTTCGTCCTGCTTGAGACGCTCTGTTGTCTTGTCTCTGCGTTGCTGAAATTCCGCTTCAGAGAAAAATATTGCCACCGAACTACCCCCTGCTAATTGATTACTATATCTCTGTTTGCGTGTATTTTATTCTGTATGGAAGTATCGTGATGTGGCTTTGTTTAGGCCATCAAATTGGAGCCTACGTTGTTCAAGTTTGTAATTTTGGTGTGATGCCCGAATAGTTACGGATAACCGAAATCGTCAACCAATTACTCCATTAATTTTGGGGAATTTCATAAGGCACCTTCAATCCGTTCATCTTGTCAAAAGAGATTAATTTTTCCTTTTGAAGTCTTCCAACAACTATTCCGGGATGTATATCAATTTTAAATGCAAATTTCTGGACATCGTCAACTGTCTTTGAGCGAAATAATTCCGGTTTGTATCGTTGGGGAATTAATATGTTTTCAGCCCAGGAATTCGCTTCACGTTCATGCTCAGATTTCCCTTTGCCTTTATTTTCATTGTCCAGAAAAATAATATTCTTATCGTCGGAATGGAGTAGCAGATGAGCGGATTCGTGAAAAAAAGTAAACCAAAATTTGTCATTGGTTTTTCCAAACAGTGACAGCTGAATCAGCGGGCGACCACGCGACAACCATCTCGATACACCACTGACACGTGCTTTCGGTATGGAGGGAACAAATACTAGAATTACACCAATACTTTTATCATCAGTGGTTTCTTGTAACCTCTGAGTTTCAAAATTTACCGGGCTAAGAAGACATTAAAAATTGATCCTTTAAATAGCTAGGCAGTTTTTTGACTGGTTAGTATCTAGACTCCCGGAATTTCGTCGATAGTAACAATTAACCGATAAAAATATATGCAATATAGAGCAAGATAAATAGAGTAAAAATTTTTCAAACTTCGTGAACTTGACTTGTAAATTGCTGGAGAACAGCGACTCTATATATAGTTAGTTTGAAGTATCATTGAAATTTGTAAAACCAAATTGATCTGATCTCGCACGGACTAGTTTTACCTTCAGAACCCATTTACTGAGATGATTACGCTACTGAAACGCCGAGACAACTATACGAATTAACTGGATACACGATGCCAAATTCACTTTCAAAGGAAGCTATTGAACAATTTCAAAAAGATGGATTCACACCTGCCATTCGAGTCATGAGTGAAAGAGATGCTTCAGACTATCGAAATCGCTTGCAGGCAATCGAAACAGTTCTTGGTGAATTGAAAGGTGGATACAGGCTCAAGTGTCATCTTTTATACAAGTGGATTGCAGACCTCATTCGCTCACCGGCAATTGTCCAAAACGTGAAAGCCCTTCTAGGCCCGAACCTAATGTGCTGGGGCACTGATCTTTGGCTAAAAGAGGCAAATTCGGACAAATTCGTTTCCTGGCATCAGGACAGCCAGTATTGGGGAATCGAAGGCCATCAACTTTTGACAGCGTGGATCGCACTCTCCCCCGCCACTGTGGAAAGCGGTTGCATGCGTATGATTCCCGGCAGCCACCTGGAAGATGGGCTTCCGCATGAGGATACGTATCACAAAGATAACATGCTGACTCGGGGACAGACGATCTCTGAGGGGGTTGATGAGAGTAAAGCCGTCAATATCGAAGTTGGAACCGGAGAAGCGGTTTTCTTCACCTACCGAATTGCACATGCATCACACCCGAATCGGAGTAGTGACCGGCGACTCGGGATCGCGATTCGTTATATATCTACGACTTCGAAACAGCTCAAGTCGGATTGGGACAGTGCAACGATGATTTGCGGTGAAGACCTCTATAAGAATTTTATCCACGAACCGGAACCAACGATGGATTTCGATCCGGTTGCTGTGGCATTCCACAAGAAGTCCAACGAAAACTACCAAAAAGTCCTTTACTCTGATACGGACTGGACAACCCACAGAACCTGATCCACATTCAGGATTCACTCGCGATTCGATTTACATGCAATACATTTCAGCAGATCAAGTCCATCAGGCCTGCTCTTCCTACCTGGATCTTGTAAACGCTCTGGAAACCTTTCATCAGGAAACTCCGGCAGACCTCAAGGATATGCTGCTTTCAAGTCTTCAGAACGATCCGGATCCAGACAATCATCTTCTGATCCGTGCTGCCTGGAGCCATGGCAACATGCTTGGACTCAAGGCTGCCAGCGTCTTTCCGAACAATACGAGATTTTCTGATTTACCTGCCATCCATGCAATCTATACGCTGTTTGACGGGAAAGATGGGGTACCCACTGCGGTCATGGATGGAACCGTAATGACTTACTACAAGACTGCTGCGGACTCTGCGCTAGGGTCCAAACAGTTGGCGAATGCAAACTTGAAATCAATGGCAATGCTCGGGGCGGGAGCGATGGCACCTCATCTGATACGTGCCCATTGTGCGGTTCATGCTACGATTGATAACGTAACCATCTGGAACCGTACGCCTTCAAGAGCCCAACAGCTCGCAGATTCAATGAACATCGACCATGTTGAAATCAAAGCGAGTGAAGACATCGAATCAACTGTGCGGGAAGCCGAACTGATCAGTTCGGCCACTATGACCGTAGAACCGATTATTCGCGGAGACTGGTTGTCGCCTGGATCACATCTTGATCTCATCGGCGCTTATCGACTTGATATGCGGGAAGCGGATGACGATGCGATTCGAAAATCAAAGATATTCGTGGATTCGAGAAAAACCACGATCGGTGAAATCGGTGAGATCACGATTCCTTTGGAATCCGGTGTGATTTCAGAGTCGGAGATTTTGGCGGACCTGTATGAGCTATGCTCGGGCTCGATCACCGGGCGGAAATCAACTCAGGAAATAACAATGTTCAAAAATGGCGGTGGAGGTCACCTTGACTTGATGACGGCTCGCTACATTCACGACAAAATTCGATAACCTTACTGCGACCTGACTTCCTGAATATTTGATCTGACCGCAGCTCAGCAACGGTAAAACACCGCAATCACTGCACCATGCTCGGTATACGAGTTATGTTCAGTACCAGCCTCCAACCAAACCAAGTCGCCTTTCCGGTACCGATATCCATCGTGATCGACGATCTCACCTTCCAGGATCAGGAAGTCTTCGTCACCGTTGTGTACATGTCTTGTCGTGGTATGCCCCGGCGGCATACGGTAGACGTGAAAACCGCAACCTAACTCGTGGTTTTGATTGATTTGGAGAACCTTTCCATCCACTCGACCATCGTCGTCCAACAGCGGTTTGAATTCCCCTACGTCAATATTGACTACCTTTCGCTTGTCTTCTGGAATTGGTTTCATATTTTCTCCCTCATTCTAAAGTGCGAATTTGTTCGTTATCGGACATTGTGTAAAAAATTCTAGCGGAAAAGGGAAGGTCGATTTCGATATCACTTGAATCGACTCGCTCAACTTCGACTCTATCTTTGTCATCGATGAATTCAATCACGCAAATTTTAAATTCAGATGAACTCACTTAACTTCTCTTATCTTGGAAAATAGTACACAACTCTTCAATGTACCAAATCCTATCCTTCAGCTTTGCAAACAACCTTGGTGTCATAGCTCACTGAATTTGATTCAATCAACTTTACCGATTTCGTTCAACAGTTTTCCGACACAATAGGTCTACTTCCAAAGTGAAGCTATCGGTAGCGCATAATACTGCTCGCCAAACTGCACGACGTTCTTACCAAGATTAATGACAAATCCACATTTGAATTTTCCTTTACAATCACTTTTCAACACTTCCAGGTTCTTGAAGTTTTTTGAAGAAATTTTGCTAGTGGATTTCACTTCAATACCAACAATTTCACCTCTCGACGATTCGAGCACGAAGTCAACCTCTTGTCGAGAACTTGTCCGATAGTGATACAGACGGCTACGCGTGGTTGAGAAAGTGATCTGTTTGGCTAGTTCGACAGCTACGAAATTTTCAATTATCTTTCCAACCTGTATTCGGTTATTAGAACTAAGAACCGTAGGCTCAAAGTTCAACAGATGCAACAACAAGTTGAGGTCGCACAAGTAAACTTTGGGTGTTTTTACCAGCCGTTTACCGATATTGCTCATCCAGGCGGGTACCGAAAGTGTTAAGAAAAGACTTTCCAACAATATCCGATATTTCTTGACTGTAATATGATTCAATGATAAGTCTCGCGCCAAGGATGCTTCGTTCAGTAACCCGCCTGTCCGTGCCGCCAACAGACCCAGCATACTTGGCAAACTAGCCAGTTTTTGTACCTCCAGCAAGGTATGAACATCTCTCAAGAGAACAGTTTGAAGATAACTGTTACACCACTCCTGTCGCAATGCTTTGTCACTAATAGTCAGGAGTTCCGGAAATGTAGCGTGTGTCAGAATCTGCTCCAAATCAAACTCGAATCGGCTACCAAAGCGAACATCACTGGCAAAAACTCTATCAATGAAATTCACCTCTCGGTTTTCATCCAGTTCGAGTGCTGACAGAGGTAAGAGCGAATGCATAGACATCCTTCCGACTAGTGCATCGGAAAGTTGTGGTAGTGCCATCACGCTTGCGGAACCCGTAAGCAGGAATTTTCCGCGACCTCCATATTCGGATTGACGATTTTCGTCGACAACGATTTTCAACGGTCTGAATAAATCAGGCACCAACTGTATTTCGTCCAATACCACATTACCTTCAAGACTACGCAGAAATACTTCGGGGTCACGCTGTGCAGCCGACCGAATTTGTAAATCGTCAAACGTGATGTAGTTCGCTTTGTGGCGATCCTCCGCAATTCGCTTAGCCAAAGTTGACTTACCGGATTGACGGGGTCCGGCGATATAGACAACTGGGAATGTTGTTAGTGAATCAACGATTCTATCTTCAATGGAGCGGTCTATATATTGCAATTGAGGAAATATTCATCTATTTTAGTATACGATAATCTTATATTATAGTAAAAGATTATCGTATATAAGTTTCTTTTCGATTTGACTCGAAGCTGTACCTCGCTCAGAGTTCGGGAAAAACTTCCACTCCAGCTTTAAGTTCATTGTTTGAGAATCTTGCTGTGTATATCGTCTGATATGATCAACCTCCAAATGCAGAATGATCATCTGAACCTGTATAAATTTGATTCCAATCAGATTACTTCTTGAGTACTTCAGGCCAGTTCGCATCGGCTCGTTTGATGTTTCCAGGGATGTCCTTGCTCCACTTCTTACGTATTCGTCGGTTATAGTTCAAATACAGTCGATCATCCACGATCGACCATGCATCAGGGTCGGTTTTCGCAGTGTAATTGTTGGCTACCGCCCATGCGCAATATCCCCCATAACGCGGTGCCCATCTTTCTGGATCTGACTCGAACAGACTGCGATTCTCGTCGCTGTTGAAGCGCCATTTGGCTCCGTTCCATTGCGCAGTAAATTCACTGTTTCCTTTAACGGGTTTCTGTTGCTTGTGGTAGGCAACAGCATCATATCCATTGATCGCAAACTCTCCTCGGCCAGTAAATACAGGCGGTTCTGCAGCGAAGCATTGAAAGGAGACTATAAGCAAGCCGATAACTATTAGTGCCGACTTGGAAATTCTGGTAACCAAGTTCATGTAATTTTCCTGTTGAGACGATAGTGTTTTGATGGTTTCGCTTGTTCCGAAACAAACACACACATTTTAGCGAAACTCTTGAGACTGACGGAACCGAAATGAAGTTCGAAGAATAAGGGGAGGGTCTTCTTTATGAAAATATTCTGAATCTAGTGTCCCAAGAGTTGGATGTTTACCCGAATATTCTTTTGTACAGGCAGGCTGATATCTTGTAAAGATATGTTATCGCGCCAACGCAATCGGAACAGGATGAACTGAAAGGGATCACCCACAAGGATTCGTACCGGGCGAAATTTGACTGGCAATTTACTATGAAAAAATGATCGACCGCGATCCAACCAATCTCGAAGCGTTTGGTGATATTCCGGATCGCGCGTACACCTGAGCAACCAAGGATTAGATCGCGATGCCGGCCGGCATCCGCTACGGCATCCAGTGAACGATCAGGTATTCAACCCGCACTTGCTGAATCGCAATGTCTGCATCAGTTGCCATCCACCCAAAAAGTGCACGATATCCTCAATCAGGACTACGTCACTCCTGTCGGCCGCATCACTGTACCTGCTGCTATCCGCGCCCTTCCTTCGGAACCAGTCGCAGATGTCGCGGCACGGCCCGCTGTAGGCTGCCGCTCGTACCATGATCACCGCACGGCATGAAACCTCTGGGTGGCCGGGTACACTCGAACACACCATCCGATACATCAATCAGGTGAATGCCTGACTTCCACACCTGCTCACGCTGCTCCTTGTCGATTTCAACCACTGCAAGAATCGGATACACCTCCCTTGACTCAAACTCGGGCTTTTCAATGCGAAACATCCTGACCAGTCGCCACACCTGATCCAGATGCTCAGGTTCAAACTTGCTCTTGACCTCCACCACATAGGCCGCACCGGTGCCATTGCGGGCGACACCCCAGCCATCCAGCTGCAGGTTTCCGCGCTCGTACGACTCCATGTAGTCGGCATCGAAATACTCGTCCAGAATCCGCCGGATGGAGGGTTCCGCAAGTGCCTCGGTGTAGCTTCCGAACTTGTTGTTGTGTCCGCCGATCTGCTTGCCGTGTTCTTTCGCCGTCGCGGCCAGCTTCGTAGCCGCCGCATTCACCTTTGCAATTTCTTTACTGAGTTCCTTCCACTTCTTTTCGGACTTCTTACGCCTTTTGGCGGCACGCTTATCGGATCGCTTTCGCCACTCTTCGGACTCCTTACGCATCTTTTCCGTTTCCGCACGCATCTTTTCCGTTTCCGCACGCATATCAGCGGCACGCTGATTGATCCGCTCGGTCTCCGCGCGTATCTCCCGAATCCTTTCCTCAGTCGTCATGTTTTCCTGTTCCAGCAATTTCACCACCTCGATAATCGTCTGATATGCCCGTCAGCAATGTCCAATCAAATTTTCAATGCATGCGTCCGGTCTCAATGATACTACGACACTGTGATATGATCGACGTCAGGTTGCCCAGCAGGTCGTATTTTCGATTGTCATCCGTTTGAACATTGGAAATGTATATAGCGACTGCCCGCCATGCAGACTGTCGCTTCGTGGGCTCAGGACTGAAGCGATGAGGTAAGTCAATCGGGAATTCGCCGCCTGACAGTCGGACCGGCACCGTCTGAGCACAACAACAAACGAACAATCCGCAACTGCCGGTGCACGCTTCACAATGACGAAACCCTACGACGCTAGTTAAATGACCGTACACGAATTAGCTAAGTGGATCGTACAAGCGACTCGGTGCTCCCACAGAAGGGGCTGCTAAAGATAGTTTTTCAGCAAGCTTTTCCAGTTGACTACTCGAATTCCCTCTTTCGAAATAAATTCCTGAAGATCAAATTGATGAACCTGTATTGCATCAGTTTCAGGGAATTTGGACTTGAAATACTTCAGACTTCGGGAGATATCTCTGTATTGAAGTTTACATTCGATTGCACAAATTGGTTGTCTGTTCTCAGTAACGATAAAGTCTACTTCTCGACCGTCAATATCCCGAAAATAGGTCAAGTCGAGATCACGACCTTCATGGTCCTGTTTAAAATGAATCCACTTTAGGATATGACTCGCAATCAGGTTTTCAAATCGAGCACCTTAATTCTGTACATCTGCTCAATTGTACTGATAGTGCTTCTGCTCTTTCTTTACAGCTCCGAGTCTTGACGACCCGAACAGAGACAGTCGATAGATCAGATACATCCGCTCGAATATATCCAGCCACTTGGCCACCGTCTTATGTGCACAGTTCAGGTCCTCCCGAAGGGTGTTGATCGACAGTGGACTGCCGACCAATTCAGGTAATCTTAACAGAAGTAGCTCCATAGATGAAAGTTGTTGCGAGAGTTCCAGACTTCTGATCTCTTCATTCACTACCCTACTTCGGAATTCGCGCATCCATCGATCGGCTTGCGTCTTTGACTGAGACAAGAATGGTTCAGGGAATCCACCGAGTGTCAGCAGACTCTCAAAATCCGATTGCGAATCAATACCGAGTTCACCCACAGTCAGCGGGTGAAGTCTATAGTAGTGATAGCGACCCTGCAACGAGTCACCAGAATAATGGTAGTAGTCAAGTCTCGCACTCCCGGTGACTAAAATTTTTTTCTCATCAAAGTTCTTGTCATAGAGCCCCTTGACGTAATTTCTCCAATCCCTGAATTTGTGGATCTCATCGAATATGACAAATGACTCGACTGGAGTATTTTGCCTTAGAACAAACTCTCTATCCTCTATATTGTCCCAATTCAGAAAACGATGCCGCTTTGGCGCAATATTGAAAGAAAGTGTGGTTTTCCCAACTTGTCGAGGACCGCCAATGAATACCATCTTGCGGTTCAGGTCTTCCAATACCGGGGATTCCAAATACCTTTTCATACGATGAATTTACAAGATTATTCTATACAGGTCGAAAATACACGCTATCTATTTTGACACCTATTGAAAATACCCGATATTATTCGATGGATATAACAACAATGCTTTATGAATAAAAACCAATCGGACGCAGATAAACCTGGGGAAGATCTGTTTTAAATCTGAAATTCCATCTGTCGGCGAACACGCTCGCGCCATGCAGTCAGGACACCCGCAGCACCGATCAACGTCATCCCGATAATACCATTGGTGGTAGGCAAGGTATCGAACAGAGCCTTACCCCAAAATGCGGCAAAAAGCAGATAACTGAAATCCAGCGGAACGAGCCAGCTACTCTCCGCGGTCTGGTATGCCCTGCTCAGGCAAATGTTGCCTATGAGATTGAGAAAAGACGTAACTACGGCGAATCCTACCACCACCATCGTCAGCAACGGCCATCCAATGAATACAAAAGGTGCACTTTGCTGCAGTGTCATGGGTAGAGGAAATATCGTCAACACCACACTTCCCAGTATTCCGGATATCAGGAAGGCTACTGCCACAGCGAAAACCATCGCCAAGGTGTTTTCCCATCGACAGGCACGACGAATGGTAAGAATGTTCAAAGCGTAGAAGAATCCCGCGAGAATAGGAAGGCATTGCAGTATCGTGAATCCGTCTTCCCACGGAGATAGCACAAGAGCCGTACCGCCAAATCCCAGAACCAAGGCACCCAATCGCCAGCGCCCCACCCGTTCACCCAGTACAGGCCCTGCCAGCATAGACACGAACAGAGGATAGGTGTACAGTCCCGCTGCCATCTGAGTCAAAGTCAGGTAGGGTGCGCCACCAAAGAAGCAGAACATGCAAAAGGTCATCAGTAAGGCGCGAAAGTAGACTGCACCGGTTCGCTGAGGAATCAGAAGGTACAAACCACCGCCACTGATGGCCAGCAGGATGGCGAAGATGAAATTGCCGCCTGCTCTCAGTGCCTGGAACTGCCAGTACGATGTTTGAAATGAAATTTCCTTGAACAAAGCGTCCTGCAATGCGAGAACAAACACACCGATGAGCAGCAACGAGAGTGCTGTGACTGGACGGTCACGTGTGGGATTACCAAAGAGTGATCGCATAGTTTAGAGACTGATGTGTTCTAGCAATAACTGAATAATTTATTCCTAACTATTATCTGTTTTCGCGCGCAATCATCTATTCCTATTACTCCGGGGATCAGCGTCGGTTGAAAAAACATCTTTGATGAGCCTATAGCAGTGATCAGTTACCAAACGATTCCTAGCACGTCCTAACCTCGATTTTCTTTCAAAGCAATGTTCACAATGAAATTTGCGGTTGGTTCCGACAGTAAAAGAGCCATTACCAACCGCAAGATTATCACATAGTTCATGTCCAAATATTTTCGAGCAAATGAACCAAGCCACCTCATATTTTTGATGTCCACGAAAACCTGACTGTAATAAATTGAACCAATACATATTTTTATTGGATTTCGAGTTTATGTACTGAATTCTCCATCAGCATTTCTCTTTTTTGGCGACGTGCGCGATCAGGTTAATCCGTGCCTAGTAAACATTTTTCGGATGGATATTTCTCTTATTCAATGTCTATAACCCCAAATTGCGGAGAAAGGCTCGCCACGCGTCATAAGGACGAATTTGCTAAAATTTATGCCGAATTGCAGGTTTTGAGCAACCCAAATATTCAGAATCCATCCTAGTACTTTCCATACAAGTTCCCATCTCGCATCTATTGCAGATCAGACAGAAACTGAAATGCCGAAGAAAAAACACCAAAAATCTGTTCGTAGAGACAACAAAGATATCAATCAATCCGCCACTATCGGCTACGAAGCCGAGTTGTGGCGCATGGCAGATGCGTTAAGAGGCTCAATGGATGCGGCCGAGTAAAAGCATGTTGTACTTGGATTGGTTTTCTTGAAATATATTTCAGATGCTTTCGACGAACATAGGGCTAAGGTAATTGCGGATTGGGGAGAAGAAGCTGCAGAAGACCGCGATGAATACACTGCTGACAATATATTTTGGGTTCCTCTCGAAGCGCGGTGGCACCTATTACAAGAACAACCGAAACAATCGAACATCGGGCAAATTGTTGACGATGCAATGGTTGCAATTGAACGCGACAACAAATCGTTAAAGAATGTATTGCCGAAAGACTATGCAAGACCTTTAGGAGATGCCGTACGGCTAGGTCAGCTTATCGATATGATTGGCAACATTAAGGTTGGTGATTCAGAAGCCCGCTCCAAAGATGTAATTGGCCGAATATACGAACATTTTCTCTCGCAGTTTGCCAGTTCTGAAGGAAAAAAAAGTGGTGAGTTTTATACACCGAGATGCATCGTCAAACTATTGGTTGAGATGCTACAGCCGTATACCGGACGAGTGTACGATCCGTGTTGCGGTTCTTCTGGAATGTTCGTTCAATCCTTGGAGTTCATCAACGCTCATGCAAATTGAAAAAACAACTCGCAAAAAATACCACACGGAGCGAAACCCGACATTTCTATATTCGGGCAAGAATCGAACTACACAACATGGCGACTCGCAACAATGAATCTAGCCATTCGGGGTATTGAAGGAAAAATTCTGCATGGCGACAGTTTCCATAACCACAGTCAGCGAAATCTCCAAGGAAGGCTATACGCATTCAAATCAGCCTTCCTTGGATATTTCGCTGACTGTGGGAGGACCAACGAGACAATGTGTGATGTTGTCCGCAGTAGTGTATTGATCGAGGAGAGGTTAGCATTGCAAACTGCGATGCATAGATTGTCTAAATTGCCGGTCAAGAAAACGGAGCGGATAACCTTATGCCCGACAGTCTCGTTAGATACTGAAAATTGGATATCAAAAGATGGTTTCGAGTATTCTTGAATTAGCTATTTGGACAAGGAGTAGATAAACTGTAAACGCAATGTACGAATTTACAGTCATGCGGAAATCTACAGCGATGTTTTGAATCTCAATAATTAGTGAATAGCCCTGGTATTGAGCAACTCTGATGAAATTCGCTGGAGACAGCGATTAGAAAACTTCGGGAACGCGATTACACGATTGACAGATGCTTGTGATCTAGACTAGTACACCGAACTTGAACGGGCAGGACTCATGAAAACTTTCGAGTTCACCTTCGAACTGTCTTGGAAAGTGTTGAAAGATCTTCTATTTTACGAAGGTCACGTGGTGAACGGACCGAGAGCAATTATTCGTAACAGTTTCGAAGTGGGATACATCGATGAATTCGATTGCGAAGTACTGCTTGATGCACTCGAAATGCGTAACATACTTAGTCACGCATACCGGGAAGATACCGCTATTGAAGCAGTAGTACTAATCAAAGACCAATTTTACTTCGTGCTACTTCGACTCTATGAAACATTGATGGAGCGAGCCAAGCAATGACAGGTGGATTGAAAGAAAAGCATAAAGAAGCAATCATAGCCGAGATTGAAAAAAATATTAGAGTGGAACGCGCAGTACTTTTCGGATCGCGTGCGATGGGTACAAACACAATTACTTCCGACGTAGATATTGCCCTATACGGAGACTCACTTACACTAATCGATCAAGCAAAACTTAGTGCTACCTTGAAGTTGATTCCTATGGCACAGTCAGTCGACTTGGTACTTTTCAATAAAATAGATTATCTGCCTTTAATTCAGCATATTCAAAAATATGGTATCGAGTGGTATCGTAGTCCAGCAAATACCGACAAGAGAAACTGTAGAGAATAGCAAGAAGTCGAAATTGGCAAGATCGCGGATGTTATCGGCGGTGGAACGCCTTCAACTAAAGAACCTGAAAATTTTAACGGGGATATATCATGGATTACCCCAAAAGATTTGTCAGGTCACCAGAGCCGCTACATCATGAAAGGCGTACGAAGCCTATCTGAAAGAGGATTAAGGTGCTCATCCGCCATATTGCTACCAGTGAATACTGTCTTACTTACCACACGCGCGCCAATAGGATATGTGGCGATCGCAAAAAATAAATTAGCGACTAACCAAGGATTTCGTAACCTTGTACTTCGACAGGGTAACTCCCATGAGTTTCTATATTACTCAATATGTAACAAAACCGATGAACTGAAACGACTCGCAAGTGGTTCGACATTCGGAGAGCTATCAGGTACAGCTCTTAAAAAAATTCTCTTGTCCATTCCACCATATAACGAGCAAAAAAATATTTCCTACTTCCTCAGCACATTGGACGACAAGATCGAACTGAACCGGTGTATGAATCAAACCCTGGAAGAAATTGCGCAGACTCTGTTTAAATCATGGTTCGTCAATTTCGACCCTGTTCGCGCCAATTTGGATGATGGGAATACGGGACTTCCTAAGCACATAGCGGACTTATTTCCCAATTCCTTTGACGACTAGGGCATTCCCAATGGCTGGGAGCTGTCCGAAATTGGTAAAGAGGTAAGCGTAGTCGGTGGGACAACCCCTAGCACTAAAGAACCCTCCTATTGGAATAATGGCGAATTTCATTGGGCAACACTGAAAGATCTTTCTCAGCCATCTTCACCCATACTATCGAACACCGATAGGAAAATTACTAATGAAGGGGTTAAGAAAATCAGTTCTGAACTCCTGCCAATCGGCACTGTGCTCCTGTCATCGCGAGCCCCAGTCGGTTACCTTGCGATCGCCGAAGTGCCAACAGCCGTGAATCAAGGTTTCGTTGGTATGGTTTGCGAGAAGAGACTTCCCAACATATATGTGCTTTTCTGGTGCTAACAGCAACTTAACCACATGAGAGGAATTTCCGACGGTTCAACCTTTCCCGAAATCAGCAAGAAAAGTTTCCGTCCCATCCCGGTTGTTGTACCCCCAAAGCATACTCTCTCAGCCTATGAAAAAATTGTTCGTCCTCTTCTTGGTCAAATCGTTGTGAACTTGCGCGAGTCTGCGTTCCTAGCTCAAATTCGTGAAATCCTTCTTCCAAAACTCATGTCCGGAGAAATTACTCCAACTAATAGCTTAAACCGATGAAAGGCATCATACAAGATTAATGAATTACCCACTTCATGGGAAGTCGATCAACACAGTAGAACTATCGATTTGTGGACGTGTTCAAAATTCAATCTAAGTGTTAGTCTCAAAGTGTATTTAGTTTGGTGATTGATTGTTGCAGAACAAATACAAGAAAAAATTAAGGTTTGATCCGCTGTTGAATACGCGCTGATTTTGGCTCATCGATGACAGCAACAGTGTCTTTAAAATTAAGCATAGTACTATTTGATTGGATTACCTTATTGTACGGAAACCTTCCGAACATTAAAGCACACACAAAGCTGTGGCGGTGGCGATGTGCTGGTGCCGGGCGATGTGTATGTGGACGGAATGGCGGTTGAGATTCCGAGCTGGCAGGGTTGGGCGAAGGCGGCGAAGGAGAAATTGGAGCGGATGGCGGACGGTGGTCATTTTCCGCCGTTCGGCACTACCGGCTCATTGGACAATGTGGCCTGAGGGAGGGGCAGAGGACTAACATAAAAACGGTGTATTCGTGTCCAACGAATTATGATGGCAAGACATGTTCGCTGACGTATCTCGGGCTTTGGAGGCGGTAAAATCTCCAATGAAAATGCCTTGATGAAATTAACTCCCCTCACTTGCAAACGACAACTAACAGCGGATGTTGGGTAAAATCGAGGAAAATTTTTCATCAAGCAAGCCGAGCTCAACTATGAACAGGTGCGAGGACACTACAATCGGATTGGATTTGGCATAGGACATAATTTACGGTGTTACAGAGGTAAATTATTCACGATTGACTCGCGATCAACAGTCATTGTAAGTGAGCCTATTTTCATGATATATCTTCAAGACTCAATGAAAGCGCGAATATAGGCTATCATTTTGCTTGATATGCGAGCCGACACCGAGTGCCGAGATTACACCGCCAGCGTCAGCCAGGCTTCGTGGGTGCTCCTTGGGGGTTTCGCAGTGATCCGTGATTTGCGGTCAGAAATCGAGTTGCATGCCAAGACGAAAAGCGATGCCTTTGGCATCGGCGCCGTCCGCCTCGATGGCCGCGCCGAATGATGTTCTGCCGCTCTGCCAGTCGGCGGCAAGTCCGAATCGCAATCGGGTATCAGGGGCATTGGATAGCACCTGCTGACCGGAAACGCTGACCGCGTTGGAACCGTTGGTCGGAGTCTCGACTCCCAGTGAACCGCGCAGGTTCACGGTCCGGCTGTCCGCACTCGGCTGCCACTTGGTCCTCGCGTCAACACCGACACCCAGAAAGAGCTCCTGACCGTCCACCAGCGAGACACGTGCCGGAACGGCGTCAGTGACATCATTGAACTGCATCGCCCGGCCGTCGAGCCAGGAGCGCACGGTGTACGAGGTCTCGTCTGCGGTCTCGAACCGACGGCCCACCTCGGCCCGATAGCCGAGCCCCCAGACATCCAGGTCATCCAGAAAAACACCGCTGATCGGAGATGACAGCCTCACCTTGTAGCGGCTCGCCGACAGGCGTCCTCTGACATAGAAACCGTCTGCACCTTCCCGGACCACCCCCGCCGCGACACCGATACCGCTGGAGTTGACTGTTCCATCACCGACCGATGACCTGACATCGACCTTATTTTCAACTACCCGCCCCGAAACGGTACCCGTGAACGGCCCGATAGCACCGATATCGGCACCGACCTCCACCGAATGTAGCTCGGAATCATATCGAGTGCCGACGCTTCCCGTCCGCTTGGCGTTCGAAACGATCGTGCTGTCCGCACTCAGCCACAGCTCTGACCCCTGGTTGCGCAACCGTTCGCTCTCCTGAAATCCTCCTTCCGACCGCATCAGTATAGCCGGCAACGCTTCGTAGATGGCGGCCCGTGCGGCCAGTGTCCGGACAAAATCCGCTGCTGAAAAGTCCCGGTCTGCTGCTGAAAAGTCCCGGTCCTGTGGCCCGCTCAACTTTTCCGTCTTCCAAGTGTCCGACGATCGGTGCGTCACGTTCACACCTTCTTTGCGAATCCTCACGTTCCAGAGACCGTAGTACGGTACGATTGTTCCGGTCACACCTTTCTTCTTGTCGTGTATGACAACACCATTGAGCGCGATCGTTGTTCCGCCGCCATCGTTGATAATCCAGTTGTCTCCCAAGACTTCGGACATCGGTTTGCCTTCGGGGAAGAAGTCGACTCGCAAGTTGTTGGTTTTTGTGTCCGTGTTTGGATCTGTAACTGTGTCCGTATCCCGTTTGCGGGCGGCATGGACTGCGACCTTGGAGGCGGAGCTGATGCTGCCCGATAAAATGACCTTTCCCCCACCCACCAGATATATGCCCGCCGAGTCACTGTCGCCACCTGTCACCGTACCGTTTACGACAACAGTCTGCTGCCGGTAGCCATCCGTTCCGACTGAGGCGATCTCATCCATTTTTGTCGGGTCTGATTCAGTACCCGGGTCTTTTATGAATGTTCCGACTTGGATGCCGTGTGACTTTTTCGCACTGACCGTTGCACCGTCATCGACAAGAATCCGGATTTTCCTGGCCCCGCTGTACGAGTGACCGGCATACACCGCTGGAGATTTTACATCCTCTGTCTGGATGGACGTGCCATCCAGCAGTCGGATATCGAGATCACCTTTATATTCATGCAGAGCATAAATCGCATGACTTTTCTTCCCTTTTGTGACGAACGTGGAATCGCGGCTTCGGATTTTCAGATCGCCTATGGTAAATTGTCTGGCAAATATAACGCTGGAATTGTCACCTTGGGTTTCAAATTCCACTCTTTCAACGTCAATGTCAAGATCTCCTATTTGTATTGGGCTCACTTCCACCCGTTCCCATATATCAGCAAGAGCACAATACCTGCGCTCTTCTTCAGTACAGAACCAATGACTAGCGGAAACAGGAGTCAGAGCCATCAAGCGCGCCCGGATTGCACGACTGTTATCTTTTTCTGTTTTGATCGAACCACCTTTGATGTCAATGATAACGTTGCCATGACCTTTTTCCTTTAGAGCGAAAATCCCATCACCGTTTATTCCTGTTGTTTTGATATCGGTATCGGTGCTGTTAATTTTCAGATAGCCGAAGGAAATATGTGTGGCGTGTATTGCATTGGAAATTGTAGAATCAGTGTCATTAGAAGTGCCATTAGAAACAATAGTCACTCTTTCAAGATCAATTTCAAGATTTCCTTTTTCATATGGGCTTTGAGCAATTAATTTATACTTGTTTTCCAAATCGGGAATTTCAATAGTTCCTACATCGGGATCTTTGAACGATTTGTTTTCAATCGGCAAAATGTCGAAGGTACCGCTGGGTTGGTTATTACCGCGTCTCGCTAATATTCCCACACTAAATACTCCACTTGTAGTGATCGAACCGCCTTTCATGCGAATGTCAATGTCGCCATCACCTCTTTCCCGTTCCGTATGTATGCCGACATTAGTACTGTCGCCACTTTCGGTAATGTCATGATCGGTCAGATCGACGATAATATTTTTTTTGCCGATTGTCGATTTATCTTCGCAATGGATGGCATCTTCATTGTTATTCGGATGGCATGTGAGATTGTCACTATACGCACTGGATATCAAGAATTGCATCAGGAATAACAGAATCCAAACACAGCCGCCGTTTGGCTTGCTAGAGATTAAAGGTGGTGTTGGGGGTGGAAGGTTTTTTTGAGTTGACTTAGATTTGCTGGTTGACTGAAATTTACACGTCAAGGTCACCCGACAACCTTGCTGTGACGTTGATAAGTCAATACGCTTCGTGAATGGGCGATAGTACTTTGCAAGCAGGTCGGATACGATCGAGCAATCGGACTTTTGTATCCGAGAGTGATCTCGAGAACTACCGGAGTTCTTCCATGAACTTTGGTCAGCATTCATAAAGTTCTTCCTTGAACTTTGGTAAGCATTCTTGTACCGATAAGGTGCAGCTGTATGCAACGCCTAAAACATCAGCATGCTACCGGTAGGTTATGGGACGGTTCCTAGAATACACGATTGAGGTGTGTGTGCTGGTTCAAAAATTCTGATTTTATAATCAGCAATTCTCATTATGTGATTCAGTTCATATTGTGACACCCCGAGCGGTGAAAGAAATAAGACTGATGACTGGAACGTGCGGTTGCGGCGGTTCCGGGCCGTCTGTCCTAAGGCGGTGCGCGCGGACGACGCGGATGAATGATGCTTTCGAGCAGGTCGTGCCAGCCGGTGTAGCAGTTGTACTCGTTGAGCACGGACAGGGTGTTGAAGAATCGGTATCGGGTGGAGATGCGGTCGCGGGCCTGTCGCCACAGCGTAGAGACCTGATCGCACACGGTATGGAAGCCGAACGCGATCAGGTTCATGGTCAGCAGCAGGTTGGACAGTCCGTCGGTGCCGTGTCCGAACTATCTCGACCACCCAACTATCTCGAGTAGTTCGGATTTGAAATCGGCAACATTTTGTATGATCACGTTGAACGCGATATCGTTGTACGAATTACCCGACATAGTTAGTGTCTGTCAGAAAACTGTATAACGTATTGATAATTATAAACAATCATGCGATTTTCTCAGGCGAAGATTGTTCGGTTCCGGTAAAATAAAGGGGCAAAACGGCGATTTTCGCCGCCCGATGCCCCAGATTCGGAAAATCTTCGAGGTGACAACCCATGCGCAAGACGGAAAATCAGCAGAATCAGTTCGGCGAGATGCCGATCGGCTCGATCCGGTTCAATCCGAAGGACCGTGACGACATTCCGGTGGTGCTGCGCGGTCTGCAGCACATCTATACCGATGGCCGGTGTCGCGCGCAGGTGTTCTCGCTGCTGCAGTCGCATGTGTGTGCGGAGGTGGACCCGGGCACCGGTCGGCCGGGCATGGATCTGTGGAAGATTCTGGTACTGGGAGTGCTCAAGGCGGGGTTGAACTGCGACTTCGACCGGCTGGTGAACCTGGCCAACAGTCACATGGATGTGCGTCGGATGCTGGGGCTCGGCACCTGGCACGACGACACCCGTTTCGAGCTGCAGACGGTGATCGGCAATGTCTCGCGGCTGACCCCGCAGCTGCTGTCGCGGATCGGCGAGGTGGTGGTTCGAAGCGGACACGAGGTGGCCGGAAAAAAGCCTGGCGCGCCATTGTGCGGGCGCGCTGACTCGTTCGTGGTCGAGACCGATGTCCACTATCCGACCGATGTCGGTCTGCTGTGGGATTCGGAGCGCTGTCTGATCCGCGAGGTGTCGCGGGCGGCCAGGCACTGTGGGTTGCCGGGCTGGCGCCAGCACCGGCATTGGAAGCGTTCGGTGAAGAAGCTTTACAACAGTGTCTGCAAGTCGAAGCAGCAAAGGAACAACCCGCAGAAGGTGGCCGACTACCTGGAGTGCTGCGAGATGCTGATCGGGCGGGCCGAGTCGACGCTGGAACAGCTGCTGTCGCATCCGTCCGCCAGGGTGCATGAGATTGCGGCGATCGATCATTTTCTGTGGCATGCGAGGCACCAGGTTGACCTGGTCCGGCGGCGCCTGCTGCAGGGCGAGACGATTGCGGCGGGCGAGAAGGTGCACAGCATTTTCGAGCCGCATACCCGATGGGTCAGCAAGGGCAAGGCGGGGGTGCCGGTCGAGCTGGGGGTTCCGGTCACCGTGGTCGAGGACCAGTATCAGTTCATCGTGCATCATGAGGTGATGTGGGACGGGCACGATGTCGATGTCGCGGTACCGGTGGTCGAACAGGTGCGGTCGCGTTTCCCCGAGTTTATCGCCTGCAGTTTCGACCGCAACTATCACAGTGCGGACAACCGGGTGCGGCTCGACGAGATGCTGGACCTCAATGTGCTGCCGAAGAAGGGAAAACTGAGTGAAGCGGAGCTCGGGCGCGAGGCCGAAGAATCGTTCGCGGCGGCCCGAAAGCAGCATCCGGCGGTGGAGTCGGCGATCAATCATCTGGAGCATTGCGGGCTGGACCGGGTGCGCACACATGGACGCCGCGGCTTCGAGCGCACCGTAGCCCTGTCGGTACTGACCGCCAACACCAAGCGTCTGGGCAGACTGCTGCACAAGCGCGACCGCAAGCTTGCCAAACGCACCCGCCATCGCCTGCGCGCCGCCTGACTTCATTCCACCCGTCTCCGAAACCCTGTGAAAAGCACCCGGAACGCATCCCCGCGCCTGTTTTTCACCCATCTGTCGCCGATCGTGTCCGAGAGCCGCAAAATTCGGAGTTTCGCAGCGGCCACAGTCAGGTCGGTCATCGGATCCAGACATTTTCCGCATTCTGATGTATGATTTGGGTAGTTTTCTGGCAGACACTAGTTAATTGCATGTGCAGTTACAGTTTGCTGAGAAAATCGAGCAGGCTGTCTTGCGGCTGATAGCGTTTTTCCATTCCGGATTCAAGCGGCGCAACTTTTGCCAGAGCCTGTTCCTTGATTGACAGAACCGCCTGAATGTATGGTTCTGTAGAGGCGATTGAAGCGTGCCCGAGCCATAGGGCAATCGCAGAACGATCGACTTCGGCCTGAAGCAGTTCCATCGCCGCTGTGTGTCGCAGCAAATGCACCGTCACGCGCTTGTCTTTGAGTGACGGGCAATATTTCGCTGCCGTTGCCTGATGCCTGCTCAGCAGGTACTGAACACCGTCAATGGTGAGCGGACTGCCATGCCGGTTGGGAAACACCACGTTTTGGCTTCCCCGCTGCGGTTCCCGCCGCCACGTTTTCAATGCCTTTCTCGTGGGTGATGCCAATGGTACGGAACGCTCCCGGCGGCCCTTGCCAACTACCCGGACATAGGCGCACTGGCCCCATTCGACATTTGTCGACACCCTTAGTCTCGTGCGAACACCAGGTGACTTCAGGATCCGACATCTTGCCGGTCTTCTTGCTCACCTGCCCGGTGGAATGACTCTTCAGGGCTTTACCGTCATAGTCCAGGTAGCATCCGAAGTCCGGAATCAGCTGTGTCAGCTCATCGCGCAGCCGCTCGAACATCTCGCGGAATGCTTATTCTACTTAATTGGGACGCGGAATCTACCAAATGGGACAAACCGACATTTCATTGCTTCGGCGGTGATCCCTTTCAGCGTTCTCAGTGTCGCTATTTGACTGTATTTTCCTCCTTGTGTCAATGTGTCGTTGTGCGAGCCTGTGAGCAACACCTGTGGAAAAACCGCACCGCCGAGTGCTTCAGCACTCTGACGTCGGCGGTGTGGAGTTTTCCATCAGGTTTGGTCATGGGCGGGTGGTGACGCCGGGTTCGGTTCCGCGTCAGCTGTGTGCATGGCGTTTCGTTTCCGCATCGACTCGCCCCTGAGCTCGATGCGGTGTGCGTTGTGCACCACCCGGTCGAGGATGGCGTCGGCCAGGGTGGCGTCGCCGATGGCGGCGTGCCACTGCGCCACCGGCAGCTGGCTGACGATGGCGATCGAAGATCGCCCGTAGCGCCGGTCCATCAGTTCCAGCAGATCGTGGCGGTCGACCGCCTCCAGCGGTCGCAGCCCGAAGTCGTCGATGATGATCAGCTCCACCGAGCCGAGCCGCTGCATGACCCTGAGGAACTCACCGGTGGCGCGCGCCTGTGCGAACAGCTGCAGCAGCGCCGGCATCCGCAGATAGCGCACGCTGCGGTCGAGCAGGCATGCGGCGTGACCGATGGCGCACGCCAGGTAGGTCTTTCCGCAGCCGCACGGCCCGGTGACCAGCAGGTTCTGGCTGCGCCCGATCCAGTCGCACTGGCCGAGCTCGGCGATCTGTCGCCGCTCCAGGTTGCGTCCGTTGCCGTAGTGCACATCGTTGAGCGTCGCCGCCACCCGGAACCCGGCGGCCCGGATCAGCCGCTGCTGGCGGCGTTGCCGGCGGCACTGGATCTCGTGATCCACCAGCAGCGACAGCCGCTCGGTGAACGCAAGATCGTCGTAGGTGCCGGGCTGCTGCATCTGATGCTGCAGCGCCTCGGCCATCGGGCCCAGCGACAGCCGGCGAAGATCAGTCAGTATATTGTCACTCATCGGTCCGCCTCCCGGTCACTCGAACGCCGCCGCGCCGCGCACGTTCTCATGATCCTGCGCCAGCTCGAGTGTCAGCTCGCACTGGTTGCGGCTTTGCAGATCGGCGCCGTTGTCCAGGATCCGGCGGAGGTCGCTCATGCGTGACAGATCGTAGCGTCCGGCGATGGCGCAGGCGCCGTCGAGACGCTGCTCTCCATACTTCGAGGCCAGTGCCAGAACCGCCACCAGCTTTCGGCTGACCTGGTGGAAGTGACGGGCGCCGTCGAGCTGCCCGCCGACCCACGCCGAACAGTGCGGTCCGATCCGCGACGCATGGCTTCGCACCCGCTGCGGAGTCCACTTCGCCCGATGCGCATGGTTGGCCGGCATGTGGCTGAGGCAGGTGGTCTGCCCGCCGCGCACCTTACTTCGGGCATGCATCGCAATGCGCTGACGGTCGCGGTAGACCTGAACCGTATGCCCGTCGCTGTGAACCTGCACCCGGCCGCCCACATGCTGGTGCGGCACCGAGTACCAGTGCCCGAGGAAACTCACATGGTAGTCGAACCCGACCGTGGCGGTACGCACCTCGATGTGCCGATACGGCAGCAGCGGCAACGGCAGCAGTGCCGCCCGCTCCCGGGTCTCGAACATCTCGGTGCGCGAGCCGGGACGTTCCGAGAACGGTCGTGCATTGAGCTTCACCAGCAACCGGCGGATCTCGCCGTTGAGCTGCGACAGCGACCCGAACTCACGGTCGC
Organism: Arenicellales bacterium; assembly: GCA_963662635.2. Taxonomy (GTDB): domain Bacteria; phylum Pseudomonadota; class Gammaproteobacteria; order Arenicellales; family JAJDZL01; genus JAJDZL01. The sequence goes on from CAXXFC010000004.1 coordinate 541,593, forward strand.
GAAGCGGCGCAATGACCCACCGCGTCACCTGCTGCACCGCATTCTCCGCGATCGCCTTGTCCCTCGGCCGGGCCGGACGCGCCGGCACGATCGCCGTGCCGTAGTGATCCGACCACTGCCCGAAGTTCGGGTTCAGCTCCGGATCATAGCGCCGGTGACGGGTCACCGCCGACTTCAGGTTGTCGGGCACCACCATCTGCGTGGCACCGCCGAAATGCTCGAACATCCGGGTGCAGCTCGCGAGCCAGTCATCGACCTTCTGCGTCCAGCTCGCCTCGGCATGGATGTAGTGCGACACCCCCAGCGCCGCCACAAAAATCTGCGCCTTGCGTCCGCTCACCCCGACCGTCGCCCCGGCGTAGTCCACAAACACCGCCTCGCCCAGCCGCCAGCTCATCCGCATGGTGCGCCGCGTCCGGCTCTCCCACTGCTGGCAGCAGCGGCAGAACCACGCATAGCCATACGGATAGCCCTGATCGCAAAGCTCCGTCCACAAAAGCTTCAGGGTCACGCCCTTGCGCTCCATCTGGCGCGACACCCACTCGAAATCAATCTGCGACCCACAGCCGGACTGTGGATCGCCATACACCACACGCGCCAGCCCGTCCTCGTCGACACCGTCCGGCAACGGCCAGCCGATGCCGGCCTCCTGCGCCCGCTCCGCCAGCCGATGCGCCGCCGTCTTGCTGATGTTCAGCCTGGCTCCGATGCGCTGGTACGACCAGCCACACTCGCCACGCAATCTTAGAATCTCGGTAATCTTCCCCATCTCGGTCCTCTTTCTGGACATGGTCGGCACCTCCCGCAATCCGGGCCCTGTAAACAAAACCCCCGATTGAAAACCAAACCGCCGACCGGTTCAATATCGTGCCGAAAAAGATCACCGCCGCAACACCCCGGTGTCGCCGCCGGCAAGGCTCAGACCGCGTCCCAATTGTGTAGATTCGCCGTCCCAATAACTGTAGATTATGCACGGAAGTGATCGCGCTCGTCCAGAACCTCCAGCAGGCCGCCGAGAAAGCGGCTCAACGCACAGTCATCGGGCAGTGTGATGCGCTGCCCGTAATCGACCTGTTCGACATCAACGGTCCCGTCATCGTGCTGATGCACCGTGACGGTGCAACGCTGCTGTCTGGGCAGCGGACTGAACCCGCACACCTGTGCCAGTGTCGGATTGATCTGAAGATAGCGAAGCAGCGAGGCGGCCGACGGGTACTGCAGCACCGTGCCGGCGATCACCAGCCGAAGCATCGGCTCCGGCGGAAAGTCGTTGCGGCCGCACCCGCGCCGTTCACAAAGCGCGACGACCAGCGGCTGATAGGGTAAAATGTCGAGCAGTCGGGCCAGTTTCCACAACTGCGGCAGCTGTTGCGGACTGTTCCAGCAAAACAGGCTTGTATCGGTTTGTGTCGCCATGGTGTCTCCTTGCGTTGGTGTAGTTTGTATTGTTCATCACATGATATGCCATGGCGGCATGAATTGCAAGCATAAATGATTGATAATAAAAGATTTTTGAACGGAAACAGAGTGTCCGGACGGTGTGCGTCGCAACCGCACGGGCCTTTGCGGACGGCTGGGGTGAAAATCGCGGAACTCACTCAGGAAACAGGCAAAAAACCCTTATTTCAGCCGTTTTGTGGGGGAAAGTATTCCTGACCCCTCCCGGAACCGTTGGCACGTCTGGCTTTCCGACATCGTAAATCCCTCTTAAAAAGGGAATTGAGTTGAAAGAATTTTTTGTCGAGACGGTAAATCCCCGACTGAAAAATCCCCGATTTGGAGTGCCTGAAACCTCGAAAAGGCGAAATCGGCCGAATTTCAGACGCGACGGCACCCCATATACCAAATGATCGGGTGCCCCGCCGAGGAATTTGGGTCAGGTTGCCAGCGGCCTGGTAAGCGAGCGCATCCGGTCGGGCTGACCGGCCTTGATGGCACTGATGGCGGCGGCCAGCATCACGATTGGATATCCTATGAATTCTGATTATTGCGATGCGTTGCAATTTTGATAAACATTCTCATTGGATGTTCTGGCAGTGTTGAAAAGCCCACCCTGGCATAAAACTCACGACGCCTTTCCGCAATGTCGGGACCACCGTCCTCGATAACGTCAAGTACCACGGCTTTCAACCCGATCAGCTCGGCTGCTCTCATTGCACGCTTCAACGCATCAGCGAGAAGAATACTTCCAATGCCTTGTTGTTGGTGGCGAAGATCTACAGCGATCATCGAAAGGTAGGCTGTCGGTATACCCTGGGATCGGGGAGCGTTCTTTGTCAGACTGCTTGGGAGACCTTCTCCCTCCAGCGAATGAGCGTTCAACGCATAGTAGCCGAGAAGCTCGTCTTGTCCATCTTCAGTTGCAACCCAGACCCGTGAAAAATCCCCCGTCTGATGTTTTCTGGCACTGTTCTTCAGGAAGTTGTCAAGGCGAACAATCCCACATGAGAAAGATGCCCTGTCGTGTTTTTTCGGGTCAAGCTGTGTGATGGATATATGGATATCTGTTGCGGAGTCAATCCTGTTTCAGTCACTCTGCACTACTCGGGCATCATGCATCGCCATGATCTTCCGTAGTGTATCAGTCTGCGGTGCCGGTGAATTTAAAGCATTTACAACAACTTCTCGGTCAGCGTCTGACAGGATCGTGCGCTCGTGGTCGACAATAGTAGCCTGGGCGCGTTCCAGTGCAACGCTGGTTACGAAAGTCGTCTCATCAACACCCAGCAGGAGCGCCGCCTGCTGTATCTGTGCCTTGGCGTATGGTTTGATCCGCTGTTGCATACGCGCTGATTTTGGCTCATCGATGACAGCAGCAGTGTCTTTAAAATTAAGCATAGTACTATTTCATTGGATTACCTTATTGTACGGAAACCTTCCGAACATTACAAGCACACACAAAGCTTCAAAGCTTCAAAGCTTCAAGAGGCTTGCCTTGTAGCGATTTTCGTTTCCTATAATACCAAACCACCGTCCCGACTGACTGACAGGGTGTAAAAATCGCGTAAATCACTCCGGAATCAGGCTGAACCCCTTCAAATCAGCTATTTCTTGGGGCAAATAATTTCTGATTCCTCTCGAATATGTTGGCCCGACTGGCTTCCCGACATCGCAAATACATAAATAAAAACATGATGATATAGAAATTCAGCCCGATTTTCCAGTTGCTTTGGCGACGGGGTTTCGCGGAGGGATGAAAATCCGGGATTTCGGACGAAATCAGACGGGAAACGACGTTATCTAACGTTTTTTGGTGAAAAGAAATTTTCGCTGCGCTCAAAACCCTTTTGTCGTAACGGATTTGGACTAATGGAAAAGCCTCTAAGAATATTTACAAACCTTATACTGAACATTGATAGTGTGCAAATACGGGTTCAATCACCTACACTGAGAAGTTTGCCTCTCCCCGATTATTTTTTTCTCATTTGCGGTAAAGTACCAGCGTAGTTTATGCGCCCTACTTCCCAAAGACTCGTCATGATCGAGCGCATTTCGAAAGCCTCACTGGCCATCAGGCGAACCCAAACCCCACAATCGTTGGGCAGCATTGAAACTCCCCCATATATTGCACGATTGGTATCTAACACGTTCTTTAACGAATCACAGAATGTATGTGTCAGATTGGCGGGACTAAGAAACATTACTGTCCCGAGTACTGCGTAGTCTCCCATAACACCTATGTAGTGGTTAAACATCCCCTCACCGGTAATTTGGTATCTATCCAAACACAGTAAATTTCCCTGTAAATCTTCGATTCGAGTTTCGTTCTGAAACTTACCAAAATTCCTACCGCGATTTTCTGGGTCGTGTACTAGAAATGCATCGGATAGGATAATCGTCGCCGTAGGATGCTTGCTTACTGCAACCTTGGCATGTAAATGAGACTCCGGAAAAAGAATCAAAGGATCAGGCAAATATTCGATGTAACTGCATTCCTCCGCTTCAATTGACACATACTGTTCTGCTCTGCCATTTTTCATACTATGAACTATGGTTGACGCCTGCGTGGTTATATGCGCCTGCGATTCAGGCAAGGAATGGAACACACTGAATAAGCGATCACCTTCGAATATGCCGCCGGCACATGATTGCAGATAAATTGTTGCCAATCCAGAGGGTTTCGTATCCACGTACTGTGCGCGACACACATGAAACGGATAGCGACAAAATTGATCGCGAATATAAGTTTTCCCATTAGGCGATAAGGCAAACTGCAGTTTCAAATCTGCCGCCTTTCGCTCGGAATCCGCAATCGTAGCTTTGTTCAACAACTCAGAGAAACAGCACGTCGTGAACCAACTGGTCCATCAATTCTTCCAAACCTTCTCCTGTAGCACAGTTGGTCAGCAGAACTGGCTTACCATTACGAATCTCGCTACCTTCAGTAACCATTCGATCAAGATCCGCACCGACATATGGCGCAAGATCAATCTTATTGATAATCAAAAGATCCGAGCGAACTATTCCCGGTCCCTTTTTTCTCGGAATATCGTCACCGTCAGCCGCATCAATTACAAACATCCAGTAATCGACCAAATCGAGTGAAAAGGTGGAGGCAAGATTGTCGCCTCCACTTTCGATCAGGATCGCGGAAGCGTTGGGAAAACTCTTAGCGAGCAAATCCGCAGTTTGTATGTTCATAGTCGGATCTTCTCGAATTGCGGTATGTGGACACGCACCTGTCTCAACCGCTTTTACACGGTTCGGGTCGATTAACTGACTTCGTTGCAGTCGTTCCGCATCTTCTTTCGTCACCAGATCGTTAGTAATGACCACCAGTTCAAGATTCCTCGCATGAAAGATCGGAATTAGATTTTCAATCAATGCAGTTTTCCCTGACCCGACCGGGCCACCGATACCGATTCGTGCTGGTGCTGGCAGTGAACTCATCGTCTTAAATCACCGTAACATGTAGAGTTGGGCGAGAGGTAACTTGCTCGCAGGCTCGCATGTTGCCAATTTGCCATTCACAAATACATCAAACGTTTGCGGATTCACCTCAATGTCTGGACAGATCGAATTGTGGAGCATGTGCTGCTTACCCAATTTCCGAGTACCGCTGGTCGGTACCAGTTTCTTGGTCAGGTTCAGCTTTGTCTTAAGATCATTCTGTATCGCCAAAGGATTGACAAAGGAAAGACTCAGGGATTTTTGCGCCGAGCCGAACGCCCCCCATTGCGGACGCATGATTATCGGTTCACAGGTCATCAAGGATGCCGCACTGTCACCCATCGGTGACCAGGCAATAAACCCTCCTTTTACGATCAGTTCTGGTTTGATCCCGAAGAATCCGGGTCGCCATAGAACGACATCGGCAAGTTTGCCGGATTCGAGAGACCCAACATATTGGTCAATGCCAAATGTGCGCGCAGCATTGATCGTATATTTTGCGATATAGCGCTTGATTCGCTCGTTATCTCCCTGATCGGTTTTTTCTTCCTCCAGTCGGCCAAGCTGATCCTTCATTTTTGAAGCGAGTTGCCATGTACGGCAGATAACCTCATTGATCCTCCCCATCCCCTGACTGTCAGATCCGAGCATCGAGATGGCACCCATATCGTGCAGAATGTCTTCCGCAGCAATACTCTGGGAACGAATACGGCTTTCTGCGAAAGCCACGTCTTCAGGTATCGATGGACTCAAGTGATGGCAGACCATGGTCATATCCAGATGCTCATCAAATGTATTGACTGTAAATGGATTCGTAGGATTAGTCGAGGATGGCAAACAGTTGCTGATGCCAGCGACTTTGATAATATCAGGCGCATGGCCACCACCAGCACCTTCCGTGTGATACATATGAATCGTTCGACCAGCGATCGCAGCCAACGTATCCTCAACAAATCCGCTTTCGTTCAATGTGTCTGTGTGAAGTTGCACCTGGAAATCCAGTTCATCAGCCACGGAAAGGCAGGTGTCGATTACACTTGGCATCGCACCCCAGTCTTCATGAATTTTCAGCCCGAAACAGCCTCCTTCGATTTGGTCGTATATCGATTGCGGCTTCGATGTGTTTCCTCGGCCCAAAAAACCAAAATTGATCGGCCAATGCTCGGCCGCCTGTAACATCTTGCCGACATTATTCGCGCCTCCGCAGTCGATTCCGACTGTGATCGGGCCGAGAGAACCACCCAGCATTGTGGTTATGCCGGAACTGATGGCGTGCTCACACAGTTGCGCACTGTCAAAATGTACATGCACATCAATTCCACCCGGAGTTGCGATCAGTCCCTCTGCATCCCGTACAGTGGTTGCGGCACCACAGATCAGATTACTGTCCACGCCATCCATTGTCTCTGGATTACCAGCCTTTCCGACCCCAACGATATTTCCGTCCTTTATCCCGATGTCGCCTTTCACGATACCAAGAATCGGGTCGATCACCAATGCATTGCATAAGAGCATGTCCAGCGATCCCATGGCACTGTCATAGCCCGGCTTTAAACCCAAGCCGTCCCTCAGCGTCTTGCCGCCACCATGCAAACATTCGTCGCCTGGTACGGCATAGTCATGTTCAACCTCCGCCACCAACGAAGTGTCTCCCAATCGAATCGCATCTCCGGTCGTTGGACCGTACATTTGCGCATATTCTTTTCTTGTCATTTTCGCCATGATTACGCCCCCTTGAAATTTCTTTGTCTGGCGCGCTGTAAAGCATCCACCTTATTGACATCATTCGCTACGGAACCATTGGTGAGGTCATTTAGTCCATACAATTCCTGAGTCCCACCAAATTGGGTAAGCGTTACCTGTTTCGAATCTCCTGGTTCAAACCTGACCGAAGTACCCGCCGGTATGTCGAGACGCATGCCATATGCTGCTTCTCGATCAAATTCCAGCGCCCTATTGGTCTCGAAAAAGTGATAGTGACTACCCACCTGAATCGGACGGTCTCCGGTATTTACGACCTTTATTGTTGACTTTTGCCGACCTGCGTTAATCTCCAGTTCACCTTCTCGGGGCAACAGCTCACCCGGATTTGACTGATCAGATTCTTTGATTTTCTTTTTTCCAGGCCGGATTGGGTCGTGAACAGTCACCAGCTTGGTTCCGTCCGGGAATGTTCCTTCAATCTGGATCATGGGGATCAACTCGGCGACACCCGGCATGACATCATCCGAGGTCAATATTGTGGAGCCATAAGAAATCAGGTCTGCCACTGACTTTCCCTCTCTCGCTCCCTCAAGAATTTCATCGCTGATATAAGCGATGGTTTCCGGATGATTCAGTGCCAAGCCCTTTGCCTTTCGTTTGCGGGCCAATTCCGCAGCAGTGAAGATTGTCAATCTCTCCATTTCAGTCGGTGTTAGTAACATGGTAAGACCTCCATAGATTTGGAAAAGAGTTCAGTTTGCAAAAAGGCGACAGGTCAAATCGACCTGTCGCATCGTAAAAATTTCCTGCTCCGGCGTAAACGCATACATGCTGTCGATATCCGCTGGTGGGAAACTCACCAGTTCCTGCACTGTATCCACGGTATCTGATAGCATTTTCTGCGCAGCGATATGACCGATGACACCGAGTCTCAAGGCTGCACTCACCAAGCCGTTGCTGAATGTATAGGCAGACATCAACGAAATCGACGCTTCAGTAAGTCCAAGCCCACGCCACATCAATCCCTGTACAACTACGTTGTGGCCAAATGCCTGCGATTGATCTACCAGAGCCCCATAGTCTTCGGCGTATTTTGTATTCAGCTTGATATGTACATCCAGCAGACCCTGCCCTACTCGAATTGACCCCGAGCGAGACGATGCACAAAGCGTCTGGGCATCAACCAGCGCGTCTATGTTTGCGACATCCATCAGATTGTCATCACACCGATGTACAGCGATCAATGCAGGGCGGTCAAAATTATTCCAGCGATGGTTTAACTGGCCCAAAACAAATTGTCTGACGTCGTTTGCAGATTTAACATGCCCTTCAGACACCAGCGTCTCCAAGCCTCCTGAAATAGCATTGGCGCCACTTGGAAACAGACTGTCTCCATGCTGCAGAACAGTGAGCAATTGAGCAGGATTAGTTTCTTCTAACAACTTTGTCAGTTTCAATGAAAGGCCTCAGTCGGTCAAGATAATTCTGAATCGGGCCTTCTACAGCAATTCTAAGGTGCGGGCCGTCAAATTTGACGCGCCAATGCAGATTGCCGACGAAATACCCTAGTTCAATTGCGGTCGGAATGTCGCATGGTTCCAGGTGCAACCATTTTTCTTCTGTCATTTTGATCACACACGCCTGGTCATCATTCAAAGCAATTACCGCACCATCGGACAACTCGAATTCTCGGGAAAAGGCAATCAGGTATTCATTACCCTTGTCCGAGGTTACGCGTAGCCGACGTCGCTTCATATCTTCCTTTGCCAAAGTAACGTACTCGACAGCGTCTCGATGCCGCAGGCTATGCAGCCTCTCCGATAATTCCGGGTCGCTCGAATAGCCAACCAGTTCAGTAATCGTTTGACTCATATCAATTAAGGTTCCACTTATTGTCTTTCCTCTCTTACAAATGTCTTCAGAAGACCAGCAGGAACATCATCTTTCCACCCTTTTACAAAAACGAACGGGATGATCAGAACTGCAAGCGTCAGCAGGTATGGCAACATCAACAGAAAATAGACAGGTATGTCTCCGCCCAACGTCTGAATTCTAGGAATAATTGCTTCAGTTCCACCGAAAATCAATGCCCCAAGAATCGCAGGAAACGGCCGCCACCTTGCAAAAATAGCAAGTGCGATGGCGATCCAGCCTCGACCCGCGATCATATGTTCGACCCAAATCTGTCCCGCAGCGAGTGACAGGTATCCACCAGCAAGACCGCAAAGCAATCCACCAATCAAAACCGCTGAAAACCGATAGCGCATCACATTGATGCCGGATGAATCAGCTGTAGAAGGGGCTTCACCGACTGCACGAAGGCGCAGTCCTATCAGTGAGCGGTGAACTCCCCACCAAACAGCCAATGTAATCAGTACGGTTGCATATACCAGTAAATCCTGTCCAAAGAAAATCTTGCCGATCCATGGAATTTCTGACAGCCAGCCCATGGAAATTCCCTCAAATCCCTGAATGGGTTTGTGGGTAAATGAATGTCCCATCACGCCCGAAACCCCTAGCCCCATGGCTACGGTAATCAGGCCCGTCAATACCTGGTCGGTCCTGAAGAAAACAGTCGCAATTCCGAATACGGCAGCAAGTAAAGCGCCCGCCAACATCGCTACGATCACCGCAAGCCACAACGGCTGGCCACTCAATACCACTACGACACCGGAAAATGCACCGACAGCCATCATCCCTTCTGCACCAAGATTCAAGATTCCCGCCCTGGCGGTAACGATCAGCCCCAAGCATGCGAGTAAGAGTGGAGTCGCATAAACCGGTGTATTGACCAGCCAGTTAAAGATAAACTCACTCATGGCGTGGCCTCGGCTTTACGTATGCCGATGTTGTACCGACTGAAGAACTCGACAATCAGCAGCGACAGTAAAATCACGGATTCGAGTAGTACCACCGTAGCGTTGGGTAGCCGATAGAATACCTTCAGTGTCTCACCAGCTGTGTAGATACCCGCAATCATGAGTGCGGCGAACAGCACTCCGATCGGATTAAATCGAGCGACGAAGGCAATTACGATGGCAGAGAATGTAAAGCCCTCCGCGATATTGATTGTCAGCCTGTACTCCTGTCCAGCGACAATCACCAACCCGGCAACACCGGCAAGTCCACCCGAAAGAATGGCGGCAACTACGACCGTTGCGATCACCGGCAATCCCGCCGCTTTCGCCGCCAGTGGATTGGCACCCACTGCATCGATCAAATAACCAAAGCGGCTGATACTCATAATCCACCACCAAATGACACCAGCAGCTATGGCTATCCAAATCCCACTGTGCAAGCGGCCCCAACCGACTAGCGCCAATCTTTCGATTTCCGGGGTGTACATGGGAGACGCTGGAAATCCTGAACTCGGATCGCGCCAGACTCCGAAGAGCAGATTCTGTACAAGCAGAAATGCGACATAAGTCAGTAACAGAGTCGTAATGATTTCATTGACCCCATATCTAAGTTTCAAACCTGCCGATATGCCAATCCACAAGGAGCCTGCCAGTGCGGCAGCAAAAAACATGATCAACAATCTCAAATTTTCCGGACCGACATCATAGGTTGCCACCCATGTCGCCGCAATCGTACCCATCCACATTTGACCTTCGATGCCAATATTCCAGAAGTTCAGCTTTATTGCCGCGGCCGCCGCCAATCCAACCAGGGCCAACGGAACAAATGCGGTCAAAGTCAGAATAAATCCACTTTTATCCAGAAATATAAAGACTACATACTCATTCACAATTTCGCGAAACGGAACGCCGAAAATCATCAAAATCAATGTACAGCCAATAAGTCCAGTTACAATTCCCAAACAAAAGGTTGCAATACGAAGCCAGACTGGAATTTGCTGGCGAGAAACCAGATAGACGCGATTAAGCATGCCCCAACATCAGCTCCCCGATTTTTTCGCGGGTGGTCTCACGGGTCGGGCGTTTTTCGGAAATTTTCCCCCGGCTCATTACGCTGACAGAATTCGATAGAGTCAGGATCTCTTCCAAATCGTCACTAATCAAAATGCATGCCGCACCACGGTTCGCTGCTTTCACAATCAGCCCATGAACTGTGTTGCAAGCGTATATGTCCAGGCCGCGTGTAGGGGAATGGGCGATCAAAACAGATAGTTCAGAATCAAGTTCACGTGCCAACAACAATTTCTGCGCATTGCCTCCTGATAGTAACCGCGACTTGGTTGCCGCTGCACAACCTAGAATTTGATAAGTTTCAATCGTTGCATTCACATCTTCTTTCATGCGTTTCCGATTAACCCGAATCCAGGAGCCATAAACATTGTTCAGTATTCTTGTGATGCCATAATTTTCGTATGCCTTGAAGTCTGGAATTAAGCCGCTTCCGAAACGGTCCGAAGGAATGAACCGCAATCCTCGATCACGAAGTGCTTTGACCCCGAGGTGAGAAATTTCCTTTCCGTCGATGAAAACATGGCCTTCTTCAATGGGCATCAGTCCCATCAATGCATCGGCAAGTTGAGGTTGACCGTTCCCGCCGACTCCGGCAATACCATAGATCTCACCGGCTCGTACATGGAGGGACACACCGTCAACTCCCACTCCACCGGAAGGACTCCTGACTTTGATATCCCAAATGACATAGCGATCAGCACCCATTTCGCGGGATTGTGACGTTATCTGCTCGGCAGACTCGCCAACCATCGCTTTAGCCAGTTTTTCTCGCGTCATTTCGGATGTCTGGGCCTGGCTTAGAATTGTTCTTCCCGTGCGCATGACTGTTACGCGATCGGAGTATTGGAGTACCTCACGAAGTTTGTGGGTAATCAATATCACGGCACAATCAGTGGCAGCCATTCTCCTTATCAATGTCAGAACATTTTCTGACTCCAAATCCGTCAGCACAGCCGTTGGCTCATCCAGTATCAAGATTCGTGCACCGGTCAGAAGCATTTTGAGAATTTCCACTCTTTGCCTCTCAGCAATGGAAATTTCTCCAACAACCGCGTAGGGATCAATTTCCAGACCCATATGTTCGGATTTTTCTGTAATCACCTTGGCCACGTCATTGACCGAAGAAACACCTAAGGTTTCGCTGCAAGCAAGAAGAATGTTCTCCGAAACTGAAAATCGATCAACCAGTTTGAAATGTTGATGCACCATTCCTATGCCATGATTGATCGCGTCAGCGGGTTTGGAAATGGAAACTGGTACCCCGCTCACGGCCATAGTTCCCTGATCGGGCGAATACAGGCCACAGGCGACGTTCATTAATGTCGACTTGCCCGCCCCGTTTTCGCCTAGTAATGCATGAACCTCACCCCAATTGACCTTTAGCGACGCATCTGAAAGCGCAGGGCGACCGTCAAATTGCTTACTGACTTTTGTTAGCTCTAATGCAACTCCATGACTGTCCATGATCGTCAGTGCACCTTTGAATTGATTACGCCGAATATTCCCGATAGAGTATGGTCAGAGATACCTTCAGTTGATTTCATGTTGCTGCAACACTGTTTTCTGTTTGCGCGATTGGAGAACTTGTCTTCGCGGTATTGTTGATCCGCAGATTCGTGAAGACACGGTTGAAAATGAACTGGACGGACGACTTTCGCAGACGAGTAACTACTCCATTGGCGGATTGGCAGCACACGCAAAAAAACCAAATTATGCTTACGCTACCGTTGCGATGCGTCGGCTGATGAGTTCCATTTCACAGAGCACCTAGCTATCCGGTGACAACCGTTTCAGATACCCTCGCATGGTACGGTTTACCGCTTTTGAAGTCCACCCAAACTGTCGTGGGCGAATTCGGCCGACGTGAATGGCTTCAGATACCATATGCAACGACATCCGCATCAGCAATAACGCGTTCATAATATAAGATGCAAACGGCAAAACAAAATTCGCTCGCATCTCTATCTCTCCACGGTAGCCACTCTTTCACAAAATCGCTACAAAACTCCCAAATCAAGAATACCGAAAACTCCGTTCGCTGGTTCTACCGGTGTAGCACCACCAGCGAATCGCCGAGACCTGAAGTACTACGTCTCCTAAGGTCTCGGCGAGACTGATCAGACCAGTACGGGAGGATACCACGTTTACCGGATCTGGGATTCTTATTGAGTAAATTGTTCATCAGCATTGTCCAATATGGAGTGCCTGATCGGTAATTTGCGATTTGTTTATATGTCCATACTTACAAAACTTTTTCCTCAATTTACCTCTAACGTACCTAAGGTCAAGACCAACCTGGGGTGACCCACAGCATTTTGATTCAGGAGTACGTGTATTGGCTGTATCAGTCACCCCATTCAGTCCGCTTTATTGAGCTGGCATCGATCCGATCATTCCCTGGACAAAGTAATCCATACCCCATAGACCATCGTCGCTCAGTGTTTCTCCTTCTGCTACGGCAACACTACCGTCTTGCTTGAGCACCGGGCCATCAAATGGTGACAATGTACCGGCGACCATTGCAGCTTGAGCTTCTGCAATTTTTGCTTTAACGTCATCCGGCACGTCATCCGCAAGCCCGGACAAGCCGATCATTCCCTGATCAATACCAATAAAGGAACTTCCTTTACTTGACCAGGTTCCATCTATCATTTCCTGAATACTCGGCAATAGATGCGCTTCCCAGTTGAATACCATGGATGTGACATGTCCATTTGGTGCCAGGTGCGACATGTCGTTTTGAAAACCAACAAATCTTACACCCGCTTTCTCGGTCGCGGCGGGAACGGATGCAGCACTCAAATTGGTTGCGATTACATCGGCTCCCTGTTCAATCATCGCTTCGGCTGCCTGGCCTTCCTTTACCGGATCAAACCAGGTATTGACGAATGAAGCGATAACTTGAACTTCCGGATCGATGGCTTGTGCCCCTCTGAGAAACGAGTTGACATCCCAGTTCACAACAGACAGCGGGAAACCCGCAACCATACCCAGTTTCTTGGATTTCGAAACACTCGCCGCGGCCATGCCCGCAAGATACCATCCCTGATAGGTACGCGCGTAGAAACTCTCGAGGTTGTCTGCCATCGTTTCACCGGCGGCATTCATGAATGCTACATTTGGATAGTCCGCCGCAGCTTCAGCGAATGCCTCACCATAGTCCCAGGCTGTACCAATGATGATGTTATAGCCACGTTTTATGTATAGATCGATAACCTGTCGGGTTGTTGTCTTGTCACTTGAAACATCTTCCGTATAGGCTGCTTCCACACCGGTTGCTTCCTCAACTTTTACCCGCCCGCGCTCGATCGATTCCGTCCATCCACCGTCGTGTGCCGGGGACAGATATATAAATGCTATTTTAGGATCGCCACTGAGTTCAACTTGTGAATACCCTAAAGTACTGAATAACGCAACGAACGCCATTAGTGCGAACGTCACCAACTTTTTTTGTAACATTGGATTTCAAGCCTCCTGTGTGATGAATTTGATCCTGCAATTGGTTTATGGAATATCAGTCTGAAATTCCAGTACTCCTATATTAACAGCACAATTCCTATTAGTGAAGTTGACATATTCAATAGAATTATGAGATAAACTAATAGCATTGCATCCGGGACACTTCTTATATTAACAGCACCTTTTCTATTGGAGTGATTGACATTTCCAATAGTTATATGAGTTTAACTGTTAGCATTGCAGCCAGTCATTTCTAATAATAATTATCTGAATACAGTTCGGAGTTTTGCGTGTCACTCCAATCCTGTAAACGACAAACGACAGTAGCGTAGAAGAGATAATGAATAGTAAGAGAGCAATACCAATCGAGTTCTTGAAGTCATTCCTTGTCTTACTTGAAAATCACAGTTTTTCAAAGACTGCAGTAGAAGTCGGGCGATCACAATCAGCAATCAGTCTGCAAATCAAACGTCTGGAAGAAGTGGCCGGCACCCCCATTCTTACCAGTTCAGGGAAATCCCTGTCCTTAACCCAACAAGGCGAAGTTCTTTATGAATATGCCAAACAGATCGTTCGTTTGAACGACGAATGTATCAACCGTCTTGATGGAAATCTGTTGGTGGGAAAAATTCGAATTGGTATTCCCAGTGATTTTGCAATCGCTTTTTTGCCATTGATCCTGGGGCGTTTCACCGAAACACACCCGAATGTCTCAATCGATGTAAAATGCGAATTGAGTGCTGACCTGAGGCAGACTATCGATAGCCAGGAGTGCGATATCGTTCTCGCTCTTGATGACGGGAAGCCGACACGATTTCTGCAATATTCATGGCGAGACCCTGTTTCATGGATTGGTTTAAAATCACATAAATTCCATCGAAACTCTCCTGTTCCGTTGGTCCTGTTTCCGGAGCCTTGTCAGTACAGAGAACGCATCATTCGTACTTTGACAAAATCCAATATTCCATATCGGATCCTGTTCACAAGTCAAAGTATTGCGGGGAACCATTCGGCTATCCAAGCGGGTCTGGGCATTACTGCGCTATCAAAGAACTCCGTTCCACCTTATTTGCAAGAGTTGCCGAAATCTCATAATTTGCCTGCTTTAGATGATGTACAAGTCGGACTATATTGGAATTCACGCGGCGCGACAAAGGCAACCTTGGAATTGGGGGAATATCTATCCGAAGCTCTAACCGAAAAGCTAAAGAAGATTCCGAGGGGGGGGGGTGAGAGAGTTGATTGCAGACCCAATTCATTAAGCGGCTAGGAACATGGCTCAGGCATTCAGGTCCAGAAAACAGATTCGAAACGACCTGAATTCAAATCAACTCATCATGAGCGGAACCTATGAGCTGGACAAAGTGGTAGTCGAATGGGAGAGAATTGTTGCGATTGATGAACTGGTCAAACTTTTCCTGCGCTTGTCAGACAGGACATACGAAAAATCAGAGCTGCGATTTTATGTTTCGGGGTATTTGCGAGATTCGGACGAAAATCTTCCTGATTCTAAAATCAGGGACTATCGTGTCTCCATCAAATCACTAAACCAGGTGCTCAAGGTTCTGGAAGCGAATGGCGCCATCATAAAATCCGCTTGTGAAGGCAACCCACCCAAGTGGACACCAAAGGCTTAGCAACTATTTGACTTGTTACTGAAACAAGTATTTGGAAATCTGTCAAGAGTTCTTACAGTAGCTGACGCAAAACTGCTCATTCCGTGCAAACGGACATACTGTCAACCACGGGAGGATTGAAATTTTCTAGTGATTTCTTAAATTTGCGGTACCTTCACCATCTACCATACCTGTGCCCTGTTCTAGGGCGACAGCATAAACCCCGTAAGTGTCCTCATACGAGATCAGTCCATTAATATAGTCATCTGAGACCATCTGTGGGTCCCGCTCGTGTGGGTTTCCATAGCCTCCACCACCCGCAGTCCGGTGACGAATAACTGACCCCGCCATGATCTTCACGCCGCTGGATCGAATATGCCATTCTTCATTGTTCTCGCCTGGATTGATCAATAATTCGCTTCCATCGCCTTCCAATCCTCCGAAAAGACCGTATGGTTTGAACCTTTCTCTATCCAGTGCGATCGACATCTCAGCTTCACCCATTGCCCGGTAATCTATTTCGGTACCGAAACCGCCTCGGAACTTACCGGCACCGGCAGATTGCGGCTGCAATGCAAACTTTTCGCACAATAGAACAGGACACGTGGTTTCCATGACTTCAATTGGAATGTTGAATGCATCCCCGCTTCCCAGCGAAACCGTTGCACTGTTTCCATCAGCATGTGCGCGGCCGCCCCAACCGCCAGAATAACATTCAAAATGAACAAACTCCCCGCCCGATTCTGGGTCTTCACCACCTAAGGTCATACAACTAAAACAGCCGAAAGTACCTCCGATTACTTCTTCGGGGAGCACATCCGACAACGCCTGAATAATAAGTTCAATCAAACGTGTTCCCATATTCCCCATTCCGGTTGTCACCGGTGCGGGGTACTGTGGGTTGTAGACTGATCCAGTCGGTGCGTAAATATGTATGGGCCGATAGGATCCCTCATTCCCACCCAGGGCAGTATCCGTAAAAAACATGATGGTCTGGCGGGTCATTGATGTAGTTACGACCCAATGACAGTTACCGGAAGCGCCTTCGCGTTGCTCTCCGCTACCAGCAAAATCGATGTAAATATCGCTCCTATCTACCTTTACGGAAACAGCAATGGGAATAGGTTCATCAGTGATTCCATCACCGTCTGCATATCCGAATGCACTGTATTCTCCATCTGGAATTCGTTCAATGGCCGCTCGAACCAGCCGTTCACCATGATTCAGCAGTTCGTCAGAAGCCACTCGCAGTAAATCCACACCAAACTTTTTGAGCCACGCATGTGCACGCATCTCAGCTGTCTTGAGCGAAGCAATCTGAGCAGCGAAGTCCCCGCGCGAAAGTTCCGGCGTTCGTAAATTCGCCATCAGGATTTCCACAATCTGATCATTCATTTTTCCCTGATCGGCGAGCTTGACGACTGGCAGACAAAATCCTTCCTGATACGTATTTCGAGCATCCGCCGACCAGCTGCCAGGATCCTTTCCGCCGATATCCAGGTGATGCGCCTTGTTCGCAGCTAATAAGACCAATTGGTCGTCATAGAAAATTGGCATCACGACATTGATATCGTTTTTATGGGTTCCGCCTGCGGTGTAAGGATCGTTTGAAAGAAATATGTCTCCCGGCTTCATTTCCGACAACGGATACTTTTCTATCACTGCATCGATGACAAAATTCATGCTGCCATTGAAAATCGGAATACCCTCTGCCTGGGCAAGCAAGCGACCTTTCTCATCGAATATCACACAACTGAAATCGTTGATCTCACGCAGTATTGTCGAATAGGAAGTACGCTTCAGTGTGATGGACATTTCACTGATTATGGAAGTTAGTCCTGCGCGAACAACTTCAAGCGTTATCGGATCGATTTTCGTGCGGTTGCTGATATCGTCAAATTCGTTCATCGTGTTCTCCAATCACAATACAGATACTGGGCATTACGTTTTGTTTTCAATGATTACATTTCTATACAAATCCACCGATGCAAATTGTTGTGGCATTATGACAATCGTAGATCTCGGATCTTCGATTACACTTGGCCCATCAATTCTGTCACCGGCCAGTAAATCCTCTATAGAGTATACTTGAGATTCGATCTCATCCCCGTCGAAATAAAGTTTTCTTGCCGTTGTCGGGTTCAACTCCGAACCGTTTGGCCTTTTGCCATAGACGGGCAACTCCGGACGTGCTGTCTTGCCAACTGCGATAATTCGAAAATTGACCATTTCAACATCGAACTCAGGTGTAGAGTAACCGTAAGTTTTCTGATGTAGTTCGTTAAAGTCCTTTTGGATGGTTTCCGAATTCAAGTCATCTTTATCAACATACACACGCAGATAGTGATCCTGTCCCACGTATCGAATGTCAAGAACATCTGTAATCTCTATTCGATCTTCTTGTAAGCCTTCTGCCAGCAGTCGTTTTATGCCAATCTGATGCAGTTGTTCAAACTGCAGTTTGAGTTCTCCCCAATCGATGTCGATGAACCCTTTTATGTTCGATTGCGCATAGTCATGACGGAGATCAGTGGACAGCATGCCAAGAGCGCACAACGCTCCTGGATTGTTCGGCACCATAACGCGCCCAATCTCGCCAGTCTGAAGCAAGTCACCCGATACCATTCCACCCGCACCACCAAACAACATGAGTGTAAATTCTCTCGGGTCGTGACCCCGAGCGATCAGAATTGACCGCATCGCCTTTACCATATTCGCAGTGACGACTTTTATAATGCCTTCCGAGGCCTGATCCACAGTCATACCGAGTGGTGTAGCAATCTTCTCCCGAATCGCACGTTCAGCACCGTCATAATCGAGTGTCATTTCACCGCCCAGAAAGTAATCGGGATTCAGGCGCTTGAGCACAACACATGCGTCAGTCACCGTTGGTTCAACACCTCCGCTTCGATAGCAAACCGGACCGGGTTTCGCACCGGCACTCTGAGGGCCTACTCGCAGCGCCCCTCCAGAGTCGATCCACGCAATGCTACCTCCACCTGCACCGATAGCCAAAATTTCAATCATCGGTGCCAGGATTGGCCAGCCATCGATTCGACTCTCATCGACAGTCAACGCTCGACTACCGGAAATGACGCCCATATCGCTGCTCGTTCCGCCCATATCAATGGTTACAACATCCTTAATTCCTGTCTTGCTCGCAAGGAACTGGGCACCAACAACGCCTCCGCTGGGACCTGACATTACTGTTCGAGCCGGAAAATTTCTCGCAGTGCCTGCGGTAATCATGCCGCCATTTGACTGCATGACATACAAATCCCGCACCAGTCCGCGGTCCTGAAGCTCCTTGTTCAGGTCATCGAGATAGGACGTAATAATGGGAACAGTGCAAGCGTTAATAACCACTGTAGATGTTCTCTCGAACTCGCGGATCTCTGGTGCGACATCTGATGAAATCACGACGACACAATCGGGGTGTTCTTCTTGAAATATTTCCCTAAATCGCTGTTCGTGAATTGGGTTTGCGTAGGAATGCAGCAGACAGACGGCAATGGTATCAATCCTTCTCGATTTAATCTCCTTCGCAAGGGCTCTCGTTCCGTCCTCATCCAGAGGCGACCAAACTTCACCGGTATGCCGTATCCGTTCCTTGACTTCAAATCGCAGGTGCCTTGGAATCAACGGCTTCGGTTTCTCCCATTTCAGGTCATACATATATGGGTTGTTTGTCCGCATGATTTCCAACACATCCTGGAATCCGGCGGTAGTTACCAACGCTACCGTTGGCAGTTTGCGCTCGATTAGCGCATTCAACACGACCGTCGCCCCATGCACGAAGTACTCCAGGTCACTCAGGTTGATATTGATCTCGGAACTATCAGGCGTGAATGCCGTTTGCAGAATCTTATCAACTCCCGTTAGAACTCCTCTTTTGAAATCTCCCGGAGTGGACGACGTCTTCTCAACGTGCAGCTGACCTTCTTTGTCCAGCAGGACGAGATCTGTGAATGTACCGCCAATGTCAGCGGATAGGCGAATACTCACTGTAAACCTCTTGACTGTCTAATAATTTCGGGAGAGTTTTTCGTCATTCCGGACTCCATATTTCTTCGAGTTGGTTTTTGTCATCAATCAATAGTACACCGTTGGGAAAAGTATTCAGGTTTTCCATGCCGTCTTCTGTAATTCGACAGATATCGTGATGCCTGAATCCACCAAGCCCATTGATATTGATCATCGGTTCCATCGTAACCACCATATTCTCTTTCAGAACACCATGATTGTACTGCCGTAATTCGCCCCCCTCTTCCCGACCAAACCAATAGCTCATTATTCCGAGGGAGTGACCGGTTCCGAATGATCTTCGTTTTCGCCAATCGATTCCCGCTTCTTCATAGACAGTGTTCACATGTGAATCAATCTCTGAGCACTTCCTGCCTGCCTTCAATGCCTTCAGGCCTTCATGGTGTGCAGTGACATTCGTCTTGAAATAACCCATCGCTTCCTCAGGAATATGTCCCCAATACATGCTCCTTTCCAAAACGTGATAGTAACCTGCAATGATTGCATATGGATTGTTACTCAACATCTCCCCTTTCTGAACGGTTCGATGAGCGTTCATGGTATGCCCGATCCGACTTCTGTAAGGACCGGTCTGAAACAAACATTTATTATTCAGATCATCGTACTCGATATCGGGGAAGCGCGTTCGAAGTTCCTCAGCAATGGCTACGTTACTTGCATTCGCAACCTGAACTTCAGTCACACCGGGTTTGAGTGCCTCCACCGCTGCATATCCGCCGACCTCGCATATCTCAACGCCCTGTCGAATTAAGTCTATCTCCTCATTCGATTTCACCAAGCGTCGCAACATGGTTTCGCGAGCAACGTCGATAAGTTCGAAATTTGAAAAATGTTTATCAAATTTCTCTTTCAGTTGAACGGAAACACTATCTATTTCAAATCCCAATCGGCCTGAAGTAATATTGTGGTCAGAAAGCACTTCCCCGGATATTCGGACATTGTTATCCTCCGGAGACATTTCCCAATCGTGAAAGTGCCGGACATCCGCGTAATAACAGCAATAGTTGGCTCGAAGATCTTCGATGGTTGAGACAATGAGAGTTGGCTCGCCCTTTCGGGGAATGAGCGCGGAGTGTAATCTTCCAACCGGTGGGCAATACCAACCGGTGTAGTAAAGAACATTATGAATTGAGGTAAAAAGAACCGCATCAAGATTGAACTCATCCATTAACGCATGGAGACCATTCAATCGTCTTTGCATCTCGGAAGTCGACCAGACTTTCTGTGTTGCGATGATTTCTGTGAATTTGGCTGATACGCTGGGGGACAGGTTCATGCAAATCCTCCTATGGCTTTTTGGTTTTATTCGTTGTTGTTGATTGGCAACGACAATGTTCAAACTGAACTGCTCGTTGGCTATTAAAAATATACAAACAGCAATCCTATTAGTAAAATTGATAATTCTTATATGTTTATTAGTGTTGCGGAATTTGCTTGCCTAGCTTCTCACACCTATCAAGATGGAACGCACACTTTGCCACCGAAAATCAGCACGACAAACCACTCCGGTGCATTTTTATGGCTGTACTGCCGAAATTCTGCAAGACGTATTGTTCGGAAATCCGTCTCTTGGCCGCTCATCCGCTCTCTCCGGAGGAGTTCCCCTCCTGCAAATACATCATTGCACTCAAACAGATGGACAAGCAGATAGTAAATATCATGTCTGGCAATCACCGCCCTGAGCTTGATCAATAACAACCGTTAGGCTTAAGCAACCTTCTATTGTTGCGGCTGATTATTGCTGCCTCAAAAGCAAATCATGTATGTCAGTCCAGCAGTTTGCCGTCGGTTTACTTCAAGTTCCACCTGACAGCAGACATCATGCGATTCTACTGACTACTCACCTTGTTGCGTCGATAGCGGACTTGTTCTCCAAGTCATCCGGCCGCCACTCAGTGTGCTGGAATAAGGCTACCCAAGGCACTGTGTGCCATGTCTTGAACATTATCGGGTAGGAGGCGGGATTACTCCCGCCGTCCTCCCACACCACCGTACATACGGTTCCGTATACCGCGGTTCATGGCAAGCCACGCAACC
>CAXXFC010000005.1:0-375722 GCA_963662635.2 Arenicellales bacterium
GGCACGTCCGCGCGCTATCCTGCACGGCGAGTTGCCGTCACCCCTTGACCTCCCCCCAGGATGCGTCTTTGCCAGTCGCTGCCCGGAGACAAGAAGTGAATGTGAGCGTATTCAGCCCGAGCTCACCCAGTATGAGCGTGAACATTGCGCGGCCTGTCCTTTTCAGAAGATAAGTTAATCCGCAATGCACCGATAATGAACTGATGCATCGACAGCTGGCTACCGATACCATCATCTCGAATTTTCAATTTGGCTGTCGCAGGCAAAAGATTGAATTATTCGTCGATGACTCGGACCACTGATCACAACCAAATAGCTGAAGCGGCTCAACTCCAATCAATAATGGCATCGATTTTTTGTAAAACGTGTTGTCGCGGTGCTGACTTATGAAAATATCAGAGACTTATGTCTTGAACTATTCGCTCAGTCGTTCTCGTCTCAACGCCTGACTCAAACAGTGTATTCCACCGCCGCCTAAGGTGAACATTGACAAATCGACTTCGCATACATCAAATCCTAATGCACGCATTTTATTGATCAGATCCGGTGACCCTTTCATTGCCAGAACTCGGTCTTCACCGAGCGTCATGAGGTTCACCCCTAGATTCCTTGCTTCGCTGTACCCGACTTCGACAAATTCAAAACCCCTATCTTTCAGCCATGTTACCAGCCACGGCTCCATTGCATCCGTGCAGGCAACCAATAAATTTTCTGCAAGTGGGACCACCAATCCGTCCATGTGCACAAATTCTCTTGAAATAGGTGCAACCAACGCCTCCCAGCCTTCAGCCTCGACGAATTGGGCCACCTGTTCAGACCCTTCTTTCTCTGACCTTTCACCGCAATAACCAATGAGCACGAGCCCGGGTCGCAGAATGACGAAATCACCCCCTTCAAAATGACCGGCAGTAGCAAATCGCCATATCGGAATTTCATTGTCCTGGTAAAACTTGATGACCGAAGCATAGTCAGCGCGACGGCATTTCAGTTGCATGTGGCAAATCAGAGCACCCCACGGTGTCATCGCGGAATTGTCTCGGGCAAAGAAATTTCGATGCAATGCCTCATCAGCTTCGATGAAGTGACATGCCACACCACGAGCTTCGTACTGGTCGATCATGTCAGCGTGCTGGCGTTGAGCAAGTTCGAAATCGAATTTCACACCGGTTCGAGCAGCATTGTCCATAGTCCGTCCAATGATTGGGCCGGCATCAACCCAGTGATAAAATTCTGGACGTCCCAATAAAACGTCACTCAGACGCGCATAGTCGTTATCAATCCCCCAGTACTCATGCACAAATTCAGTCTTGGAAGTTGCGCTATATCTTGTTTTCATCAGCATTTGCAATTCACCATCATAGATTGAATTTTCAGGAAGTCTAATATCTGCATCTCCGTAAATCTATCAGAACTATAGTACAAATCAAGTTGAATACTCTAAAGGAATATATTCAAATATTTACAATACTCGAATTCGAAACCGAGATTCAATAATAAAGTTATCTCGCTCTGTCAAGTTCGGAAGTACCTCTTTGCCGACGCAGATAATGTTAGTGATTGCAGAGCGGCACTAATATTGAACAACATTTATCTTCAACCGTTGGCATATCCAAATTCGCATCCCAAGGACACTTGCTAGCCTTAATAATTTTGTGCCAAAACCAGATTGACCAACTTACTGAGGTCGTTCCATAAATTGGAAAAGGCCAAGATGTGTTTCCTTTAAGCGAGAGAGGTTCGCATAAGCGGCCGGAATAAGATTCTCATTATTTGCTAAATTCGCCAAATACAAAAAATAAAGAATACCATCTGTAACCACAATATATTGATTGTCTCCCATAATATTTTGTTCCTTTGCCTTTGCTATCGCTTGATCAAGTGCATACCCTGTAACTCCCTGACCTAACCGTTTTACTTCAAACAAAAGTCGACAATTCTCAGGTGTTCTTGGTATATTTTCAAACACACTTACGTCGATTCTGTGCCACTCCATAGCAATATTCTGTATTGGCCAACCTAGTGCACGTAAGAGCGGAACAACAAAATGCGCGGTCGACTCGTTCTCCGCAAGTTCTTTCGGTCCGAGATTATTAGCGTAATAATCTTCTAAAAAATTTTGGGTTTGATTAACCCACTCTTGTAAATTTTGCCAAACTTCCGGTAAGTCGATTAGTACCTCTTCTCTGACCGGTAATTCAGGTAAATTACACAAGTGGTTTTGCCATTCATTGCCCCCTACAATCCCATTTACGAAATTGACCACATCTGGTTGGCGAACACGTGAGAGTCGCCTGGGATTTGCACCAAACACATCTTGATCGAATTCGTGCACGGGATCAAGTACATGCCAACATACTCGACGACCATGTTGCAGGTCCCATCCATTTACATCGTCAAACTGTTCAAGGTACTGGTAATCGCCAACAACCTTACCTATAGCGAGGATTCTATTTCGTCCTTGCCTGAGTACTAACACATCTCCGTCTTGCATGTCATGAGCAAACCATAGTACGTAAGGACCTCCAAAATCCTCGTCAGGCTGCTCTTCATTCCACTCCCCCGGATCTCCGCGACCGATCAACGCTACGCCATATTCCAGAAAAACATCGTGGTAATATCGCCCGTTGTTTCCTGCTGCTACCTGCCACATACATTAACCTTCACAACTTCCATACTCGATAAGAAAATTCATAAAGTCTTGTTCGAAAAGTTCATTAAATTAAACTTTGTGGGCCGTCAGGGATTCGAACCCCGGACCAATTGATTAAGAGTCAACTGCTCTGCCAACTGAGCTAACGGCCCATTGACCAACCATCTGCTATGCATAAATCCATCGGCTATAGCAGATATCCAGCACCCGTCGATTCATATGGCAGTCGCGGTAAATTATGCTGGTACTGCCGGCAACATTATTTTACAATTGAAGAATGACTGAAATGGGAATTTGATTACTTTCCCCGGAATTATTCGAACCGGCTCGCGTAATCGCAAGGTGAGATTTACAAATTTTGTCTTTGGTTCGGAATTGATAGACAATATATGTATCGGCATTTTTCGCAACTGAACACGTACGCTCGGACTAACCTCACCATGGCGATTCGAATGTGTGAGTTAAAGAAGCCATACTGAGTAATCATTCCGATATTCGGTTCAGAACTGCTAATTCTTAGTCGGGGGTAAAAATATGAAAACAATTTCGACCTTGATCAAATCCGGAGGAATGGTCTGGACGGTGACTCCGGAGAATACAGTCCTGGAAGCACTTCACTTATTGGCCGAGCGAAATATCGGCGTTGTTCCGGTCATCAGTGACGGTGCGCTGGTTGGCATCTTCAGCGAAAGAGATTATGCACGCAGAGTCATCCTGCGAGGATTGACTTCAAAAGACACCCGGATCGAAGATGTGATGACAAAAAATGTTGAGACCGTCGGACCAGACGACAATATTGAAGACTGCATGAAAATTGTTGTCAGCAAGGGTTTCCGTCATCTTCCGATCGTTGAAGATGGAGAACTCATCGCAGTTGTATCCGCCAATGACCTGTTGGCCGAAGTGATACGAAGCCGTGAGATGCAGATGGCGAATCTTGAGAATCTTCTCTCAGGAGCCGGAGAAGTCACCTGATCAACAATTTCTTGCGACTGTAGATCCGCCTCACAATGTCAAGCGAGGACGCGGAGTGCTTGGATTCAGCGACACCGTCGCACGCAGGCTGAAACGCCACATACCCAATCAGAGACTCATCGCGATTGTACTCGCTTTGATGGTATGCGCCTTCAATGCAGCGACACCCCAGAATGTGCTGCAGATTGAGAACCTTAATTCAATCGATCCGGTCCCCGCACCGGGCTTTGCTAAAGCACAGTGGATCAATAATTTGTCGGCCGACGATGAATTCCTCAAAGGAAAAGTGGTTCTAGTGAATTTCTGGGCAACCTGGTGTCCACCTTGCATCAAGGAACTACCAACCATTCAAAAATTGTGGTCATCACTGGATCGCAACGAATTTGAGGTTGTCGCCGTCAATGTCGGCGAGAAACAGGAAACTGTAGAGAATTTCCTCGACAAATTTAATTCGAAACTGGAGTTTGCCATCGTATTGGATACTGATCTCGAAGTCTACAAGAGCTGGGATGTCCGCCCTCTTCCGACAACATATTTCATCGATCGTGAGAACAACCAGCGATTTAAGGGTTTAGGCGAGTTTGATTTTAATTCAGCCAAAATCAGATCACTTATCCAGCAACTGATTCAGGAAAGTTCCAATTCCAGGTAAACCATGTCGCTTCCAGAACGCTATCGTCCTAAAGTGATTGTCACCAAGATCGGACTCGACGGGCATGACCGTGGAAGCCGAATCGTTGCCACCATGCTGCGAGACTCGGGTATGGAGGTCGTATACACGCCACCATGGCAATCTATCTCCGATGTCGTGCGGCTCGCTGAGGAGGAAGATGCCGACATCATCGGGATCAGCAGTTTGGCGACTGACCACCTACTGATTCCTGACTTGCTTGAGGCACTCCGAAAGTCTGACTTGGAGCATATCGGGGTCATTGTCGGTGGTATCATTCCCGAGGAGGATGAAAACGAATTGCTTGAACTGGGAGTGAGCCGAGTATTCCATCCCGGAAGTGCCCTTAAAGAAATTTCAAGTTATGTGCGAACACTTGCGATTGAGGTCCGTACCAAAAGCCTGAGAAAATGGGAAAGTCAGAATCATGAAAAATGCTGAGGTCGTCGATCTTCGCCAAGACACACCGGAAGATCTCTGGAAGCAGGAGTACAGACACCAGCTGCCTGAAGAAAAACCGATCCACAATCGCTCTGGAATCGAGATAAAACCTCTTTATACCCCGGCAGACTGGGACGACAGCCGGTACGACGAGAAGCTCGGATATCCAGGGCAGTTGCCTATGACACGTGGAATTTACTCAACGATGCACCGGGGAAGGGTCTGGAGCCAGCGCCAGCTGATTGGGTTCGGAACACCCGAAGACTACAACCGACGACTTCGGAAACTTTTAGATGCTGGCAATACTGCAATCAGTCTGATTCCCTGCAATTCGGTTTATCGCGGCTATGACATTGACGAAGTTGATCCAAAATTGCTAGGCACCTGTGGTGTAATGGTTAACACGGTTGATGACATGGACCGGTGCTTTCGAGACGTGGACATCAAATCGCTATCCACAGCCATGAACGATCCCTTGCCGTTCACGCTGCTAGCCCTTCTGCTGGCTGTAGCCAGAAGACGGGGTGTGGACTGGATTCACGTTTCAGGAACATCCAACCAGAGCGATTACATTTCGCATTACGTTGCCAATCACATGTTTTTCAGACTCAGTCTGGACGGTTCGCGCAGAGTTTTGGTCGATCATATTGCTTTCTGCCAGGAACACGTTCCGAACTGGAACCCGCTGTCGATTGTCGGGCAACACATGCAACAGGCCGGAGCGACACCTGCGGAAGCGATGGCATTTACGCTGGCTACGGGTATTCAGTATGCGGAAGACTGTATAGCCCGCGGAATGGATCCCAATAAATTTCTGGAACGATTTACCTTTTTCTTTGATATCTCAATGAGTTTCTTTGAGGAAATTGCTAAATGTCGTGCCGGACGGCGGATCTGGCAAAATATCGTCCGCGAGAGGTTTGGCGCCCAAAATCCGAAAGTCTGGCGTTTCAAGTTTCACGGACAGACATCCGGGGTCGACCTCACCCGTCAAGAACCTCTCAACAATATCGCAAGGGTTACCGTTCAAGCGATGGCAGGGGTATTTACCGGCCTGCAATCATTGCACACCGACTCTTATGATGAGGTACTGAGTGCACCGACCGAGGAAGCAGCCCGAATTGCGGTTGCAACACAAAACATCATCCGAGAGGAAGCGCACTGTTCGGACGTGATCGATCCACTTGCCGGTTCATACTATGTCGAGTCTCTTACCGATCAGATGGAAGAAAAAATCCTGAGCATCGTCGCAAAGATTGACGACGCAGGTGGTATGTTCAAAGCTGTCGAAAAAGGAATGATCCAAAACTGGATTGGACACTCAGCAATGAAGTTTCAGGAATCGATCGAAAGTGGTCAGCAGACTATTGTCGGAGTCAACAAATACACACTGGATGACGAAAGCCTATCCGCAAAGCCACTTGAACGTCCTAGTGCAACTAAGGTTCACAATCAACTTGACACCCTCAAAAAATACAAAGCCAATCGCAACCGGTCCGACTACAACCGCGCAATCAGCAGACTTCAACAAGCGGCGCAAGATGAAACACAAAATGTTTACGGGGCAATCGTAGAAGCCATATGCGGCGGTGTCACGCATGGCGAGGTTGTCCATCAAATCCGTCAGGAACTGGGATTCGGTCAACCTCAAACCACAATATGATCCACACCGCCAGAACTGGAAATCAAACGAGCGCAAAATCGGTTCTAGAAAAACTGCACGCGGGAGGCAGAAAGTCTCTGGCTAGAGCGATCACGATCGTTGAGAACAATCTGGAAGGCCGGAAAGAAATTCTCAAGGCGATCAGCGAAAATATCGGTAATGCTCATGTTATCGGCGTTACAGGCCCGCCTGGTGTCGGCAAATCAACCTTGATTGACGCCTGCATACCTGAGATTCGCAAACTCGGTAGAACAGTCGCAGTGCTCGCAGTCGACCCCAGCAGTCATATCAGTGGCGGTGCCATTCTGGGAGATCGCGTTCGAATGGCTCAGCATGGGCAAGATGATGGTGTTTTCATTCGTTCGGTTGCCGCTCGCGGCCACCTTGGCGGGCTCTCCACAACAGCACTGAACATCATCAATCTTTTTGATGCCACAGTCTGGAATACGATTATTGTTGAAACCGTCGGTACAGGCCAGTCAGAAATTGAGATATCAGAACTGGCGGATACAATCATAGTGGTTGAATCTCCGGGACGCGGTGATGAAATTCAAGCAATCAAAGCCGGAATGTTGGAAATTGCGGATATTGTGGTGGTCAACAAATCCGACATGCCTGACGCCGATTCAACCCTGAGCGATCTCAGACAGGCGATAGCTTTGCGTCATGCGTCCAAGTCGCCGCTGTTACTGAAAACAATCGCGTCATCCGGCGAGGGAATTTCTGAACTCATCGATAGTGTGCATCAAATTGGTGACGAGCAGGATCACTCCAATCGCTTAAATTCAAAACTTGGGAGAATGCACAAACTTGTGGCACGGAATCTTGGCGAAGCAGTAGAGCAAGAACTTCTGAATTCCGATGACGAAGCAATCTCGCAGTTGATTCGACGCATATTCATCGGCGAAATCGACACCGATCGGATTGCTCAGGAAATCAAGTCCTACGTTGGCAGATTTTCCGATTTCCCTAGTGAATGAAAAAGCGACGATTTCACCTTCATTCGCCGCAAAGTGATTCCGTGTTCACTTGCGGTCAAAAATTCGTTCGCCTGACTCGTTGATGATCTGTTTTGCCTTGAACACCGCATGTTCGCAAGCTGCTTCAAAATCAGTATGTGTGTCAGCTCGAATGAAATAATGTTCTCGAAGTTCGCCGGAGCTATCGGGTTTGTAGATATAACCCGCAGTATTGTAAGATCCCTGTTGCTTGTGAGGGGCGGGTTTTATCTTGTACCCTTCGTAGTCTTCAAGTTCGGGTTCAGGTGTGGATTGCGACTCCCCTTTACCCAGTATTCGACTCAATAATCCCATAATTACTTTCCGCCGGATGTGAGTTTCCTGCTTAATTCGGATTCTTGGGGATTATATATCATGCCTCTGAGTATGCGTAAGCCGAACTAGAACTCGCGGGTGCGATTGGAAGTGAAGTAAGCCTTCCCGGTGTTCCTCAGGTTGCCCGCCGGGCGACATTGTCCCAGTAATCGTCCCAGTTCAGGTTTGCCCGGCACAACCGAAGAGCCAGCATGCGGTCGATACTGGCAGGACTCCACCAGCTGCCCGCGAGCTTGAGCCTGGCCTGGATCACATGACGGTGTCCGCTTTCCACCTCGCCGGATCCGATCGGCAGTTTGCTTTGTTTCGCACCGCGATAATCCACCTGGTCGAGTCGGTTTTTCAGATACCGATACGCCTTGCGTACCGGCGCATGTTCCTCGACCACATCGGACGACTCCAGATGTGGTTTCAGCTCTTCGAGCACCTGCTTTGCCTGATTGTCCTTCAGTCGCGCCTGCTGCGCCCGCAACCACTGCCTGACATCGTCGCGGAAACTCTTCGCAGCCTCCGACAGATACTCGCTCATATGGATGAAGTCCACCAGGAAACTGCCATTGGCACCGAACCGCTCCTCGACCTGCCGGTGAATCCAACCGGCACCGTCGCCGACCACATGGACCGCCGTCGAACGACCGAATCCGGCCCGACGCGCACAGTCATACAGCCACTGTCCGGCCTTCTCCACGCCGCCCGAGAAATTCCCGCCGTAGTGAACACGGACACTGCCCGGACGATGGGCCAGACACAGCCGAATCTCCTGCCATTTCAACACCTTGCCCTTGCGTTTGTCCCTCACCTCGGGATCAGGATCCACCTCCACCACCGCCACCATGCTGCCATCGGTCTGTGCGATCACCTGATCAACCCCTGCCTCAGACGGCCAACCGTCCTGCAGACACTCACCGTCCAGCATCGCCTTGCCATGTCCGAGAACCAGCCCCCGGATGCGGCTCACCGGCATCTCCACCCCGTAATGCTCCAGCAACTTGGCACAGGCCCCGGCAAACGACTCATCGGCACCGAAATCAACCGCCGCACGCTGCAGCGGCAACGACACCCCGCGGCACGACACCCGGAACCGCCGGCTGAACTCCCGAACCGTCCGACTGCCACACCGATACAGCGTCTCCTCCATCGCGATCTTCCCGAAGGTGGTCAGCCACCACAGTTTTTTTTTCCGGCAACCCGCAACTCCGGATCCGCCGCCTGCTGCGCCCTACCCTTTATACACAACTCTTGTCTGGACGCAGCAATTGATAGATCGCGCCGTCGGACCCCATTCTGAGCAGCAATTCATAGGCCTGTGCTGAGATCGACAGGCGCGTGTAACCTTCCCATATCTTTTTGTAGCCCGGTGGCGGGTCGAGCATTTTCCAATCCAGAAATGAGCCTGAAATCGGTGTGAATTAGTCTGTGAGCAATCCCTGTGTAAAACCCGCACCGACGAGTGCGTCAGCACATATTCGTCGGCGGTGCGAGTGTTTTGCACATGGTTGGTCATAGACTTATTCATGCCGTGCCCCGTACTGTACATGTACCGTACGCGGAATCGATTTTTTCGAACAGTTCGCGCCGCCTCGACTGCACGTTCTGCGCCGCCTCGACATCCGTCTGTGCATGTGCGATCGCGTCGAGCTGCTCGAACGTGATCCCCGGCTTGAGGAACCGATGTGCGTCGGCCAGCGAGCGCAGCCGGTCATACGGCGTCATCACGTCGCAGTCGCGATAGCGCCTGCGCACCTTGCCCTTGCGGTCAACCGTCTCGCTCGCGAACAGGCACGGGCGATGGAAGTTCAGCCACGGCGACAGCGCATCGCGGGTGAACGCGTTGACCTCGGCGGCGAACGCCCCCGGAATATGGGCGTATCCCAGACACTTGCGAATCACCGAGCCGTTCTTGCCCTCGACCAGCGCGTTGTCATTGCTGCGCCGCGGCCGCGACCGGGTCATCGTGCCGATGTGCAGCCTGTTCAGCAGTTTCACCACCGTATGATTGACGAACTCCGAGCCGTTGTCGCTGTGGAAGTTGATGATCCGGAACGGGAATGCACCGAGCAGATCCTCCAGCACCGGAATCAGGAAGCGCTCGGAAATCGCCTCGGTCGCACCGACGAACTGCATCTGCGTCACCTCGTCTATCATGTTGATTTCATACACGCCCTTGACCCCGCCGCGGTCGCCCTGATGCACCGTGTCGACGCGCACGAATCCGGGCTGTCCGCGCGGCTGCGGGCGGCGACGCTCGCCGATCGACACCGGTGTCGCC
The DNA here is from genome assembly GCA_963662635.2 of Arenicellales bacterium. Taxonomy (GTDB): domain Bacteria; phylum Pseudomonadota; class Gammaproteobacteria; order Arenicellales; family JAJDZL01; genus JAJDZL01. Next base: position 10,003 of record CAXXFC010000005.1, read on the forward strand.
CGGGTGCCCTGGTAGACCAGGCGCCGGGTGCGATAGGTGCGCGTCTTTCTCAGGTTGTACAGATGTCCGTTGGAGATGCCCGCCAGACGCGCGTAGGCCGCATCCCCGAACACCTCGAACTGGCGCCGAAGCACCGCACGCGTCGCCGGACCGCTCATCTGCCCCAGCGCCTCGTCAACGTGCGCCAGCAACACGATGTCCGACCTTTGGTAGCGCACCCGAAACGGCTTCGCCGGCCCCTGCCGGCGCCGATCCGCAAGCGTACCGCTTTTCAGACACTGACCCACCAGACGCGTCACCTGCGCACGCGAGTAGCCGGTCACCTTGCCCAGATACGCCTTCAGCAGGCCGCGATCCGACCTGCCGCAATCGCGATACCTGAACCTCACCACCGCCTCGACGATGAACCGATACGCCGACTCGCGATCGGTCAGTGAATAATCCACCGGCTCGCTGCCCTCGACAAACTGCCGGACCTGTTCCAGGTTTTTCAACTTTTCGGTCTGTAGCAAAACAATCATCCTCCAATGATGCCCCAAAACCGCGCGCCACAGGCTCATTTGTCGCTGGAACGCACCTCATCGTTCAGGCTCATTTGTCATTGGACAATTCTCATAATCGCCATGGCGAGCACCGCACTGCCCAGGTTGTCAGGCTCGGGCAGGCGCTGGTCCCTGGCGAAATCCTTCAGCACAGCCACCCCGATGTCGCTGAACAGCACCTCGGGCGGCAGCTCGGGAGTCTCCCGTCCCAGCAGCACCATGGCAGCCAGACGCCACGCAATCACCGCCTTGATGGTCACCGCACGCTCTATGCGATCACCGCTCTGATGCGCCAGGTACTCCACTTTGCAGCCGTGCTTGAGAACCCGGTGCCAGTCCTCAATGCGCCAGCGCAGCCGGTAGCGCTCGATCACCCGCTCAGCCTGCTCGAACGATTCCACCGGCAGCGTCGTCAGCAGCAGCCACTCCAGGGGCTCCTCGCCGGGTGGCGGCGACGGCTCCAGCACATGCACCGCATTCAACCTCACCGGCACCTCGCCCTGCAAGCGCCGTGCTGTCTCCGGCACCGGCAGCTCAACCGCCCGCCAGCGCAGCTCAACCTGCGCAGTGCGCTTTTTGCTGCCTTTCCTCGCTTTCTGACTGCCCGTCGCACGCCGCGCCGACTGATGTCCGATGTGAATCTCCAGCTCGCCGCCGACCGACGCACTGCGAACCTTGTCGAACAGCCTCACACTCTGTCTCAGCCTGCGACCGTCGCACCGCACCCGTTTCGTCTCAAGAACCCGGTCGTGCTTCGCCCGCACCACAACCTCCACATTGCCCAGCTGCCGCGCCTTCGCATACAGCTCGAAAAAGTCACCTTCCCGGTCCGACACCGACACCACCCGAACACCGTCAAGCCGCTTCGCCATGCGCGAGCTTTCGCACACCCCCTCCAGCCAGCGCCTCATCTTGTTCCGCCTTGTGTCGTCAGACTCATCGTTCGCCACCTGCGAACCATACTGAATGTGCGGCACCCCCAGCGGCACCCCGGCCTCGTCCACAACCAGCTGCGAGTGCATGTGAATCCCCAGCGTCCCCATCGAAGCCTTGTTGCGGCTGATCAGGCCCAGGCCCTGACACTCGCCGTGCTCGGCAAAGTTCAGATCGGTGCCGTCCTGAACGCACAGCACCTCGGCACAGTTCTGCATGCGCTCCATAGTGCGCTCGCGGTGCGGCGCAATAATGTTGTCCGGCGTCACCTCGGACTCGACCGGCTGATCAATCAGGCGGTAATGTCCATACACCATTGCCTTGTCGCCGAGCGCGGCGGCCGGAAACGATGCCATCGGCGCCACCGCCTGCACCGATGCACTTTTAACCAGTCGTCTGCTCAATCGCCTGTCCCCCAGCTGTGCCGCTCCAAACTCCTGCTCTGCCCATTGCTCGCTGTCAAGCCCCTCAGCCGCCGCCCGCGGCTCAATCCGAGCCGGATCCGCCACCTCCAGCAAGTCCCGCCAGTCGCGCTCCAGCTCATACAGATACACCGACTTGACCGCCACCTCTTCACCCGGTGCCGAAAACCGTCCCCGGCCGGCGGTCTCGCCCACACAGATCCAGTTCGAAGCCCGCAGCGAGGCGCCGTCATGAAGCGCCGGATCCACAAATGTCTCCACCAGATAGGGCCGATAGCCGTAGCGCCCGGCGAAATCATCGCCCAGCCTGCGCAACACCAGCCCCAACGTCCTGGAGGCCAGATTCCGGCACCGAACCCCGGGCCGAATCAGAAACCGGCTCAGCCCGACCACCCGATGCAGATGCTGCCCGCGCTGCTCGGCGCTCCAGCCCATCCAGCGCTCGCGCGCCGCCAGCGTCAAAGCCGATGCCGCAAAGCCGAAGCCGCCCAACACACCATGCTCGGACTCAATGATATACCGCATCTGACAGCCCGCGTGAACAACCGCACCGCGCGGATGCTCGCGCTGCATCAGTTCGTTCCATAACCGACGCTGATGCCTGTCATCGACCGGTGTCAGACGCAGTTGCCCGATCCGGTCCGCCCGATCCGGAACCCCTTGTGGCTGCGGCACCGCCTCGCCCAGTGTGCGCACCTTGCCGCCACCGCCGCCCAGCGACTGTGGCAGTGTAAACACCCCCGACCGCTCCAGCCGACGCAACGCCTTCAGGCAACCGGCCTGCTGCAGCTCGCCGCGCGCATCCCTGAATCCAAACAGCTCGCACACCGCACGGCCCGCCGCCGTGCGCGTCTCGAACCGTGTCGAACTCAGCAACGCCTGAACCCGGGCAACCCCCCGCTCAGATGACAACCGGCTGTGAATCTGGCTCTGCACAAACATGAAAGAGAAATGTACATCATCAAATTCCCGTTGTCAAGTCGGATTTATGTAGCACAGGTAGCGTGCGGCACCGAGTAGGTGCGCCCCGAACACTGCACGTGATAGTCCGGTCCCACCGTGGCGAAGCTCACATCGCAGTAGCGGTACGGCCGGATCGGCAGCGGACGCAGCGCCGGCAGGTCAGTCGCCTCGAACACCTCGGCACGACTGCCCGGACGGGCCGAGAACGGCTTGTCGTTGAGCTCCGTCACCAGCCGGCGAATCTCCCGGTTCAGCTCGTCGAGCGTGTCGAAGCGGCGATGCCGCTCCGGCGCCAGCACCCAACGCTCCACCTGCAGAACCGCATTCTCCGCCACCGCCTTGTCCTTCGGCCGGTACGGCCGCGTCGGCATCACCGACACGTTGTAGTGCGCCGCCCACTGCTGATAGGCGCCGTTGACATCCGGATCATAGTGACACGCCTTGCTGACACCGCTCTTCAGGTTGTCCGGCACGATCAGCTGCGGAACACCGCCGAAAAACTCCAGCATCCGGGTGTGACAACCCAGCCAGTCGCGCAGGTTCTGTGTCCACACCGCCTCGGCATACGCATAGTGCGACAGCCCGAACGCGGCCACGAACACCTGCGCCCTGCGACCGCCCACCTCCACCGTCATGCCGGCGAAGTCCGCGAACACCGTGTCGCCCGGATCGTGACGCTGGCGCATGGTGCGCCGGCCGGCCTTCGCCCACGCCTTGTAGCAGCGGCAGAAATACTGGTAGCTGTACCGGTAGCCCTCGTCGCACAGCTCGATCCACAGCAGCTTCAGCGTCACACCCTTGCCGCGGCTCTCCTCGTGCACCCAGGCGAAATCAACACCGCCGTCCGCATCCTCGCCGCCACCCGGCGCCGAAGGATACAGCACCCGCGCCAGCCGCGCCTCATCCATCCCTTCCGGCAGCGGCCAGCCGATCCCGGCACCCGCCGCCGACTCCAGCACCGCATGTACCGTGCCGAGCGAAACCCCCGACACCTCACCGATGCGGCGCATCGGCCAGCCGCACTCATGCCGCATCCTCAATATCTGTTGCAATCTTGCCATTGCGATTCTCCTCTTTGACATCGTGATCGCCTCCTGCGTCCCGCTGACAGATCAAATCCGCCATTGATACACCGAAGACCGCGAAACCTCAAATCGCCCTGACATCGACCATGCCTCAAACCCCCTCCCGATCCGCGTTCAGATTCAGTCTGTTCCGCGTTCAGATAAGGTTTATTCCGTGTTCAGATTCAGTTTACTCGGTGTTCAGATAAGGTTTATTCCGCGTTCAGATAACTGTTTATTTCGTGTTCAGATTGCAGTTTATTATGCCCGATCCGCCGTACCTGAAGTCCACCCGCAAGGCGCCCGGACGTTATCGCTACCGCCACGACTACGAGGAGAGTGACCATGTCGAGTTGCTTGGCATCCTGAAGGCGGTGCCGTGTCAGGTGATGGTCTGCGGCTACAGTTGCGAGCTTTACGACGACATGCTGTGCGACTGGAATACGATTGCGCTGCAGGTGATGAACCGGGCCGGGGTGGTCACCGAAAGGGTGTGGTTCAACTTCGAGCCCGACCGGGTGCACTGGTCGCGCCATGCCGGCAGGAACTTCACCGACCGCCAGCGCATCCGGCGCCGGGCACAGACCTGGGGGCGACGCTACCGGGCGATGCCGCATGCGGAGCGGGTGGCGGTGCTGGCCGAGATGATGGCGGCCGAGGCCGAGGTATGCCATGACGCATAGGGTGTGGCGGGACACGCCGCTGGCCGGGCAGCTGATCGGTTCGCTGCGCCGGGTGTTCGGCGAGGTCGATGACCCGCGCAACGGCGCAAACACACAATACGATTTCGATGACATCGCAATGAGCGCGTTTTCCGCGTTCTTCATCCAGTCGTCGTCATTCCTGGACCACCAGCGGGTGTTCCACAAGTCACAGGGCAGGAGCGCCTGCGGCTCCCTTTTCGGCATCCGAAGACTGCCCACCGACAACCACATCCGAAAGCAGCTCGACCGAATCGACTGCACCGACATCTACGGCGGTTTCGACCTGGCACTGGAGGAGCTGAGGAAATATCGGGCGCTGAAGCCGTTCCAGGCGCTCGGCGGCCACACCCTGATCGCACTGGACGGCAGTGAGTTCCACAACTCGCGCAAGGTCAGCTGCGACCGGTGCCAGCATCGGGTGAGGAACCGCGGCAAGGAGGATGAGTTCACCGAATATTATCACAGCGTGCTGGCGGCGGTGATGGTCGGACCGGGCCATCCCTACGCGGTGCCGCTGCGACCGGAGTTCATCTCGCCGCAGGACGGCGACACAAAGCAGGACTGTGAGATCAAGGCCGCCTACCGTTGGATGCAACACAATGCCGGGCGCTACGCAGACCTCAGTCCGATCTACCTGGGCGATGACATCTATGCCAAGGAACCGATGTGCGGAAAGTTTCTCGCCGCCGGGGGCGACTTCATCTGCCGCGTCAAGACCGACGACCACAAGACGCTGTTCAGCTACCTCGATGGCATCGACTGGCCGGACAGGACCGTGATCGAGAAAACCCCGGGACCGAAAAAGCCGAACCGGGAATACCGCTACCGCTGGACCGACCACCAGCTGCCGCTGACCGCGAACAAAGACCCGCTGCAGGTCTGGTATGTGGAACTGCGCATCCGCAATGTCGGCTCCAAAGGCAGGGGCGGCACCTTCCGCTTCATCACCTCGATCAGACCCGACCGCGACAACGTCGCCGAGATCGTCGCCTGCGGGCGGACCCGCTGGAAGTGTGAGAATGAGGCGTTCAACCTGCTCAAGAACCAGGGCTACCACGTCGAGCACAACTTCGGCCACGGCGAGGACGGGCTGTCGAACACCCTGCTCACCCTGAACCTGATCGCATTCGCATTCCACGGCGCATGCGACCAGCTGTGCGCACTGTGGCACAGCGCACATCGCACATGCTTTCGCAGAAAACGCTTCTTCGCCACCCTCGACATGCTGACCGAATACATGTACTTCAACAACTGGCACGCACTGCTGACCATGATCGCATGCCCCTCAAAACGCCCCGTCGCAAAGATGGGCGCCCCGCCCTAGAGGACACCGCCTGCGACCGTAGATACACAACCAACCGAAAAATTTTTATGACACGAAACCAATGATCAAACGATGAAACCATAATTAGAACTGCTGCGACGAAACAATCCATTCTGTTCTGGTAAAATTGGACAACGAAAATATGCTGATTCATAGCCTAACGCTTCTGTAAGCATCGATTTCAAGTTCGGAGGAGATCAATGTCCGCAAAATTCACTTCAAAATCCGTCAAGGCTGCCGAATGCGCTTCCGGTTATCTGGTTGTCGGAATTTACGACAACAAGGATTTTACTACCTCAGCCCTACAATTGAATGACAAAACCAAAGGTTCCATCTCGACTTTGATCGAAAACGGTGATCTTGCCGAAAAACCTGGTAGTTGCGCGTTGATCCCGCTTGTCCAAGGGATTAAGTCGAAACGAATCATCATTGTTCGGCTCGGACCGCGCAAAAAGTTCTCGACCAAGCAGTTCAATTTGGCAATCAATGGTGTAGCGACCTTATTGACAGGCCTTACAGCGGACAGTGTCACCTATTTTATCAGTGACATGCACCTTCAGGACCGTGAAATTTCGTGGATGGCGAGGCGCGTCGTTGAAGTAAACAGCCAGCGGCTTTACAGGTTCGATCAGTTAAAGAAAAAATCGAAAAAACGTCCGAAAATCTGGCGGATTCAGATCGCAACTGAGGAGTCGACCGGTCTCACGCAGATACGTCTGGGTGTTCGAATCGGTAAAGCGATCAGTGCGGGCGTCAGTCTGGCGAAAGACTTGGGAAATCTGCCGGGCAATATATGTACGCCGAGCTATCTCGCTGATAAGGCAAAAGAGATCGGAAACCTTGGTGACATCGACGTGGAGATTCTCGATGAGGACCAGATGGAAGAACTCGGTATGGGATCCCTGCTTTCAGTGTCTCGCGGCAGCCGTGAACCAGCCAAACTGATCGTCATGAAATATCAGGGCGGAAATAGAGGAGGCCGTCCTGTTATCTTTGTCGGTAAGGGACTGACATTTGATGCGGGCGGTATCTCAATCAAGCCCGCTGGAGCCATGGACGAGATGAAATTTGACATGTGCGGTGGTGCCGGAGTGATCGGCGCAATGTTGTCCATCTCCCAGCTGAAGCTTCCCATCAATGTGATCGGGGTTGTCGCTAGCAGCGAGAATCTCCCAGACGGTGCCGCCAACAAACCCGGTGATATCGTCAAAAGTATGTCCGGGATCAGCATCGAAATCCTCAACACTGACGCTGAAGGTCGATTGATACTCTGTGACGCGTTGACCTACGTTAGACGATTCGACCCCGCTGTAGTCGTTGATGCGGCAACTCTCACCGGCGCCTGCGTGGTCGCACTTGGCAAGCATCCCAGTGGGTTGTTTTGTGACGATTCGGAACTGACCGATGCACTGATTTCTGCTGGAAATATCAGTGAGGATCGAGTCTGGCCGATGCCACTTTGGGAAGACTATCAATCTCAGTTGGATTCAAATTTTGCGGATGTGGCCAACATTGGTGGTCGAGACGCCGGAGCTGTCACTGCGGCATGTTTCCTCGCGAGGTTTACCGAAGAGATGAAATGGGCTCATCTGGACATAGCAGGAACCGCATGGAATACAGGCAAAGCCAAGGGCGCGACCGGAAGACCGGTGGGTCTATTTGTGCAATTTGCGCTTGATCGCTGTTGATCATCCGACTGAGTGAACTTAAATGTCAACTGCGGTTGTTTTCTACTATCTCAAACAATCTGTGCATGATGGAAAATTGCGTTTGACGTGCAATTTGGCAAATACCGCGTTCAACAGAGGTCACAAGGTCTACCTGAACGCCAGTAGTGCCGAGATGAGCAAGATACTGGATGATTTGCTTTGGACATTTGCTCCCAATAGTTTTGTTCCTCATATAATTCATGATCAAAGCGGAGAGATCGATCTCGAAAGGTTTCCGGTTGTGATCGGGCATACACAACCTTCCGATCAGTTCAACGATGTACTGATTTCGTTGCATCAGGAAGTAACCGAATTCGCAAAGCAGTTTCAGAGAGTCATCGAACCAGTTGGTTCAACCGACGAGGAAGTTGCGAACGCAGAGATAAAGATCAGTCGCTATACGGCTCTTTTTGGAACCGAACCGACCAAGCATTATCTGTAATGGTCCCAGACATAAATCCAATAGACGGAATCATCAATTAAAAACCAGTTCTGTAGCCGAATGAACAGCAAAACCAATCTCGCCAGCGTTTACGACCCGCACACTCTGGAAAAAGAAGTTTACCGGCGATGGGAGGAATCAGACAGTTTCTCTCCCAGCGGTGACGGAGAGTCGTACTGCATCATGATACCGCCACCCAATGTGACAGGCAGCCTGCATATGGGCCATGCGTTCCAGAATACCCTGATGGACGCATTGACCCGGTTTCATCGCATGAAAGGACGGAAATCCCTATGGCAGGCTGGGTCTGATCATGCTGGCATTGCAACTCAGATGGTCGTAGAACGCCTGCTGCTTGCCGAAGGTGAATCGAGAACCGAACTGGGACGAGAAAAATTCATTGACAAGGTTTGGGAGTGGAAGGCTAATTCGGGAGGCACAATCACAAATCAACTAAAAAGACTCGGTGCATCGCTGGATTGGTCGCGGGAACGGTTCACAATGGATGAGGACCTGTCCACAGCCGTCCGGGAAGTATTTGTATCACTATATGAGGAAGGTCTGATCTATAGGGGCAAGAGATTAGTCAACTGGGATCCTGTACTCAAAACCGCTATATCCGACCTGGAGGTGATTTCCGAAGAGGAACATGGGTTCCTTTGGCATTTCAAATATCCGATTTCAAACAGTTCCGAACATGTAGTTATCGCAACCACTCGTCCGGAAACCATGCTTGGAGATACCGCGGTAGCGGTTCATCCAGATGATGAGCGTTACGCTCATCTGGTTGGCAAGACGGTTATCCTGCCTCTGATCGACAGAGAAATTCCCATCATTGCCGATGACTACGTGGATTCGGAATTCGGAACGGGTTGTGTAAAGATCACCCCCGCTCACGATTTCAATGATTTTGCCGTTGGCGAACGCAATAATCTCGAAGTGATCAACGTCATGACACCGGAAGCCAATATTGATCTTGCCGGGACGCCCTATCATGGCCTGAACCGCACTCAAGCCAGAGCAAAAGTTCTTGAAGACCTGACTCAGCTGGATCTGATAGACAAGGTTGAAAATCACAAATACAAGGTACCGAGAGGCGACCGAACCGATCAAGTCATAGAGCCATTTTTAACAGATCAGTGGTTTGTAAAGGTAAAACCGCTCGCCGAACCGGCGATCGAAGCAGTCAAGAATGGCTCAATCAAATTTGTGCCGAAAAATTGGGAACGGACCTACTTCGACTGGATGGAGAATATCGAGGACTGGTGTATCTCCAGACAGATTTGGTGGGGACATCGTATTCCGGCTTGGTACGATGAACACGGCAATGTTTTTGTTGCACGAAGTGAAGACGCAGCAATGCAAAAAGCAAAAGCAGTTCATGGAGACATCGAGATTCACCTGAGGCAAGATGAAGATGTGCTGGATACATGGTTCTCATCTGCATTGTGGCCTTTCTCAACACTCGGATGGCCGAAAAAAACAGAGGAACTTGAATTCTTTTATCCGACTAACGTACTTGTTACCGGATTCGACATTATCTTCTTCTGGGTTGCCAGGATGATCATGTTTGGATTGAAGTTCGCCGACGACATCCCTTTTCATGAAGTCTACATACATGGATTGGTGCGAGATGCGGAAGGACAGAAAATGTCGAAATCGAAGGGTAACATTCTAGACCCACTTGACTTGATCGATGGCATTGACCTGGAGAATCTTGTCGCTAAACGAACCAGAGGGCTCATGCAACCTGATCTGGTACCAAAAATTGAAGAAGCAACTCGAAAGCAATATCCAGATGGCATACCCGCGTTCGGAACTGATGCGCTTAGGTTCACGTTCGCGCGTCTGGCAACCCAAGGGCGAGATATACGATTCGACCTGAACCGGATTGAGGGGTATAGAAATTTCTGTAATAAATTATGGAACGCAGCTCGTTTCGTTCTGATGAACTGTAAAGGTGTCAGGCCCTACAGTGTCGACGAGTTCCAGCCGGCAACCACCGCTGAAAAATGGATCGTTAGCAAGCTTCATGAAACTACATTGACAATTGAACAGTCATTCGCGATTTACCGATTCGATATAGCTTCCAAACACCTATATGAATTCATCTGGGATGAGTTTTGCGCTTGGTTCATCGAAATCGCCAAAGTTATGCTAAGAGATGAATCGGTCGATGAACAATGCAAAAACTCGTTACGAAAGACTTTGCTGATGGTGTTGGACGCTACAGTGCGTCTATTGCATCCCCTTATGCCCTATATCACTGAAGAAATCTGGCGAAAGATTCGGGCGGAAAACGAAGACAACTCAATCATGTTTCAGGATTTTTCCAGTGATAGGAGCCAATGGGCGGATGCGGATGAAAGAGCAACTGAAGAGATGGACTGGATGAAAGCGGTTGTTTCCAATGTCCGCAATATTCGCAGCGACATGAACATGAAACCGGGGGAAAGGGTCGCAGCGTATTGTCATTCCAATAACCCTAAAGATCTGGAATACTTTCAGAACAATTTATCTTGCATTATGGAACTTTCAAAACTGAAGTCGCTCGAAAAGTTGAATGATTCGGACATTCAGTCGATGAACATGTCGAACACGATATCAGCATTGATTAACGAGTTCAGAATCATTGTTCCAGTTCAGGAGATCACAGATTTTGATGAACAGATCAAACGGTTGGAAAAGGACATCGATACGCAGACAATACAAATTCGGCGTTCAAATTCCAAGCTGGAAAACCAGCAGTTTCTTACCAAGGCACCAGCTGACATCATTGACAAGGAGCGCACACGACTCGCTTCGAGCCAGAAAGAACTCGCGGAATTGATTGCGAGACGGGAGAAGCTTACTGAAATGATGATCCAATAAGTATAGGTGGCTGAATCCTCATTCCACTTGATCACAGGTCAACCGAAAATCGAATCGGAACCTACTGCCGAGAAAATCCACAACTAATCCAAAGAAACTGCCTCAACTTCAGTGAGTCAAATAAATATCGTAGCGAACGAGTTTTCCTCGCATTCTCATAGACAAGCGTTCAGGGATGAGAGGTTCAGCGAAATTTGGGCGTTTGACAATGACTCTTTTTCGCGCCCATCTGATCGCAGTTGCAAGCAATTCCGCAGTGTCAGAATCATCATCTTTACAGAATTCTCGCAAGACTGTCAATGGGCGCGCAACCTTTACGGAAGGCTTGCGACCTTCTGGAAACATTGGATCGAGATACACCGCATCAAACTTCTCGTCGGAATATTGCGAAACGGATCGAGTATCGGCAAAGAAACTCTTTATTGACAAATCAGAAGATACGGCATTGATTCGATCGACTCCATCGGAGATCAACGCAGCAAAAACCGGTGATCTTTCGATGGCAGTCACTCGATATCCCATTCTCGCCAGTAAAAGCGTATCCGACCCCAATCCCGCAGTGCCGTCGAGGACTGTCTCCACTTTTTTGCCAACAGCGCGCCCCAAAAGACACTTTCGTGAGACACGGGTAAGAGCATGGGCCGACATACAGATAGGACGATATTTTCGGTTCCTCAGATCTCGCAATTTGAGAACTCCGTTTTCGATTGCAAGTACATAGTCGTATTCACGCTCGTCAACTTCGTAGGAGAGAGGCAATCCGTAAGTCTGTGCGATTTGACGACAGCGCTCATCGTCTTCCAATGAAAAACGAATAAATGCCTTCGCACAATCGACAGTTGACACTACGCTCCCTACTCTCCCGTGCCTGTCGGTCCAATCAGATAACTTCCAGTTAGGTGCACAATAAATTTGTTGGAATCTGACTGACTCATCCGGTACTAGGTTCCCAAAATTATCGAATCTGTTGCTCAATACACAGCAACGAAACGTAACTGATGCATTGGCGGTAACCATCCAAAATATTCCCAAGCATTTGAGCTGCGCCAGAAATTCATGCTTAAAACTCGCTTCTACAACACTGGAACCGAGGCCGATTCAGTTCATAATAGTCAGACTCACCTCCCGAAACACTGATGACACAGCCCAGAGAACTGCAGCAACACGCCGATTGGCTGGTCAGAATGTTCCCAGCAGTCTGAAAGTCCTTTCAGATTCAATTCATTTTCAATCAGATGGCTGTTTTGATTTCACAATAGAGATCTTCGGATTAACGATCCTAATTTCAGACAATTGTGGAATCGGCATTCCCATCTGCATCAATTTTCCACTAGACCAGCATGCGACAGTTCTTCGAATTAGACTTAAAGTATCGACTCGCTAACCACTGCTGCTGGAATGCCTATCATCAAGAGTGGACATGGATTACCTACTCCTCAATGAATCCTGCGCTGCAGTTGACTCCAGTGTGTAGTGGATTGACCGAATTTATCCGCGACAAAAGATTTCGGCCAAGCTTCCAGAAAGTCAGTATTTAGCTGTTTCTCGACAATGTTTCGTTGGCGACTTGTCGGGGAAACACCCAAAGACCTTAGGTCATCGAATCCTAAAATGCCCTGAGCTTCTGCACATGCTGAAACCATGCTTGTCATTTGCTCCTGAAATGATGACCCTCGCGTGACTATAATTCCAACACTTATTGCTCCCTCAGCATGCAGTCTCTGGAAATTTTCCAGATCACGATCAAAAAACGGATCTTTGTTATTCCACTCAATCTCGAGTGCTAAATCACCATTTATGTCTTCCCTGAAATGATCTATCTCGTGGGAAGTGACATTAGATTCGCGTCCATTTATCGTCTTCTGAACAACTACGCGGCGCGGTAACCAACCCCATTTTGAAAATGATTGACCCAATCGCGTCGTTATAGGTGCTCGACCTCCACCGCCTTGGATCAACTCATAACAAGGAATTTCGATTTCCAGTAGAGCCAAGCATATTTCTTCAAGCGGTGTTGGGAAGTCAGTTTGCAAAATGGCTAAGGCGTGATTTTTGGTATCCACATCAAAGCCGGACCGCTTAAGATCGTTGAGGCTAATGGGCCAGTGGCGGAATTGTAGGTGTAAGTACTCCATGTGGGTGAGTAATCGTCACTCGCCTGATCACCCCACACCGTCCAATTAGCTCGGCATCCTCTACCAAATAGCTCCAGATACGGACCACGGCTACAACTCTCGATAATTTCGTAATGCTCTTCCGGTTTTCGAGAGTGCTCGCGTTTTCTACTCGCAAAAAGATTGACTTGGCTTCTTCCAGGTTTTAGTGTACGGGCATTTTTTCCGCGCACCCCAAACAAAAGAATTTCGGTTACATTGCGGAAGTAAAAACCGACACCATGTCCGTCCGAACCTCCGTCCTTGCGAATTTTGTGCCAGATCAGATTCGTCTTGTATTCAAAACCCCAAGTGTCCAAAACTATTAATCCCCAAGGCAGTAAGGCATTCGGTACCCATAAATAACAGTGTGCTGTATTTTCAACGTGTTCCCCGACCGGAAGTGAGCAGATTTCGTCAAGAGACAGCGTGGAATAGCGAGAGAGCCGACGATGTTCAGGGGCTACTTTACCTGTTCGGTTCGCAAATCGCCAAGGAGGGTCGGCAACAACAGTGCCAAACTTTTCATCACGCAAGAACCTCGAAAGTTCCTCGGCAACCGATGTTGATTCAGTCATGGCGGTAGTACCAGACAATAAGAGTACTTTTGACCCTTGTTTTGCATCGACAATATTTTTTGTTCGAAGATATCTCGTTACTGGCGGTCTCGCTTGAATTCGAATTTTCTGACATTAAATAAATCACTGCCCTTGATGTCGCGTTCTCGTGCTGCAACAACTCAAAATCAATACCAACCCTTCAAACCAATTATCTTTGTGATATCTGTCAGTAAATCTACCAACTCAATTTAGTCCTCACTCTCATGATTTCTGCTCCCTAGAATTCATTCTGGAATAGTCTGACTATCCGAAACTCACAGGATTTTTTGAGAATTTTACTCATATGCATTTTATATTTTGCCAGACTTCTCTGCAGTATTTCTGTTGGTTCAAGAAGTTGGATCATCAGAAATCCTGTTGACCTAAAGTATCGAAATCACAGTCATTCCAAGACCGAATTACTGGCTTGAAGCCGAGTTTCAGCAATCGTCAGCTACCAATCGCCATAATCCCGGTCAGTCGCCTTCAATTCTACTCGTACGGGTACAACCCTGCCTGACAATTCTACTGCAATATTGGAAACCGTAAGGTAACGGTCGGATAGACTTGATAATTCCTGACACCTGACCCATGGCAGTTTCAGTGTTCAAACTGCAATGGAAATCGTTGGGAATACGCGCAATGCCTGATAATGATGGCAGGAAGTGTTGAATGCAGGCAGTTCCAAGATGCTCGATCCTAAACCACACCTACCGAATTGCCGATGAAAACGTTCGCATCGAAGACAGTGATTTAGAGGTGGACGAAACGGAGAATTCTCATGTGCGCTAGACCTTCCGAATAGCCAGTTAAGTATCAAAAGTTCGCGTTGATTCTGTGCCAATTTGATAAAAATTTGATTCGTCTACAACAAGTTTAATTTGCAAACCCTCCAGTTGTCGATATTGCACAATTTGCGCTTGCTGGTGTAACATTCACAACATAGTTATGTTGTATCAAACACCCCCAATGCAGTATCAATCATGCTATTTCGTTAAGGAAGCAAATTACTCAATTGGCGGAATTTTTTAGTTTTAACGACGCTTTACTGACTCACTTAAAATTAAAGGCTTATTTTTATGGGATTTCTGACAGATAAACGTGCTTTGATCACAGGTATAGCAAGCAATCGATCCATTGCATGGGGAATTGCCCAGGCGATGTCAATGCAAGGTGCCAAACTGGCTTTGACGTACCAGAATGAGAAACTGAAGCCGCGCGTTGAAAAATTCGCGCAGGAACTCAATGCGGAGTTTGTAGCACCGTGCGATGTTACAGCGGACGCCCAGATCGACGCATTGCGGGAATCAGTTGAAAACAAATGGTCGAATTTGGATATTGTTGTTCATTCAATCGCCTTTGCCCCGCGTGAACAACTCGAAGGGATGTATCTGGACGCGGTAAGCCGCGAGGGATTCAACCAAGCACACGATATCAGTTCATACAGCTTTTCCGCGCTGGCAAAGAGTTTTGCACCGATGATGCAGAATGGAAAAGGTTCTTTCCTTACTCTGACATATTTGGGATCCATGCGCTCAATGCCCGGCTATAACGTCATGGGGCTTGCAAAAGCCAGCTTGGAGGCCAATGTTCGATATTGTGCGCAATCGCTCGGAAATCAAGGTATTCGTGTCAATGCAGTTTCTGCTGGCCCGATTCGAACCCTCGCGGCTTCGGGCATTCGTGGTATGAAATCAATGATGGACTATTATGAGAAGATGAGTCCTCTAGGTCGCGGCGTCACGATTGAAGAAGTCGGAAACGCAGCGGCTTTTCTTTGCTCTGACCTCGCTTCAGGAATAACCGGCGAAATTCTTTATGTCGATGGAGGATTCAACTCCGTCGGATTCAGTCAGGCTATGCTTTAGACCAGTATGTCTCGAAACAAAGCTGATTCAGAGCAACTCCTGGTTGACATCGATATCTATTCCATCGCGCAACAGGACGATATAACTGTCAAACATACTATTGCCGAATCTGTCCCTAAGTGCGGCAACTACATTCTGGCGTTGCTCTTCCGAAGCTGATGCCGCATCCCCATTTTGTACTTCGGAAATCCGAAAAATCACATAAGACCCATCAGCCATAGGACCGCTGCCAAATGTCTGGTTCCCGGCTTGTGGCTTCTTCGCGGAGAAAGCGTGTAACGCGACACCGATTGTCGAAGGATCTGTCGCCTCACGAATTCGAGTTGGCAATTCAGATGCTTCAAGCCCGTTCGCCATCAGAATCGAATCCCAATCTGCGCCTAACTTCAACTCTCCAACCAGGCTTTCAGAAAGTTCTTTGGCAAGTTCGCGGCTTTTCGACAGCAACAACTGTTCGCTGATTTCATTACGGACATCAGCCACACTCAGCTGCTGAGTTTCCTGATGATCGTAAATTCGCAGTACTACCTGTAAATCCTTGTTGATTTCTATCAAGTCACTATTGAAGCCTTGTCCCAGCACCTCGTCACCGAACGCGGCGGCGCGAACCTGCTCACTATCCGCTATCCCTGCCCCAAAACCTCTCGAAAACCAATCGGAAAATTGAATGTCCTGATTCAATGCGTCTGCAGCATATTTAAGGTTCTCCGGTTCCTCGTAGGCAAGGTTGCGCAACTGCTCGGAAATTTCAAACATTTCAGCTTCTGCCTGGGCTCTTGATGCCTGCTCAACCAACCCGGGTCGCACTTCATCGAATGACTTGACTGTTTTTCCCTGGATTTGGTTTACTCGGACGATATGAGTACCGAACTCTGTCTCAACCGGTTCACTGATTTCGCCTTCATCAAGATTGAATGCAACAGATTCAAACTCAGGAAACGGCAACTCTCCCGGACTGAACCAACCAAGCTCGCCACCGCTATCGGCGGATCCCACATCGGTCGAATACCGCATGGCCAACGTAGCGAAATCTTCACCGGACCTTAATCGGCCGACTAACTCAATCGCCAAGTCAGATACATCAGATTTTGCATCACCGTGAGGTTCAAGTAGTATGTGGCTGATACTTCTCTGTTCTGCTACAGCATACCGTGCAATCTCCGCATCGTACAACGTCAAAAGCGTCTCTTCCGACGGCGTGTAATTGCTCGCAAAATTATCCAGCGAAAGCCGTATGTACTCGACTTTGACTTTTTCGTCTTCCACATATCGCGATTTGTTCGCTTCATACTCATCCTGAATTTCAGCGTCAGTCACTTCAAGACCAGCAACAAACGCTGAAGGACTGACAAAAGCAAATTCTCCGAATCTGTCTTGAAGCAATATACGCAAAATGGCATCAACATCCGAATCCACGGCAAAAGAAGATTCTCGAAAACCAGTCCGAATCTGCTGCATTACTGCATCCTGTCGCTGTAATTCCTCGAATTCAGTGACAGATAGCCCACTGATGCGTAAAACACGCTCATATTGCTCTCGATCGAAACGGTTATCAGTTTGAAAGGCTGGGTGATTCTGAATGGTGTCGACAAGTTGCTGGTCGCTTACCCGATAACCATGCTTTCGTGCATCCCGAGCCATCAGTATCTCATCGACGATCGCATCAATTACAAGCCTGCCCAGAACACCCCCGGACAACATTTCAGGATCCTGATTGTATACGCCGCGCAATCGTTCCCGTTCGTTATAGAGTGCTCGCTGATAGGTTAGATAGTCAATTTCCTCCCCGTCAAACTCCGCGACGGTTACATCCTCAGCACCTTCGAAGTAGGTGTTGATGCCCCAAAGAGCAAATGGAATTGTGATCAGTATGACAATTGCCCACGCAATCCATCCGGTCGCCCGTTCTTTAATCGCTGTCAGCATTGGATAAAACTAGAAAATCGATATCGCACAAAACAAATATCTGCAGTTCACACAATGACCGTCAAGTCAATTATGTGAACTGCAGATTGAACTTTGGCGGAGCGGACGGGACTTGAACCCGCGACCCCCGGCTTGACAGGCCGGAATTCTTGACCAACTGAACTACCGCTCCGATTCTTTGGTGGGCGCTGTAGGAATTGAACCTACCACCTCCGCCTTGTAAGGGCGGCGCTCTACCAACTGAGCTAAGCACCCATGATTCGACTAGTTGACTGCGTCCTTTAACGCTTTACCAGCTTTGAACTTGACAACTGTGCTCGCCGGAATCGAGACTTCCGAACCATCTCTTGGGTTTCTACCTGTTCTTGCGGCACGCTGTCCCGTAGAAAACGTACCAAAACCAACAATTGCTACGGACTCATGGTTTTTCAAGCTACTTCTAATCTGCTCGAACACTGCTTCGACCGCTCGTCCGGCATCGGCTTTCGTCAGTCCTGTACTATCTGCAACATTGTTGACCATTTCAGTTTTGTTCATTTTACCCTCCAAAACTCTCCATAATTTTTTTCATGATAAACTCGGCCATGAACTGACTTCTCAGCTATGACCTGATGAATGCAAGATTGCGATTTTATATTTTATGACCGAATGCGTGTCAACGTGTCGAACACTCATCAAACTAAGTAATTCCAAATTGAAAAGACTGTAGTAGGCTCAATTCAGTGCTTAACTACACTGACACTTTCGCTCGAATTCTGATCAGATTCAAGACCGATTTCCATTTCTGTTGAATCAATCGTCACTTCAGGCAAGTATTCCAAAGAATGACTTACGACATCTTCAATCCAGCGCACACATACTATATCAAGTTCATCCTTGATCTTGGTAGAAATTTCTGCAAGATCTTTCTCATTCTGATCGGGGATCAGAACTGTTGAAATGCCGCCACGATGCGCTGCAAGCAATTTTTCTTTCAATCCACCAATCGGCAAAACTTCGCCGCGTAATGTAATTTCGCCTGTCATTGCAACGTCGGCGCGAATAGGAATCTGTGTCAACGCCGAGATTATCGCCACCGACATCGCGACTCCCGCACTCGGTCCGTCTTTTGGTGTAGCGCCTTCGGGCACATGGACGTGTATATCCTTACGTTGATAGAAACTGGGTTTTATGCCGTAGTGAATGGAACGGGCGCGAACTACACTCACTGCGGCTTGGATCGATTCCTGCATCACATCACCAAGCTTTCCGGTGTAAATATGTTTGCCCTTTCCGGGCACCGTTACGGCTTCTATACTCAGCAGATCGCCACCGGTCTGTGTCCACGCGAGCCCTGTCACCTGCCCGATCTGATTAAATTTGTCAGCCATTCCAAATCGATACTGGCGAACGCCACAAAATTTGTGAAGGTTTCTCGGTGTGATACGGGTGGACTTGGAATTGCTGCCATTTTGAACAAGTTTCCTGGTTACCTTTCGGCAGATTTTCGATAACTCTCGCTCAAGACCGCGAACACCAGCTTCACGCGTATAGTATCGGATGATGTCCAACAGAACCTTTTCGGAAATCGATATGTTTACCGGATCAAGTCCATTACTCTTCAACTGCTTGGGGATAAGATACTGCGTTGCAATTCGAACTTTCTCATCTTCTGTGTAACCGGAAATTCGTATCACTTCCATTCGGTCCAGCAATGGTGGCGGAATATTCAATGTGTTTGCAGTCGCAATAAACATGACTTCGGAAAGATCGTACTCAACTTCCAGATAATGATCGGCAAATGTGTGATTTTGCTCAGGATCCAACACCTCCAGCAGAGCTGACGAAGGATCTCCTCTGAAATCCATCGACATCTTGTCAACCTCGTCCAACATGAACAGCGGGTTTTTGGTTTTCACCTTGGCTATGCTCTGGATGATCTTTCCTGGCAACGAACCGATATAGGTTCTGCGATGTCCTCTTATTTCCGCTTCATCTCGCACACCACCAAGTGACATTCTCAGAAATTTCCGATTCGTGGCGCGTGCGACAGACTTGCCAAGCGATGTCTTACCAACACCCGGCGGCCCCACCAGACATAGAATCGGCGCTTTGTTCTTACGGACGCGTTGCTGTACAGCAAGATATTCGAGAATCCGTTCCTTGACTTTTTCCAGACCATAGTGATCCTCATCCAACACTCTCTGAGCGGCATTCAAGTCTTTGTGGATCCGACTTCGCTTGCGCCAGGGAACCGCGATGAGCCAGTCAATGAAATTGCGAACCACCGTGGCTTCGGCTGACATAGGAGACATCATGTTGAGTTTCTTCAACTCGGAAACAGCCTTGTCTCTAGCCTCCTTTGTCATGCCTGCCTCAGCAATTTTTTCGCTCAGCTCGTCAACTTCGCTTTTGGCCTCATCACCGTTGCCGAGTTCCTTGTGAATGGCCTTCAGCTGCTCATTCAAATAGTATTCGCGCTGACTTTTTTCCATCTGCTTCTTGATTCGGCCGCGAATCTTTCGTTCAACCTGAAACAACTCAACATCTGAAGACATAACCGCAATCACCTGCTCCAGGCGCTCCTGTTCATCGATCAGTTCCAGAATCTCCTGCTTTTCAGCGACACTCTGACTGATCAGATGTGCGGCAACGACATCAATGATCTGACTCGGTGACTCAAACTTCCTTACTTTGGCAAATACTTCGGCAGGAATCTTCTGACTTGTCTTGATGTACTGTTCAAATAGATCAATCAATGATTCCGTCAAAGAGTCAATTAGCATTGCTCGAATTGGTATGCTTTCCAGTGGATTGGTTTGCGCCTCAAAGTAACCATCCACTGGCCTGATCGCATCAATTCGCGCTCGCCACAATCCCTCAACCACGACTTTCTTGGAGGTGTCCGGCATGACGACCACCTGCTTTACAGTCGCGACCACACCAATGTCGTACAAATCTTCATCGGTTGGCTCGTCTGTCGCGGGGTCCTTCTGTGCAATCAGCATTACTAGCGGTAGCTGCTTGTCCATTCGGTCCAATGCGGTTTTCGAATGATCGCGACCAACAAATAACGGGACGACAAAATAGGGGAAAACCACCACATCCCGCAATGGTAACAGTGGGAGTGTCATTGGTTCTGGGGTGATACTATTCTGATTTTGAGTCATGCAACATTGATCCTGAAGAAATTGAATTGTCGTGTTCTCATATATCCGGCCATTTTCCAACAAGTCAAGTGACGGCAGCCATCTGTGACTGCGTCGTCAAGAGACTTGTCGGGTTTCGTCCTCGTAAATGTAGTAGGGAAGTTTCGCGTTGTT
Source organism: Arenicellales bacterium (assembly GCA_963662635.2). Taxonomy (GTDB): domain Bacteria; phylum Pseudomonadota; class Gammaproteobacteria; order Arenicellales; family JAJDZL01; genus JAJDZL01. Next base: position 30,825 of record CAXXFC010000005.1, read on the forward strand.
AATTACGTCTGCATCAACAACCACTTTCTTCACTCCTGCTGTTGATGGCAACTCATACATCGTCTCCAACAGAGCGTTTTCCAGAATCGACCGCAGTCCCCGGGCACCTGTCTTGCGGTCCATCGCCTTACGAGCGACAGCTTTGAGGGCATCCATGCGTATCTCAAGTTCGGTTCCTTCCAATGAGAACAGCTTCTGATACTGTTTAAGCAATGAGTTGCGCGGTTCGATCAGTATCTTGACAAGCGCTTCCTCGTCCAGTTCCTCAAGTGTGGCAACAACCGGAAGTCGGCCAACAAACTCTGGAATCAATCCGAACTTGATCAAATCTTCAGGTTCAATCTGCTCCAAAGTTTCCGCCAGATTCTGTTCAGCTCCGGGTAAGATTTCAGCACCGAACCCAATTCCACTCTTGTCTGTCCGATTCCTGATCACTTTCTCCAATCCGGAAAAAGCCCCTCCACAAATGAACAGTACATTACGGGTATCAACCTGCAGAAATTCCTGTTGTGGGTGTTTGCGGCCACCTTGGGGCGGCACCGAAGCAATCGTACCCTCGATCAGCTTGAGAAGTGCCTGTTGCACACCTTCTCCGGATACATCCCGAGTGATTGACGGATTGTCGGACTTTCGCGAAATCTTATCTATTTCGTCGATGTAGACAATGCCGACCTGGGCCCGGTCAATGTCGTAATCGCACTTTTGCAACAACTTCTGTATGATATTTTCGACATCTTCACCGACATAACCGGCTTCCGTCAGGGTTGTGGCATCAGCCATGGTAAACGGCACATTCAGTTCGCGGGCAAGTGTTTCCGCCAACAGTGTCTTTCCCGAGCCGGTCGGACCGATCAAAAGAATATTGCTTTTGGCAATATCCACATCATTGACCATGTCATCGTTCTCGATGCGCTTGTAGTGGTTATAGACGGCAACCGAAAGTACTTTTTTTGCTGCTGTCTGCCCGATCACGTACTCATCGAGAATGCCACAGATCTCACTCGGTGTGGGAAACTTGGACTTGGAATTCTCTTTTTCAACCTCGTCACTGACTGTCTCACTGCGAATGATGTCGTTACATAGTTCGACACATTCATCACAGACAAAAACTGAAGGACCGGCGATCAGTTTCCTGACTTCATGCTGACTCTTTCCGCAAAAAGAGCAATGCAAACCGCCGTCCTTTTTCCCTCTTCTGCTAGCCATGTAACATTGTCCTCCGAATCGTCGTTGGGTCAATCAATGCTAATTTTCGATGATTCACTTGCGATTTTCAATTACAGAATCAATAATTCCGTATTTTAAAGCTTCCTGGCTTTCCATGAAGTTGTCCCGCTCGGTGTCCCGATTGACAGTCTTGATAGCCTTGCCTGTATGTTTGACCATGATCTTGTTCAATCGCTCCCGTATTCTGAGAATCTCCTTGGCGTGAATGTCTATGTCAGTCGCCTGTCCCTGAAAGCCACCCATCGGCTGATGAATCATGATCCGCGAGTGTGGAAGCGCATGACGCTTGCCTTTCGCACCACCGGCAAGCACCAGTGCTCCCATGCTGGCAGCCTGTCCGACACACACTGTACTCACATCAGGTCTGACAAACTGCATTGTATCGTAGATGGCAAGCCCAGAATTGACGGTACCGCCAGGACTGTTGATATAAAGATGGATATCCTTTTCGGCGCTTTCCGATTCCAGATAGAGTAACTGTGCGACAACCAGATTCGCCATATGGTCCTCGATCGGACCGACCAGAAAGATCACTCGTTCCTTGAGCATTCGCGAGTAGATATCGTACGCGCGCTCACCTCGCCCGGTGGTTTCAACCACCATGGGAATCAACTGTGCGCTTTCAGCGAATTGAGAGGATTGGTGACCACTAGTCATTTGTCAAAGTCTCCCTGCCTGTAGTCAGGCTGACTGTTTTTCGATTGGATTGCCAAGGGCGTCAACAATAACACTTGTTTCCGAACTTTCCTCAGCATTTTCTGGTTCATCTATGTCTTCACTGATTGCATCGTCAGCTGTCTGTTCTCTGGAATGAAGATCCTGTTTCCACTCCTCGTATTCAGCGAGCGTCATTTCGACTTCTTCGTAGTCAGCGTTTTCCAGCAACTTGTCAACCAGATTCCGGACGTTATCCTGTTCTGCCATCCACCTGTTTCTCTGATAGACAATATCCCGATATTGTTGCATATCCGAAGATTCTCCTTGGTCAAACCGGTCGGGAATGTCTTCCGCATTCTGCAGGTCGTTCTCTACTGCTTCCAAAATCTTTTCGTCGTCGATCGGCATTTCATAGTGCTCTCTCAATTTGTCCAGCAAGAAACTCCTTTTGAGTTTAACCGCCGAATCCAAATACGCCATGACCCATTCTCGCGTGTTACTTTGCTGGTCAACAAATTTGCTCGCGATTTCAACCGTCATACCTCTTTCTACCAGCTGATTCAGCATGACGTATCTGACAGTATGTTTCGGCATACTGAACGGATTGCGGTCGAACAACGATGAGAAAACCTGCATTTGGACATCGCTATCAATACTCTCGGTATAGGATGCCACCACAGCATCTTTAGCGGCCTCGCGAAAATTCTCGTCCTGCGGGCTATCAACCTTGAGCTGATTCAGTATTTCCGCATTCAAACTGTCAGGTACCGGCTCCTCGACAGAGAAAATCTCAATATTGAGCGTGGCGACTTTGACCGCTTCCTTACCTTCGGTAACGTCGGAATCTTCGAATATAACCGCGGTCGTTCGTTCTCCCGCGCTTTTTCCAAGACAGGCGTCCAACACAGGCTTGTCACACTGATCGGGTTCCAACCATAAACGACGGAAATCGCCGGAACTTTTTGATCCGTGTATGTGGATAGTCTCCTCTATCTGCGCCCATACTCTGTCTCCAACAGCCGCGGGTCTGTCTACGCGTTCCAGTTGCGGTCCTTCCTTCAGCCAATTCTCTATCCTGGCATCGACATCTTCATCACTGACATCTACTACCGGCCGAACGACTGAGCATCCCTCAATGTCGAATGCCACAACTTCAGGTAGAACCTCATACAGTACGCGAATATCGTAATCACGTGTCTGATCATTTCGCTCGAAACCATCCAGCATCGGAGGACCGACACGACCGTCTTCTTGCTCCTGCGACTCCATCCATTGGGTAGACAGATCAGCTATAACCTCCCGAAGAACTTCATCTCCAAAGCGTTTCTGGATCATGCCAAACGGCACCTTGCCTTTGCGAAATCCAGGAATGGACGCTTCCCTTGTAATTTTCTGAATTCGAGTCCTCACCTCGGCGTCGACTTTGTCGCTCTCGAGGGAAAAGGTCATGCGACGAGTGCAGGAATCAATTTCTTCAATATCAAAAACCATATTTATCTATCCGACATTGGTGCGAAAGGGGAGACTCGAACTCCCACGGGTTGCCCCACTGGCACCTAAAACCAGCGCGTCTACCGATTCCGCCACTTTCGCTTCGGCATAACTCATCAGCAAGGACATAAACAATAGTAAAAAATGTGCGATTGTAAAAAATTCGCGGGAACAAAATTATACACTTCCTATAATCTTTGCTACATAAACGGTTTTTCTATGAAATTTTCCGACTTTTCCACACTGACTTTTGATTGTTATGGTACGCTCATAGATTGGGAGACCGGAATATTCAACGCACTTGCGCCATTGATTGGACGATCAGGCGAATCAATCGACAAAGATGCCGGTCTGCTCGAGTTTTCCCGCACTGAATCAGTAATTCAAGATGCGAATCCCGGTCTGTCATACACCAAGCTGCTGGCCAGGACACACGAGGTGATGGCGCAGAGTCTTGGTGTGGGAATGAATGATGATGATCATATGACGTTCGCCACTTCGATTGAACACTGGCCAGCCTTCCAGGACTCCGTGCAATCCCTGCAATATCTCAAGAAACACTTCAGACTGGTAATTCTTTCGAACGTCAACAATGTCGGCTTCGCTCAAAGCAATCTGCATCTCAAAGTGGAATTCGATGCAGTCTACACCGCAGAGGATATCGGTTCCTATAAGCCATCATCACGGAATTTCGAATACATGCTTGACAAACTGCAATATCTCGGAGTCTCTCAATCGGACATTTTGCACACCGCGCAGAGCCTATTCCACGATATCGTACCAGCGACAAAAATAGGATTGGCGACATGCTGGATTGATCGCAGAGCCGATCGGCCCGGCAGTGGTGCTACGCCGATCGTCGAAAATCCACCGACACCTGATATGCGTTTCTTATCGCTCGCTGACATGGTTGAAGCTCACCGTATGGAACTGCGGTAAGCGTTACGCATTCCGTTTCCTGTCCGAATAGCCCGGCTAAACTCGAATCAGTTCCCGCAAAAACGGAACCTCACGGTCATCTGTCGGTTCACCGAAGTCCCTGGCATACTGATGGCCCGAATAGACCGCGGCAGCGATCGTTCCGGGGGCATAACAATCTCCAATGCAACGCGCTTTCGGTACATTGGCTTCTTCGAACCCATCCATTTCGGCTGTGAATCGGTGATACAGCTGATCATTGGGAATTCTTGCAGTAACCATGATGACATGATCACAACCGATTTCGGATAACTGGTTGGAATAAATGCAGTTCATTTCGATGCTATCCTGACCGATGGATTTCAAAGCTTTCGCGGTGAGTATCTTAACTCCGAGATCAAGCAATCTACCCTGTATCGCGTCCTGCTCCAAGGTTTTGTGCGTAAAACTGGACACATCGGTAGACGGCGTTACCAGAGTCACGTTCGCACCTTGCGAATTCATCAATTCCGCAATGAGACCGCCGATGTAATAATGGTCATCATCGTAAACCACCACATCACCACCGAGCTCCGTACCGAGCATGAGGTCATCGGGTGAATAGACATGAGACTGTTCGGTTCCCGGCAGCGCGAATGCATGCTGACGACCGATGCCATCCTTTCGCCACGCCGCACCGGTCGCAAATACGATATGCTCTGCACCGAATTCAGCGATATCGGATTCAGTCATTGTGCTCGCAGGGAAAAGTTCGACGTTCGTCAGCTTATGCAGTTGTTGCATACGGTAATCACGCACGCGCCCCCACTGAGTGAGCCCTGGCAGGGCACTTTCAAGATTGACGCGGCCACCGAGCTCTTCATTCGAATCTGCAAGCGTTACCTGACAACCCCGCTTACCCAGGCTGACTGCGCACTCCAATCCCGCCGGACCACCCCCGACAATCAGAATCGGTCCTTTGTCGGAAGTCGGTGGGATGATTTCCGGATGCCAACCCCGACGCCACTCCTCACCCATCGTGGGATTCTGGGTGCAACGAATCGGTGTGATGGTGAAGTCTCCGGAAACGCAGATGTTGCAGCCGATACATTCCCGGATATCCTCAATTCGGCCTTCCTCGATCTTCTTGGGTAAAAATGGATCTGCAATCGACGGACGCGCCGCACCAATCATATCGAGGATGCCTCTGCGAATCTGCGATACCATGGTGTCCGACGAGGTAAAGCGCCCCACACCAACGACAGGTTTCGACGTAACACCCTTGACTGCCTTTATGAACTGCTCCTGATGCCCTTCCGGTTTGAACCTCGATGTTGCAGAATCGTTGTCCCAGTCGCTGATATTGACATCCCAAATATCAGGGAGTTCTGCAAGCATGCTGACAATCTCAATGCCTTCCTCCTCGCATTGGATCCCATCAGCACCTCTCAGCTCATCCAACATGAGACGAACTGCAATGCCACAGGTGTCGCCAACCGCCTCTTTGGTGTCGATGATGATTTCCTTGAGCAACCGAACCCGATTTTCGAGCGAGCCGCCATACTCGTCGGTGCGATGATTGAATCTTTTGGATAGAAACTGACACGGCAGTGTAAGCATATGTGCAGCGTAGACGTAAATGATGTCAAATCCTGCCCTTTGCGCCCGCAATGCCGCCTTGCGGTAGATTTCACGAATATCGCGAATATCACGTTTCGTCATTGCTCTCGCCTGAACCGGGTCGAAGCTCGACACAGGAATCGCAGACGGCGCTATCGGCACTGTTCGAGAAAACAGATTAGGCGCTTCACCACCATTGTGTGCCAATTCAACCGCTGCAAGCGAACCGTGCGCGTGAACCGCATCAATCATCAGTTGGTGCTGCGGAATATCATCGTCATCCCACAACCGTTGTTCCATATACGGCGAGACATCCGAAGAATGATGAATGTCGCATTCTTCGGTAGAGACAACAGCCCATCCACCCTCCGCCTTCATACCCCTCATGCCTGCAGCTGTGTGAGGATGTCCGTGGCCCATTCCACAGCAATGCGGAACCTGGTAGAAGCGATTTCGCGCAACTACCGGCCCGATCTGGACCGGTTCAAACAAGATGTCATAACGAGGATCGCGTGTCATTGTCAGACCGCTCCGAAATTTCGATGAGGTGGCAGCACCTGTAGTGAGTTAGATTGATCGTGAGTGATCAACAAGCAACCGTCATATCTGATTCGCTATTCCGAGCAGATTGCCTCAGCCGCTCCAGATTCCTTCCGAAACCAGATCACTCATGGTCATCTCGATACCCTCTCGGAGAGTACCGACAATCTCATCGACATTGTCACGGTCCAAGATCAGAGGCGGTGACAGGATGTTCAGATGCGCAACCGGTCGAACTATCAATCCGAGCTTCTGACAGTTCGCGGCAATCCGGTCGCCAATTTTCACATCCTCATCAAAAATTTCCCTGGTCTGAGCATTCCTGACGTTTTCAATGCACATCATGAAACATTTACCCCGAACATCACCAACGATGGGCAAATCACGGAGTGTATCCAACCTTTCCTCAAAATAAGGCCCGACATCCTGTACATGCTCACAGATGCCATCTCGTTGCATAATCTCGATATTCGTGAGTGCCGCACGACAGCAGACCGGATGGCCTGAGTACGTAAACCCATGTGTGAACAGACTTCCGTCAGCCGACGGGCTGCTGATCACCTCATAAACTTCGTCCGAAATCATGGTCGCCGATAGTGGCAGATAACCCGACGATATACCCTTCGCCGCGGTAATGAAATCCGGTGTCAGATCAAAAACGGGTTCCGAAGCAAACATATGACCGATTCTTCCGAATCCGGTCACAACCTCATCTGAAATGTAGAGAACCTCATACCGTTCACATACTTGCTTCGTCCGACGGTGATAACCCTCCGGCGGCACAATGACGCCGCCCGCCCCCATGATCGGTTCGGCGATGAACGCCGCTACGTTGTCCGGTCCGAGATTGACAATTTCCTGCTCGAGTTCGTCGACAAGAAAATCGCAAAATTCCGTATCGGACATGTTTTCCGGTTTGCGATATGGATTTGGACAGGACACATAGCTTACGAGTCCCGGTGCCAGATCAAATCCAGTGTGATCGGCGGCAACACCGGTCAGAGTCATCGCCAGGTATGTACTTCCGTGGTATGCATCAACTCGCGAAATAATTTTTTTCTTTGAATGCTTTCCTAGTCGATTGAAGTAATAGTGAATCATTCGTACGGCAGTATCATTCGCCATGGAGCCGCCGGAACCGTAGAACACATGATTCAGTTTCTCCGGTGAAATTTCCGCAAGTTTGGCAGCCAGGCTTGCCGATGGTGGCGTAGTCAGGTGATTGAACGAAGAATAATAGGGGATTGCTCTCACCTGATCGGCAATCGCCTGTGCCATCTCCTCATTGCCGTAGCCGATATTGACACACCACAAACCGCCGATTCCGTCGATGTAACGACCACCGTCGCTGTCATAGACGTATGGTCCGTTCGCTTCAGCAATCACCAACGATCCTTCCTCATGGAATACTGAGAAGTCAGTCCATGGATGGATGTAATGATCTCGATCCTTTTCCCACAGGTCGCGGGTATCGTAATTTTGCTTCAACACTTGTCCTTCTCCAACTTGATCAATTTGTGTCAACGTTCGCTTCGCGGATACTAGATCGTTCAGATGACCGCTATCACATCGATTTCCATCACCCATTCGGGTTTTGCCAACCCCTGAACGATCAATCCTGTAGAAACCGGAAATACACCTTTGAGCCACTTGCCAATTACCTGATAAACCTCTTCGCGATAGGCTCGGTCTGTCACGTAAACTGTGATTTTACAGATGTCCTCCAGACTCGCCCCGGTCTCTTCGAGCAGTTGCTTTACATTGCGCATCGCCTGCTCGGTTTGGGCAGCCGGGTCGCCGACTCCGACCACATTTCCCTCAAAGTCACTGCCAACCTGGCCACGCAGGAATATTATATTGCCGGCCTTGACAACCTGACACAGGTCGTTATCCATTGTTCTACCCGGGTAGGTGTCACGGGTATTGAATTTACGCAATCTGGTGTGTTTAGACATCTTATCTATCTATATTAACCTATCAGTTAGTCTATCGAAATTGCATCTGAGAGATTAGCTGCCTTTTTGACAAATCTCATCGGTTCCTTGAAGTCGAAATTCACGTATACCGCGTTCAGGTGTGCAAATGGTGGCGACTGGGCGAACAACTGAAACGTCAGCTTGTGCCCTGCATAGTCGGAGTTGAGCAGATCTCTTGCCATTGCCAGCAGTTTTCGACGATCTTCGGACTGCCATTCTTCGTTGATCGAATAGTATTTATTCAACCAGAAACTGACTTCCTCGGACTCAAAGTTCACACTATCCGGCGTAACACAAATCTGTCCGCCACAAAGCTCTCGAGCTATATGCATCATGTGATGCAACTGCGAACATGCCAGCACGCGTCCAGTGTACAACAGTGATGGATTCGGCATCAGCAATCCTTTTGGACTAACCACGCCGGCGGCGATTGAGGCCGTCAGATGAGCATTGATACCCTCCCGATAGCAGACCAGCTGCGCCAATTTCTCCCGGACTGCCTGCTGCTTGTCCAATCCAGTCTGCCGAACGTTGAACATTGCCGCACCGATCATCATATCAGCAGTTTTCTGAATTCGCTGCACGAACGAAAACGCGCTGTAACGGTGAAGCGTCGAACGAATAAACGTTGCAGCCCGGGTATGCTGATAGAACAACACATCTTCCCATGGAATGAGCACGTCGTCGAAGATCATCAGCGTATCAATTTCGTCGAATTTGTTTGCAAGTGGATAATCTTTTGCGGACGCGCGCCCGACAAAACCCGAGCGACAGATATGAGTGATTCCTTTCGCGTTCATCGGTGCAATGACACCGACCGCGTAGTCGGATAGTTTCTGATCGCCCCAATTGGCGATGGTGGGCTTTACAAATGCCTGCTCGGCGTAGGCTGAAGCGGTCTCATATTTGGCTCCACGAATGACTATCCCCGCATCGGTTTCACGAACCACATGCAGAAGCATGTCCGGGTCCTGCTCCTGCGGGCGCTTTGAGCGATCGCCTTTCGGGTCTGTATTCGCTGAAACGTGAAAGATGTCATTCCTGATCACGCGATCAATGTGATTCTTGATGTTTTCGGCAAATCTCGGGTCGATTTCCGCCAGTACATCGCTGCCATCATACAGCGACCACATCTCACCGACTGTCTCGTCTCCAACACGTGTCACCACACCGCCAATATCATCCAGAACAGTATCAACTGCAGCCCGTTTCTGATACCAATCCTGCTGCTCGTAGGGCATCTTGAGCAAAATCGCATTGGTGTCGCCACTTTCGTCGGTATAACTCAGCAGGTCACGATGCTCTTCAATATGCGGCATATCGAACATTCGCGCCCGAATGTCCACAAGCGGTTTGAACGCGGGGTGTGTCGCAACGTTGTCAACCCGCTCACCATCCATATAAACGACTCGACCGTCGTCAAGGGATTCCTTGTATTCTCGTCCTGTCCTTAACACTGATTAACCTTTCGAATCTAATGTAAATTACGCGTTTGAAATCGTCGGCCCCATGACTCTTTCCGCTCTAAAATAAAATGCTAAATATAGCATTTGCATCAGTTTGAAGTGCAAATTGTACAAAGGAATAGAAAGTCTGGAGTAAGTGTTAGCCCGAATGAAAGTCAGTCATACCAATACCGATCAGTATAGAGCCGGTATTTTTCATTTTTTAGTTACGTAACTATTTTTGCGGTACTCCAATCCTCCATTCTAAAGTCAAACTGACGAAACGCATGGTTTCGTGAACGAATGCCGAGCAGCTGTTTGCAGCTGGATTTCGGAAATCATCCCCGGTCGACACAACGAAACTGTGCATGATGCCACGCTCGTATTAGGAGAATAGACACGGAAAAATAAGTGGGAAAAACCCTGACGAGTATTCAAGGAAATGATTCGATTGGGTTGCAACTCAATCAGCTATATCGGGTAGGAGGCGGGATTACTCCCGCCGTCCTCCCACACCACCGTACATACGGTTCCGTATACGGCGGTTCATGGCAAGCCACGCAACCGCTGAACGGTTGCCTGGCTGCGCTTTCGTCCGCGTCGGGCTCACCGTCTCCACCTCAACACCCTCAGCCGCTCCAGACGAATACTGTCCGTCTTTGGCCGCTCGGGCTTGACCACTCCGGTCAACTTGTGTCTTTGAAAGTCTCATCGGGATTTTCCCTCGCCTACTCGCAACTTGCCATGTTCAGCCCTTCGATTGCCGGTCAGCAACCTACTATGGCGTCGGCTGACTTCTGTCGCCCCATCCCGTCTCCTTGCGAATCCGGTAGCCCTCCATCGGGCAAGACGACAGATCTCCCAGGGTAATGCGCGCGACCTTCCCGCTTATGCCCGCCGCATATACGTCCACGGTTTCCGTGCAAGTATTGGGCTTTGAAGATATTTGCCTTCTCACCCACCGTGCCCGCCTCGTATACGGTTCCTGTTCGTCAGGCCAGCGGTTTGCCTTCGGCTTCCTTCAGATTCCGTCTCACAACGGACACCCTTGCCGTTCGGCTGACTGTTCCCCTTGCCGGGCCAGTAGCGGACTTTCACCGCCAAGTCATCCGACCACCACCACGTGTGTCGGAATAGCGCCAGTCAAGGCGCTGCGCGCCATGCCTGGCGCACAAAAAAAGAGGCCACCGAAAGTGGTGGCCTAATCCAAAGGAGGATAAAGATTATCAAGTCAATTTGTGGTTCATGTTACGAATTCGGCTTTACTGACTAAACAGGGTTCGTAGCGGCGATTTTTCTCACCAGCCGATTTCGTCGAATCCGATTGCTCAGCCATGTTCTTGCTTTGGGCTTCGACCATTTCTCGGATCGCGTATCGCGGAATTCCAATGTCGTCCAGTTGTGCATCACTGAGCGCTTCCAGCTCGCGTATTGCTTTTCTGCGAATTCCAGCGTCTTTGATTGACTGGGTCACACTGTTGATACGCTCTGCAATTGAAAGAGCGTGCCCAGCTTTTCTGCGAGCATTGGTGTCAATCAAGTTAAAAACTGTCATTTTATTTTCCTCTCGGTTTTCCCGATCAAAATACGTTTCAAATTGTTGGTACTAGAACACTAGGTTGGTAACCAGGACCAGCACGACTACGGAGCCGATGAATGAAATTCCAACCTTGTCATGAATTTTCTGAAACATTGTTTATCCCTCAAGAAAATCTCGTTAAATTACCATTACTTTGACTGACTTAAGCGGTTCGTAATCAAGTATTCAAATATCGCTTTTCAGTCGGTATATAAGATAGTGCATATTTGTCATTCATCAAGTGATATATTTTCCTATTATCATGAATATATATTCATATTAGTAATATTTAATATAATACATATATGATTGTTATATTTATATTTATCATAATATTTTAATGGAGTATTTTATGATTAATATCAAGGATATTTTCATACTTATCCTCTATCGAGATAAATTTCTTGAAATTGCTGGGAGATTCTTGAGGTAACTGTCGTTCTGGCAGGCTCAATTTGCTCGAGTTTATTGAACATAGAAGAGGCTCAAACACATTGACCATTGCATGAGCATTTATTCAGTCTGAAACTCCCAAGCAGTCGTTATTGAATTCGGAGTCATGCGTTTGGATGACCGAAGTGTGGTGCGTCAGCATTGATAAAAATTCGTCAGTACCGCTGACGGTTCAGCTTCGAGTAGTGAGTTGAAGTCAGCTATTCTGTAGTTGACCACTTCAAGGCGAAGTGGTCTGCCAATCAGGTCACATGAAATTCCCCCGACGACCTTCCTCTTTTCTACCGGAACAGTCTCGGTCACCTTCGCAAGAGAACCGAATTAATTTGCTATCGTTGTAAAATTTACCTGTTTGTCGCCTTGAATCATCATAACTTCTTACCTTAACTTCGAGCACCGCGGATAGTTTGTAGGACGCACGCCTATGTTCAATATCCTGCCGACACCGAGAGTACGCGCGTCTCCGTTTTATGACGCGACCATTGCTGATGGCGTCAAGAACTTCACGACTTACAACAGGATGCTTCTACCCACCACGTTTGGTGATCCGGAAGGCGAGTATTGGCGTTTGCTGAATGGTGTCTCCATGTGGGATGTTGCCTGTGAACGTCAAGTTCAATTAAGAGGGCCCGATGCGGGCAAGTTGGCGCAGCAACTTACGACACGGAACCTGGATACGTTGTCACTCGGTCAAGGAAAGTACGCACCGATATGCAACCATCAGGGTATTTTGCTCAACGACCCAGTGATCAACAAGCTGGCAGACGATGTTTACTGGATTTCCATCGCCGATTCGCAGATCCAATATTGGGCAAGCGCTATCTCAGCTGAAAGATCCTTGAACGTCGAAATTTCGGAACCAGACGCTTCACCTTTGGCGATTCAGGGCCCCAACGCAGAGAATGTAGTCGCAGCCCTACTCGGTGACTGGGTACGGAAGCTTGGATATTTTCGATTCAAGGAAATGCAGATAGAAGAAATACCTCTTATCGTCGGACGTTCGGGCTATTCGAAACAAGGAGGATTCGAGCTTTATCTTTGTGACGGTTCGAAAGGTTTCAAGTTGTGGAATCTAGTACGGGAGGCCGGGCAACCGTGGGATATTCAACCGGGCACACCGAATCACTCAGAGAGAATTGAGTCCGGGCTGCTCAGTTTCGGCAATGATACAGACGATAGAACAAATCCATATGAAGTAAGACTGGGGAAATATGTTGACTTGCAACTTCCCGACACAGTGGTTGGGATTCGCGCGCTGAACAAAATCAGACAACAAGGCATTCATAGACACCAGTTGGGTATTGTAATCGACGGGGAATTATCACACTTACTGGCTAGAACGTGGTGTGACATCCTGAAAAACGGCAAAATAGTCGGTTCGGTAACCAGTACGGCTTTCTCTTGGCGCATGAAGGCGAATGTCGGTTTGGCGCTGATCTCTTCGGCAGTACAGCCGGGGGACAATGTCCAGGTCGTTTTTGAGGACACAGTACACGAAGCGCATATGGCTGAACTACCCTTCTTTTAAATCGAAGAGGAATCGGTCGAGATGAATATTCCAAATTCGTCAGTCATAAAACCGAATATATTAATCTCTGTTAGAAAAACTCTGAGGAGAAATAATGGCAGTCAAAACCCTCTATAACAAAATTTGGGACAGGCACACAGTGTGTCAGTTGCGGACCGGTCAGTACCAGTTGTTTATAGGATTGCACCTGATTCATGAGGTAACCAGTCCTCAGGCCTGTGACATGCTTCGCGAGCGTGGTGTGAAAGTCGCCTACCCCGACCGCACTATCGCAACCATTGATCACATTATTCCAACTGCCAACCAAGCAAGGCCCTATAAGGACTCCGAAGCAGAAGCCATGGCACAGGCTCTACAGGACAACACGGCTGAATTCAATATCAGATACTTCGGTGTCGGCGCACCGGAACAGGGTATCGTGCATGTAATCGGTCCCGAACAGGGCATGGTGCATCCGGGAATGACCGTAGCCTGCGGTGATTCCCATACCTCCACCCACGGAGCCTTTGGCACCCTCGCGTTTGGAATCGGTACCACGCAGGTTGGCGATGTGCTTGCGACCCAGTGCCTCAGTATGGACCCGCTCAAGGTACGACGTATCGAGATCAATGGAACCCTGGGAGACGGAGTATTCGCAAAGGATGTCATACTGCATATCATTCGTAAACTCGGTGTCAAGGCAGGAATCGGCCATGCCTATGAGTATGCAGGGTCGACCATTGATGCAATGACGATGGAGGAACGAATGACTGTCTGCAATATGTCGATTGAAGGAGGCGCGCGTATCGGCTACGTCAACCCCGATAATACGACATACAACTACCTAGAGGGGCGACCTTATGCGCCAGCCGGAAGTGCTTGGCACAATGCGGTCAATTACTGGGAGTCGATACGCTCAGAACCAGATGCGCAGTACGACGATGAGATCCGAATTTCATCTTCCGATATTGCTCCGCATGTTACTTGGGGTATCAATCCCGGTCAAAGCGTAGGAATTGATGAAAATTTACCTGTACTCAGCTCACTTCCTGATGGTGAACGTCAAACTGCGGAACGTGCGTTCGACCATATGAAGCTCAGACCCGGACAATCCATGAATGGCGTCAAGATTGATGTTGTCTTTATCGGCAGTTGCACAAATTCCCGCATAGAGGATCTGCGAGCAGCCGCTGAGGTCGTAAAAGATCAGAAAGTCTCCAAAGGTGTGCGTGCAATTGTAGTACCCGGGTCCCGGGAAGTCGCTAAACAATCTGTCGCGGAGGGACTTGATCAGATATTCCTTGGAGCGGGTCTTGAATGGCGACAGCCGGGATGTTCCATGTGTCTCGCCATGAACCCAGACCGTTTGCAAGATGACGAAATATGCGCAAGCACCAGTAACCGTAATTTTATCGGGCGACAAGGTAGTCCAAACGGCAGGACACTCCTGATGTCTCCACCGATGGCTGCTGCAGCCGCCATCAACGGAGCCGTGACGGATATCCGTTCAATGTCTTCTTGAAACAACGAGGTAGCAACGATGGCAGACATGAAAATTAGGACTGTAACTGGAAAGGCTGTCGCTATCGTTGGTGACGACATCGACACCGATCGAATCATACCAGCGAGATTTCTAAAGGAAATTACGTTCGCGAATCTCGGTAAATTTCCATTTTTCGATGAGCGTTACGACGATGACATGAACGTAAAGGACCATCCTTTCAATCATGAGGGTCGACAGGGATCGAGACTGTTATTTGTCAATAAGAATTTTGGCTGTGGCTCCAGTCGTGAGCATGCTCCTCAGGCACTTCGCAGATGGGGAATTCATGCGATTGTCGGTGAATCATTTGCAGAAATCTTCGCTTCAAACTGCATCACACTGGGCATTCCTGCTGTTACCGCTTCTGCGTCGGATATGCGCGAGGTTCAAAGCAGGTGTCAAGCCGTGTCGAATACACAATGGACAGTCGACCTGGAAACAGGCCGACTATCCTGTGAGGACATGTCAATTGATGTTCATATGCGAGAGCACCACAAGAACACACTCATGGAAGGGTTGTGGGACAGCACATCGCTTCTGCTCGACAATATGGACAAGGTGAAGAGGCTCTACGATTCATTACCGTATACGAATGGTTACAATAGATAGAATGTTCAATGTCAAGCCTGTTTGCCTGATTATATTGTTCAAACAAAGCAAATTCGGATCAGAGATAAATACGAGTTTGACCGAAAACTTGATAACCTTTCCGATTCTTTCGCACTGTGACAGACCGTGGAAATTGCACCAGAACAACTCAGAGTGATCGCCTGTGAAGTAAGCGAATTTCTGAAACAGCTGGCAAATGAGCAACGCTTGGTTATTTTGTGTCACCTTGCCGATGGCGAAAAATCCGTAAGGGAACTACAGGATTTGCTGGGTCTGGATCAATCCTCCACCTCGCAACATCTCGCTCGGTTGAGAAAAAAGGGAATCATTCAGGCAAGAAGAGACTCACAATCCAACTATTACTCGATTTGCGACGAGAAGGTCTTACAAATCATTCAACTCCTTCATGAAATCTATTGTTCCGACCCGGATTCATCTCCTGAAAGCAGTCTACAGCAGTAACTTCTACCGATTACCACCTTTTCGCGGCTTTCGTCGAAGCCTGTTCTCACAATGAAGGATTCCAATTCTTCTGCAGTTGCAATTGTTGGCATGTCATGCCGATTTCCAGGTGGTGCTGACACCCTCAATTCCTATTGGACCAATATCCAAAACAAGGTTGATTGCATTGATCCGATCCCAATAGGCCGATGGAATCAAGATATTTTTCAAAGACTGGATACAAGTTCGGGCACAGAATTTGCCAAAGTCGGTGGATTCGTCCATGACATCGAGGAATTCGACGCTGCTTTCTTCGGAATTTCCCCAAGGGAAGTGATTGAAGTCGACCCGCAACAACGAATTTTGCTTGAACTTGCGTGGCACTGCATGGTGGATGCTGCGATATCCGTTCAACATTTGAGGGAGATTAGTACCGGTGTGTATGTCGGTGTAATCAATCACGACCACGAAAGGCTGATTCTCTCTGATCAGAACCGAATTTCCGCTCATTCTGGTTTGGGACGCTCTGCCAGTATTGCATCCAACAGAATTTCGTATTGTTTTGACTTCAGTGGTCCCAGTCTGACAATTGATACAGCGTGCTCTTCGTCATTGACCGCGGTCGATGCTGCATGCAATGCACTGAGGTCAGGTGAAGTGGATGCCGCTTTTGCCGGAGGTGCAAATGCTATCCTCTTGCCAGAAAGCTACATCGAGTTTTCACGGGCTTCCATGCTCTCGAAATCTGGGAAATGCCGGGCATTCGATAAAGATGCAGATGGATTCGTTCGGGCCGAAGGTGGTGGCATGATACTGCTGAAAAGGCTTTCGGATGCCTTACTTGATGGTGACAGAATATACGCGATGATTACTGCCAGCGCGTTGAATCAGGACGGCCGAACTGCTGGGATCATGTCTCCGAGTCTAGATGCACAGAAGAAAATGATGACGGACGCCCTACTCTGCGCCGGATTGGATGCATCAGAAATTGGATACATTGAATCTCACGGTACTGGAACACAGGTCGGAGACACCATTGAGGCCACCGCACTGGGAGAAGTTTATGGACAGGCAACCGATTGTCGGAGTCTTCCCGTCGGGTCGGTCAAGACGAATATCGGACATACAGAGGCCGCGGCGGGTATTGCAGGACTGATTAAAGCGGCGCTCGCAGTATGGAACGAATATATCCCACCCAATCTTAACTTTGTGACTCCGAACCCAGAAATCGACTTCGAATTTCTGGGTATTCACATTCCGATTGAAGGCCATGCTTGGAACAATTACAGAGTCTCCCGAAGAATTGCTGCAGTCAATTCGTTCGGATTCGGTGGAGCAAATGCCCACGTGATCATTCAGCAGGCTCCCGGACGCACAACGTCATCTAGGCTTGACCTCGAATCACCACTATTGTTACCGTTGACTGCGTCGTCCCCCACGAATCTTGATCGACTTCGAAACCTTGTCAACCGATTGCCAGACAATAAAATCGAAACATTCTCCCGACTCTGTCACACCGCCGGACGGCAACCACAATTGGGGCATCGACAAGTCGTCGCCCTGAAACCAGAATTGGAGAATAACCCAACCTCTCTCAATGAAAATTTCCAATTCAGAGAAGACATCAACAGACAGTCCAACGGTTCGCCATCAGGAATTGCATTCGTATTCAACGGGATTGGAGTCGGATGGCATCAAGCAGGACGGGAACTGTATTCCAAAGAACCAAATTTCAGAACAACAATTGATCTATGTCACACAATCTTCAAGGAACTCTACGAAATTTCGACAGTTCGTGATTTCTTCAGTCAAAACTCTTTTCGGCCACCTTCCAGCGTTGTGGATTTTCATGCGCTGCAATTCGCACTTCAGATTTCAATATGTGAGCTATGGAAGACATGGGGACTGCACCCTTCCGCGGTTTTGGGACACAGTGTCGGAGAAATCGCTGCCGCATACGTCTCTGGAAGTGTTGATCTCGTCAATGCAGTGAGAATCGTCGCGGATCGCGCCCGTATCTTTGAGCAGTTCATGGGAAAAGGATTGATGTTAGCCGCCGGAACCTCTCAGGTTGAGATCGAAAATTTGATAGGTTCGGAGCAGAGTCAAGCGTATATTGCCGCGTACAACAGTGAATCATCAATTACCTTGTCTGGAACAGGGTCAGTAATTGAAACGTTAGGTGCGCGACTGGAAAAACAAGGCAAATTTGTCCGAACACTGGATTTGTCAGTACCGTTTCACAGTCCTCTGATCGAAATATGTGAGGAACAAATTCTGCAAAAGATGGAATCGATTGAATTCGCCGGTCCGAAAATCCGTTGGTTTTCGTCGGTCAAAGGTACAGAAATCGTATCAGCTGTCGATTCAACATTCTGGTGGCATAATTTTCGTGACCCGGTTCGATTTGCCGAGTGCATGCGAGCCTGTATTGCCGACGGCCCAAGAACTTTTGTCGAAATCGGCCCTCATCCGTACCTCTCATTCAGCATCGCCGAATGCTTGAGTGTTCAACGTGTCAACGGACATTGCACGTATTCTTTGAAACGGACAGGTCAAGACGCATTATCGATGAGATCGGCTGTTACGACTTTATTCAATTTAGGGTTTTCCTTTGACTGGCAGAAGATCAATCCGGTCGCTGAGATTTGCAATTTTCCGGAAACCCAATTCGACCGGACTTCATATCGATATTCGATCTCCAACCAGCAACCTGGAGGATTCGACGATCTACAAGATTGCACGTCCCCATCAAACGGACGCTTTCTTTCGACTACCAGAGAGATATTACTGGATGTCAAAAACTGGAATTGGTTGAACCGACACCGAATTGACAACAACATTATTTTTCCGGCCGCAGGTTACATCAAGTACGTACTTGAAGCGGCATCCGACCGCAGCTCAGACGCAGCACTCGAATTGAGCGAAATTCGATTCAACAAAATGCTGCGATTGCCCGAATCTTCTAATTCGAACAATTCATTTAACTTGACCGTTTCCAGCGATTTGACTGCCGGGCAATTCAATTGTCAGATTACGAAACCATCCGGAGAAGATACACAACGAGTCGTCCACGCCCAGGCGAAATTTGCTGGAGCCGACCTCAATCAACCCTCAATAAAATTGAAGTCATTGGTTAAGAAGTGTACGGATACTCTCCCATCGGATGAAATTCTGCACAAGTTGTCGGCACTGGGGCTTGAAGGTGACTACGATTCATGGTCATACACACTCCTTGCAAAAATCAGTGACACCGAAGCATTCGTAAGACTAACCAAAGAGGAGGAATCCACTGAATTCCAACAGCATCTGATACACCCTTCCCTATTGGATTTATGTTTTAGAGCTACAGCAATTCTGACTGACATGGATCAGCTCTACGTCCCGAAGAAAATAGAAAGACTGAAGTTTTGGGGTGGAGACACGAATTCTGTCTATTGCCATATCAAACTACATAGTAGGTCTGATAGAACAATTGAGTTCAATCTGGACATTGCTGACAAGCGCGGCTCAATCATCGCATCAGTATCACAGCTGATACTCAAGACTACAAATGTTGAACTAGCAAATATGCGCCAACCGATTGAGCAACCATCCATACTTCAGCCGTCCTTCGCGTTTCATAATGACCTGTCTCCCGAGGCGCCTCTATTCGGCGATAAAACTGAAACCATCCTCTCGGATGCAATCGCATACGACAACCGTTTCGCTGGTCTTGAGAGGAGAACCAAAAGTCATGAGACAGTTTCTTCACTACTGAGCGACTTGACAGTTCACTATATTGGAAGCGCGCTGAAACAGCTGGAGTTTCCTGTAGACGGGGAACAGTGTTCACTGAGCCGGGTCGAACAGGTATGCAAGATTGGTAGTGATCAGAAATCGCAATTCTATGCTCTACTCACCATGCTTGAGCATAGACAATTGATAGACATCAGTCGTAAGTATCTTGCCACTCCACGTGACATCGATGAAAACACCTCGGTAGTCAAAGTCCGTCAAGACCTGCCCTCGAACCCTGAACTCGTACTAGAAGAAATATTTGGACTCCGCGATTCTTGGGACTACACCTGTGAAATTCGTTTGATCGATCTTTGTGGCAAAAACCTTGGAGGCGTGCTGACAGGCCGCCGTACCGGAATCAGTACACTCTTTCCGGATGGCGCTGTGATTCAATTGCATGGACTGTATGAGTTTTCACCGACCTGCCTACCTTCAATTGAAACGTTAGCCAGATCAGTTGAGAACCTGCTGGTGAATTGGAAATCAACCAGAAAATGCAGAATTCTGGAAATAGGTGGGGGTACGGGTGCACTGCTGTCCCGACTCGCGCCGGTTCTGGAAATACACCCTGTAGAATATACGTTTACCGACATATCGCGCAGTTTTGTAAGACTCGCTAAAGAACGATTCAGCGATCTGGAATTTTTGAAATTTCAGACATTGGATATCGATGCAAGTTATCAAGTCCAGGGATTTTCGGCCGACTCCTGTGACATAGTTCTGGCCAATGACGTACTTCATCTCTCGCGCGAGATTCAAAGTGCAGTGCAACAGATACAAGATGTACTCGTGCCCGGCGGCCGATTTCATTTCATCGAACTGACGAAGGAGCCGGATTGGGCGAATCTGGTTTTCGGAATGCTCAGAGACTGGTGGCACAGAACAGAAGATGTTCGGCAACCGGTCGGTCCGTGCAAACGTGCCGAATTTTGGGAAGATCAACTCGCCTTAAATGGATTCAATTCGATTGAAACAATCGGAAACTCCAGTCACCCGCATACGGTTTTCGCTGCTGAGTGCAAAAAGGAGATCGCTTTCGTTGCTCCTGATCGACCGGCCGGGTCACTTGAGCGAGCACTGATCTTTTCGGGTAGCGACACCTACTCCGAAAAGTTTGTTGATTCTCTCGGATGCCGGATCAAATCCGTCGTACATCCGGGTGCGAACTTTGGGAGTCGAAATCAGTCTTATGAGGTCCGAACAGATAAATTCGAAGACTATGTCAGACTGGTTGAAGAACTGCGAAGTGTGTCCGAATTGCCGCGCGAAATCATCCTTCTTTGGAACTTTCTGCCTTTGCATTCACCGACTCCGTTCGATGGGAATGTAGATTCGATTTCGTCAACTTTAGTTTCAATTTCCCACCTACTTCAAGCGTACGATCAACTGGGCCTGCATCTTCCGTTGATAACCTTGATCACCGCCAATGTCCATCAAAATTCAAACACAGCCGATACCGAGTCCTGTCTGAATTCCACACTTTGGAGTATGGGCAGAACAATCAGAAATGAATTCCCGGACACCTCGTGCCGTTTGGTTGATATTGATCCTATGCAAGAAGACCAGATTTCGGAACTCTGCCGGTTCGTGCAAAATCGAAATGAAGTTCTCGAAGCAGTTCTGCGCCGAAGTGGATGGGTATTGCCAATCGTAAAGAATACAACACCTGAAGTCACAAACCAGTTTATTGAAATCGGTTGCCTTCAACCTGGCAACATTTCAAGTATCCGACCTGTCGCGTCCGTGGTACCGGATATCAAATCCACCGAGCTACTGATTCAAGTAACAGCATCAGCTCTCAATTTTCGCGATGTAATGATCGCTCTCAACGCACTGCCTGAATATGCAGTACAGAATGGTGTCATGCAAAACTCGCTGGGCATGGAGTGCGCTGGCAAGGTCGTCAAGATCGGCAATCAGGTTGACGGCTTCTCGCTTGGAGATGATGTGATCGCTCTGACGCCACGCTCAATGGGAAGTTTCGTCACCGCACGTCCAGAGTTTGTGCGAACGATCCCGGTGGGATGGTCATTTGAGCAGATTGCAGGAATTCCAGCAGCCTATATCACCGCGTTCAGTTGTCTGGAACATCTGCCAGAAATCAAACCGGGTGTATCGGTTCTTGTTCACTCGGCTTCCGGAGGAGTAGGATTGGCTCTGGTTCATCTGCTCAAGCAATCCGGAGCGACAATTTGTGCAACAGCCGGTTCCAGCGATAAGGTTGAATTTCTGAATCTACTGGGAATCGAACATGTAGCAAGTTCCCGTTCTACATCTTTCGTCGGCGACATTAATGAATGGACGTGTAATAAAGGTGTGGATTTGATCATCAATACGCTTGCAGGTGAATTGGCCGGTGCCAACGCGAAGTTACTCAAACCGGCTGGTGTGTTTGTAGAACTTGGGAAGTATCCTTCGATGAGCGAAATTCATGAATCGATCATGAATTCCAATGCGAATGTGAGCATACGAATTATCGATATCGACAACGTATGGAAGGAATCTCCTGCAGTACTGGCAGGTCTATTTCACTCAACTATGGATAAAGTTGAACAAGGAACCTGTCCCGCACTCCCCCACACGGTATTCTCGCAGAGGAATGCCAAGGAAGCATTCCGGCACATGGCGAATGCCAAACACATCGGCAAGGTGATTTTGAAATTTGAACAGACTTCTCTAAACATCGATTTGGATGCTCCAATATCCTCAGAGGCGACATATCTCGTCGCGGGTGGAACTCGTGGCTTCGGCCTTGCTTCTGTCCGGTGGCTGAGTGAGGTTGGCGCGCGTCACATCGCAGTGATCGGGCGCAATCCCGATAAATCCGATGAATTTCGGAAATTGAAGACGAAACTGAAAATTGCCGGTATTTCTGTGAAGACAATCACGACAGATATCACAGAATTTGAAAAACTAAAGGTGTCTGTCGACGAAATGGTATCCGATATCCCGCCGATCAAGGGTATCTTTCACTGCGCAATGGAAATTGAAGATCGAGTGATCACCAACTTGGATTTCGAAAATTGCCAAACAAACCTGAGAACCAAAATTCTTGGTGCGTGGAATCTTTACAAGGTAACAGAGAATCTGCAATTGGATTTTTTCGCGATATATTCGTCTGTAACGTCAATGATCGGGCCATCCGGACAGGCCGCCTATTCGTCTGCTAACGCGTTTCTCGATTCATTCGCCAAATTCCTGAGGGCGAAAGGTATATCTGCCACTTCCATCAATTGGGGAGCAGTTTCAGATTACGGATATGTTGCGGACAACCAGAAAAAATCAATGCGAGCAATCAGCCGATATGGAATCAGGTCTGTCCCGGCAATGTCGATGCTTGCGCCACTGAAAGGTATTTTGTCCTCGAGCTGTGTCTCTCAGTTTATTATCTCGGCGGGTAACTGGCCACAGAGATTCTGCAGTTCGTACAGATTGGATGTTCTAGAGCGCGGCGCGGATGACACAGTTCACCGAAATGGCAAAGCGAAAGGAATTGCAATTCCTGACCGCGACAACTGTGAGCAAATCGTGCTTTCCTGTTTTTCAAAAGTATTGGAGATTCCGATTGAGTTTATAGAGCCTGACGAATCTGTATTAAACCTCGGTGTAGACAGCCTACTGGCTGTCGAACTTTCACATCTGCTCAGGTCGGAAGGAAATTTGGAAATCAGCGCCGCGGAGCTGCTTCAGTCGATTACGATTCGAGACATCGTAGAATCGCAAATACAAGCCAACCGCTAACGCCAAATATCGACATCTATTCCCTGTTCGATGAAATGGTCAGCGCGTGCCGAAATGTATCGCTGAAAATTCGGCTCAAGACGATAAGATTCACTGTGGACATAGTCAAACAGCGACTGTGTATGAAAAATCTTGAACCAAGCTTCAGACCTAATGACTTCGTCACCGACACCATTGAAAAGCAAAATGGTAGGAGCATAACTGACTTCAAGTTCGGAAGCCCATTCGCGGGCAGTCGTCTCCGCCCCTGTAGTAGAAATCAGAGGCTGATCCGACCACATATCAAGCTGCACGACATCAAAATTCCTTAACAGTTTCCGCGTATCTTCATCGACCAGAACCTTATAGTGCAAAGTTTCGCAGTTAGGACACTGCTTCTGTTCAAAGAAAACCGCAAGCGGTTTATTCGCCGTGCCGTTCGCTCTTTCCAGGTTGTAGGGTGGCGACTGGAAAAATGCCTGTGCTATCAACTCGTTTGCACCTGCATCGGACGCTGGTTGGCTACGCACGAAATCTCTATAGCTCATCCGTGACTCGTGCCGTTCCGCGACAAACTGCAGTGCGATTAGAAATTCGTTAGGCGGTAGATAACCGTTGAGTGTCAGAATAGGCCTCCCTTGCTCGTTGAAGAACAGCAGAGTCGGCGTGAATTGCACTCGGAGAGCGGAAGCGAACTCCTTTTCAGTAAATGTTTCGCCATCCACTGTAATTATTTCTCGATCGCCCCAGATATTCAGTTCAATGACCTCGAATTTTGATCGCATTAAGTCAACAATATTTTTCTGACTCAAATTTCTCTCGACCAAGATATTGCAGTACGGACACCCGTCCTGATGCATCAGCAACATTACACGTTTACCCTGTTCGGCAGCTTCCGCGATATCGTCCGAAAATTCCAAGAAGCTTTCCTTGAACCACGATGGGTACACGGTTGGTTTTGCGCCTGAAAATGTACCCGGCGATACTTTGGTGGCTGAATCTGTATCTGCGCTACTATCTAATCCAAATGAAAGCGCTGACGATGCAATCAGAATAGTTGAAATGATCCAAGAAAAAGACTTGATTTTAATTCGCATAACTATATTGGGGATTCGGTATGTCGGTTGAACGTCAAATATGGACTGCCAATTCAGATTTTCATGTCATTCTAATATAGGACTGAGAAATAACTCAAATGTTTAAGACATAGCTCAATTTTCGAGTTCTGTTGGGTATCTTATATCCCATTTAGATCCATCGAATTACTTGTTCAGGACACAAACTTCGGATGCTCGGTCCTGCCAGACAGCCGAAATCAGTAGCCAATTTCGAAGCTATTGAAGTTCCGATCGCGTCATGTCCCATCCCGCATGAACTGTCTCGCTGGATTTATTCGACCCCGATCCACGCAGAACCGTAGTCGTTATTGAGCTCTCGATACATGCTGTGTGCGTGATCTATGGTGTCCTCGCCGTTTGAAACTGCATATTCCAGCACAAAGGATGGACTGGTCACGCGGAAATAGGCGGCACCCAAGATGCCCTGTCGTCCCCACCATCCAAAGTACGTGTCCTCAATCTCAGCCACAACGGTTTTCATTTTTTCAGCATGGTCGTCATTGTTGATGAAACCTAAACGGGCCTCAATGACATCCAGAAGCAGCGTCTTCTGCATAGCTGTAAGTTCGCTTCCCTTGATACCTTCAGGCGCAACTGTCGCACCATATTTCCCGGGTCCCAGTAAGAGGTCGATGGGCTCCTCCGCACGTACGGCTTGTCTTTCCTGTTCGTCAGTCAGGCCATCCATGAACGCCTGCGCCGCCGCAGTTTCCCTATGAACAATGAAGATATCTTTACCGTCTAGTTGCAGGTGCAACGGTTGCCCGCCGGTCAGCATCGGTGAGAAGGAAACGTCCGGTCCGAAAACTGTGGCATTTATTGCGAGATGGTGCCCGCCGAACTGGAACATCCACGGCTCTGCGGTTGACGGCTCACCGAGAAAAGCAGCATAAAAGTACTTACTGCCGTATTTCATGACATTAAACAGATCTCCTGGGACCAGCAAGTCTTCTGCTGCAAGCTGATGAGTGATGTTTTTCACACCATCTTCACTCAGGAGTTCCGCAAGGAACTGATCGAGATTTGCCCGCTGTAATTCAGAGAGAACACCGAGCTTTACACCACCGCGCGGAACCATAGCCTCTGGAAAGTTGGACCAGTTTGAACGCTGTGTGTTGTCGGAAAACCGATATGTCGCCTCTTGTCTCTGACTATCATCGAGTGAGTCCAAAAATAGTCTTGCAGCCGCCACGATAGCCATGGTTTTCTTGTCTGCGTCGGGCATGTCGTGAGTGCGCTTGATACTGATCTCTACGGGTGAGGGACTCGCTCCAAAAAAGATTCGAGCTGTAATTTCAGGATGAAAATATAGGTAGACGAAAATTGCAGAAACGACAATCACTGCGCCGAGAAGGTAGATCACCATGCGTTTCATGAATTCCGCCTTATCCTTGACTCCATAAAAACTCACTTCTGCTAAAGTTAATCCTGTAACTTGCCATGCAGCAAAGCAAGCTCTTCCCAATACCGTGAATCCCAATACCCCTTGGCTCTTGCGGATGTGCTGGGCAGGATGACAATTCTTGTTTCTCCGATTCTGTAATCGTGCTGTTCTCCGCATATTACAGGATCACTTCGTCGTCTGCCAAAGACAGCTATTAAGAACATCAAACCATTGTTTTTACCTGTAAAAGCGAGAATTTTCGGTTGATAATGCACTACCTTTTCGCACACCAGAATCGCATTGTCACCCTCGCCCGTCAACTCATGATCACTACCAAACTCATACTTGTTCAGGTCTGTCAGGCCGATACCAAACCGTGGAAGTTCGGGAAACTCTTCTGGTTCCAAGCGACGGTCTGTCATACCGGTTTCGGCTAGTATCTTCCAAAACAAGTTGGTTGGATGGGCATAGTACGCGCCCCTTCTTTTCGATTCCGGACTGGGTGCCCTACCACAAAATACTGTAGTCAGACCATGTTCGAGAACATCTGGAATAAGGTAACTGTCTTTCTCTATCTGGTTGAGCATATGAGTTTTTCCAATGCAACGACTTAAATTTGCACTATCGATCAAAATTGATCTTTCGACCAATTTCAATTTCACTAGAATCATAAATCGCAATTTCCGATTTCTGATACCCATCAGAGAAATTATCAGACATATCCTGAATTTCTACCATTTTTTCCACAATTCCATCCCGAAGCAACAACACCACGTAGTCTAGGCTGCCACCTGTTCTTGCTGCCACCAATCTTATTGATGTCGATCCTGATATCTTAAGTTGCAAAATTGGCAAAAGTTCAGATTGACTTAGGTTTTCCCTTTGCTCAAGATAAGATTCAGCGGTCATAATTTGACCCTGTCGCATTGCTTCCTCGCACTCTTTGTCCGAAAGTTCATCACGGAAAACAGTCGCGTTGAATCCACTTCGATAGGAATCGATTAGCATATCCGGCAACTCCGCCCAGGCAAAACTCCGCCTTTCAAGCTTGAGCGTGGTAATTCTCTGATGCATCGCCCACAACGCAAGTTTCCGAAATTCCTCACAAGGTGTATTGAGCACACTCACCATCGACTCAAAATTAAAATCATTGAGAATATTTCCTACAACGACAGTGGCTTCCGATATCATTCCGCCTCCGATTCCAGCAATTCGACGACCGGATATCTCGATTTCATTCGTATAACGCAGTTGCGCTGGTAATCCCAAATGGCGGAGAGTATTGATCGGCGGATTTAGACGAGACTCGTAAACCCGCACAGGTATGACCGGACTTCTGGTTCTATGAAATATGCATTGGTAGAACTGCTGCTGACTGTCAAGATATGTCAGGCCACCGCCTAACCGACGACGCATGACAGGAAAACCGTTTTTATCGACGGCAGCACGGTCCAAAACCTGCAAACTGCTCTGGTGATATCCGATGCATAGATAAGGCGAATCCGGACGACACAGAATAATGGTATCTGGTGTCGTCTCGTCCATGCAGGTCGCAACCGCATGGTAGACCGACTGAGTTTCCAGATAGGAAACCTCACCGAGATCGATAATGCGAAGTACGAGATTGCTCGTCATCGCAATATTCTACGAACACGAGCAGAGCAAAAGTACAACACCTCTGAGTCGAACGGAAGATACCGCGTCAGATCAAGGCTATATCCAAATCATCAAGAATGACAGGCAAGCCCCATATGTGATCTCGATTCAGCTCACAAACGGTTACGCTTCTTCAAGCGCTTCCATCGATTCCGGAATAGTCTGACCTCCATCCACGACAATGGTCTGTCCGGTAATGTAACCTGCTTCCTTGGAAGCGAAAAACAGAGCGGCATTTCCGATGTCCTCTACCGATCCCAGGCGTTTAAGTGGTATGGACGCCGCCATCGTCTCCAGATAGTCCGCTCCGAGACCTTCCAATCCTTCGGTGACAATGTTGCCAGGCATAACCGCATTGACTGTGATGCCGTACTTGGCAAACTCCATACAGGCGGTTTTCATGAACCCCAACTGGCCGGATTTACTGGCACCGTAATGTGTCCAGCCGGGATACCCTGTGATCGGACCGGTAATTGAGGAGGTCAGGACAATCCGTCCGCCATCGCTGTCTTTCAGATGAGGCAGACAGCTCTTGATCGCTAGGAATGTTCCTTTCAGATTCGTACCGAGAACAAGGTCCCACTCATCTGAAGACATGTTTTCCAGATGACTCTGTGGAAAAATTCCGGCATTGCTGCATAAGACATCTATACCACCGTGTCTTTCCGCTGCCGCTGCCGCCATTGCGTCCATATCCTCTGACTTTGTCACATCGGCGCTGAATGCCGACGCTGTTCCGCCTTCGTTCCTGATCCCGGCCGCGGTTGCTTCAGCATCATCTGCGCCCCGGGCCACAATGAGCACTCTCGCACCATGACTCGCAAACACCTTCGCTATTCCTTTTCCGATTCCTTTGCTGGCACCGGTCACCACGACCGATCTGCCTTCCACTGATGTCAACATGATCTTTTCACCTCGTGTCTGATAGTTTCTTGAACTGGAATTTGTAATTGACAGGTTAGTCTGACATAACCCTCTCACCCCTATATTTTATGTTGCGTTATCAATAATTCGCTGTCAACTGTCAAGTTATTTTTCTGGTTTGCATCTAAATTATCTACACTCAGTTGGGAATGCCGCCCACAAAGGGCTGGCTGGAGGCGTTAATGAACGAGACAAAACAGGAATTTCTGGAGCGGACCAAGGAATATTGGAATCCAGGGAAAACCTCAGACTGGCAGAACTTCGGCGTTGATCTGGTTATCGACCGACGCGAGGGCTACCATCTCTATGACATGGATGGTAAGCGACTGATCGATGTTCATCTGAATGGAGGAACATACAATCTCGGGCACCGAAATCCTGAAGTGGTCGCGGCCGTCAAGGAAGGTATGAAGTACTTTGACATCGGCAACCATCACTTCCCGTCGCTCATGCGTACACATGTCGCACAGATGCTCGCTGAGTGCACGCCGGAAGGATTGCAGTACACAATCTATGCCTCGGGTGGCGGAGAAGCCATCGACATCGCCCTCAAGTGCGCACGTCATGCAACGAAAAGACGAAAAATCATCTGCATCGATCACTGCTATCACGGTCATACGGGACTCGCGGTACAAGTCGGAGACGAACGGTTCTCCAAGCTGTTTCTGAGTGATGCCCCGACACAGGAAGTTGTCAAGGTTCCGTTCAATGATCTGGAAGCCATTGAGAGAGAGATCCGCGTCGGCGACGCGGCATGCGTCATCATGGAAACGATTCCGGCAACCTATGGTTTTCCGATGCCGAAGGAAGGTTATCTCAGTGCAATAAAAGCGGCATGCGAAAAGGTGGACACTCTCTATATCGCCGACGAGGTGCAAACCGGACTCATGCGCTGTGGTGAAATCTGGGGTATCGACACCTACGGTGTAAAACCCGATATCCTGGTTACCGGTAAAGGCCTTTCCGGCGGCATATATCCCATTGGTGCGGTGATCGTCAATGAACGGGCTGGTGCGTGGTTGAAAGAAGATGGCTGGGGACATATGTCGACTTTTGGTGGGGCCGAACTTGGATGCATCGCAGCCGCCAAAGTGCTTGAGATTTCCAATCGTCCTGAAGTGCGTTCCATGGTCCACTACATCGCGCGCTATATGCGCAATGGCTTGGAACAACTGCGAAAAAACTACCCTGACTTCTTCATCGGCATCCGACAACGAGGCGTGGTAATCGGTCTGGAATTCAATCATCCTGAAGGTGCCATACATGTCATGAAAGCATTGTTCAACAACGGGGTTTGGGCTATATTTTCCTCTCTTGATCCAAAAGTTCTTCAGTTCAAACCAGGAATTCTGGTTGATCGGGAACTTTGCGATGAGATACTGAATCGCTTGGACACCGCACTCGGTCAGGCGCAGGTCTCGGCAAATACGACTGCGTCATCCGCCACACGCCAGTCGGCACGGAATCAAGAGTTGGCTGATGCAGCATGAATAAAGAATTGAAATGGAGCATCCTATGGACAAATTTGAAAATCTGCCGCATGAAAAGCAATTGATACTGCTGCAGCGAGTTGCCGACAACTCATTGTCGCATTACGACCTGCCTGAAGACGCCACAGCACAGCTTGTCAATATTTCGGAAAATGCAACCTACCGTGTTGACAACCCCCAAACAGGACAAAAGTGGGCGCTCAGAGTGCATCGGGAAGGCTATCACTCCAAAACTGCCATCGCGTCCGAACACGCTTGGACAGACGCACTCCGAAACGACGCTGGAATCATTACACCGGTCATTGTGCCCGGCAATGACGGTGACAATATCCAGCATGTACAGGCCGAAGGTATGCCGGGCGGAGCCAGACACGTTGTCATGTTTGACTGGGAATCGGGCGTTGAGCCGCCGGAGGACAATTTACTTGAACCTTTCGAGCTGCTCGGAACTGTATCAGCCAAAATGCACCAGCACTCGATGAACTGGAAGCGGCCACCGTGGTTTGAGCGCTATACATGGGACTATGAGACTAGTCTTGGTAACAAGCCACACTGGGGACGCTGGCAGGATGGCATGGGATTGGATGCTGATAGAGAGCGACTTTTCGGAAAGACAGCTGATCTGATCAAATCCAGATTGAGTAAATTTGGTCAAGCACAGACGAGGTGGGGACTCGTTCATTGCGACATACGACTGGCCAACCTGCTGATTCAAGGAAACGTGACCAAAGTCATAGATTTTGATGACTGCGGATTCAGTTGGTTCATGTATGACTGTGCGACTGCACTGAGTTTTTTAGAGGGCCGTGAGGACGTAGCGGAGCTTATCCGGGCTTGGGTTCGGGGTTACCGGTCAGTGATAGATTTGTCGGAAGAAGACGAGCATGAAATTCCGACATTTGTTATGCTTCGCCGACTGTTGCTCGTAGCCTGGATCGGATCACACTCAGAGACCGATCTGGCACAGTCAATGGGGTTGCCGTATACGGCCGAAACAGTGAAACTGTGTGAGCGCTATCTCACGGAATTCGGTGAATAAGGAGACCGCTTAACCGGCAGGAAATTAGTTATTCTGAAAGGGAATCATCGTTTATAGTTGACAAACTCAACTATTTAGAAAGAATTTTCTCCCCAAAGTAAAAACGAAAGGTAAAAAGCAATAATTTTCCGAAAAATTGAAGAAATCGGATTGAATTTCTGCCTGTAAACTATTCACGATTATCCCCTTCTGAAAGACTCAATACTGATTGATTCTCCTGGGTACCAGAGAGTATCTCATAGTTCAGATGCTGACACAGGCAGGTAATGCACCGCTGTTGTATGCCCACCTTGGACTCGGTACAACCTATTCTACGTAGATTGGTTACTTTCAATTCGGGAATACCGCACACATCTATGACATCGAATGGTCTGGTGTCCACATCCACATTCAAACTGAGTCCGTGATAGCTGCAGCCGCGACTGATTCTGATTCCGATTGAAGCGATTTTCTCTCCATCAACGTACACACCCGGCGCATTTTGCCTAAGCTCGGACAGAATACCATACGACTCCAGAACATCACGGATAGCTGACTCAATCGAACTGACGAGATGGCGAACACCTTGCCGGCGCCGTGTCATGTCGAGCAACAAGTAGATAATGAGCTGACCTGGCCCGTGATAGGTTATCTGTCCGCCGCGATCGGTCGGAACGATTGGAATCTTTGTTACCCCGCGTGGCTGCGCTTTGCACGAATATCCGAGCGTATAGACCGGGTCGTGCTCCAAAACCCAAAACTCATCTGTGGTGTCACTGCTGCGCGAAGTGGAAAACCGACGCATCGCGTCGAACGCTTGTTGGTACGGTACCAGCCCCGATTTGCGAACGATTACGCGATCGACCATCAAACTGGTTCCGGGTGACACATCCCGCGAGCCTGTATCACTCCGTAACAAGAACCGGTTCTTCCGAAAGATGTCTTCCGATCTGACCGATCAGGTCGTCAAGATTTCCATTCACATCAACCGGGCCGATTCGGACCTGATAAATTGCCCGTCCTGAACTGTTCTTTTGTTTGATATGTGTCGAGTCAAATCCGGCACTCCTCAATGTCTTTCGAAGTCTTTTCGCATTGGATTTATCGGAAAATGCACCTACCGACAGGTAATGTTTCTGCCCGGGCAGGTTGCCATACCCAATTCCGCCGGGGGTTACCGCTCTTACCAGAACCGGGGCAGTTCCCGGTCCCACCATGTCAAGCTTGCTCGCAGCCGCATAAGACAGATCAATGATTCGGTTACCAACGAACGGACCCCGATCATTTACCCGAACGATCACCTTCCTATTGTTACTGAGATTGGTGACAGAGACGTAACTCGGTAACGGAAGCGTTTTATGCGCTGCTGTCATCGCATGCATGTTGTATGTCTCACCGTTGGAAGTGGGATTGCCGTGAAATTTCTTCCCATACCACGAGGCGATTCCACGCTGCTCAAACCCTTCGGCAGTGCGAAGAGGAACATAGGTCTTGCCAAATACCCGGTACGGATTGTTTCCCTGTTTGCTATACGGTTCGTATTTCGGAACTGCATTTGGCACATCGGTGTCGTCAACATGTGCGAATTCTGCTCCATATTTAGAGCAGCCAGCAACCGCAAATGTCAGAATCATAGTCAATACAATTAATCTATACATAGTGAGATCCCCTAGTTTTGCGCTGATCTGGCTTGGGAAAGATGCTCCGCCAGTTCAGCGACAGCCATGGCATACAAAGTACTTCTGTTATAGGTTGTGATCGCATAGAAGTTCGGCAATCCGGCCCGATAGATGAACTTGTCCGGCTCAACCTCATATTGGATAACACCGAGTTTCTGATCGATATTTAAATTTTCATTTGGTTCAAGTTCCGCTCCCAACGCTTTCAATTCACTGTACGTCTGGCTCGTCTTCAGTTTGTTCGATGCTATCTCTTCCAGTACACCAACATTGTCACTTTGAATTTCAGCGTAGACCTGACCGTCCTTTATCCATCCGTGTTCCGCCAAATAATTCGCCACGCTACCGATCGCATCTTCTGTTTCGGTCAACAGGTCGCGTTTGCCGTTTTCGTTGAAGTCCACGGCAAACACCCGATAACTGCTTGATATAAACTGAGGTATCCCCATTGCGCCAGCGTACGAGCCCTTGATCAATAACGGATCCAAGCCTTCTTCTTCACATAACTCGAGAAACTCACCGAGTTGTTTGGCGAAGAACTCACTTCTTCGAGGATACCCGAGTGCGATCGTAACCAGACTATCGATCACGCGGTGCTTTCCCGTTATCTTGCCATATCGTGTCTCAACACCCACAATAGCAACAATAATGGCGGGGTTCACTCCATACGTTGTGTAGGCCCGCTGCAGTGTCTCCTCATGCCTGTTCCAAAAGCCGACACCAAGATCGACACCTTCGTCGTAGATAAAAATTGGTTTATATCGATACCAAGGAAATTTCTTCTCTGCCGGACGTGTTATGGCCTTAATGATGTCGTCCTTGAACACCGCTTCACGAACGATAGATTCAACCCTTTTCTCCTTGAATCCAGTCTGTTCGGTTAGCGCATCCACCAGTTCATTTGCCGCTGGATATTTTTCGAAATCCACCGAATACACAGCGCTGGTGTTCAGATACAACACCACCGGAATTGCGACCAGACAAACAAAAGCGTGCCAGACATAACGAAATGTTCTAGTGATGTGCATGTCGAACCCCCATGACAAATCCTAATCCTACCAAAACCGTAACCATCGATGTACCTCCATAGCTCATGATGGGTAACGGCACGCCTACTACAGGTAATATTCCCGCTACCATACCTACGTTCACGAACAGATGGACAAAAATCATAATTCCAACACTAGCCGCTACTATTCGGCCAAATTCACTTTTGCTCTGATATGCAATGATGAGGCAGCGAGCTATCAAAAGTCCATAAATTAATATCAGAAACAACCCCCCGAGCAACCCAAACTCTTCGGCGTAGACTGAAAATATAAAGTCTGTACTTCTTTCGGGAATGAATTCCAGTTGCGACTGACTTCCCTCAAGCCAACCCTTGCCGTAAATTCCCCCTGATCCGATCGCAATCATCGACTGAATGCTGTGGTAGCCACTACCAAATGGATCCTCCCAAGGATCAAACATGGTAACTACTCGAAGTCTCTGATATTCATGGAGAAAAGGCCACATAATCGGAATCGCCGCCAGCGTCAGCGCGGCAATCGCCGCGATCCAGCGCCACGAGAGTCCACCGATCATGATGGCATAAAATCCTACCGCTGCAATCAATAGCGACGTGCCCAGATCCGGCTGCAGATAAACCAATAACACAGGCATGGCAACCAGTATTCCGCACACCGTAAAATTTGTGTTTCGACTGAATAGCGGAGGACGGGTGAGGATCCATGCAACCATCATAGGAACTGCAATCTTCATCAACTCCGCCGGTTGAAATCTGATGATGCCTAAATCCAGCCAGCGCTGAGCACCTCGACCGACGAAACCCACCGCCAGCACCAAAATCAGCAGAGTAAATCCAAATACGAATATATGAGGTGTGTACTTGCACAACCGATCCGTTGAAATGCCCGCAATAATCAACATCAGAATGAGAGCCACGAAAATTCGAGCGAATTGACGCAACAATGGGGCGAGTTCCTGCCCGGTGGCGCTGTACTGTGCGCCAAGACTGACGACACAAAGCAATATGATCGATACAAAGATGATTGCATCAACCCGTAAAAGGTTGCTCAAAATCGAACGATAAGGTGAACTATTACCTAATGTTGTTAACGCGCGCAATTTGATTCTTCGATTCTTGTTGATTTGTCT
Source organism: Arenicellales bacterium (assembly GCA_963662635.2). Taxonomy (GTDB): domain Bacteria; phylum Pseudomonadota; class Gammaproteobacteria; order Arenicellales; family JAJDZL01; genus JAJDZL01. Next base: position 65,736 of record CAXXFC010000005.1, read on the forward strand.
TCAACAGGTAATGATCCATCACCTGTCTCGCGATCGGAGCAATAGCACTTCCCGACTTTCCGTTCTCAACCACTACAGCGACGACGATCTTTGGCGAGTCGGCAGGGGCAAATGCGGTAAAAATTCCGTGCGGCCAATGTTTCTGGGCAACCTTGGTTTCATCCCATTCAGTATCTTGGGCTCGCTGAATCAGCTGCACCGTCCCGGTCTTCCCCGCGATCGTGTATTGTGCATCTCTACCGATTGCTCTCGCGGTGCCTTTTTTTCCGTGAACAACTTCGATCATGTCGCGCACGACAGACTCGTAGTGCTTTGGATTCAGTTCAACCGTGCCGAGCAGTTCCGGCTCATAAAAAGTCTCCTGCCTGATATTTACATCAATAGTCTTGTGAATCAGCTGCGGCTTGTATTTCGCGCCTCTGTTGGCGATGATCGATGTTGCATACGCGAGTTGCATCATGGTGACGGAAAAGTAACTTTGTCCGATTCCGGTGATCAATGTTTCTCCCCGATACCAGGATTCATCCATCGCCTCGCGTTTCCATTCCTTTGAAGGCAGAATACCGGGTTTTTCGTTATGCAGACCCACCTCGGTCCTTTCGCCGAAACCGAATTGGCCCAAGGCTGCAGACATACGATCAATACCAAGCCGCTTCGCCAAAACATAGTAGAACACATCACATGATTCCGCGACGGCACTCAGGTAATCAACCCAGCCATGACCGTCCTCTTTCCAGCAACGGTATTTTTTCTTCACACCAGGCAACTGATAAAAACCGGGACAGAATACCCGAAGGTTTGAGATTGAGTTCGAAAGACCGGCCAGTGTCATGAATGGCTTGATGGTTGAACCCGGAGAATAGATTCCCTGAACCGCCCGATTGATCAGGGGGCTGTCTTCGGAGTTAAGCAGTTCATGTGCCATACCAGGCTGGGAAAATACTGCGAATCCATTGGGATCAAATGACGGCCGACTAACCATAGCCAGAATTCTTCCAGTTGCCGGTTCAATCGCGACCAGCGCCCCCTTTCGATCGCCGATCGCTTTGTAGGCAAGTGCCTGAAGATCTCGATCCACGGTCAAATATACGTTTTGACCCGCTGTAGGAAGAACCTGTGACAACGTCCTCACTTTCTGCCCGTGTGCATTGGTTTCCACACGTTCATGTCCCGACCAGCCGACAAGCAGGTCCTCGCTGAACAGTTCAACACCATGTTTGCCGACATACTGAAGTCCGCTGTAACGAGACCGGTTGAGTTCTTGCTCGTCTTTTTCATCAATCCGGCTAAGCCTACCGACGACATGCGAAAGTGATTCACCCGCCAAATAGTTTCTGTGCAGGTCTGCGCTGATTACAGCACCGGGAAGTCGATACCGTTCCACCGCTAACCGACCGACCTGACGATCGTCAAGATAATCTTTCAGAATATGCGGTTCAAACCGGCTGTTAACCCTGAGGGATTTTTCGAAAGCCTTTCGCTCATATTCGGAGACAGGCACAATGGCTGAAATGTCGCTGAGCAAAGCGTCAATATCCTTGACATTGGCCGGTATGATCCTCAGAGAGTAAACTGTTTTGTTGCCAGCGAGCAAATGGCCATTTCGGTCATAGATCTGACCGCGAACCGGTGCTATGGGTACAATCTCTATTCGGTTCTGGCTCGAGCGCGTAGCAAGATTGGAATAATCAAGAATCTGAAGATATACCAATCTGCCCAATAAAACTGAAACAAACAGACCGACTGCTGCAATTGAGAGCAGCACGCGCCCTCGAGCAATGTTTCTGCTTCGGACAGAATCACTTTCTCTGATAACCCTATTGGAAAATTCCATATCGCCGAGGCGTCCTCGTTCGCCGGAAAGAAGCGAACAGATACCACATGATCGCACCGACAAGAGGCGTCAGCCAGACCATATGGGACCCGTATGGCCCATGCACGAGACGACTGATGACAGTCAAGATCAAGACATTCAGAAGTAGCAGCAAAAGCACAATCATCGATTGCTGCAAGACGCGATTATTCAGATTGGAATCCGAAATAAACTTGAGAATGACATAAGCAATGACAAGCTTGGAAATCGCATGCTGTCCGAGAATTCCGAAGTACATTGCATCCGCTAGCAGTCCAACCGCAAATGCAACCAGCAATCCAACACGACCGGGATAGTACAGACACCAAAATATCAGGACAAGAGCTACGAAATCTGGTCGGAAGTTGCTCACGGATTCAGGAATGGCCACGACCGACAAAACCATGGCGGCCGCAAACGAAATCACAACGGGGATACTAAGCAATAAAGCTGAGCTGTTACTTTTGGGCTGCATCATTCAACGTCACTATCGGAACTTCATCGGAACCCAAATCTCTATTTGGCCACACCAGCATAACAGCGTAACCGGGATCGTGTGCGGCCAAAGGTACCGCTGCGACATTTGCAAACGACGTGTTCTTGTCGCGTTCGACACTGATCACTTCAGCAACAGGATATCCAACGGGATATTTCTCACCGAATCCGGTCGTCACCAAAATGTCTCCAATCACAACATCGTGCTCGCTTCTCAGACCGGACACCCTGAGTTTGTCGGAGTCACCAAGCCCGTGCACCACCGCCTTGATGCCACTGCGACGAACCCGTACCGAAAGCGATTGGGTCGAATCAGTGATCAAAGTCACAGCACTGTTCTTCATTGAAACCGCCGTTACCTGGCCGATCACACCTCGATGATCAATGACTGGTTGACCCAACACCACCTGATCTCTCGACCCGCGGTCGACCACAATCTTTTGCGCCTGCGGTTCCAGCTGGATCGAAGTGGGCACCGCGGCAATAACAGGAATCTTATGCTTGTCTGAGGCGTGGAGCAGTTCGCCCATCCATTCATTTCGATCTTCTGCATTCTTCAAATCGATCAACTCCTCGCGAAGTGCCTTATTCTCCTCGTCCAATTTCCGATTCAGATCGCGCAATAGTTCTCTTTCTTCAAACATATTCCGATAGATAACCTTGACGTGAGCGGGTACCTGAGCAACCTCAAGCAATGGCTTGACAGGGATCGAAATGACAACCCGTGCGCTGTGCAGCATCGCGGATTGGGATTCAAGCACGATCAGAACGATTGCGATCATAGAAAACCAGATGAATTTGAAATCAAGATTCGATTTACTACGTAGGTCGTTCATCGCTAGACCCGAAGTTTTGTAACTGGTTTCAAATTAGTTAGATTATTGATCAAAGACAATCTGGTTCAGAAGATCGGTTCGTTCCAATACTTTTCCGCATCCTCGGGCGACACATGTAAGTGGATCTTCCGCAATAATTACAGGAATATCCAATGCTTCGTTCAAACGTTTGTCGATATCGCGGAGCAAAGCACCTCCGCCGGCCAGCAAGATGCCGCGATCGGAAATATCGACGTTCAATTCCGGTGGAGAATTCTGGAGAGCCTGGCCGACACCGTTGACGATCTCTTCCATGGACCCCTTGAGCACTTCGTATATCTCACTGCTTCGCAACACGTGTTTACGGGTGACACCTTTGAATCCTCTGCCGCGCACATCCATCTGTGTCTCATCGGAGCGACTCCACGCGGTTCCAATCAAATGCTTGATTCTCTCAGCCGTCGGCATTCCGACTTCCAATCCATACTGATCTCTCAAATAGGTTTTTATCTTGAGGTCAAACACATCTCCGGCAACCCGCAAGGTATTCGACCAGACCAAACCGCCCAGCGAGATAATACCGATTTCTGTCGTGCCTCCACCGATATCAACGACCATAGTACCCACTGGTTCAGCAACTGGCAGGTTCATGCCTACCGCAACGGCCATAGGCTCTTCCATCAGGTAAACCTGCCGGGCACCGGCACCAAGACAGGATTCGCGAATCGCCCTCCTTTCCACCTGGGTTGAGCCGCACGGAACACTGATGACAACCCGGGGTCGTAAGAAGAATCGCCTGGTCTGTACCTTGCCGATGAATCGCTTCAGCATGATTTCAGTCACCGTGAAATCAGCGATCACCCCGTCTTTCATCGGCCGGATGGCACGGATGTTGGCAGGTGTCCTTCCCAGCATGGATTTAGCGTCGGAACCGACCGCCAGAACCGCGTCGACCGGATTCCTATATCCCTTTCCATCATAGTCGGGCACATGCACCGCAACGACAGATGGCTCATTCAGTATGATCTGTTTGCTGTTCTTTTCAAAAATCAGCGTATTGGCTGTGCCTAGATCAATGGCCAGATCCTGGGAAAGACGGTCGAAGAGTCGAATCACTTGAACCGTCCTCCTTGATGCAGCGCGCACACTCCGCCTGTGATTTGACAGGTCAGTGAAAAATCAGACAGTGTGAAATAGCGAATTACTATAATTTTGTTTTTAGTTCTCATGGAATTGCAGCACGAATAATGAGCATATCAAGAACAGATGTAAAAGTTATAGCCGCTCTGGCTCAATTGGACTTGGAAGACCACGCGGCAGAATCCTATATTCAGGAAATGACCGACATACTGGCGATGATTCAGCAAATGCAGGAAATCGACACATCAAAGATTGATCCGATGCCGCATCCGCAAGACATCCAACTGCGACTCAGACCTGATGAATTGACCGAACCCGAACAGCGTAGTGAACTGCAATCTATCGCCCCCTCAACGGAAAAAGGATTTTATCTTGTTCCTAAAGTACTTGACTGACTGAATGTCGTCAGTTGGCCTGTAAAATTTCCTATCGCGACGCTCCATATTTAACCGGATCGTCCTCAACCTGCCTGTAATTATATGATTATTTCAACTTGTTCAATTAAATCATTGATGTGCAAGATATATCCGCTCAGGCAGAAATTCAGTATTTATTCCACTCCATAGTCTCTTTTGGAGCCTTTCATGAATCTGGCAAATGCTGAACTGACACAGATATCCGAAGCGTTGGATAAACGGGATATTTCAAGTGTCGAGTTGTGTGAGGAATATCTAAGCAGAATTGAAGCCGCTGAAAAGCTGAACGCGTTCATTACGATCGATCACGAGGGAGCGATCGAAAGTGCACGAAAGATCGATCAAGACAGGCAGTATGGCGCGACACTCGGTCCTCTGGCAGGCATTCCGATCGCACACAAGGATATTTTCTGTACCAAAGGCCTGCTCACATCCTGTGGCTCCAAAATACTCAGTAACTTCGTTTCGCCATACAATGCGACCGTGGTAGAGCGACTCTCCGCAACCGGTGTCACTACAATCGGCAAGACAAACATGGACGAGTTTGCTATGGGGTCGTCCTCAGAACACTCCTACTATCAGCCGGTTCTGAACCCCTGGGATACGTCACGGGTTCCGGGCGGTAGTTCCGGCGGTTCAGCTGCGGCAGTTGCAGCTGGACTGATACCGGCAGCAACCGGGACTGACACTGGCGGATCGATCCGACAACCCGCTGCGTTGTGCGGAATTACAGGAGTCAAACCGAGTTATGGCCGTGCTTCCCGTTTTGGCATGATTGCGTTTGCATCGTCTTTAGATCAGGCAGGAATTTTCGCTCGAAGCGCCAAGGACGCCGCCTTGCTGCTGGATTCCATGTGCGGTTACGATCCGAAAGATTCGACTTCGCTGGACATTCCGTCACCACAATGCACCCAACAGTTGGAAACACCACTTGACAGACTTCGCATCGGTGTACCGGAAGAATATTTCGCGGCCGGACTGGATGCGAAGGTCGGTGAGATCGTCCAGCGTGCGCTCAGCCAATTTGAATCTTTAGGGGCAACACTCATAGATGTGAAATTACCGAATAGTGATGCAGCGATCCCCTGCTATTACGTCATCGCACCGGCTGAAGCCTCGTCGAATCTATCCAGATTCGACGGAGTACGATATGGATACCGTAGCGAGTACGGTGAGAGTCTGACGGAAATGTACCAAAAGACACGAAGCGAAGGATTCGGTCCAGAAGTTCGCAGAAGAATCATGATCGGTACCTACGTGCTCTCTCACGGATATTACGATGCCTACTACGTGAAAGCGCAACAGGTTCGACGTCTGATTTCAGACGATTACAGTCGGGTTTTTAAGACATGTGACCTGATTATGGGACCGACCGCACCGACGACAGCCTTTGAGATCGGTGTGAAAATGTCAGATCCTGTGCTCATGTACCTTAACGATGTTTACACCGCTGCGGTCAACCTGGCGGGGCTGCCGGCCATTTCTATACCGGCTGGTTTTGATAAACTTGGACTACCTGTTGGGCTGCATATTATCGCCCCTTATCTTGAAGAAGCACGACTGTTACAGGCTGCACATCTGTTTCAGAAGCATACCGACTACCATCTTGCAACCCCGGACCTGGTCTCATGAGTGATTGGGAATCAGTAATCGGCCTTGAAGTTCATATCCAGCTCGCCACCCGGAGCAAGATCTTTTCGGGTGCCTCAACTGAATTCGGCGCTGAACCCAACAGTCAGGCATGCCTGATTGATGTTGCCCTACCCGGCGTACTGCCAGTCTGCAATGTGGAAGTTGTGCGGATGGCTGTTAAATTCGGGGTCGCAATCGGGGCCGAAATCAATCGCAAATCCATTTTTGCGCGTAAGAATTATTTCTATCCGGACCTGCCCAAAGGCTATCAGATTAGCCAATATGAGATTCCGATCGTTGTCGGCGGCGCATTGGACACAATGGTCGACGGTTCGGTGCATACGGTAGGTATTACCCGCGCACATCTGGAGGAAGATGCGGGGAAATCACTCCATGATGAATTTCCGGGTGCTACAGGAATCGACCTGAATCGGGCGGGAACTCCATTGCTCGAAATTGTTTCCGAACCGGATATTCGGTCGGCGCGGCAAGCAGCCGATTACATGCGCAGATTGCACAGACTGGTCACTTATCTCGGTATCTGCGACGGCAACATGCAGGAAGGTTCGCTTCGATGTGACGCCAATGTCTCAATTCGCCCGCGCGGCGAGGTGGAACTGGGTACACGAACTGAACTAAAAAATATCAATTCGTTCCGATTTGTGGAAAAAGGGATTATTACAGAGATTGACAGGCAGATTGAAGTTTTGGAAGCCGGCGGTTCGGTCATCCAGGAAACGCGCCTCTATGACCCAAACAGAAACGTCACCCGACCAATGCGCGGTAAGGAAGATGCGCACGACTATCGTTATTTCCCTGATCCTGACCTGCCACCGCTGGTCCTATCGGAAGAATTCATCGAAAGTATCCGAAACGATGTTCCGGAACTGCCAGAGCAGCGCAAACAACGATTCATGACGGAGTTCAAACTGAGTGAAGTTGACGCGGCACAACTTACACAATCCCGATCCGTCGCTGACTATTTCGAGTCCGCTCTTAATCACGTTGACAATCCAAAAGGTGTTGCGAACTGGATTAACGTGGAACTCTCTAGTTACCTGAACAAGGCAGGGATCGACATTTCGAACTCCAGAGTCGACGCGGATGCACTGGGGCAGATTGTTGCAAACGTTGACAGTGGCATGATTTCCGGACATGGTGCGAAAAACCTGCTTTCGATTTTATGGGAGAAGCCACACCTTTCGGTCGATGAAATTATAAATTCCGAGGGTCTCAAACAGGACACGGACTCCGGGAAAATCGAGGCGCTGATTGATGATGTTCTCGCTGCCGAACCGGAACAGGTTCAACGTCTCAAAGATGGCAATACAAAACTGATAGGTTTCTTCGTCGGTCAGGTTATGAAAAAGGCCCAGGGCAAGGCTGACCCGAAACTTGTAAGCGATATAATCCAAAAACGAACTGATAATTGACCTGAGAGTCATCCACCGGATTCAGACGCCTTAGAAGACAAGAAACCAATTTCAATTGTGAGTAGAAGTTCTGCCGACAATGCGTTTACAGGGAAATCACCCAAGGCGATGGGCGATGAGACGACGTACGCCGGCGCAACCAGCATGTTCCGACGCCCTTATTCCAAGGGTGTAAACGAATCTGACCTTATCTTCTGTGGTGTTCCGTACGACCTCGCGGTAACCAATCGACCGGGTACCAGGTTCGGCCCCCGTGCAATTCGAGCTTCATCGGCACAATTGTCCTGGAGCGGAGGCTCTTGGCCCTGGATATTGGACCCCTTTGAACATCTAACCGCTACAGATTACGGCGATTGCGAGATGGACCCCGGTTTCCCCGATAAGATTCCGGACGAAATCACAGCCCACACACGACATCTGCTTTCGGGTGATGCCAATGTTGTCACCATGGGTGGAGACCATTTCATCACCTATCCGATTTTGAAGCCGTTCTGCGAAAAATATGGTCCGATTTCGCTGGTTCACTTTGACGCGCATTCCGACACGTGGCGTGAAGACGAAGAACGTATCCATCACGGAACAATGTTTTTTCATGCTGCGAGGCATGGATTGGTCGTACCGGAGCGATCAGTTCAGATCGGACTAAGGACTGGCAATTCGGAAACCCACGGGTTCAACATCATGGATGCGAATTACGTTCACCAAAATGGCGTGAACGCAGTGATCGAGAAAACTCTTGAAATTGTCGGTGATCACCCGGCTTATCTGACTTTCGATATTGATTGTCTTGACCCGGCATTTGCACCGGGAACAGGCACACCGGTCTGCGGAGGGCTTTTCACATATCAGGCGCAGAGTATAATCCGGGGCCTGAAGGGTATCGATTTCAAAGGGATGGATCTGGTAGAAGTCGCACCTGCGTACGATGTCGGTGAAATAACTTCTTTAGCCGGAGCAAGTATAATTATGGATTACGTAAGTTTGATGGCTGAAAGAAAAAAAATGGTTGAGTAGTTGCCAGTCTCTTTCCTGTCAAACAACACGCACAACTTCGGTTGAATACGCGCCCGTAGCTCAGTTGGATTAGAGTACCAGGCTTCGAACCTGGTTGTCGGGGGTTCGAGTCCCTCCGGGCGTGCCACCCGAAACAGAACGGAGGCGAATATGTCTGTGTCCTTCTGTTTATTCTATTCGCTTTCTAACTGGCGGTCATTCTGGAAGGAAAGGAATTGCCCGAACAATTCCTCACCCCGGAAATCCGGAATTTTTATTTAAGTTATTGGGCAACAGCCCCAGATTCGATGACTTGATGCATCGCCTGCCCAGATTTCAGATCCAGGCACTCCGTAAAAAAATGTTGAGGAGGCCGCGTCAGGCGGTCGTATGAATCTTTGAAATGGTGCCGAGGAGAGGACTTGAACCTCCACGGGGTTTACCCCCACTAGCACCTGAAGCTAGCGCGTCTGCCAATTTCGCCACCTCGGCATAGTCTGGTCCCGAATTATATTCAACGACCTTGAAAAACTGCTATTTGGTCGCTGTTCGGGCACGGTGGAATGCCATTATATAACCAGAAATTTGAGACGACTTGGGCAACTTCAATTCTCGAATTCACCACTCAAAGTCCAGGGCAAAGTAGACTGCATAGAAACGTCGGCTTACTGCATTCATGAACTTACCACTCATCAAACTGGAGCTGACTTCCTATTGATCAGGCTCGAATCCCCAACTCGAGAGAGTCAACTGAGTTTGAATCTTGTGAAGGTGTCGAAACGAGGAAACATTGCAGCCGTCTTGGGGGCCGCTAAAGTGGACTGTACAGGCTAACGAGTAGCCTAAAGGGGCAAGAAGGGTAGAAGATAGTACTTGATGTCCAAGTACTTGTAAGTCTTAAATTTTCTTTCGGAATAAATTCCGTATATACGACGCTGAAACTGCTTTTCCCAAGATTGGCAAATAAGATAATCTATAATCAGTGCAATTATGTAAATTGCATATCTGCAAAATAAAAAATGTACTAAGCGAATTGATTCGCTATCACAGTTTAGTGAGGTAAATTATTTTGGATGCCAAAATTGTCTGGTTGTTTATTTTTGTAGTCCTGTATTGGGTCTACTGCATATACTGGGGCATTAGGGGGGCGATGACGTCTAAGACCGCAAGTGATTATTTCATTGCAGGTCGGCGTTTGTCCTTGTGGGTATTCGTACTGGCAGCAACGGCCACATCATTTTCCGGATGGACTTTTATGGGGCATCCGGGTTTGCTGTATCGGGACGGCTTTCAGTACGCCTACGCCTCTTTCTATGCTATTACAATTCCGTTTACAGGCGTACTATTTTTGAAACGACAGTGGATGCTGGGGAAACGATATGGTTTCGTAACGCCCGGAGAGATGCTGTCGCACTATTTCAAATCCGATCTGATTCGGATTTTGGTCGTTCTTGTCGCGCTTTGCTTCTCAGTTCCCTACCTGGGAATTCAGTTGAGAGCTTCGGGATTTTTGTTCAACGTTCTTACGGATGGTGCGTTAGGAGTCAACGTCGGTATGTGGTTGCTTTCCGCCATTGTGTTCATCTATGTCGCTTCGGGTGGATTGAGAGCTGTGGCTTACGTTGATACCTTGCAGTGCATTTTGCTTGCGCTGGGTATCATAGTCATAGGAATCATTTCGCTGAATCTCGTCGGCGGATGGGCTGCACTGAATGAAGGTATAGCAAATCTTGCTGCTCTGGATCAGAAACGTACCCTTGATGGTTACAGTCATTACATCGCGATACCCGGTGTAATTCAATTTGTATCGTCTGGACCTTCAGCGGTCGGTGGTGCCTGGACGGGAATAATGATTCTGTCCTACATGTTCGCCTTGATGGGAATTCAATCCTCTCCGGCGTTCTCAATGTGGGCGTTCTCGAATCACGATCCCAAGCCGTTCGCACCTCAGCAGGTTTGGGCTTCGTCGCTCGGAATTGGATTCATTCTGTTCTTCTTTACCGCCATGCAGGGCATGGGCGGGCATCTGCTTGGTGCCGACACAGCGTATCTTGCCGCATATCCTGACGCGACCAACAACGTTCTTCAAGCCGGCTTAGGTGGGAAGGACCTGATGGACTCTGCCGGTAAGCAAGGAATGCTTGTACCGCAGTTGATCAGAGTGATGCAAGATACCGCGCCATGGCTTGTTGGGTTATTGTCGGTATGCGCGCTGGCTGCGATGCAGTCAACTGGAGCAGCATACATGTCAACTGCCGGAGCGATGCTTACACGTGATTTGCTCAAACACTTCGTCATGCCAAATGTTACGCACAGTCAGCAGAAACTGTTTGGACGAATCGGTGTTGCCGTTATCGTTTTTGCAGCACTCGTTGTAGCGACCACATCCACAGATGCTCTGGTTCTGTTAGGTGGTCTGGCAGTCGCATTCGGATTTCAGATGTGGCCTGCTTTGCTCGCCGTATGTTACTTTCCGTGGTTCACACGACTCGGTATCAATGTCGGACTCGCCGTCGGCCTGGTGGTGGTTGTCTGTACCGAAACAGTCGGACAGAATCTCGGAATCACTGCTTGGGGCAGATGGCCGTGGACGATTCACTCAGCTGGCTGGGGAATCATCTTCAATTTGGGCATCGTCATCATTATTTCGGCGATGACTCAAAATAGTGCCGACCATGCGCATAAGATGAAGTATCACGACTTCTTGGCAGAACATGCTGGATTATCCGCTGCCAAGCGAGGAATGCTTCCTATCGCGTGGATTATCACTCTGGTTTGGTTCTTCTTCGGAATCGGCCCCGGTGCGGTGATCGGAAATACAATTTTCGGCAACCCCAATGATGCTGCAACATGGCTGTTTGGAATGCCTTCGATCTGGGCTTGGCAGATTCTCTGGTGGGCACTTGGTGTCGGTATGATGTGGTTCCTCGCTTACAAGATGGAAATGTCCACATTGCAAGAAAGTGAAATCGAGGTGCTTCAGGAAGATATTGGAGACACTCAGGAATCGCAAGCCTAACCGGCAATTTATTCGTAGAAAAGGGAGGAGTAATCCTCCCTTTTTTTATAATTTGACCGAGCACGATTTTTCCACTACCGATCATCAGGTCAAAACCCACCGACATGTCTGCATTGACGTCATATTACCTTTGGGTTATCGCTATGACAGCCGCGCTGCTATACCCCGTCGGACAACTGATCTGGACGGTCAGTGTTCGAAGACTGCAGCGAAAACTCCAAAAAAATCTTTCCCCGGAAGAGTTGCAAGGACAGAAAAAGCGCGCTTACTTGGTAGCTGTCATTATCTGTCTGGCATTTTCAATGCTATTCAACTTCCGTCTATTGGATACGGGTTGACCCAACCGTGGACCCGCGTCTATATCAATTTCTCAAATACACAGCAATTGTGTTGGCACTAGGTTGGCTCGCATGGGGGATCTATGATGGTTTCTTTATTGATCGCAAACCAGGAGACACGGAATACCACGCGGCAAACAAGTTATTTGAGGATGCGGCTTATGACCGGGCGCTCGAATCGTACGAAGATGCATTGGGAAAGAACCCAATCCATATTCATGCGATGAGAGGACGGGCGCGTTCGCTTATGCAACTTGGTCGGTTTGGCGATGCTCTCGTGATGTTTGACGAGACAATCGCACTTGAACCGGACTTCGCGGGAACCTACGCCAATCGGGGCATTCTCCATGACCGGATGGGGAATCACGAACTGGCATTGCAGGATTATGTTACAGCGCTTCAGTTGGACCCTGAAATTGCTGAGGGTCCGCACTGGCTGACGCGATTCCTAAGAAACCAACCTGAGCGACCGCCGGGGATCGCAGAGCGAGCTGCCTATATCGCTTTAGAACTGGAGAAGCCGGAATCCGAACGTCTACTCAAGGTTCCGGAAATTGATGCAGAGCAACGCTCTTATAAAAAATAGGATTACTCCTTGACAATCAGGCAGCCCACACCATCTGGACAAAAATTAAAAATGCCACATAGGCGATGGCCATCAGGGCGATCATCAATTTCTCAAACCTGCCAGTGTGTCGTATCCAAAGCCAGACCAATCCGATGGCTACGATTGCAATCTGAACGACAGCCATAATGCCTCCGTAGTATCGAGGATCCCAATAGGAGATGGGACTTAAAAATTTCCAATCTGAAAGGGGATAGAAGTGACGATGCGCGTCATCATGATGGAACGGTATATCCAATAAAATGTGTAACAGCATCCCTATCAGGATGACAGGCAACCACTTCATACGCAACGCTGTTACACCAATCAACACCACCGCAATCAGGGGAATTGAATTGAAAATATCAATAAAATTCTGCCAGCTGGGAAGGAAATAACGTTGCGTCCAGATAATATGTTCCGAATACCCAACAATCAAGGATTCCCAGGCATAAAAGATGATTATCGGGAGATCCGGGATCATCGCGCCCAAAGCGACTGCGACAAACAGCCTGGGTTTCGAGCGACGACTCTGTACCAGTAGATTCGCGACTATGTGCGTTCCGGTATCCAATGGCTGGCACCTCCTCTGAATAGGTAGAAAATCTTGCTACCTGGGTCTGCGCTGGAACGTCAGCGCTTCAAACTAGTTCCAGACTTCGAGAACATCGACAAACAAGACCCGAAAGAAAAACAGCAGTGCTATACATCCGAATAGCAAACGAACTGTATCTCTTTCACCCTCTTCCGTTCGATAGGTGAGTGCGTGCACAGCGACTACGCCGGTGATTATCAAGAAAATAATGTCCATTGATCGGTCAGGGCATAGTCAGTAGCATGGAGGAAACATGCAGGTGAGTACATTGAACTGTACCGCCATTTCTGCAATCAATATCAGCAATCCAAATAAGGAGATAATAATTACTGTATATCGGAGTCCGGCTCGAACGGAATCAGGGGTTGCATTTGGCAGTCTGTCTATTCCCAATTCTTCTCTATCCAGGATTCCCTGTTCGCGAAGGTCAATTAACATCCGGCTGTAGTGTCTCATCCAATGCGGAACAATCTTGTTGAACATATATCTAGCAAAATGGGACTCCAGCACCTTTTTGTTCGCCGGGTGCCCAAACCACCAATGGTACGCCAGTCCAAACAGATCATACTCCCTGATTTCCAAAATTGCGGATAATTCAAGAACGTCCTCGATATCCTCAGGAAGATTCTCGTCCATATGACGATATCTCTTATAACTCTGATTTTCCCGATTGATTAACTTCTTTCCAGGTATAAGGATAGCAACTACAGGGCTAAAGAGATGCAACAAGCGACTAGCGAAAAATTGAGCGTTTCCCCTGTACCGACCCATCTGTATTACTCTGAATAACTCCAACAATTGTTTAAATGTTACTCTGAAATCCTGTCATGCTTCACAATATATTGAGTTGCAATTCAGAGGTGAATCGCTCGCCAGCAAACAAAAATGTATACTACAGTGGCGTAACCCAACCGACTAAAATATTTACGTGATATTGGACAACAAATTGAAATGACCACAGGAATTGTGCTGAAAATCTTCACTACCCCCGAACCCGGTGGAGAAATGAATTCTGTTGATTCAGTCACCGCTGTTGAAGGGCGAGGCTTGATGGGAGATCGGTATTATTCACTGACCGGAACATTCTCGAAGCCGGAGATTGAACCCGATCAGGAAGTATCGCTGATTGAGGAAGAAGCTTTCGAGGAGCTAAAACAGAAGCACGATATAGAGCTTGAATTTTCGCAGTCGCGACGAAATATTTTGACGCGCGATGTTGATTTGAACAGCCTGGTCGGCAAGACTTTCAAAGTTGGCGAGGTAACACTGACTGGAATTCGGTTATGCGAGCCATGCACCTACCTCAGCGGGCTTACCGGCCATCCAAAACTTGTCAAACAGTGGATGCACAGAGCCGGATTACGCGCTCACATCCGAAAAGGTGGACAAATACAAGTCAATGACAAGATTGTCATATGAATTGTGACACCACATGATGTGATTTTCACCGTAAATTCTCGTATCGGTCTTCATGATTGAAAAGTGAGTCGAACTGAATTGGAATCACCTGCAAATCGCAAAGTCCATTACCCATTTTGATCAATTCCAATCCGAGAGAGGATCATTGAAAATTGTATGCCTGCGTTCAGGCCCTGTCGAAATTATGTCTATTGGTATCCCACATAGCTCCGCAATACTATCCAGATACCTCTTCGCATTGTTCGGCAAGTCAGCGTAGCGGGTGGCCCCGAGCGTCGATTCATCCCATCCGGGTATTTTTTCGTAGACCGGTTCACATTCCCCGAGATTTTTTGCATTGCATGACATATTGCTGCTGAAAACGTCACCGACACGGTAATCGGTACAGATTTTTATAGTATCCAGCCCATCCAGTACGTCGAGTTTAGTAATACACAAGCCATCGAAACCATTCAACTGGTGAGCGCGACGAACAGTCACCGCATCAAACCAGCCACAACGACGGGGACGCCCTGTCGTCGCACCGAATTCCGCTCCTCTATTCGCTAAGTGCTGCCCTACTTCGTCGTCCAGTTCTGTCGGAAAAGGGCCGGACCCTACTCGCGTGGTATAGGCCTTGACGATTGCCATGACGTGATTCACCCGCGAAATTGGAATCCCACCGCCGGTGGCGACTGCTCCGGTTCCGGTATTCGATGAAGTCACGTAAGGATAAGTCCCGTGATCGATATCCAACAGTACACCCTGTGCGCCTTCAAACAGCACTCTCTTGCCTTCGTCAATCAATTTGCTGACATCCGAGCTGACATCCGAAATCATCGGAACCGCCCACTCGGCAGCAGCCAAGAGAAAATCGAGAGCACCATCAACATCAATTTTGGGGGTACCATATCGCTGACTCAGCAGAAAATTATGGTAATCCAACAACTCCAATACTTTATCTGACAATACGTTTGCGTTAAGAAGATCATGCACTTTGATACCACGACGGGCAATTTTGTCTTCATATGCGGGACCGATACCGCGGCTGGTGGTACCAATCGCACGTTTTCCCTTGCTTGACTCGCGTGCCTGATCCAAGGCCGCATGGCTGGGAAGAAGCAAAGCACAGTCCTCACTGATTCGTAGGCGTTGCGATAAATCCTGTACATGATCCGCTATGCTCGCCATCTCTTCCTGAAGTGCATTCAAGGATAGAACAACCCCGTTACCGATAAATGCCTGCACATGCTGGTGAAGTACACCTGCTGGAATCAGGTGCACGACTACCTTTCGATTGTCTGAAACCAAGGTGTGGCCTGCGTTGTGTCCTCCCTGAAATCGGACTACAGCATCCGTACGAGCACTCAGGCAATCAACGATTTTTCCCTTGCCTTCGTCACCCCACTGCCCGCCGACGATCGCCAAAGTCTGAATGCTCAACTTACATCACCTTCAACGTCAAGAGGAACGGCAACCCATTCGCCATCTCGATGAACGAGTTGCCGGTCGCAAATCGTTAGTAATGACGCTCGCGTCTGCCCAGGCATCTGACGAATTACCCGATCACCATTATCAATAAGATCAGAAATGAGGGACTCAGATACCCGCTCACCGTGAGAAACCAGAATACCCTTCTCGCATTTTCCTCGAACGTTACGACTCAGCAGTCGGAGATCACCGCTGAATCCTGTTGCAGGACATGGATTTCCGTATGTTGACAGTACACGGTCATAGCGGCCTCCTTTCGCCAATGCTTGGCCGTATCCAGGACCATATGCAGAAAATATGATGCCGGTATGGTAACGATAGCTGCCAACCAGCGCACAGTCCACGTGACATGAGACTTCAGGAAGTTCTTTGAGTATCCAGCTAACCACGTGATCGAACTCAGCCAACAAAGCGTCAGTACTTTCGCTTATTCCACTCAACAAGTACTTCGCCTGACTGATCATCATGGAATCACCGTTTAACCTTGTTAGTTCACTGAACACAGCGAGTGCTTCCCCCGACAGTTCGCTCGTTCCAGACAATGTTTGGAGGTCGGGGATGGATTTCTTCTTGAGCGCATCAAGAATATCGTTTTCAAGTGATTTCGGGATGTCTAATACTGAGAATAATTCTTCAATGATTCCAACGTGTCCGAGCGATACAGATAGAGATTTAATTCCGGCAATGTGTAAAGAATCAACCATCAAACGGATGATTTCACAGTCGGATTCCAGATCAGAGGATCCGAACAGTTCTGCGCCGAATTGCAGAATTTCTCGGCTGGTACCAACACTTGGCGATCGGGCCAGCAATGCGGAACCAAAGTAACACAATCTCACAACAGAACCCTGTACGGGGAGATGAAGCGCTGCCATTCGGGCCACTTGAGGCGTCATATCTGCACGAATCCCGAACAGTCGTCCACTGACATGATCCGGTGCCTTTACTGTTAGAACATCGAGATCTGCATCCGTGCCACCAAGGAGCGATTCAACGAAGTCAGCCAGAGGGGGAATAACCAATTCGTAGCCGTTGTAATGCAGACAGTCTAGAATTTTTCGTCTTAACCGCTCGATCTCCCAGCCGTCGTAAGGCAGTATCTGCTCGACACCATCCAATTGTGTCCAAGATTTGTTCATGGCCTTGCTAACCAACCGATCAATTCTGGGAAATTATCATGTTCAAAACAATACGGCATAAATGCCGTCTAAGGTGATTATCAATACCGGAGAGATCGCTAGATTGAACTCGCGATCCAAAGAACCACAAGTCCAATTACGATGGAAAGCAGTCCGATTCGCCTCGCAACACTTGGATTTGATTCCAGTATCCGAGCTATGAATTTACGGGAAATATCAGGTAAGGCGAAATAGAAAACCCCTTCGATTACAAAAGCCAGACCTATTGCAGCAATAAGAACCTTCCATGTCATATCACTGATTAATCGCGGTCACGTTCGCTTCCGACGCTGACATCCCACTACCACCATCAGTACTTCCTTTGAAATACTGGAAAAACTCCGAGTTCGGCTCAAGAATCAGCAAATCGTCTTTTGACTGAAACGTGGTTCGATATGCATTTAGGCTTCTGTAGAGTTTGAAAAACTCTGTATCTCGTCCAAATGCATTCGCATATGTCAGTGTGGCTGTTGCATCACCTTCACCGCGAATTTTCTCTGCCTCCCGATATGCGTTGGCGATTGTGATCTCACGCTGTCGATCAGCGTCTGCACGAATTCGCTCGGCTGCTTCCGCACCCTTAGCTCGCAGTTCCTTGGCAACCCTGGCTCGTTCGGCTTCCATTCTGCTGTACACACGCTCACTGACCTCCGGATCAAGATCGACGCGCTTGAGTCGCACATCAACAACTTCCACTCCGAACTCAGCGGCTTCGCTGTCTACCGCTCGGCGCACCAGTTCCATAATTTCGGCACGATCGCCGGAAATCACTTCCTGGACCTGTCGTTTACCGAACTCCTGTCGCAGGCTATCGTTCACTCTCTGTGCGAGTCGTGCTCGTGCGTTCGACTGAAGCCCACTCACTGTCACATAGTACTTCGCCACATCACGTATCCGCCATTTGGCGAATGAATCCACCACCAGGTTCTTTTTCTCTCCGGTCAGGTAGAGCTCCGGGTCAGCATCCATAGTCTGGATCCGAGCATCGAAAAATTGCACGCTGTTGATGAAAGGTTTTTTGAAATGCAATCCCGGCTGATCGTGGGATTGAACAATACGTCCGAACTGAAAGATGATCGCTTTTTCGCGTTCATCGACAAAATAGACTGTTTCGTAGGCAAGCACGATCACGATGATAGCGACAACGCCTAAAATTATGGATTTGGCCGACATCTTGAAATTCCTCAGCTATTCTCGCAAAATTCCACTCAACCCTGGATGCGGCCGCTTCGGCTACTTCCACGATTCGAAGATTCGACGAAGTTGGATGTTGATCCCGAATTTGTAGCACTGCTGCCTCTGATCGCGTTACCCTGGCTATCTTGCTGACGTTGGATAATCTGATCGAGTGGCAGATAGATGATGTTGTTTCCATTCGTCTGATCAATGATCAGCTTTGTAGAATTGCTCAGTACCTGTTCCAATGATTCGAGATAAAGTCTGTCCCGGGTTATCTGAGGGGCTTTCTCATACTCCTCGAAAATCTGCTCAAAGCGGGACGCCTCACCTTCCGCTCGTGCAATAATACTTTGCTTGTACCCTTCCGCCTCCTGGAGGAGTCGGGCCGCCTGCCCTCTGGCTCTCGGAATTACATCATTGAAGTAAGCTTCCGCCTCGTTTTTGAGACGCTCCTCGTCCTCACGTGCCTTGACCGCGTCATCAAACGCCGCTTTGACTTCCGCAGGTGGTTGCGCATTCTGCATTTCCACAGCACGGACATTGACCCCTGTCTTATAGCGGTCCAGAATATCCTGAAGCAAAACCTTTGTACCCTGGGCAATTTCAGCTCGCCCTTCTGTAATCGCAAAGTCCATTGTATTTCCACCGACGGTTTCCCGAACGGCGCTTTCAGTTGCCTGTCTCACGACAAGGTGCAAAGGATCACTGACATTGAACAGCAGGTCTTTGGGATCTTTGATATCGTACTGAACCGCAAACTGGATATCGATAATGTTCTCATCCGCTGTGAGCATAAGTGCTTCCCGTGTAACCGGATTGAGCTGGCGGTTCTGTTCATTAACTCTGTATCCGACCTCTACAGTATTGACTTTCTGAACATTCACGATTAAGACTTCTTCGATTGGAGTGGGCAAGTGCCAACGAAGACCTGCTCCGGTGGTCTGGGTGTATTTTCCGAATCGCAGTTCTACACCCTGTTCGCCCTGCTCTACGACATAAAGTCCGCTTGCTATCCATATACCTGCCGCAACAACTGCAACAACCGAAATGAGAACTCGGCGACCACCCGGCTTCCGGGCAGGTGTACCGACTCCACGGGAACCACCAGACGAATCTCCTGATCCGCCTGATCCTCCCTTGCCAAGTCCTCCGAATAAACGTGAAATCGAATTTCGAAAATCACTCACAATCTCATCAAGATCAGGTGGTTCGCTGCGACCACCACGCCGATCTTTGGAGTTTCTGTTTCCAGGGTCTGAATCATCCCACGGCATAAAGTCATTTACCTCTTATTTCACTATCATTCCCGAACCATCATGGAACAATTTGAATCTAGATCCTTCAAACTGAATCAGGAGGGAATACCAATGGCTTTCGATACTGTTTCGCTCATTATACGAACATTACGCGGAGAATTAGCGAATTACACGGACCGACAATATTGTTGTTGCGAAGTACCGGAATTGGATCAATGACTTCTTACTGAACACCATCCGCATGAAGTTCGGGACGAACCTGCCAATATTCATCTTTGAACTCCTGATTTGATTCGAGCCAGTCCGCGTCACCTGCAGAAACCTCCAAATCCAGGACGCATTCGCCAGATTCACCGAAACTTTCGTTCAGCACCTCCATATGTCGATAGACGGAAGAGCGTAACTTGCCTGCAGTTACGGGTATTCGGATGCGTCCAAAGAGGCGTTTGGCGCGAAATTGATCGACCAGAATCTCCATCAAAGCATCGACGCCCTCACCGGTCAGAGACGATAGCCAAACGCGGTCAATTTCACCGTTTACACTGGTCCGTCTGCCAGTTCGGCTGTCAGTTAGATCTACCTTGTTATAGACAAGGATTCGGGGAACCTCGTCCGCCCCGATTTGGTTTAGAACGGTTTCAACATTCTCGATACGCTTATCGGAATCATCGCACGACGCATCAACGACATGCAGCAGTATTGAAGCGTTCGACACTTCCTCCAGTGTCGCATGAAACGCAGATATCAAGCCGTGCGGCAATTCCCGGATGAACCCCACAGTATCGGATAGTATCACTGGTCCGAACCCTGGCAATTCAAGGCGACGCATGGTCGTGTCAAGTGTCGAAAAAAGCATATCCATTGAAACCACGGAGGCACCGCAAAGCCGATTGAAAAGTGAAGATTTGCCAGCGTTGGTGTAGCCAACGAGAGCGATTGTAGCGATAGGTACTTTCTTCCTGCTTTTTCGTCGGAGTTCGCGTTGGGTGCGAATTTTCTCCAAACGTTGCGTAAGCGTCTTGATTCGACGTCCAATCAAGCGCCGGTCGGTTTCAAGTTGCGTCTCTCCCGGACCGCGCAATCCGATACCTCCCTTCTGACGTTCAAGATGTGTCCAACCTCGTACCAGACGCGTCGACAAGTGTTTGAGCTGCGCAAGTTCAACCTGTAGCTTGCCTTCCCGACTTGAAGCTCTTCGGGCGAAAATGTCGAGTATAAGTCTGGTACGATCGATCACGCGGCACTGCAGGGTGTTTTCGAGATTTCTCTCCTGCACCGGTGTGATAGCGTGATCGACGATCACAATTGTCGCTGATGTCGAAGATACAAGTGAGCGTAACTCGTCGACTTTACCTTTGCCGATGAACAGACTACTATGTGGACGGGGTCGTCTCGACACAACTGCTCCGGCGACTTGCGCGCCAGCCGCTTCAGCCAGCAGTTGAATCTCTTCGAGATTATCCAGAGCAACATTGATCGGAGACGAATCTTGTCGTACAACTACGGCAATTTCCTCTTCGTATTGCGATTCATGTCGCCCAGTGTCTAGTTGAAACTTCGCCACACTCGATATGTACTATTCGATCCGCCCTGTTGGTGCGATTTCAGACTGATGGTCCTAAAATGCTCTCGGTGAATTTGAACATGGTATCGAACTGCAGCCAGTCAATCCGATTCGTACTGTATGGGACGGTCCGGTACAATCGTCGAAATCGCGTGTTTGTAAACAATCTGAGTCACACTCGCTTTCAACTGAATGACAAATCGGTCAAATGATTCAATCTGTCCCTTAAGTTTGATTCCATTGACCAAGTAAATCGATACCAGTATTTTCTGTCTTCGCAGTTCATTTAAGAATGGTTCCTGCAGCAATGATCCCTTTTGGTGATTCTTCATACAATTTCCATATCAGTTTGTAGGTTTGTTGATTGATTTTCAGAACCGGTGCCAAATTCCATTCAAGCTTCGGTTCGCCGCCAATTATAACGCGAATAGTCATTCCAATCTTTCAGCTTGCAAATTTTCAAACAAGTTGCAAATTGTCTCCGCCGGTTCGTTCAGATCGTGTGTTATCCAGAAGACATCTGAAATGCTACGGATCCACGTCAGTTGACGTTTGGCAAGATTACATGTCGCTGTAACAACACCTTTGATCAACTCATCCTTGTTGATTTTGCCGTCAAAATACTGCCAGGTTTGCCTGTACCCTACACTTCGCATCGAAGGTAGTGAACGATCAAACCTACGTGAATTGAAAAGCCGTTGTGCCTCATGTAGAAATCCTCGTTCTAGCATATCGCGAAATCGACCCTCGATCTGCGTTTTCAGATTCTGTCTGTTACTGGCTACAACCACCACTTTCAGGATTTCGAAAGGCAGTGGAGTTGGGCGACCGGCGCGCATCAGTTCACTGGGTCGAATCCCTCGGAGCCGGTAAATCTGCAATAGTCTGTGAATTCTTTGGACATCATTGGGTGAGATCTTTATTGCTGCGTGTGGGTCGATCTCGCGCAACTCCTCATATAAATAAGGCCATCCATAAGCACTCGCAGATCTCTTCAGCTCATCGGCAACCTCTTCGGACGATAGCGGCAGATCGGACAATCCGTCGGCCAGGGCCTTGAAATAAAACATGGTGCCTCCGACAAGCATGGGTACGCGTCCACTCTGCAGGGCAATGCGGATACAAGCCAAGGCATCTGTTCGGAATCTCCCGGCGGAATATCGCTCCCACGGATCACAGATATCAATCAGCCTGTGCGGCACGCTGTCGAGAATATCCGCAGTTGGTTTGGACGTGCCGATATCCATGCCGCGATAGACTTGGGCAGCGTCAACACTGATTATTTCAACCGGCAATCGTGAGGCGATGTCAATGGCGAGCTCGGTCTTCCCGACTGCCGTCGGTCCCATGATGAAGATGATACACGGTCTGGTATCGCCTTCAGGAGGAGCGGTCTTTGGCAGAGTCAGTTCTAACGTCCTCGATAGAACAGTTTGTCAAGATCCTCGATCGAAAACTGCTTCCAGGTCGGCCGTCCATGACTGCAATATCCGGAATTCTCTGTCGCTTCCATCTGTCGCAGTAATCCGTTCATTTGAGGGATACTGAGCTGATGGTTCGCCCGGATTGCGGTGTGACAGGAAATCGAGGCCAGAATCTCGTTTCGTATGTGCTGTACTCGGTTGGAGTTGTCGTGTTCGATCAGGTCAGCAATGATATCGCGAACAACCTGTTCGATGTCTGCATTACCCAAGTATTCCGGTACAGAACGAACGCAGATCACGTTCTCACCGGAAAGGGAAACATCAAAACCGAGACCGGCCAACGTCTCGCTGTTGGCCATGGCAGCATCGGCTTCCTGTGATGTCGTTTTTACGATAATCGGCACGATCAGTTCCTGTGATTTCAGCTGAGAATTTTCGTAGTCTTTTTTTAGCTGTTCGTACGTGATACGTTCGTGAGAGGCATGCATGTCAACAATGACAAGCCCTTGCGTATTCTCAGCAAGTATGTAGGCACCGCCGAGCTGAGCCAGCGCAAAGCCAAGCGGAGGGATTTCCGCATCGTCCGCGGAATCAGTACCGGAAGGCGATGAATAATCTGTACCCAGACGTTGTTCGGTCAAATCGGTCCATTGGCTATCGGTCGGGAGCGATAATGTACCCTGTAATGAAGACGGAAATGACTTGTGGGTATGCGGTTGCGATGAGACAGAATTTTCTGCTGCAGTTGTCTGACGGGTACCCGGACGTTCGCCTCTGAGTGCGCCGCTGACAGCGCGCAGGAGCGCTCGATAGACATCGTTCTGTCGGCGGAAGCGAACCTGCGATTTTGTCGGATGCACATTCACATCGACCGATTTCGGATCGACTTCCAGATACAGCACACAAAGAGGGTATCTGGACGAATCATACAATACATCCACGTACGCCTGCCGGACGGCGTGCATGATCCGACGATCCTGAATACAGCGACCATTTACAAACAGGTACTGGCGATCAGGCTGCGAGCGTGTCTGGTCGGGCGTGCTCACCCATCCGCTTATTTTCATTTCGTCCCAGGTCAGTTCAACCCGAATGCAGGTGTCGGCGAAATCGTCTCCCAACACACTTGCCAGACGGGCGCGGATCGACGCATCATCGGATACTGCCTGGTATCGGGTCGCTCGATTCTTATTGTGGGTAAACACAAAGTTGATATCCGTACGCGCCAGTACCATCTGTTTGACAAGCCTGTCCAGATAGGAGTACTCGGTGCTTACTGTTCTCAAGAATTTTCTTCGGGCTGGGACGTTGAAGAATAGATCCTGCGTCTCAACAGTTGTGCCAACTTCGTGCTGTACAGGCTGGGGGCGCGCGATCGTCCCGTCTCCCTCACAGCGCACTTGCCAGCCATGGGATTCTTCTACAGTTCGGGTTGATAGGCTGACTCGGGAGACGGAAGCGATGCTTGGCAGGGCCTCGCCTCGAAATCCCATTGTCCGAATCTCGTCAATTTCATCAAACTGATCCAGCTTGCTGGTGGCATGACGGGACAGCGCAAGTTCAATCTCATTGTGCGCGATTCCGCAACCGTCATCACGTACAAGCAGGTTCTGGATTCCACCGGAATGCGCTTCAATTTCTATGTTACGGGCACCGGAGTCGACACTGTTCTCGATCAGTTCTTTCAGTACAGATGCGGGACGCTCTACGACTTCCCCGGCTGCAATCTTGTTGATTACATTGTCGTCAAGAACTTTGATTCGCGACTTCGGTGGCGGTTGCCGATATGAGGCTTGTGTAGTCGTGGCCATCAGTTGCTCGCGGTTCTCCAATCTACCGGACTTTCCCTGGCAAATTGTACAACAGCTTTACCTATACCCTTTACCAACCTGTCCTGATAGGAACTGGTTTTTAGTTTCTTCTCTTCTGCGGGATTTGAGATGAATCCAACCTCAATTAGAAGAGAAGGAATCTGTGGTGACTTGAGCACGACAAAACCAGCTTGCTCGACGTGGTTACCATGCATTCTGGCTATGTTCGACAGCCGCATTCTGACCTTCGCACCAATATCAAGACTACGTTCGATCTGCTTGTTCAGCGCAAGATCAGCCATCACTTTGAAAACATCATCGGCGACATTGGACAGATTCTCGCCGCCGAGCATATCCGCTGAGTTTTCCTTGTTCGCGATCACTCTCGCACGTTCGCTGGTTGCGCCTTTGTTTGACAGCGCGAACACTGAAACGCCATGTGCGCTTTTTCGTGTGAATGAATCCGCGTGGATCGAGATGAACAGATCGGCATTCTTCTCTATCGCGATCCTGGTCCGTTTGCGCAGAGGAATGTAGTAATCCCCTGTTCTGGTCAGATCTGCGCGGATTCCAGGCTGGGCATCGAGATATTTCTCAAGTTTCTTGGAAATTTCCAGAACAAGATGCTTTTCATAGGTTTTCCTCGCACCGATCGCACCCGGGTCCTCGCCACCATGACCCGCATCAATTACAACCAGAAAGTCTGTTTTCTTTGCGGCTTTTGGTTTCCTTTCGATGCTCTTCGGCAATTCCAGTGGACGGATATCAACTACCAGTCTGTCGCCGTATACCTCGTTCGGAGGCAGTACAAAGTCTTTGTAGCTGGCTTTGGTATCGAGGTCGATTACAAAACGTACTTTGCCTTCCTCACCACCGACTCTGATTGAACCTATCAGGGGGCCTAGATTGGACTTCTTTGGCATCTTTCCGGAAAACTTTCCCGGGGCTATGTCGATCACAATGCGTGAAGGACTTTTCAATTCGAATATTTTGTAAAAGACACTTTCACTGAGATCAAATACAACTCTGGTTCGCTCCGGCGAGTTCCACGCTCTGATTTCGTTTACAGTTGCTGCCCATAGCTGCGATGTCGGCAATACAAGGCATGCCAGAAAGGCCATACGTATCAATATTAAATTTGATTTTTTGGTCATCTTTTCACATTAATTCCAATTCAGCTGGAAATTCTACGATTCTTGAATTTTCGGCATGATGCAGACCGATGCGCAGACCCGCGTCCGGAATAATATCCGCACCGTTTTCCGGCCATTCAACAAACCATGCCCAATCTTCTTTTCTGAACTCATCAAGTCCGATCAGAGCCAGTTCCTGTGGACTCTCAATCCGATATAGATCAAGGTGCAACAGTTCCAAACCTTCAGGTGTCGTGTAAGTTTCCATTATTGAAAATGTCGGGCTTGGAATCGCTCCTTCTATCCCCAAGTTTCGAAAAACAGATCGAATCAATGTTGTTTTTCCGGATCCGAGTTCTCCTTCAAAATACATACAACTCCCGCACTGCACACGACGCGCCAGGCAACCGCCCAATTCCGCCATGCGTTGCGGAGAATTGATAAGCCGTTGTTTACGACTGTCCAACTGCTCACGCCTGTATTCGGGTTTCATCTAGTACACGATTCAGGTTTCTGCGTATACCGGGTAACAGGTCGGTTGCCATCAGCCCGATCTGACCCTGATCCGCCGCACTTTCGTCGCCCGCGACCGCATGTATCCATACGCCTGCCCTGGCTGCGATTTCCATATCTGTTCCCGCGCCCCATATCCCGCAGATTACACCGGTCAGCACATCACCCATTCCAGCGGTTGCCATTCCGGGATTTCCCCGGGTGCAGATCCAATTGTCGTCATTTGATACGATTACGGTGTTCTGGCCTTTGAGCACGCAGACACCACCGTATCTCTCAACGATTTTCGATGCGGTATTCAGACGTTCGTTCATGATCAGTTTTGTCGTCACTCCGAGCAACCTTGCGGCCTCTCCAAGATGAGGGGTCAATATCCAATTGTCGCGTGCCAGTCCAGAATTAGCGAGCGCGGTCAATCCATCTGCGTCCACTACAGTCTTTTTGTCCGACCTGCCAACAATCTCGACAGATTTCCGGGCATTGTCACCCAGTCCGAGACCGGGACCGATTCCAATTACATCGTGAATTTCAATCAGCTTTTCCAGTTCGGAAGTTTCTGTAACATTGTAGACCCTGATTTCAGGCGTCTGTTGGGGGACGAGTGACGATCCATCGTTGATCATCGCGATCGACACCAACCCGGAGCCGGCACGGTATGCCGCCTGCGCCGCCATCAAGGCAGCACCTTCCATTGACTCGCTTCCACCGATTATCAGCACTTGGCCGACACTGCTTTTGTAGGCAGCGGGCTTTCGAATTGGAATTTTTGGACCGAATTCGTTCGAATCAACCAAATTCGCAACATTTTCGACTTTGGCATAAGCGTCCTTCGGTGTATCGAGGGTATCGATGAACAGGCGACCGACGTGTTCACTTGCCGGAAGACATAGCAACCCGATCTTGGGTGAGATGAATGTCACTGTAGCGTCGGCCCGGACTGCCGGGCCTGCCAATGTACCTGAATCCGAGTCCATTCCGGTGGGAACATCCAGCGACATCACTCGCTTTGCCGTCCGGTTAATCGCATTCACCGCGTCAGCCATTCGACCGGTGATTTGTTTGTTCAGTCCAATTCCAAGCAGAGCGTCAATCACGACATCAAATTCGGAGCATTCGCTGTCGAAGCGCTCAGGTACAAGTCTGCCTCCACGGTTTTGGTATTTCTCTCGTGCCTTACGAGCGTCTGTTGTCTTCGGGTCTTTAATGAATCGAACCTCGACATCAAATCCTGCGTCGAGTGCCTCTGATGCGAAAACATAGCCATCACCGCCATTGTTACCACTTCCACATATAACAACAATTTTTCTGCATTGCGGCCATAATTCCCGAAACTTCGCGAACGCACCCCGGCCTGCGCGACGCATGAGTTCGTAGCCGGAAATACCGTAATCCCGCTTTACGAGATCTTCGAGTTCTATCGACTGCTGAGTTGAATGAACAGGGAGTGGATGCACGAATTCACGTGTAAATGTAGGCAGTCAATTACGATGATTGAACTGCAATCTGCCATGGCAATTCTGAGATGAAATTATAACATGCGCCCAACCTGTAAATTACGCTACCATCCCTACTTCCCTACTCATGAAAAAACGAAAACAACAACCGAAGGACATTCGGTGAGTGGTTAGCAGCGGATTCTACACGC
Source organism: Arenicellales bacterium (assembly GCA_963662635.2). Classification (GTDB taxonomy): domain Bacteria; phylum Pseudomonadota; class Gammaproteobacteria; order Arenicellales; family JAJDZL01; genus JAJDZL01. The sequence continues at coordinate 93,660 of CAXXFC010000005.1, forward strand.
TGTATAATCCCATTCCATGAAATTCTTCAATACCGCAGGACCTATCCGAACAAGTGAGAACTATTTTGTTTCTCCGCTTGATCGCATTAATTTCGCGGAAGTCATGGAGTTGATCGAACTGAAGCGTTATTTCGTTTTGCATGCACCACGACAGACAGGAAAGACTTCTTCGCTTTTTGCATTGAGAGAGAGGTTGAACTCAACCGGTAGATATCGCGCCGTTTATGTGAACGTCGAGCCTGCTCAGGTTGTCTACGACGATGTCCGTGCAAGAATGCAGGCAATCCTGACTGTCTTAAGCGGTGAAGCAAAAGACAAGTTGAACGACCCGTTTGTTGGCAATATCTGGCGGGAAGTTCTAGAATCTTCCGGGGCTCACATAGTGCTTCACGAGGTGTTGAGACAATGGTCGGCGGCTGATTCGCGTCCGCTGATTCTGATGATAGACGAGATTGATGCGCTGTCCGGTGACATGCTGATCTTGGTGCTTCGCCAGTTGCGGAGCGGCTATCCCGAACGGCCCGAAAACTTTCCGCAAAACGTAATTCTGTGCGGCGTACGCGATGTGCGAGACTATCGGATCCGCTCAAGCCGGGAAGATCAGATCATCACCGGGGGCAGTGCGTTCAACATCAAGGCGGAATCACTGCGGCTGGGGGATTTCGATGAGTCACAGACAAAGTCGCTGCTCCTGCAGCATACCGAGGAGACCGGACAGCTCTGGAGCGAGGATGCATTGCAGGAGGTATGGGACTCGACCAGGGGCCAGCCTTGGCTGGTCAATGCCCTGGCACATGAGGCCTGGAAACGGGTCAGGGAGCGAGACAGACAGATAGAGCATGATGACATAATTGAATCGAGAGAGGTATTGATCCGGCGACGCGACACACATCTGGACCAGCTGGCTGACAAGCTGCGCGAGGAACGTGTGAAGCGGGTGATCGAACCGATTTTAAGCGGTGATCCGGACGCGGTCGCATATCAACCCGACGATGTCCAGTATGTGCGCGACCTCGGGCTGATCCGCCAAAGTCGGCCGATACGGATCGCCAACCCGATCTACCGCGAGATCATCCCGCGCGAATTGATCAACTCCCTAGACGAGTCGATTCCCTACGAGACCGCGTGGTTCGTGGAGGATGGCAGACTGGTGATGGATCGACTGATGGAGTCGTTTCAGGAGTTCTTCCGCGAGCATTCGGAGCACTGGGTGCGGCGGTTCGACTATCAGGAGGCATGGTCGCAACTGTTGCTGCAGGCGTTCCTTCAGCGTATTGTCAACGCAGGCGGTAGAGTCGAGAGGGAGTACGGATCGGGACCTGGGCGCATGAATCTTCTGGTGGTCTGGCATGTGGGTGAGGTCAGACAGAAGGCCGTGATCGAGTGCAAGCTGCGTCATGGCGGATTGGAACGTGTGGTTGCGGATTGGTCGGACCAGATTCGTGAGTATATGGATCGTTGCGGGACTGAAGAGGGTCATCTGGTGATATTCGATCGCTCGGAGGGTCGTTCCTGGGAAGAGAAGGTGTTCAGGCGCAGTGAGATGGACGGTGGCAAGCCTGTGACCGTCTGGGGGATGTAGATTCCATATTGATACGATTCAGCAGTTTCGCGCCATTAAAGAATAGGTTTGCCTCAATTTGCAGTCGCCGATAGACTTTCAAGTCAACTGATGTGAAAATCGAATCGTTTTGTGACGATGTTGCATGGATTAGGTTGTCACCTTGGATATGTTGAACTCCTGTGTTCGACAAGATATTCACACTGTTTTCAATTCAAATTGTCATCGTGATAGCGACCGGATTATTAGATTTACATAAAGTGCAACTATGACGAACGAGCAAAAACAGGTCCTGGAGCGCCAGCTCTGGAATATAGCGAATGAGCTGAGAGGCAGAAAGGATGCCGACGAGTTCCGCGACTACATCCTCGGGTTCGTTTTCGCCCTAACCGTGGAATCCAACCGCTCAGGGGTGCGTAGATCATCGATCCGAGGTGCCCGTCCAGCAGTTTCGTCGAATTCTGACTTGACGACCTGAACATGAATGAACAGCTGTTCGAGGACTGCTGGGACAGGGAAAGGGGAAATGCTCTGTCGGCACTGGATGAGGAGGAGAATCTGGATGCGCAGAGCCTGAGAAGGATGGTCGACAATTTCGTCTATACCCAGAAGGCGCCGCTGAGGGATGAGGTGCTGGAAATCACGAAGGTTCGTCCGAGACTGGCCGAGCGACGAACAATTGCTGAGTGTATCATCGAAAGAATTTGAGAATTTGTCGATGTTTTCATCGACGGCGTGGATTGATTTCTGATTCTGTTGTTGTCCATGGCTTCATCTTTTCGCGATTAAACTACTTGCATCCGTAATATATAATCCGATAAATAAACAGTCATTTATTGTAGTATTCTTTCAACACAGTCATATTCATCCAAGTCAGACATGAAATCCACAATTGAGACCGAAAATGAGTGACATGATTCCGATCAAGGAAGTCGGTCATGTACAGGACGCGAAACCCAAGCTTAAGAAGCCGCGTCTTTACAAGGTGGTGCTCCTGAATGATGACTACACGCCAATGGAATTTGTGGTATATGTTCTGCAAAGTTTTTTTCGCATGGAAGAAGATCTAGCGGTAACAATCATGCTCAATATCCATAACAATGGACGTGGCGTCTGCGGTGTGTTTACCCGAGAGGTAGCGGAGATGAAGGTTCGCGATGTGCTTGAATGCGCCCGTCGTTACCAGCACCCCCTGCAGTGCACAATGGAACCGGAATAAATGTTCTCGGACGACCTCGAAAATTCCCTTAATTTCGCGCTTTCCCTTGCGAGTCAGCGCAATCACGAATTCGTTACAGTCGAACATCTGCTGCTGTCTATTATCGAAGATGACACGGTGAAAGAAATCCTCAAAGCCTGCGGTGCGAATTTGGATGAGTTGCGCACCGACCTTGAAAATTTTGTAGACAACAATGTTCCCAAGGTTGAAGAAGCGGAAAACTACGAACCTAGAGCCACCCATGGGTTTAAACGGGTATTCCAGCGGGCGATGATTCACGTGCAAAGCGCAGGACACAAGGAAGTGAGCTGTAAGAATGTGTTGATCGCGATTTATGGGGAAAATGAATCCCACGCGGTCTTTTTCCTGCACTCGCAGGAAATCCAACGTTACGATGTCGTTCGCTATGTATCGCACGGAATCAGCAAGTCCAGCCTGGACAGTGACGAAGACCCTATCAGTCAGGATTTTGCAGATTCCGAAGAGTCAAAACGTAACCCTCTTGCACTATTCACACGTAATCTCAACAGCGCGGCACTCAACGGTAAAATTGACCCTTTGATCGGTCGTGTAACGGAAATCGAGCGTACGGTTCAGATACTCTGTCGTCGTAGAAAAAACAATCCGTTACTCGTGGGTGATGCGGGCGTTGGTAAGACAGCGATTGCTGAGGGATTGGCGAAAAGGATTGTCGAAGGTGAAATCCCGAAGGTTCTCGCAGATTGCACAATCTATACCCTTGACATGGGGTCGTTGTTGGCCGGAACAAAGTATCGCGGTGATTTTGAGCAAAGATTGAAGTCTGTGATTAAGGCATTGCACAAGAATTCCGGATCCATACTATTCATTGATGAAATTCACACGGTGATCGGTGCAGGAGCCGCTTCAGGCGGCACCATGGATGCATCCAATATTCTCAAACCTCTCTTGGTGTCCGGCGAACTTCGATGCATGGGGTCGACGACCTATCAGGAATACCGGGGGATTTTCGAGAAAGATCGAGCGCTATCGCGGCGATTTCAAAAAATCGATGTCAACGAACCGACGACCGAAGAGACAGTCAAGATACTGCGAGGATTGAAAAAACACTTTGAAAAGTTTCATAACGTAAGATTCACCAATCCGGCAATTCGCGCAGCAGCCGAGCTCGCTCAGCGATACATCACCGACCGTAAACTTCCTGACAAGGCAATAGATGTCATAGACGAAGCCGGTGCTCGCGCCCGGTTGCTCCCCCCTTCGAAACGGAAGAATTCAATCGGGGTGAAAGAGATAGAAAAGATTGTGTCGAGTATCGCTCGCGTTCCGCCCCGATCGGTGTCAACGAATGATGTGAAATCTTTGAAAAATATTGAACGCGACCTGAAACTCGTTGTCTTTGGTCAGGACGAGGCAATTGATGCCTTGACCAGCGCGATAAAACTTTCCCGGTCTGGACTGAGCGACCCGAATCGCCCGATCTCGTCTTTTCTGTTCAGCGGACCGACTGGGGTGGGCAAGACCGAGGTGACACGGCAGCTTGCCCACGCAATGGGAATCGAGCTGATTCGTTATGACATGTCTGAATACATGGAAAGACATACGGTTTCTCGCCTAATTGGCGCACCGCCGGGGTACGTTGGATTCGATCAGGGCGGGCTTCTGACAGAAGCAATCAACAAATCACCTCACGCCGTTCTGCTGTTGGATGAAATCGAAAAAGCTCATCCAGATGTATTCAACGTCCTGCTGCAAGTGATGGACTACGGAACACTCACCGACAACAACGGACGAAAGTCTGATTTCAGGAATGTGATCATTGTCATGACCACCAACGCCGGAGCGGCTGAAATCTCCCGTTCGTCATTGGGATTCCGAGAGCAAGACCATTCGCATGACGATGAGGAAGTGATAAAACGCCTGTTTACTCCGGAATTCAGAAATCGACTTGATTCAGTAATTCGATTCAACTCATTGGACAAAAAAACAATATTGCTTGTCGTAGATAAATTCCTGATGGAGTTGGAGGAGCAGCTCAAAGAAAAGAATGTCTTAATGCAGGTCGACGACAAGGCCAGAGAGTGGTTGGGAGAAAACGGATTTGACGTTGCGATGGGTGCACGACCCATGGCTCGTCTGATTCAGGAAAAGATCAAGAAACCACTGGCAAATGAGTTGCTGTTCGGAGCCCTATCCAATGGCGGGGATTTGTTTGTGTCCGTCAAACGGGATCAATTGAATTTGCAATTCGACCGTGTGGGAGAAAGCACACTCACCTGACCGTAATTCGGTCCGCCGCGACCGACGCATGTTCCAGCGACCTGACTCGATATTCATCATCTTCGAGTGCTAAGGTACCGTTTCGTAAATGTACCACCCTGTCGACAAGCTTGCGTACGAAAATTCGCATAAGCACGCAGTCGAGAATTGACTTAACCCGGTATGAATATGTGAACGATATTTTACGCGGTGGTCGAATATCCTTCATCATCTGCACTATACTGTAATTGATTGCTATCTTTTGGAAGTGCTTTTGGTGATCAAGCTATTTTAGGGAGATAGGATGGAAAGTATTCCAAATTAGTTCCATCAAACACCACTGAAGGAGGTGACTGGCATGTCAAAATTGATCATGGTCGGTGTAGACGGCAGTGAACCAGGAGTTCGAGCCGCCGAGTTGGCTGCTGAAGAAGCGAGTGCGAGCGGAGCAAAATTATCGATTGTCTACGTAATCGAGTGGTCGCCATACAGTTTCAATACACCGGAAGAAAATGAGCAGAGGCACAAAAGGCGAGAAGAAGAGATTGATGCCGCCAATACAAAGATACTTGAACCATTGGTTGAAAATTTAAGTGGTTCTGGAATCGAAGTGGAAGGACTGGTCTTTCACGGGCATCCCGCCAAAACACTCAACAGCGTTGCAAAGGAGAAACAGGCTTCCCGAATCTTTATCGGTCGAACCGGTGGTTCGGGAATATCACAACTCCTATTTGGAAGTGTTGCGAGCAATCTCGTTCAAACTGCAAAGGTTCCTGTAACCGTTGTTCCCTGAGCTGACGAAAATCAGCAGACAATAAAGTGGGGAAAAAAAAGATGAAAACTCATATTTTAAAAAAATTCTTCGCAATATTAGGTATCGCAATTACCCTTTCACTGAGTGCGTTACCTGTACATTCCCAGAGTGATGAGAGAACTCTGTCTACAGCCCAAGAATGGGTAAAGGGTATCGAAGTCCCCGGATTGGGTTACCGTTCCTGGGTGACAGGCATTCAACCTCCCGTGGAAGAAGTTGAAGAAGTGAAAGGTATCGATGCCTACGTGGACAAAATCATGACACCGATCAATGCAGTGATTTACAACGCCGTATTTTTCTCAGTACCGTTTTTCGGGTCTGACTTGAAATTGGTTGTAGCTTGGTTGGTTGTTGGTGCCGTATTTTGCACCATATATTTCGGGTTGATTAATTTCCGAGGATTTGTCCAGGCATTGAGACTGGTCCGGGGAGATTATTCCAATCCCAACGATCAAGGTGAGGTATCGCATTTCCAGGCACTGGCGACGGCACTATCCGGTACAGTCGGCGTTGGAAATATCGGTGCTGTACCTGTTTTGATAATTCTTGGGGGCCCCGGGGCGGTGTTCTGGATGATCATTGCCGGACTCTTGGGTATGTCCAGTAAATTCTGTGAATGTACCCTGGGTGTCAAATACCGAAACGAAAATCCAGATGGGTCGGTATCTGGCGGGCCGATGTATACGTTGAAGAAAGGACTGGCAGAACTTGGAAAACCCAGATTGGGTAGAATCCTCGCTATTTTCTTTTCGATTACGGTGGTGTTGGGCTGCCTGGGTGCTGGCAATATGTTTCAGGCAAATCAGGCATACGTACAATTCGTGAACATCACCGGTGGAGCAGACAGTTTTCTGGCCGGTAAAGGTTGGCTATTTGGCTTGGTATTCGCGGTCGTAGTCGCGATAGTGATCATCGGTGGTATCAAGAGTATTGCAAAAGTAACCGAAAAAGTCGTGCCAATGATGGCGATTCTTTATCTGATAGGTGCATTGATTGTGCTCGCCGTCAATTTTGATCGGATACCCGCCGCATTCGGATCTATATTCGCCAACGCGTTCACCCCCGGTGGTGTTACCGGCGGCTTTATCGGAGTTCTGATTCTAGGATTCCAACGCGCCGCATTCTCGAATGAAGCCGGCATCGGTTCTGCGGCTATCGCGCATTCTGCGGTAAGAACCAAAGAACCTGTGACAGAAGGACTGGTTTCATTGCTCGAGCCGTTCATTGACACTGTGGTCATTTGTACAATAACAGCGTTGGTGATTCTGACCACGGTATACGGCGATCCGTCGGTTGCGCATCTGACTGGCGTCGGTCTGACTTCCGAAGCGATGATGAGAACCGTTTCCTGGTTCCCGACTCCGTTGAGTATTGCTGTCGTGTTGTTTGCGTTTTCTACGATGATATCCTGGTCTTACTACGGTTTGAAGGGGTGGACGTACTGTTTCGGTGAGTCGAAGGCGGCAGACATCAGCTTTAAGATGATTTTCTGTCTCTTTGTCATTATCGGCTGTTCGATTCCGCTGACTTCGGTACTGGACTTCTCGGATGCCATGATCTTCGCTATGGCAATCCCAAATATCTTGGGAATCTATTTCCTTGCACCAATTGTCAAGAAGGAAATGAACTCGTATTTTGCACGGGTGAAGAGTGGTGAAATCGTGAACTATCGAAAATTGAATGCCTCAAAGAATTAGTCTAATATTCGATCAAATTAATTGACATTCTACCCCTGGGTCAATTTGCTTGAACCATGACTCAGGGGTGACTTTCTTGTAATTCCACGCCGTAGATCATTTTGTCGTCGAAAATGTATTGGAAAATATCGAAGGAGTTGACCGAATCTAAATTACTAGACGAATTTCTCATTAATTCAATATATTAAACAGGATTTCGACATGAATTCAGAAAATAAAAACCAAGCCTGGAAAACCGCCTATCGGTCATTCTACTATGCAGGAGCTGAAGAGCCGGACAATATCGTCCTGGATCCCAATTCGACTGCTCTACTTGTCATCGACATTCAAAACACGTACATGGCTGAAAAGGATTCGGTTGAGGAAACTGATCGCTGGAAGCCGTTCTATGATCGAATGAACAATATTGTCATTCCGAGCACATCGAATCTAATTACGGAGTGCCGAAACAGAGGTGTAGAAGTCATTTTCGCCAGAATCGCCTGTCAGAAAAAAGATGGACGGGATCGATCGCTGAGTCAGAAAAAGCCGGGTTTCAACTATCTGCTGATACCCAAAGACTCAGACGAAGGACAAGTCGTCCCCGAGTTGTCTCCAAGTGATGAGGACATTGTGGTAATCAAGACTACAGACAGCGCTCTCACTGGAACCAACCTGCGACTCACCCTTCGCAACATGGGGATAACAGATGTAATTGCAACCGGTATTTTTACCGATCAGTGTGTCTCATCGACAGTCAGAAGCCTTGCCGATGAAAGTTTCAACGTCGTTGTCGTCGACGATTGTTGTGCCGCCGCGACCGATGAATTACACAGACACGAACTTGAGATCATCAACATGATCTACTGTCATGTCGTGTCAAAAGAAGAGGTGCTATCTTTTTTCGATGACTGAATTTCAGTTACTATGCCAGATTCAGGATTGCACTATGGCTCTGGCCGCAGTCTCAACTGCAGATTCAGTTGCATCGAAATCCTGCTGTTTCAGCGCTAGGCTGATATAGTTTTTACCCGCCGACCGAAGAACCCCATTCTTGATCAATTGGGAGTGGAATTTGACCGCTCTTGACTTGTCCTCCACAAGCAGGTCACGATAATTGCCAACATTCCTGTCAACGAAAATTACATTGAATACAGTCGGGTGACCGACAATTCGGTGAGGAACACCAGCATTATCCAAGTGACTCGTAATGATTCTCATGACAGTTTCTCCGTTATTGCGAAGTTGGTCATAAGCACCCTCCCGGCGGAGAATTTCCAGAGTTTTTAACCCGGCAACTGAGGCGACCGGATTGCCTGATAGAGTACCGATCATCATGAGCCAATTATTCGCACCAATGATATTTTTATCGAAGTGCCGCATGATCTCTTCACGTCCAGCGATCGCGGCGAGTGGAAAACCACCCCCAATCGCTTTCCCCAGCGTACAAAGATCCGGAGTAACCCCGGTTACTTCCTGCGCACCTCCATATGCAAATCGAAATCCCGTGACAACTTCGTCAAAAATTAGAACAATACCATGTTCATCGGCTTTTGCCCTTAATGTCTCCAGAAAACCAGGAACTGCCGGAATCATTCGTTGCTGTGGCTCAACGATGATGGCGGCGATCTGATTTCGGTACTCATCAATAAGTGAAGCCGCAAATTGCGAATCGTTGTATGGAGCGATGAGCATTTCCGCCCGAACTGCTTCGGGAATTCCTGCACTGTCAGGTTGAGCACGTGGATAGTCGGCTTTCGATGTAGGTGCCAGACTCATTTGCGCTTCCGAAGACATCCCATGATACCCGCCCTCGAATTTCACAATTTTGTCACGCCCGGTGAATGCTCGGGCCAGTCGCATAGCATACATGTCCGCCTCGCCACCGGTCGATACATACCTGACCTGTTCAGCACATGCGACCGCTTTGCAGATCTCTTCGGCAAGTTGGATTCCGTGAGTATTGCTGGTAAAGAATGTAGTCCCAAGTGAAATCTGCTCTTGCACCACTTCGATTACTTCCGGATGCGCGTGACCAAGCAACATTGGACCTGAGCCGATCAGGTAGTCGATATACTCGCGACCTTCAACATCCCACACTCGACTCCCTTTACCTCTTCTTATGAAGACAGGTGAGCCGAAATTACCATAGTCTCCGGCTGGCAACACCTTGTTCGCTCGTGCCACCCAATCACCGTTGTGACATACATCTACCATTTTGACTGTCCTTTACAAGAAAAATTGAACCCGAAAGAATAATGAACGTACTATCGGAACTAACTGTTTCAAATTCAACACTGATTGACACCTTTTGGATGAAAAAAGCATTCGTGTCCCTAATACCATTTGAACGAATATCACCAATTCAAAATCTGCCGATTAGTCTATAACATCACAATCGCAAATTGTCGATATTTTTCTGTAATTACTCGGATATTGAAACGCTTGAAAAATTGTTCATTCTTTTTGTCTTTGGATAACCCATACCTTGATGGAGAATTTTTAGAGAGATCTTCGAAATTGTCAGAAGAACTCAAACGCATTGGCTTCAAAAAACGCAGTTATAAAATTAAGTGGAAAAGACTAAGGGTTGTCGATAAAAAAAACACTTTCGCAAATTGAGACGTAAGGATTCGAAACGACATTCTATTTCTGGTTACTTAACAAAATAAAAGATAAGTTAGTGAAGCAGGCGTTAACTCTGAGTAATCCAATCAATTTTGTCTACTCTTCTGGAAACCTTTCGGCTTTAGTCCAAAGCCGATACCGTTCCAAACTTCGACAAAAATTCGCGTTAGTATTCCTGCAGTAGTGTTAAAAACATTCAAACAATCGCTACAGTTAGACCTTAGTGGAACATATATGGGTGCACGTCAGTTTTTTGACAGGATTCACCGACTGGCGGATTTTTCGTACCAGTAGTCCTCGAAACGATTGCTCAGGATACTGCTGCGCAACGCTGCGGTTCTGTTGGTGCCCCTGACGGTCCAGTGCATCCCTCCGCGTTTGAGTCTTGCGCCGATGGTGGTCTTGCAACCGCCTTCCACCATACCGCTTGACACGCACAGTCCGTCATTGCGGAATGCCCGGTAACGCATCCGGTCTCGGTTTCTGCTGAAGTAGGTATACGCCCTGTCGGCCTCCTCATCGGTTGTGCGATGATCCGATATGGAATCCAGCAGCGCCTCGATGTCGCCCGCCCTGAGCAGTTCCTTGGCGTGCCAGATGTCCACGATCTGTATCGCCCGGGGAAACAGCTCATCGCAGATCGACCAGATCCACCTGGCCCCGTCTCCGATCACCACCTGGCGATCGACATCATGGAATCCGCGGCGGGCGGCCTCGCGGTCGACACGCTGTGCGAACGCCGACAGTTCCCGGTCGCAGTCGCCGGTGCTCGTCGACTCGATCGCCGCATTGTAACTGGCCGACATCTCATCGGCCCGGATACGTCCCTCCTCATCGGTGGTGCCGGCGGTCCAGATCACCGCCAGCTTCATCTCGCGGGTCCTGGCGCCGCCGTCTTGCTGATGTTCAGCCTGGCTCCGATGCGCTGGTACGACCAGCCACACTCGCCACGCAATCTTAGAATCTCGGTAATCTTCCCCATCTCGGTCCTCTTTCTGGACATGGTCGGCACCTCCCGCAATCCGGGCCCTGTAAACAAAACCCCCGATTGAAAACCAAACCGCCGACCGGTTCAATATCGTGCCGAAAAAGATCACCGCCGCAACACCCCGGTGTCGCCGCCGGCAAGGCTCAGACCGCGTCCCAATTGTGTAGATTCGCCGTCCCAATAACTGTAGATTATGCAGGCGTTCAGATGCGACTCCAGGATGCCGGCCGACAGTCTCATCGAGGCCGATCTGAGCGCGGTCTCGATGGCGTCGGTCTCCACCCGCCCGGAGAAGTCCTGCGAGCCCAGCAGCGAGCGCACCTCGCTCACGAACTCGGCGACATGCGCGAGGGTCAGGTCCGGCGGCGGCCTGGAGTTTTTTTTTCACCGCGCCGCAGTTTCAGACGCTGCTCGCACAGCCGCTCGTTGACCTCGGTGAACTGATCCACCAGGTCGCGGAAGCGCCGGTACTCGTCAACCTGGCCCTGCGTGTCGTCCAGCGCATGCCGGGGAACACTTCGGCATTGCGAGCGGCCCTTGATCTTCCGGGTCAGCTGCCATCCGCGGTGCGGTGCGCCGTCGGGTTGGGCGCACCGGCATTTCGGATTGCCGCACTTTCGTGAGACCGGGGAAAGGTTGCCGGGGCGGAACTCGCCGACCGCGGCGATCTGCAGTATGAGTTCACTGCGCTGTGATTCGAGCTGTTCGATGGTGTTCATGGCCTGGTTCTCCAATGCTATACTTAATGTATCTAAAACATTAAGTATAGCATTGGAGAGTCCATTGAACAACTACAATACCGAAATCACTCAAAAATCAGACGTGCACCCCAATACTGCACAGCATTTTTCCTCCTGTTTCTATTGCGCTACAATCATATTCAGAATTGCCAAGACAACAGATCTATATCTGTCGACGCTACATCTTCGACCAATTAGAGGTGCATTAATGCACGCAAATCGGTGAACTGGTATACATCAATCAGCACTGTACGCTTCGACGTATCGGCTACGAACTGTACTATGTTGCTACAGACTATATTCGGTCGAAGGCACTGATAAATTTCTCGTCTACAGCTGTAAAATGTTTGGCCCGGGAGCAGTGGACCGCCGGCATCGTTAGCATCGCATCGACGTGCTGAGACTGATTATGGATAAATCTCGACATAACGATAATACGTCCTAAGGCATTGAAAGAAATTTCCGACATCGAATTACTTGTGAATTTGAGCAATCTAGTCAAAATAATTCACTGAGAATCTTTCTTGACGGTGTCTAATTACTTGAGAAACTCGCATAATTGTTCGCTAAGTGTGAAATTTTGCAAGGTTAGTCCGATAAATCCAAACCTATTACTTCAACTAGAAGATTCGGGCTCTCTTGCACGATATCATCAGCGATTCCTTGCAACCAATTGACTGTTTCGTTGAGATTCATCAGAGTCCCGCTGTCCGGATTCTTCCATCTACGCCTTTCCCGCAAGCATATCAGCAAACAACCGGATTGGCATCGTTCGTGACTTAAGTAATTTTCCATGAGTTGATGCCTCAGTGCCTTTCGTAACTCCGAACCGCTCCATCGGTATTTCTTGTCGTCCAGCTTAAGTTCAATAACCGACTCAATATCTTTATACGAGGATGTCAGCCTAATATCGGTGCGTTTTTCTTTCTTTTTTACTGCTTCTTGATTAACCGTGTAGACACCGTGACTGTGGTCATTCAGCCAATTGGCTATATTACCACGAAGCTTTGTTTCCTTACTCACAAGCTGAAGAGTGTGGGTGCGATTGGAAGTGAAGCAAGGGTTTCCTGCTGTTCCTCAGGTTGCCCGCCGGGCGACATTGTCCCAGTAATCGTCCCAGTTCAGGTTTGCCCGGCACAACCGAAGAGCCAGCATGCGGTCGATACTGGCGGGACTCCACCAGCTGCCCGCCAGCTTGAGCCGGGCCTGGATCACATGGCGGTGTCCGCTTTCCACCTCGCCGGATCCGATCGGCAGTTTGCTTTCTTTCGCACCGCGATAATCCACCTGGTCGAGTCGGTTTTTCAGATACCGATACGCCTTGCGTACCGGCGCATGTTCCTCGACCACATCGGACGACTCCAGATGTGGTTTCAGCTCTTCGAGCACCTGCTTTGCCTGATTGTCCTTCAGCCGCGCCTGCTGCGCCCGCAACCACTGCCTCACATCGTCGCGGAAACTCTTCGCGGCCTCCGACAGATACTCGCTCATATGGATGAAGTCCACCAGGAAACTGCCATTGGCACCGAACCGCTCCTCGACCTGCCGGCGAATCCAACCGGCCCCGTCACCGACCACATGGACCGCTGTCGAACGGCCGAATCCAGCCCGGCGCGCACAGTCATACAGCCACCTTCCGGCCTGCTCCACGCCGCCCGAGAAATTCCCGCCATAGTGAACCTCAACACTGCCCAGACGATGTGCCAGACACAGCCGAACCTCCTGCCATTTCAACACCTTACCCTTGCGCCTGTCCTTCGCTTCGGGATCCGTCTCCACCACCGGTACCATGCTGCCATCGGTCTGCGCGATCACCTGCCCGACACCGGCATGGGACGGCCAGCCGTCCTGCAGACACTCGCCGTCCAGCATCATCTTTCCATGTCCGAGAACCAGTTCCCGGATGCGACTCACCGGCAACTCCACCCCGTAATGCTCCAGCAACTTGTCACCGGCCCCGGCAAACGACTCATCGGCACCGAAATCAACCGCCGCACGCTGCAATGGCAACGACACCCCGCGGCACGACACCCCGAACCGCCCGCAGAATTCCCGAACCGTACGACTGCCACGCCGGTACAGCGTCTCCTCGATCACGATCCTCCCGAAGGTGGTGTGCCACCACAGTTTTTTTTTCCGGCAACCCGCAACTCCGGATCCGACGCCTGCATCGCCGACACCTGACGCGCCTTCTCCTGACACCAGCCACCCAGCATCTCCGCATTCAACTGACGCGACAACTCGATGATCCGCTCCTCCGCCTCATCCACACTGCCCAACTCATCGCCACAACCCGCCATCAGGTCCATGATCTCCTCAAATCGGCTCGCCATCACCGGATTGTCCTTGCAGAACCGCAACAGCTTCGCCTCCCTCTCAGTCAATGTCAATTTCATCAAAAAACTCATGGTCTGTGATTGAAACTGCCTTATATTTTAAACTTTTGCTTCACTTCCAATCGCACCCGAAGAGTGTCTCGGTTGGAGAATTCGCTCTCTTCGACAAAGTGAACGTAGTCCTTCAACCTGTTGAGCATGACATTGTGAATAGATTGATTGTCTGTCGGAATCAGATTGCGTTCTTGGTCGAATCTCCGGAACGCTTCAATGGGCATCGGTTCCGGTTCACACCGATTCGCTGCTACCTCGGTAGCAATTTCCCGTAGCCTATCCTTCATATGGGAGAAATTCTCCATTTCGGCAAGCTTTTTCAATGCGCTGTGGGTTTTTTCACCCTCCGAATTAATCAGAAGCGTAAACAAGCGTTCTCGTGCTTCTTCTGCATGGTCGCGAACGCACGGTGTATAACCACTTTCGTGCGGAATATCCGTTGAGGGAGGGGCTACTTCGTATACACGACAGACGAGTTTATAAAGCAGGTCTGTTCTTTCTTCATCAGGTAGTGAGGAGAAATCCCGTCTGCGTGCAGAACCATGCAGGTCACCGAAAACCAATCCGAATATCGTAACGGCTCTCGACAATCGGGTTTCATCTTCCAATTCAGCAGTAATCTCCAAAATTTTACGGCACGCGGTACCGATATCAAACAATACCAAAGCCTGTAACCACGCAACCAAATCGTCATCGGACATCGAAATATCCAGACGACACTTTAATTGGCTGGTGGCAATTTCAACTGCGTCTTTCGACCCATACTCATTAATCAGCTCAGTGGAATATCTCAGTGCGTTACGAATGTCATGTTTCATTTCAGATGGCCATTTGTCGAATTTTCCCGCAAGAAATTCGGCCGCTCTTCGCTTGATCAGATTGGTTCCAAATACTTTCAGGTCGTGAATCAATGGAAAGTCATTACTCTCCGCCATGTTCGACAACTGAGACGAAAGTTCACCGATCATGACTTCTTGAACCGAATCTGAATGCACTCGTTCGATGTCAGGCAAATAGGATGCAAAACCATTGAATTCAAGCATAATGGCAATACGCGTGGCTAGTTTGGCTTCATCTGCTGTCAAATTACAGGCCCAGTTAGGGTTGTCGGCTTCACTAGTTACCGCCATGAGGGTGCAAAGCCAGCTATTGAGATAACTGTTTCTTCTGTCAGCTGCCCGTTCGCTCCAAAGCTTGGGTTCCGATTGCCGCCAGAAATCAGCCAAAACTGGTCTGACAAGTTGCAGAAACTCCTCTGAAATTGCCTCTTGGATTAGTTCGGCATCCCAATGGCACCAAGAGTTGCCAATTTGCCTGTCGTCATTCAGCCATTTATACAGATTGAAAATCGTATTTTCCTTTTCATCTTCGCTCAGCATCAGTTCAGGGTTCATCTTTAACTTCTCACACCACGCATCCCAAGCTGCCCGCTGTTCATTTTTTTTCCTTTTTCTACTTTCCACAAACTTTGTGCAATTTAGATTAGATTGATCCGGTCGCGACGTTGGAATCAAGTACGCATCAAGCTCTTCAATGAGACCCGGCAAATCGGAAATCCGAGAACGAACATTGTCTGCAATCTCAATGTCACCAGCTTCCTGCCAGAACTGCCTCAGAAAATAGAAAGCAATTGGACGTCGATTCTGATGTGACACATCTTCTAAGGCCCTGTAGAGCCAGGGCAGGTCTGCTTCTGTCATACCATCCAGCACGCTGTCGTGGGATATCAAATGAATGTACAGTGAAAATGCTTCACTATTCGGATTCAATTGTTCAGTCAAGCTAAAAGTTGCCCAGAAATATGCTTCACGGAGCCGAATATCAGCCCGCAGTTGGATATTGATCAATTCCTTTTCGTTATACACATAAATAAAGTCATCCAGCTCTCCGAAATGCGACGCGAACGCAACTGACCGCGCCCATTCTTCTGACACTTTCGAAGATACAGGATCAATATCCCGTGAACAGCCCGCCAAAATCGCGTCCGAAAAATGGCTATAGTCGGAACGGAAGTGTCCGGCCACATAATCGACCGCTCTGTTCCTCCATACAGTATTGTACAAAGCTGTACGAAGTTCCCTCACTTGCTCGATACTTAAGTCCTCACCCCCAATCAGTGAATGCAGCGCGTATCTTGGTCCTTGCACTGAATTCGGAGTATCTTCTGTTCTTCTCGCTAATGCGACTATTGCGTCGACATCCAGATTACGCGGGTATAGATCAGGAATTAGCGAGCATATCAATTCGTCAGGCCACTTTGTATCCAGTATTGACCGACTCAATTTTTGTCGTTCCTCGTCAGAGCCAGACCTCAGAACCGCCCGGCAAGCGCAAATACGATGACTAAGCGGCAATTTAACGTCAAAGGCCGCTTCACATGCGAGGTCCGTACACAAATTCAATGGGGAAAACAGAATCAATTTCAGAAACAATTCACGTGTGTCGTGACCTGAATATGCTTCCGACCACAAATCCCTGACAACTGGGTTCAAACATTCGTGTCCGAGTCGACACGCATCACTGATGCTGACTCCTACACCGCGCCATCCGTCTCCGCGATATGAAGACACAAATTGGCTTAATACCTCTATACGTCGCTGTATTGGCATTGACGCTGGCAAACCCTGTCGGAACAGCAATTGCGGTTTGCGTTCCTTTATCTCGGCGAACACATCATCATTCCACAGTGCGAACCAAGAGGCTACCGCTTCCATTGAGGGAACAACCAACCTCTCACCGAATTTTTCTCGAAAAAGTAACTGTTTGATCTCTCTGATCGAAAGACCCTTTGATTTCAGATTTTCAAGGCACTTCGCCGCAAGGAACTCCTGTGTGGTGCGATGATGGAATCGTACAGCATTGATGCCTGAATAGTCGAAAATTCCCAGTCTGAGCAGTTCCCGATGCCCCGCAGACGGCCAGTCAGTCAGGATATCAGCTACTACCAGTTGTCCGTTGTCAGAAGGCAACTTTTCAATTGCCAACGACTGCCGCTTCATCAGGCACATTGCCAAAGCGAGCCGTTGCGCGCCGTGCCTTGCTTTCTCCAAAGATAGACCACTTCTTTTATCAGCACGATCTCGAAGTTTTCGGTCAATTCCCGATGAAATTTGGTCCTGCAACGAACCGAGTTGGCCGAAATCCCTTATCCGGGCCATTCCGTCAATTATGTCAGCAGGTGTTTGAAACATTTGCCAGCAATCCAGTTTCTCAATTTCTTCTTCAAGTACTGCTGCTTTGTCTGCGTCCCAGCAAGCGGCAAATTCCAGTGTCTGTTCTCGCGTCAGCGGCAACAATATCAACACATTGGTTTTTTTATCTTGTGTAGGCTCACCATTTTCCATTTCATCAGGGTATTCCATTGGAATGGAAAGTTCCTGTTGAATTGAATTGACAGGAATATCCATTTCCGGCTCGGCAAGCTTGGGCCTCGTTCGTGCTTCCGGAATTGGAAAGTGCTGTTCAATCGCGTCAATATCGAGATGATTTTTCCAATCAGCCGGCCTGCAAGAGATTAAAATATGCGCGAATTCGGCTTTCCGGCCGATTTCTTTCTGCAGTTTTCCAAGCGCTATGCTGAAAACGCCTTCTCGAAGTCTCAAGTCATCAACTGCGTCCAGAAAGAACCAAGCTTCAATTTCAGGCGCCTCCAACCATGAATCGAGACTATCTGCCTCTTCGGGAAAGAGAACATCGCGAATACCATTGTCATGAAGCAACTCCAGACGCAGAAAGAATGCGAATTTGCCCTGAGCTTCGAGATCCTTGACTTGCTGTTTGAACTCGTGTGTCTTGCCGCAATTTGCCTCCCCGAGTATGACTGTCTTCCTACTGGAAAGAAGATCAGACCAACCTAGGGAGTAAAAGTCGAATTCACTGCCCTGCCATGTCAGGTGCTCTGGATTTTTGAGCTCTTTAGCCGAGTGCTGCGCAAATCTGCGGTCGATAGGGATATGTTTGTTTTCGCTCATCAGGAAATATTACGGAAATTACGCTTGCTGTCAGCAACACCGCGAATGCGGATAAATCCCAGCGTATAACTTTAGTACCAAGTTTGAAATTTTACCCGCTAAACATGGAATTGGTAATCAACAATCGACTTCAGCATCAGTTTGGCGTACCGATGTCTCGACATTTCAACCAAGCAAAAAAGACTTCCTTGCAGATCACTCGGCAGGCGTTGATCACATTGTTCAAATAAAGACATTGCAAACTCATAAATTGTGTTTATTTTGAGATTTCAACGATTAATTCAAACTTCCTGAACTCTAATATTCAAGCATTTCGGATCAATCCATGTGAGATATTCATTTCATTTTGTTTTCTGAAACCACTACAAATTCGACTCCATTTCATATCTGTAGGTGACTATAAAATATGTTGTCCAGAGCAGTTGGACGAATCACCCTATGTAACAGCCACTTCCAGTATTATCCGCATCCATCTCCACTTGCGCATATCGTTGCTTGACTGCAACACTGTTTCACCCCTACCTTTCTGCACGTGAAAGTCGCGGTGCTGATTTCAATCCGGATAATGCGATAATACGACGCAACAAAAATGTTGAACTGCGGGGATCTGAAGTTGAATTTATTCTCGCAAATGTCATGATCAAATGAGTGAAAAATTTAACCAAATTTCCGTTCAACACCTGAGAGGGTTTATCCGAATGCGTCACCACATTCGCTCAGTTTCGGTACCCATTCTTACCGATGATTTTTGACACGAACTTCTGGAAGAGGCACAAAGCTATTCGCTTCGCTGCATCAACAATTCTATGGGAAGTGGCAATAATGAAATAAAACAAGAGATGTGTTTGCAAAATCAACTGCATATGAGCGGTGCTTTTGGCGAACTCTTGAGTAAATTTCAGATACTGTTCAACGACCCACACTTGACCAAGTTTTCTGATTGAACAAATCACTTCGTTTCGGCGATCCATACATTCTAACTTCGAGGTTGTGGGTTTGCATGTATTCTTATTTTTGGCGATTTATGTAAAGACAATTTCTGTTAAATTCGTGTAAGTAATTGAGGAAATTTCGCCTTGCTCACACCTGGTGAGTTGATCTTTGGACAGTTCGAGTGTGCTAAAATTCCCGTCACCTCTTCTCAGTATGTTGATGGCGGCTGCACCCAGTAGGAGCTACTAAGATTCTTGGTTGAATCCAATGTACCCTGAGGTTTTTCTCTTGTATGCTTCTCTATGCAGGAAATAGGGAACAGATACATTATAAGATGAGCGAAAATCACGAAATTGTTCGAATTTTTTTAGCATCTCCTAGTGGTCTTGATGAAGAACGCACGGCTATTCGGGAGATCATTGAGGACATAAATCGTCGTAACAGTAGTCACTGGTTACTAAGGTTCGAAGCGGTCGGATGGGAAGATACCGTCGGCGGTAACCGCCGGGCTCAGGAAATCATAAATCGAGACCTCGAAAAATGTGATTACTTTTTTGGAATATTGGACGATCATTGGGGAACTCCACCAAGTCCAAATGAAAATGTTGAAACGAAGTATACATCGGGATTTGAAGAAGAGTATGAATTAGCGAACAAGATGTATGAAAATAAACAGATGGCAGACATCTTTCTTTTCTTCAAAAAAATTCAGAAATTGCGTGATCCCGGACCAAGTTTACGAAAGGTACTAGAGTTCCAGCAACACGTAAAGGATAGTCGAAAACCTTTGTATGTTGAGTTTGAAAAAATCGATGTCTTTAAGAATAAAATTTACGATGCACTAAACAAGATCGGTTGGGAGAGAAAAACTTCAAATCCCGGTGGTACAGTTTCTGCACTAAGTGATCAAAATTCCGATGTCTTCGATTCTGTAAGCGAATTGCATCCAGAAACCAGCGAATTTTATCTTTCTGAACCTACTCGTGAATTCTTAAACGCGATAAAAAACAAGAGCGGTAAATCTGATGCGCTAACAAAATTCGAAGTGGCTCGCTTACGATTAATTTCCTCAGGCTTGCATCAAACTGGTAATGATGGTGTTTATATTGGTGCGCATGACGCAAATTTACTCTTTTTCTTCCGGACTAACCTCGAGTTATCTCATATGGAAAAAACAACTCTCCTAACCGCTGGTTTACGACATATGGAATATCAGACTGTTCCATTTTGGTGTTGGACCGATGGTAATTTAGAAAGAACCGAACAGTTTATCCAATCCAGATTGGTTGCAAATGACGATAGTGTTGCCAGTTCCGCACTTAAAATTGCAGATATTTTTGGCTATCGCCACCCTTCGGACCCGGAAAATATTAATAGAGTAGTCTGTATTATGCGTTGGCTTAACGACCAAAGTAATTCTAGTTTACGCAATATCGCTGAAACGTATTTAAGTAGATGGGCTCAAGAGGACGATATCCCAGTGTTGCAACATGTTCGCGAATTAAGATCGGGACAACAAGCTACAAATTTGGATTGCATCATTGTGAGCATCAAATTTCGGCATTCTGAGTCAGCAGGTTTTAGGGAATTGAAAGAGCGCGATCCCGAGCAAATATCCACGGAATTACAATTGATATTACAAGACACGATTCAAGGTCAAACATCTGAGGTACTTGAAGGACTGGCAAAACAAAAATCTGACTACTTAAGGTTAGCGAGTATTAGGGA
Organism: Arenicellales bacterium; assembly: GCA_963662635.2. GTDB lineage: Bacteria > Pseudomonadota > Gammaproteobacteria > Arenicellales > JAJDZL01 > JAJDZL01. The sequence goes on from CAXXFC010000005.1 coordinate 114,546, forward strand.
ACTAATACGCCGAAATGCTCTCAGTGAAGAAATGGCGGAAGAACTGAGTGGAGATAATTCAGTAGATATACGCCTTGAAGCCATAAAATCACTTTCTGATAGAGGAGTACGTATTTCAGAAAGTCGAGCACAGCGGGCGTTGGTAATCAATAGGAATGATCCTGGACTTGCAATTTTCTCAGACTCTTGGGAACGCAAAGATACGTCAAAATTTGAAGACTATCGACGGCATAAGTTGAGTAGGATGTCTTTGATGGAATTGCTTGCGATGGATGAGAAAAATTCTCCATTAGATGCTGATGCGCTACTCACGGCTTGTCGGATTTTCCCTAAGGAAACCCGAATATTATTGAGAGAATTGATAAAGGATGGGTTTGAAGAGCGCTTTGAAAACCGATTGGCGGATACGCTATATTCGTCAACTTCCAAAGGAGAGGAGTTAGCAGAGCGAACGAGGAAACTAAAAAATATTACTTGTCTTCAACAAACGCAGGAGGCACTGATCATACTTGTCACGCAGATGAAACAAAAAGATCTTGGTTTGGTTCGGGAGGTGGTCGACCGGCAAGAAATCGAGCCCAGCAAGCAACTCTTCCAATATTTTGCCCGGTTTGGTAACTGGAATGACATAGAGCGAATTTTGAAGACTAGAAGCGAAGAAGGAAAGGGAGTAACTTTTACTAGCTTCAACTATTTTTATTACGTCGTGGACTTGACTGATGCATTAGTGAAAATCGGAAGCAGTCGATTTGTTGATTTGCTTGAAAGAATCGAGATGCCTGAATTGCGACCCGGCGTGATTAAATCTGTTGGTAATCAAGTGTTTAAGCAGTTGAGTGACGAGAAATTATTGGAACTTTTGAGTATGGAAGGCCCCGAATTTCGAAAGATTACTGCACTTAAATGTATAAATGTGCTACCAAAATCACGAGTTTCATCCTTATTGGAGAAATACATGGAGAAGAAATCACGGTTCTACAATGTCATCCACTGGCTTGACTTGGGCTCATCCATGCCAAGACACTATGTCCAGAAGATAGCCCGAACAGAATTAGAGAAACTCTGACAGTCCCTCTATAAGGTCTGATCTACTCGAAATTCCAAGCCATAGTAAATTCCTTTATTCCCAGTGTACTTTAATTTCACCAAAGCAGTATTTACAGAGAAACCTCTATTCATGATTGCCTAATACTATCATTCCTATCCTTCTACACCTGAATGTGAGCGATGATGATTTGATTCAGGATAATGCCATAAAACAGCAAATAAAATTGGCTCAGCTCAGGAACTCTGAAGTTGGTTTTTCTCGAAAATGGCGCAATCAAATGAGTGCAAAATTCAACCACATTTCCATACAACACCTGACAGGTGCAATCCGGATACTCCATCACATTCGCGCTGTATCGGTTCCAATTCTAACCGATGATTTCCGACAGAAACTTCTTGAAGAGGCTCAGAGCTACCCGCTACACTACATCAACAATTCAATGGGAACCGGTGAGAATGAAGTCAAGCAAGAGATGTATTTACAAAATCAACTACATATGAGCGGTGCTTTTGGCGAACTTGTGAGCCACTTTCAGACACTGTTCAATGACAGTATCTCGGGCTTTGGATTTTTTGACGCCGAAGTTGTCTTCAATGACTGGATCATACAAAAATATGTGCCTGGTTGTATTGGCATCACACCACATCGAGACCGAACTGATTATCGACATTTGATCTGTTTGTTTGTATTCTCAGGATACGGGCGATTTCACATCAGAAAAGACAGAATTAAAAACGACTCTATGGAAATTGTGAATTTGCCCGGTGACGTAATTTTGATGCCAGGTCCGGGATTCAAGGAGATGCATCATAGACCTTTCCACTATCTCGAAGATATTACGACGGATCGTTGGATATTCGGTTTGCGTCATGATGAGACGAAACTAAACGAAAATCGTGAAATGTCATAATTGACATAACACTGGAAGTACTCTAATTTGGCTTAGAAGCTGGTAGACCATTGAAATTTAAAATCGGAGTTAGAGCTTCCTCTTCGTAAATCGTTGATAACGTATTCAGTATAGTTGGGATATTAATGTATGACTAACCGCGGGGGCACAATGGAAATTTACATTGGCGATCCTGTCGAGCATGAATCCGAACGGATCATATTGAAGGAAGTGGAACAGTTACTCGGGGCTGACAGACGTCAGGCCGTTGTATTTGCCAACTTTAGCGTTGCTGCCCATCAGATTGACTTATTCATTGCTGTTGATGGTTTGGCGTTGGTTATTGAAGCTAAGACTGGAAATCGGCCAATTCGTAGTACCGAAAATGGCCCGTGGGAGATTCGTCTAGCAAATAAAAATTGGAAGAAAATTAGAAATCCGTATCGGCAAGCGCTTGATGCAGCATTTGCGATTAGAAACGCAATTCGTTCTTTTTCAAAGAATGACTCGCTATATATACATTCAGCTGTTGTCTTTACAAATGACATTCCGGTGGATTCTGATATTTACCAAGGTGACTCCAAAGTTGCAGTTATCGGGCAAGCGGGTCTAAGCGATATACTCCGTAAACAGTATACAAGTAACTGGCCAGAAAAAAACTGGGTCGCTTTCGCAAATCATCTTAATCTGACACATGTTACTTCTGTGTCCGCTGCCTGTAATCCTAGAATATTCGAGGCAGAACATCGGCTTCAGCACTACGCAATGATGTTCAATCAAATGTACAGTGATTCGGAGAATTTGATTCCATTTTTGTGCAGATCGAATGAAGAGGATATTTCGTCGACTGAAGTCGCGCATCTCGTGATCAATCAGTGCGATAACGTCCTGTTCAAGGGGCCAACAGGGTGCGGAAAGTCAATGTTAGCAGCATCTATAGGCACGGCGTTCAGTAGAAAAGGCGATGTAGTAGTGTTCATACAAGCAAAGAATTTCCGTAGCGAGGTGCACAATTTGATTGATCGGGAAGCACAGTTGTTAGGTGTACCATCGGGTAATACGCTCCTGAATGACGCGAAAGTGCTTGATCGCCCACTGATTTTCGTGATCGATGGCTATAACGAATGCAGACACGACCGACGAGAGGAACTTACTCGGGCGATTACTGGACTTGTGAATTCGTACGAAGCTCGTGTAGTAGTGACTTCGCAAGTTCCGCTAGTTAGAGGTGACCTCTTATATCTAAAGAAAATTGAAGTGCTGCCACCCGAAATAGAAACGAAACGGGCTATCGCAGACGACGCGTCCAAGAGCAGGGTACACTCCGATCACCTTGAAATTTTGTTGGCTTCTGTTTCGACTAGTTTAGAGGCGCGCCTTGTAGGAGAAGTGGGTGCAGTTGTTCGACAGGGGAGCAGTCGTTTTGTACTATTTGATGCTTATGCGCGAAAACAGTTAGGCAAGCATGCCTTAGCCGGCGTCAGCCTTCTTTCCCAAATTGCTGCTTGGCTTGGTGATCGTCTGACATTCAGTATGAGCATCCGAGATTTCAACCGTCTGACGGACCGCGAAAAGTTGTCTGCGGAACTTTCCAGGTTACTTCTGAAAAGTGGATTGCTGGCATCAAACGGGGATCGGGTGAGTTTCTCGCACGAAATGTTCTTGAATGCATTTGCCGCCGAAGCAGTAGTTCGGACAGCAAATGACGGGCCAGATTCGATCCTCCAATCTCTCACTGTGCCATTGAATTCCGCGCGCAAAGATCTGATTGTCGGCGCCATTGATGACGATAATATGTTAGAGCGCTTGTTGCCGAGTTTGGAGGATCCCTCGGCGATTAGGTCTTGTCTGCTGGGACATTGTGGTAGCCGGGCAAAGAATTGGGCTGATGAGCGTTGCCGACAACTCTGGAATGGGTTGTCGGAGGAAGCTGGTAATATACGTTTCCAGTACGGCGAGGGTGGTTGGGGAGACGGAATCGTGTTCAATAAAGACGAACTAACCCAGTGGACTCGCGCTGACTACGCTTTTTTCGACATGCTGCCAGGATTGATTATGAAAGGTCGTTATGTCGAAAACACATTTCAAGTCATCAAAACTCTCGATTATCGCATAGACCAAGAATTGAGCCGATTTCTCGGTGATTCTGAGAGTGACGAAGCCCGATTACGAACCGCAATGTTCGCAATTAGTTACATTTTCCCGCAACGCAGTGAGAGTGCACCGGGAATCTCACGGATTTGCGCCAGCATAAATAGCGGTTTAGCCAATATAGTCGATGGAACAATTCAACCCTATGACGAGACAGTAAAATCAACTATGGAGAAGTTGATCAAACGAAATCTTACAAACGGGCAACTGTGCCTCTACTTGAGGCTAAGTTACCATTACGGAATACCTGCATCCTTCATTGCGCTTTGCATAGAGATGTATTGGGATACTGCACCTTATCATTTGTGTCTAGAGTTACTGGATTGCGCGGGGATTCATTCAGTTGCAGAGGATAACACCGAAAACGTCAGATTGATCGAAACCGTCGAGAGTTTGCTGGGTCGTTCAGATCAAAAAATTCCCGATTTTATAGTATTGGAGGCTCTGAAGTTTCTTGGCGGACTGGACGATAGCGCAATGGAACATAAAGCGATTGTAGTTGACGAAATCCGAGACAGTCTCGCACGACCAACGGAACGAGACAGCCAAGATTTGGCATGGACAATATATTCGGCACAGTTCGATCACCCTTACTCACAGACCTATTACGAGGTAGTCGATAGTCTTGTGGACGACGACCGGAAGACGCTTCTAAAAGCGGCTGCAAATGGAGCTCCAGAAAATTCCCTATTGCTTGTACCTCTCATTTCCGACCTCGCATCGTTCGATGATCAGAGCGTCGGTGACGAGATTGTACGATGGACAGCCCTGCCGCCCAGAGATAACAACACCACGCCCGAAAATTCCATCCGGACGTATGTGATAGCGCATATTGCGCTAGCAAGACTGCGTTGCGCACTTCCGGAATTTTTAAATCAAGCCACTAATTCGGCGGAACGGTCTTTAAAAGCATGCGGTGCTATCCTTTACTGGAGCAACCGAATAGATCTTTGCGACGAAGAGATACTGAGTAATTGCGAGAACGGACTTCATACCTTGGAAAAGGAAGGGCGTTTCAGCGCAATTGATGTCATCTGCGAATGCGAACACATTAATTTGAATTTCGCTGCAGACTTTTGGGGAGACCGGGCTGTCATCCATTCAATTGTCCGCAAGTTTCCCAATGAGGTGGCTGCCGTTAGCCGAGATGCATTGCGAGATTCGCAGAGTCTAGTCGGGTATTTCAACAATTTGACAAATTTCAACATAAATCGAAATCTATCATTCGCCATCAATGTTTTGAAGCACTACGGGTCAAGGGAAGACATACTACTCCTCCGGAAGTATGCCACCAAACAGGAGTTTGGGAAATATGCGTTAGACGCATTGAAGGTGATCGAGGAACGGTTGGAAATACAATTTGAAAGCACAGCGTGATCTGAAAGGGAGATTTTGTGAACGCAAAATTGAGACAGTGAGACGAGTCAACTTTCTGGTAATTTCTAAGGAATTATTCAAACCAGAGATTGCCAAAATAGTTTTTGCTCAGGTGCCAGATAACATCCAAAATTCCAAGTTTGTGCTCAAATTAGCCCACTAACTGAGCTACTGCCTAAAGGTCTCCAATCAGTCGTGCAATTTTTACTGGGATATCAGTCTGCAATTAATCCCTCTTTTACTTCACAGCGACAATATCAATATCGGACACTTGGTGCGTGTGACCTAAAATTAGCCGAGACTTGATCGCAAATCAGTGATCAGATCATCCACATCCTCAAGTCCGATTGATAATCGAATCAGACCATCCGTTATTCCAGCTCGCTCTCGGTCCTCTGGTTTGATTCTCGCGTGCGTCGTTGATGCTGAGTGGCTAACTATGCTTTTGGCATCACCCAGATTTCCTGAAATCGAGAAGACTTGCAAGGAGTCGATTACTTTCCAAGCAGCAGGTTGGCCACCCGCGACCTCAAATGACAGGATTGCACCGAAGTCACTTTGTTGTTTTTTTGCCAGTTCATGACCAGGATGACTCCTGAGTCCCGGATAGTGTACCCTCGTTATATTTGGATGATCATTCAGCCAGTTAGCGACTTTCGACGCGTTGGTACAAGACTCGGACATTCTAATTGCAAGAGTTTCCAGTCCCTTGAGAAATATCCAAGCGTCAAAGGGGCTCATACATGGTCCCGCGGTACGTAAAAATCCAACTATCCCGTTTGCAATATCGGGATCGTTAGTGACTACGGCACCCCCAACACCCCTACCCTGACCATCGATAAATTTGGTTGCGGAGTGCACGACGACATCGGCACCCAGTTCCAATGGTCGTTGCAATACGGGGGTGCATGCGGCATTGTCGACCACCAGAATGCAGTCGTCCTTTTCGCGTGAGAGAATCGCCAATTTGGCTATATCGACAATCTCACAAAGTGGATTTGAGGGGGACTCCACGAATATCAACTTGGTGTTTTCGCGCAACTTCCCTCGCCAATCTCGAACATCGGCCGGAGAGATGAATGTCGTTTCGATATCAAACCTGCTGAGAATATTGCAAAACAGATTTGTCGTTGAGCCAAACAAGCCGCGCCCGGCAAGAATGTGATCACCCGCTTTCAGAGCAGTCATACATACTGCGAGGATAGCAGCCATTCCAGATGCGGTTCCGCTACAAAATTCGGCATTCTCCAATATCGCCAATCGATTCTCAAACGCACGAGTGGTTGGATTGGTGAACCTGGAGTAGATGTTACCCGGTTCAGTCTCGGCAAACCGACTGGCGGCTTGAGCTGAGTCCTGGAATACAAAACTTGATGTCGCGAAGATCGGATCGTTATGCTCATTCTCTTCGGTTCTGGACTGACCTGCCCTGACTGCTTTTGTTTTAAACCCTTTACCGTCCATTGCAATTACCTCGTTTGGCACTTGAAAGGGAACCGAAGGGATAGCAAGAAGTATCGCTTTAGCCCTGAACTTATACGCGCCGGCAAGCTGATCATCAAATCAACGCGATGAACCTTTAGAGTCCTGCTGACTGAGCATGACTCAAATTCAACGATTCGGTGCGACATTCATTTAATTTTTTCGCACCAACTCGCTTCGGTCCAGGTTCCTTAGACCGCACATACAACTACTGCTGAGTAAGAGGTATTTTACCTAACCTGACAAAGCCAGAACCAAATAAATTTGATGCAATCAGGGGGAGTCCAAATATTTTACATTTTGCACAGCTTTTCATCATTATTCCGTCGGAATAACAATGAAAAAACCAGCATGCAACTACTCATCCGTTCTGATTCAAAGACGAGTAATTGGAATTGTTGATAGATGTGATTCCTGTTCCAAGTTCGACTGGTCGAGCATCTCCATCACACTAGGGTTCAGGCGGATTTGTACACGAACTTCAGAGGGGTTCGCATTTCATAGCGAGTTGTATTTACCTGTTTTTACCAAGTCCAGAATAGCTTCACCCTTCTAGCCGACTTTCATCAGAGTCGAAGCGAAAAAAGGATTCTTTGCAGATGTCAGTCCCGTGCCGTTTGCAAACTGCAAAACTTCCGCCTTTGGTTAACTCACAATCGCACGCACGCAATCAACCTTCATTCAGCCTGCGCTTCAGGTCCGCAACCGACTCAACGGAAATCCCGGTGTAATTCACAACATCCTGATCATCGACACCCGCACGAATCATGTTCCCGGCAATCTCCGACTGTTTTTTGGCTTCGCCTTCCTCCAAGCCTTTTTCCAAGCCTTTTTCCAAACCTTCCTGCAAGCCCTCCTGCCGACCTCTGTCCCGCTGTGCCTGTTCCAGTGTCATCAGTGTTGCCATAATCCTGTCCTCCTCGCTAGGAATCACCCGTGCTTCGATTTCAATGAACCGCTCTCAATTATGTTCGGATTCCATCGACATGATGTATTCCATGTCCTGATTCAATACATATGAGACAAATCAGGCAGCGAGTGCGGATTGCTTGAAATACTGATTATAGTGTTCCATTTGGGTGAGCTGTGCGAGTGCCTAGTGCGGGCGGTAATGGTTGTATTGATACGTGCAACTAATTCCAGAGCCCGTAGTTATACTGGCAGAATCGTCGCTTACATTCTACGGCGTACACCCCTAAACGCTGTTCAAGGGCACTTTTGTATCGACATAACCGCAAGACTAGCAGTAACTGGACTGGGAACCGCACCAACACTCGGAAATAGCAAAGCGAAAATTTGCGGTCGTTCCCTCGCGTAGATTCCTACGCTGTAACGCATTGATTCATGTAATCCTAACACCAAGAATGTCGTTGATCATTTTCATGTTCGTCTATCCAGTACCGTAGTCTACTCAGTGAACTACGGCTTTGTTTGTTCCAGAAGAATCACCAAGCAGTCGATTGTTGATATCATCCATACAAGTAGTCCTCCGAATTTAGAGTTTCAGGCTTTCATTCGCATTACCTCAGCTATTCGTGAGTTGGCGTTTGATGCTCTTTCCGAATCGATTTCAAACCCCAAATACTCGCAGCCTAATGTACGGGCAGCGATTCCCGTGGTTCCTGATCCGGCAAACGGATCTAGTACAAGCGTGGATTTTTGCAGGTTCCCATAAGACTCGATGCAACGCTTGGCGAGTTCCAAGGGAAACTTTGAACAGTGATCGACACCGTTGATACCTCCATGTTGAATCTCCCAAATTGATTTAACGCTAGGACTGATTTTGAACGCATGCCTTTCAGTTCGAGAAAAGAGATAAATCGGCTCGTGTTGCCTATGCGGCCGGCGACATCTACCTTCAGGCATGGCATTCTTTTTCGCCCAAATGACCTCTCCTCGATAGAAATAACCCAATTCTACCATCTCGAGGACAAACCTATGGGTTAAAGCAAGTAAGTTTCCGTACTTCAACCATTTTGAATTACTGTCAACAAACTGCTTTCTTTGCTGTCTCTTTTTGGTGTATGCGCTATTATTTTTGTTCAAGCCTTTCCGATCAGTTCCCAATGTGCTGTATATATAATCGTTCCTTCGCCAGTTCACTGGGGTATTGTAGCTGTCTCCTAAATTCACCCAAGCGACTCCATCTGCGCTTAGTTTTGGAAGAAGCTTTCCAAATACACCCAAGAGTGCTGCTAAATACATTCTAGGGTCTTCCTCGACTCCGATTCCTTTTGAAGTTCGTTGTCCCCAGTACGGTGGGCTCGTTACAAGTATATCAACGGATTCATCCGCAAGAAGTTCAGAACCCGTTTCAGCATCAATGGCCGTAGTTTTGTTTTTCTCCAGTCTGTTGTTCATGTTTCTGTTCCAAATGCTATCTTGTGCATCGCTCTGTATTCAAACGGAAGATTCGAATTGATCTTCTGGAGTTCTTTCATGATCTTGTCCGGGCTTGTGTTAAGGGAAATGATTTCGTCGTCGAGAGAGATAAAGGATGGAAGCTGCCGTTCCAGTATCTCGACCCAGCTCGTAATTTGACGGTTCGATGATTTTTGCAAAATTTCATTGGAAACTCGAATTGAACTAATAGTAGGCCTTTCCGTATCTCGTTTCTGCATATCGTACGCTGTTTCCAAAATTTCAATATAGGGTGGTTTCTCAACATCCTTGGACTCTATTTTTGTAATCCATTTGGAAGATTCTCCGGGAGTGGCGCATGTTTCAAATAAATCTCTCAAATCAGCTAAACTAATTTGCTTAGGGCCGCTGATTGTCACCAACTTGATCAAATCTAATGTAGTAAGCAATGTCACATGTTGTGAAAACTTTTCTGCCTCTATATTTATCACTGAATCCTCATCGTCCTTCCCTTGGTATTCAACTGCAATCACGACGGCATATTGTGCGTTATAGTGGTTTCGGTGGTTGTCAATATTTGAAATCGAAATATTTCCAGTCTGTACTTTCGGGTGTGTAGTGCTTTTCGCTTCAAGAGTAATTGTGTAGGAAGAAGCTACTCCATCCGACTTTCCTAGATGTGCATACGCAATGCCATCCGGTTCTCCTTTTCCACCGATACGCGCAGCATCAAATCCCAAACAATTGAAAGCGGCGACCACAGCATCCTCGAGCTTGCTCGAATCCTGCTCGGAGTCGGAGATCATTTGAGCTACAGTTGCAGGATTGCTCTTGTCACTGGAAGCAATTTCTCGCAGTGTCTTGTCTCTTTTTTTGATTAACAGCATTCTTGTGTCATCGTCAATGTTCGCTTCAATCATTTGAGCTTCGTATAGTATCTCCGCAGTCGCCAGTAGTTGAATGCTCACCATGTCATTTGCGGAATCTAGCCAGAAGATGACAAACGGATGAAACATGTTTACATGCACAGTCCGATTTAGGAAATCCAGCTTACACATTGGAAGCGAAGGACTGATGTAATCTTCTTCATAGGCGTGAATGATGCCTTTTTCGCTTTCCAACTCATTCTGCAAGGCGAGAATGAAGGCATCGCCCTCATCTTGATTCTCGTAATTTGGCACCGTCATTAGAAGAGCATTTTTTACGTTGCCTAACTCTAACTGTTGCGCACTATAGAAAAGAGGGCCGCGCGTCAGTGCATAACTTGCAACTGATAGTTTGTATGGGACATCTTTTGCTCTTTCTTTCTCTTCCGTTTTTTGAAGCCAGTATTTGTGTAGTTCGCTAAATTTCCGGGTTAGATACTGCTTTAAATCTGTATAGGCGGGTGATTCCTTAATTGATTCCCGCGTAGAAGTAATCAGATGATCCAGTTCATCTGCGTGAACGACAATCCGAGTTCTATTGAAAGCGCCGTGCGCAAATGGCCCCATACCAGACAGAAGAGGCTCATCCAAGTTGATGAGCCTGTTTCGCACCATTAGAAAGATACCATGGCTTCGCGCCAGGACTTCCGACTTACCAGTTGCCAAGGATTCCTTGTATAAAGTCATCTCACCGTGAACCTTGGGAAGATTTGGAAGCGATACGCCTTTTTTTCCTTGTTCTGCCCAAGCTTTATACTTGGAGTTTTGTTCAACGGCCTTATCGTTTACACCAAAAATCCATTTTTTATCTTCTTTGACTGTGACTTTTGATGATTCCAGCCATGTGCCGTTTAAAAGCAGCCTGAATCTTGGATTAAGTGGGAGAGCCGTTCTTAAAATCCACTTTAGACGACCAATCTTTATCTCATTAGCCCGAGGTTTCAATATCGACATAAGACTGAAAGTCCAACTTTCGGCTGCTTTCTTTCCGAACAATTTAAACGGAGCAATATCCTCCCCTTTGCTCTTTACGTACTGTTCAATCAGAGATCTTGCTTCAGATTCCGAAAGTGTTCTTTCATCAAGCTGAACTACTTCAGCCCTGTTCGACCTTTTGTTCAGTCTGGAATAATCCATAGTAACCGCTCTATATATTCCACTTTTCTTTGAAACATAAGTTAGCTTATTGGCGAGTATGAAAGTCGCTAATTTGCCGATCCCGAATTGACCGATCTGCATTCTCCGAGAATTATTTTTGTCCGAACGTTTACGCGATTCACCGATGCGCCATAAATCTCTCAGTCCCGCACTATCCATGCCACAACCATTGTCCAGTACCCAAAGAAAATCATCGTTGACAATATCACTCGGAACACCGACTCCGACGTGCGATGCGTCGGCATCGTACGAGTTGGTAATTAATTCTTCGAAGGCTTTGTTTGGAGAGGAATAAAGTCCACCGGAGAATAATTCGATTATCCGGTAACTAAGCTCAACATCAATTTGCCCTACTTTTATACCTGTCGTGCTTGGGTCGATCATCTTTTACAGACATTCCTACCTACTTATTTCCGACGTGATCAATTAATGTTAAGTTCCTTTTTGTATTTACATACAATCTAAACTACACGTCGCATCATGCTGGATTATCTATCACATGTACACCAATGAACTTCTTTCGGTTGAAAATGCAGTATAAATTTCTTCGAAAATCACCACATTTTCAGTAGACTTCCAATTAAACAGGAATGATTGCCAAGACATGTCGAAAGAAATTCTAGTCTCACCGTAGTTCTTTTGGTAGACTACGGTGCGCGCGAACTGGTGGTACACACGGTAGATGAAGTCATAATGAGTGTATATTTGCGACAGTAGCAATGATTTCAATTATATACAACTCCACAAACAACTATGTTGACAGGGCAAACTCAGTATCTTTCAGTTCACTGGGAGAAAACACTAGTTCAAGTCAACTGGCATACTCCGTTCACTCTGTAACAATTAGAATCACTTAATTGAGCTGCATCTTCGACGATAACCGAGACCTCTACCGATCCCAGATCCTCATTGAATGCCCGAAGTCAACTGCGTTTTGATTAGCCGATTGGCAGAATCCAATCCTACACCAAAATTAGTGTGATTCAGTTTGGGTTCTAGTGTCACCAATGCCCACCGATGGTGATCAGAATTAAAGAAAAGATGGAGGTTTTATGTCTGAAAATTGATTCCAAATTGAACTAATCACAGCCATCTATCGACAAAGGCAGTATCAATTTGAAATATCAAGAGTCATTCGAGATGAGCGTAACGAAATCAGCGTAATATTGACTACCTTCTCCGACAATCATTCAATAGAATTCACATCGCAACAAGGGATAAAGGCTCCGACGCAACTAAACTTAGAATGGCGCATATCCAGTAACTTCGAGGCCGCGTCTTGAGCATAGTCTCAACCAGATATTTCAGTCTAGCACTGCAAGTGAATTCTATTTTTAGCGGATTCATTTCATGCGTCAAATCTACCCCTAATATATTGAATCTCCTTCATGAATCAACAGGATAGAGAATTTAGGAGTTAGCACATCCTTGATGTCTTGGCTTGCTTGTTGAATTCTTCCCTTCCGAGCGCAATGCCCTCAGAATGGACTTCGCCAACTTCGGAGCTGTAGTCTTGAGGCGTAGATCTTTTCTGGCAGATTCATCGCGTCGAAGAAATTTAAAGCTTCACAAATCGCTTAGTCCCCTTCCCACTTCAAAACATAATCGATGGCATTCTGAAGGTACAGCTTCCCGTTGCGAAACCTACCTAACCCGGTATTGCACGAGTCACAGATTGCCTCACGCGCATGTCCTGTCAAATGATCGTGGTCGATGACTATTTTCACAGTTACTCCTACAATCCCTCGTTTTTCGCAGATTGGGCACTTCCACCAAGTTCCGATCTCAGGTGGTTCGATCAGCACGCCCTGTTTGTTCGTCCTTAGATTCCTCACACCGTCAATACCGCTTCTACATGCAGTGCAAGTCGGTCGACGAATCTGCGAACCATCTTTCCTCGTTTGATTGATAGCGAAATCTTCAATTTGTTTGAGTTTGAAGCACTTGTTACAAACCTTCTTTTCATCTGATTTAGGGACTATTCCATTATCCCTTAGCTTGTTCCGTGCCTGTGGACTCATTTGGACTGGATATTCTCGCGGATCAAATGGATCGACTTTATCTTTCGAATAATTCGCGCGTTCCTGACTTTGTGGGAATTCAATCTCAACCCCATTTTTCTTACGAACATGGACGATAGCGACTTGACCAGTCTCCTTCACCACAACCCATTCCACTTTGTTTGGTTCAACTGTATTCATGTTCTACTTCCCGTACGCGTCGGCGTGCAATATCCGCATATTCGGGGCTAATCTCAATCCCCATCCACCTGCGGTCTAAAGCTTTCGCCATCTTGCAAGTCGTTCCCGCCCCGCACATAGGGTCCAGAACCATATCACCAGCATTAGTCCACGAAAGAATATGGTCGCGGGCTAGAGCTTCTGGAAACATTGCTGGGTGCTTGAAAGCGTATCGATCTCTAGTCGTGCCTCCCAATCCAACCGCGTATGGCCATATATTCGTCCGAACTTTCTCTTTTTTGAGTTCAACTGCGCGTCGTTTTGAGTTGTCTCCATCTGGCCCTTTCCCATATACAGCAGTCTCTTTTCCGTGGCGTACGGTCTTACACATCAGCGGGTTGAATGTTTTAGGAGATCCTTTGCTCATCACGAACATGAACTCCCATGCTGGAGTATAGGCATTGGACCGCATGAACGGGGTGTTCTTCTTCTGGTAAATCATAACGTCGTGTGCCGTGAAACCTATATCCTGAAACACAAGCGCTTGTCGGAAACTCGACAGCGAACGACCTCCAAATATACGGTCCCCTACGACCCATACGGCTACTCCACCGTCTTTCAATACTCGGAAAATTCCATTTACCATCTCCTCCATATCAAACAAATAACCGTTATATTCTCGTAAATCATCATACGGAGGAGATGTCAATACCAAGTCGATGCTCGATGGATCCAAGCACTTCATTATCGCGACTCCATCTCCGACTAGAATACCTTGATCCCTTTGCTCTTGCTTTTTTTCCATCCCGTTTACTATGTCCTGTCAAATACAGAATATTAGTTATTTTATGTAATTTAGTGCTAGTGTAGAGATCATATATCCAACCTTTTATCAACGCCGGATATCATATCCTTATATCTGAACTGTTTCTCAACCAACCTGTTTGCACACAAAGTCTGCTAAACGAGTAAATCCTAGTCGCGGAAATTGTGCTTGCTGGTAAACTCAGTGGCTTAGCACTTCAAGTATATTTTGACTAAATGAAATGTATCTTTACTTCCTTAAATAAAATTTTAGCCACCTTGTTGGTTTCCCCGTCTTCTATCTCGAAATTTCTATCCCGAAATTCTCATACTTGCCTACCACACTTCAATAGATTTGATTCATTCATCTCAATGCTCATTCTATTCAAGTCTGCCAGCATACACTTCATCAACTTTAACAATACCTTAGAAACCTCCATCCGAGTTTTCATAAGCGGTTCTGATTCTATGTGCTAAACACCATGCAGACTTTTATGTAATTTTCAAGTCTCTGTGCAACTTCATAGATGAAATGTTTGGGGCTTATCCTTTTTAGTTGACAAGACTCGGATGTTAGAACATTCTTACTACTTGGGTTCAAAATAGTGGTAAAAAGGCAAATATCCTTCAGGAAACCGAAAGATTTAGCATGATTTTTCAGCTGTCAACTATAAAGGATAAGCCCCAAATGTTTTTGAAGTTAGCAGTCAGTAGACAATAGGCAAATGCTCGTATTCGATACCGAGATCGGATTAAGCCAATACCGTCTTCGTTCGAGAGTTGAAACGTTTTCTGCAAAACCTGCATCGACAACGAAACGGGTAAACCTTGTTTTTCGTCCCAGTTTGACTGTTCGTGCACTCGCAGATTCGTCATCCCATGACATCTGAAAAAGTTGAATCGAAGACAACCCTTCTCGCTAATGCTTGTTTGATGCTTGAGACTATGCTTTTCTATGTTTTATACCTCATTGCTAAAATTTGTGTTGAGGATATTGCCAACTCGTGGCACTTGTAGGCGAAAAATGCTTTTTCATTCCTCAAAATTAGTGGAACCGAACAAACTCTATGGAGAAAATGACAAAATAGTTATTTATTATCATGAATTTAACTGTTTTCGGACAGGTACAATTTGGATTAACTGGGCGGAACACAAGTGTTGTGTCAAAGCCGGTGGAATTCTTCTCAGCCATTTTGATTTTTGATTTCGGTTTTCTGTCGAATATTTGTGGAATCTGAAATCGATCACCTGTACAATTGGGATTCAGATTTTAACCTGAGTTCACAAGGTCGGCCCAAAGGAATACATTGATGCATGCGGTAGTGTTTGACACATTGGAAGCTGCGAAACGTCTTCGCGCTGCGGGATTTGACGAAACGCAATCTGATGCTTTGGTCGGAGCCTTTGCGAGCAACATGCTGCAAGGTCTGGCGAGCAAGGATGATCTGACGCATCTTGAGGAATCGGTCCCGAGTACCTGATGCACATGGAAGATCGCATGGATGCCAAGCTGGCTCAAATCGAAGAGCACATGGATGCCAAAATTGGTCGAATCGAGGACAAATTGGGCTACAGGTTGATGGTTCGGATGGCTGTAATCATCACAGTGGTCTATGGCGGATTGCGTCTTTTAGAGCATTTTTTCTTTCTGAGTTAGCATCCGGCTGAATTCTGTTTTAGTGCATGGCCGGTCAATATCAGACAAACACATGCAGGCAGAGGACCGGTGCTATAGATGGTTCGGTTCAGCCATTTTTGCCACCAGGCATACATTTAGTCCTCATCCAATCGACGGAGATGAGGAGATTTTTCGGAATGTTACCGTGCGAAAAACTCACAACCCTCAGACCGAACCGGACGGCTCGGTCGTCAATAGTGTGTAAATTCCCGTCTGTCAGAATCGGCCAGTCTGGTTTTCAGCGATCCTCATTGGCTTGAAACCAATCAATTTGTCGACTGTTTGTGACCGCCTGTCCGCCCAATCAGGATGGGCAAACAGTTACCCTGTTCGTTAAATTTCGATTTTTACTTCGCTTTTCACTCTAGCCAACTGTGAAGTTAATCTAATGATCTCATTGAAACCACCGAATAATGCGCTATCAAATTGCAACAAATTCAGCACCAAGTCGACAACACGTCAATCAAGATTTCTAGCCAATTACTCCACTCTAATCTTAGTCAGTCAACTATACTGATGCACTTCAATTTACGTCAGGCGTTAACCATTTGAGATTGGACATCACCACATGTCTGAATTAAGCGTATTTTTTCAAGTTGTACTGGTGGACATTTTGTTCGCTGGAGACAACGCTATCGCGGTTGGGCTGGTTGCAGCGGGATTGCCTAAAGAACAACGGGCAAGAGTGATCGCTGTTGGAGTTGGTTTGGCTGTCCTATTGCGAATCTTCTTCGCCGCAGTCACCGTTCAACTACTAAAGATTCCCGGTTTGTTGGTGATCGGTGGCTTGCTTCTGCTATGGGTTTGTTGGCGGCTGTATGTTGATATGAATCGTCACAACGATACAGATTCTACGACAAACCCAGATGGTCCAACCCAATCACTTAGTTTCAAACAAGCACTCTTTCAGATTCTTGCGGCTGACGTATCCATGTCACTGGATAACGTTTTAGCAGTCGCTGGAATTGCCAGAGATCATATGGTCATACTTATTTTTGGCCTTGTACTCTCGGTCGTACTAATGCTCGTTGCGGCAACATATATCGCCAATATGCTCCAAAAGCATCGCTGGCTCGCTTATGTGGGGATTATTGTCATATTAATTGTCGCATTCACCATGCTCTGGGAAGGTTCACAAGAAATTTTGAATTTTTTCACTATCTAAAATTACTTCTTATAATCTATACTACTTGGGATGAGGAGTAAGACTACATTGGTGTACAGTTATGAATGAAAAAGAATCATATGTCCAGTTTGTTGACGTGCAAAAGAGTTATGATGGCGAAACACTGGTCGTCAAGAACTTGAATCTTTCTGTAGCGCAGGGAGAGTTCGTTACTTTACTGGGCCCTTCTGGTTCCGGAAAAACAACATGCCTGATGATGCTCGCCGGGTTTGAAACCGCAACGCATGGCGAGATCATTCTTGATGGAAATCCAATTAATCACGTCTCTCCTCATAAACGTGACATCGGGATGGTTTTCCAGAATTACGCCCTTTTCCCGCATATGACTGTGAGTGAGAATTTAGCCTTTCCACTCCGTGTCAGAAAATTGGCTGCATCAGAAATAGACGACAGGGTGAATAAAGCACTGAATATGGTTCAATTGGGTGAGTTTGGCGCAAGACTGCCGGGACAACTTTCCGGTGGTCAGCAACAAAGGGTTGCAGTGGCGAGGGCACTTGTTTTCGAGCCGAAGTTGGTTTTGATGGACGAACCGTTAGGAGCACTTGATAAACAACTTCGTGAGCAGATGCAGTACGAAATCAAGCATATTCACGAAAATTTGGATGTTACGGTCATCTACGTCACCCACGATCAAGGTGAAGCATTAACCATGTCGAATCGAATTGCAGTTTTCAATGACGGAATAATTCAGCAATTGGCTCCGCCTGATGATCTCTATGAAGAACCAGAAAATGCGTTTGTCGCACAGTTTATCGGAGAAAACAACGTTCTATTCGGAACTGTCAAGGAAATTTCCAATGGTTTATGCGATGTTGAGGTTTCGGACGGAAACACTGTCCAGGCAAAGGTTGTTAATATCGAAGGTAAAAACTCACGTACCACGCTATCTTTAAGACCAGAGCGGGTTACGGTTCAACCGGAACCTGGAACTTGCGCGAATGTCGTCTCAGCCAAAGTTGAAGAAGTGATTTACCTAGGTGATCATGTGCGGACTCGCGTCAGTCTTTGCGGTCAGAGTGATTTTATTGTCAAAATCCCAAATTCACACGGTCACGTTAATTTGGAGTATGGTCAAGAAATCTCTATTGGTTGGCAATCTGAAGATTGTCGCGCACTTGACGCAGTCCAAACCCTGACTGCTTGACAGTTCGAGTTTTGGGACAAACTTTACCTCTCGTACGTAGCACAATTGATCCAGAAGTCGTTAGTAGCCCTCTCCGGCGGGTCATGCGAGACAATCGACTAAACTTGATGACGAACTTATCACCAGTCAAGTTCAAATTTTTCTCGCTAACAGACCAGTCGAAAACCGCAATTCTTCAACGCAGTAAATAGCCTGTTTCAGGAGGCTAGGAGTTTTCGATCGAATCGAACCACCTTATACGTGCTTCTTCAGCGCTTTACCAAGTAATTCTACGCCACGACAGATTTCAATTTCACTGATGGTCAATGCGGGTAACAGCCGAATAACATTAGACCCGGATTGGAGGATCAGAAGACCCTCCTCCAAGCAACTTTGCATGACTTGAGCAGCGACATCTCCATATTGTTTGTTAATTTGCATACCAATCATCAACCCCTTACCGCGAATTTCCTCAAAAAACCTTGTACGTTCATTCAATTGAACCAACTGAGTTAGCAGATACTCGCCTTTGATTCTGACCTCCGACAGAAAGTTTGTATTGCTTAGTTTTCTGAATACGACATTGGCCACGGCACAACATACTGGATTCCCCCCAAAGGTTGACCCATGACTCCCGAGACTCAACGTGTTTCGGAGCTTGCTGCCAAGTAAAGTAGCCCCGATTGGAAGACCACCTCCAAGTGCCTTGGCAATTGTAACGATATCAGGTACGACATCTTGCGCCCACTCATAGGCAAATAGTTTTCCCGTTCGTCCCATGCCACATTGAACTTCATCAAAAATCAGCAATGACTTGTTCTCGTCGCATAGTTTTCGAACTTGCATTAGAAATTCCTCAGAAAACGGGCGTATCCCTCCTTCACCCTGGATCGGTTCTAGCAGAACCGCACATACATCTTCTTTCAACGCATTCTTGAAACTATCCAGATCATTGAATGGACAATATCGAAACCCACCGGGTAATGGACCGAATCCTTCATGATATTTTGGCTGAGCGGTCGCGGTGACGGATCCGATTGTTCGACCGTGAAATGAGCCGTCAAATGTGACAATAACTCGCTTGTCTGAAGCAAAACTTTCATGTGCATACTTGCGCGCCACCTTTATTGCCGCTTCATTGGCTTCCGCGCCGGAATTGCAGAAGAAAATTCTTTCTGCAAATGTCCTATTGATTATCTGGGAGGCGAGCCGAACAGGTGGCTCGGTGAAATAAATGTTACTGGTATGCCAGATTCGCGATGCCTGTTCGTTCAATGCCTCAACAATTTCCGGATGACGATGACCCAAACAATTGACACCGATTCCAGACCCTAGGTCAAGATATTCGTTTCCATCCAAATCCTGGAGATAACTGCCGATACCAGAATGAAATACGACATCACGAGGTTTGTAGTTTGGTGTGTACGACTTATGCCCGAGATCCGCTATAGCCGCCTGATTCGATTCATTCAATCCCATGACGATTTCCCAATAGTACCGCCTCCATGATTCGCTCGTAGACTTGTGAAAGCGAATCCAGATCTGACGTACTGACACATTCATTGACTTTGTGGATTGTCGAATTCAACGGGCCCAACTCGATTACTTGGGCTCCTGTAACAGCAACAAATCGACCATCAGATGTCCCACCATCGGTGGATAATTTTGGTTTACGTTTCAAAACCCGATTTACAGCATCGCTGACTAAATCGGCAAAGTATGTCTCGCTTGTATAGTATGGATCAGCCGAATGATCCCAGTTCGCCTCATAGTCCAAATCGAGGCTCGCGCAAAGAGATTCCACATCGTCAATAAGGGTGGCAACTTTCGTCGTAGGAGAATATCGAAAATTCATAGCTAGGTCCAAACGACCTGGAATCACATTTCCTGCACCGACTCCAGCGTTGATATTGGAGATTTGCAAAGTAGTATCTGGAAAATCCTGCCCTCCATCGTGCCAGGTCATTTCAGCAAGTCCGGCGATCAATTTACCTGCACGGTGAATAGGATTATCGGCGAGATGTGGGTAAGCGACATGTCCTTGCTTACCCTTGACAACAAGTTCGCAACAAAGAGAGCCGCGTCGTCCGATTTTGATCGTATCGCCCAATACTGAAACCGAAGTGGGCTCTCCAACAAGACAATAGTCTATCCTCTCAGACCTCGCGTTCAGTTTCTCAAGAACGCGTTGAGTTCCATCTACTGCAATACCCTCTTCATCACTTGTAATCAAAAATGACATGGACCCAGTAAACGATTCGTAGCGGGAATGAAATCTTTGGCAAGCTGTCACCATCGCAGCGATACTGCCTTTCATGTCTGCCGCACCCCGTCCATAAAGTACTCCATCTATTTCTGTCGCGGAAAACGGAGGATAAATCCACTCTGACTCATCGCCGGTTGGAACAACATCAGTATGTCCGACAAAAACCAAATTTGGATACTCGTCACCCAATCTCGCCCAGAAATTGGATACCGACCCAAAGTCCATTCGCTCAACTCGATACCCCAAGTTTTCCAAGAGATTGGCCAAGATAACTTGACAGTTGGCATCATCTGGAGTGACCGACGGTTGTTGAATCAGTTCTTTTGCAAGTGCAGTGGTGGTAGTGTCGTAACTCATGGAAGTGATCTGAAGCTCATTGTGAACGCAAATATTGTGTGCCATTATAGTTATGGTAGGGAGGGGATTATATAGTTGAGTAGGGGGTTCAATGTACTGTTGAGGCCCATGTTATCAAGCAGAAATTGCTACCGATCTTTGGTGTTGAGCCGTAAAGTAAAAATTTCAAATCAACAGTTTTCTTTCACCGATTTTTTGAATTGCCGAAGATCGTATCAAGAATTCGGGTCAATTCAACTACTCGACGGGACACGTCTAATTTCATTCGTTTTGAAATTGCAGAATTTGGAACTCGATAATAGATCATAGAGTTCTACAGAATACAAACTACAAAATTGGTCGGGACTAATTGGATTTACTGCCATCAATATTTGTGCGAATCGCAATCGGCATTATCACTTTCGGATCACTAATTCGTCTTGTAGAATTTGGGAAATTCGACTTGATATTCCATTTGCAAACTTGAGAATCTACAGTCAAACCTACTACATTCGGCAAATGATAGGAGTGATTTCGCTCGGCTTGATCATTACCAACTTAGATGTTGTGATAGCTGACGAGTCGATCACCAACTTTCCGCTCTACTATTCACTGGGTGGGACTAAAGCTACAAGTTCAGCGGCTTCGGATGATTCCAGTCTCAACTGGCTGCGTACAAAAACCAACTTGACGAGTGGAGTTTGTGGCAGCTTCAGCCCATCCTTCGACATTCAAGACATGCTTTCGAATCAACTGAACGACACTCTGACATCATTGGGTGCGATTCCGCAAACTGTAACAAGTGCCTTGCCGGGTTATATTCTTTGCCGCGCCAAACCCGGTATGTGTCAGCTCCTTCAACACTATGTGGTTCGGGCCGAGAAAAAATGGGATATTTCGGTCAAATCCTGCGAAGAGACTATGACAGAACTCGCAGATGGAAGTGACCCATTTCAGGATTTGATGAAAATTTCCAGAGTTCAGGCATGGCAGGAACAGGCTACGCTTGGTTCAAGTGCCACGGTTGCGAAACGTCATGCGGATAAAGCAGATGGATGCATTGACTGGATTGCGGGAAAAAAATCGGGATGTAAAGGCTCCGATCCCATTTGGCTTCTGACAGACACTAGCGAAGCTGGCTGGTGTCTATTATTGAAACAAGATCCCGGTTGCAAGCGCGCGAATAATTCAGGCTCTTCAGGTGGCCGGTCGCATCTTCAGCAACTTTGGCAGACACCGGAGTTAGCGAGTCAGTGGATTACCGATGTTCTTGGAGACTATCGGATGCAGTCCGGTGAAAATTCTTCTACAGTCTCGGGAACTGGCCTTCTTCCGAAAGTTGACGAAGAAACTGCTCTGGTTCATGCCAAGTTGACCGAAGTCGTGTTTTCAGGTACAGCACCGACAAATGCGGAAATGGAACAGTTGAGTAGCAATCGTATTTCATTATCGCCGGAATTGATTGCTGCTCTCAGAGATCTTCCGGACCGAGAATTCCTCATTACGCGCCTGGCCAGCGAAATTGCATTGGCGCGTATCATCGAAAAAGCTTTTTTGGGTCGGAGATTGCTACTCAGCGGCCTAATGGAACCCAATATTCAAAATTCAGGTACCGTGTCTGAGACCATACATAAGCAGATCGACATTCTCGAGCGAGAAATTGAAAGATTGACCTTCGAATTACATATCAGCAAACGATTGGTTTCTGACTCGATTCTTAGCGTGTTAGGAGCACATCGCACCTTCACCACACCTGGGCCATCATCAACAGCAATTCGAGAAATGCTACTCAAATAATCGCTGTATCGACTATGAGCGTACATTCTTATTTTGAATTGGCAACGACATTGATGGGTTGGCATATCGGAAACAGAATTTCACACATTCTGGCATCGAGCGGACTCATTTTTTTACCATTTTTAATCGCGATATATCGAAATTGGGCAGGACCCATAAAAAGTCAGGAATCGAAAAGCGCGGCACCCGTCTCCCTGCGCCGAATGGAGCATGACATTTACGTCGCGACCGTAATAATTACTTTCTGTTTCTTGCCGGCTGTACCGATTGATCCAAGTGAGATCGAGTACAGAGATCGACAACAGCAAAAAACGGTGACAGCCGGTGACCCGAATGCCCCATATATGCGTTCAACCCACAGTGCAGGTGAAATCAGGGTTCCGATTCTTTGGTGGTTGGTATATCAGGCATCTTCCATAATCACCAATGCTGCCTCGGACGCGGTTACACTGCTAGGTGATCCTGGATTGATGCGGCCCATGCTAATGCGCATATCCAAGGTAAGTATTCAGAGCGAATCCTTGATTCGAGAGATGCGAGAATTTCGTGCCGATTGTTATGAACCCGCCTTGGCCAAATATCAGAACAGTGACAACCCGCCGAAACCTACAAATCTGCAGGAATCAGTTGACTGGCTGGGATCTCATTTGTTTCTAAGCACCCCCGGCTACTATAAGAAATGCACGAACGTGCAGGTGTGTGGAACAAGTTACAGCTCAACCTCATTCAAACCGATCTGGGTAACTGTCGGCTCCATTAACAATTTCCAACCAGGAAAACCTTACTGCGATTCCTGGTGGTCACATCCAGACCTGGGACTTCGGTCCAGATTGACAGCGGAACTTCATAGATTGGCACCATGGATGCAGTCCCATCTCGACAGAATTAGCGAGAAGTACGAGAACACGGACCCTCTGTTCGTAAAACGCAAAGTAGTCGACCATGAGGATCGATTTCTACGTCGTGTCATCAACAAAGCGCCGAGAGTGATGGTCGATCGCGCTGACAACGGCAAAACCTTTGACTGGTTCTCGATGGAAATTTTCAGTATTGACGGGTTACAGCAGATTCTGGGAGTGCTCGGTGCCCTTGCGGCATCGGCTATCTTTCATGTGATCATGGAACTTGTGGTAATTGGGCTGCCCATGGCACAGGCTCTGATGCTGATGCTGGTCTATATCTCAATCCCTTTGGTTGTTCCGTACTCGATTACCAATCCCTCGATCATTGTGCGAACTGTTGTCATCGTTTTTTCACTGAAGTTTTTGTCGGCTCTCTGGGCAGTAGCCGCGTTTCTTGATGAAAAGTTGATTGACACCATGTATCCGGACGCGTCCGTGGTGGAGTTTGGCGGAACTGGTACACCGGAGGACACTGTACTGGGCTTGATTACATTATTTTCCTACCTCTCACTGCCTTTCGCGTGGTTCCTGCCGATTAGTTCAGTCAGCTCAAGTGTTGCCAGTTCGATGGCTCATGGGTGGGGAAATATCAATCAGAGCGTACAAGTCGCTACTTCCGCAGGATTGCAAAATCTGCAAAAATTCAGAATTGGTGCAAAATAGCCGCTTCATCAATTCTATTTTTATCTTAAATGCGGATGCAATTATGAAGAAAGTATCAAAGGTAGCCAAAGAATATGGCGAAGAGAGAGATTTGGCAAATCAGAGCCGAATCAATTATGAGTTTATCGCAAAACTCTTCGAAAAGGAGATGAAAATCTCTGAAATCAGTCAAGTGACTGGAGAGAGTCTCGTGGCGTGGCGCGAAAAACTAAAGGAAAGAGGTACCAGTCCTAACACCTGGAATAGTTATTTGAGGCATATAGGAATCCTCCTGAAATACGCAGTAGTTAAAGGATATATCAAAGAACCGAAAGACTATTTCGTACCCTTTGCTCAAGTCCCTTATGAGAGGCCGAAAACAGTGTCATTGGATAACATCAGGAAAGTCGTCAAATATCTAGAATGCGAGGATTGTCCGTTCAAGCCGAACTGGTTTTGGTCATTGCTTGTACGGGTGCTCTTCTATACGGGAATGCGACGCACACAAGTTTGCGGTTTGATGTGGCGCGATATAGATTTTGATCTTGAGATAATTGAACTCAGGGCAAAATACAGTAAAACCAATCGGTCCTGGCAAATCCCATTGCCAGACCCAGTGGTTAATGATCTGATGTATGTTAAAGCGCGTACTCTAGAGCTGATAGGCGACAGTCAAAATACCGAAGATCGTTTTGTATTTGACATCGGTTTGTTCAATCCACGGTACAAATGTAAAGGAAAACTCCAGCCACTGACTGTCTCGAACTTTTTCAAACGAATAGGTTATGCAACTGGAGTTCAAATTTCCGCGCATCGTTTACGTCATACCATGGCGACAGAACTTGCCGCTGAAGGTAAATACAAGGAGTTGCAGCAGTTGCTTGGACATACGAATGTTCGTACAACCATGAAGTACATTCATCCGGAAATTTCGCGGATAAAGGTACTTGTGG
This sequence comes from Arenicellales bacterium, assembly GCA_963662635.2. Lineage (GTDB taxonomy): Bacteria > Pseudomonadota > Gammaproteobacteria > Arenicellales > JAJDZL01 > JAJDZL01. The sequence goes on from CAXXFC010000005.1 coordinate 139,808, forward strand.
ACACACTGAGCAGTACTGAAATCTAGGCATCTCAGGCATCTGAGTAGTGCTTGAAATCGAGATTGCTTGCCAGGTGCCGCGCGATTAGCGACGGTGTGCCTGGCCAGCAACCTCGGCCTGCGGCGCTGTTGTCGAGATGTGCATCGAATCCACTACCACATTTTCTGCAGCAGATCCCTTGCTTCCTTGCCGACCGCAGTGGTATATATCGCGGTTGTTGTGATGCTGGAATGCCCCAGCACAGCCGCGATGGTCGGTAATGGCACGCCAGCCTCGACGGCGGCGATACCAAAGCCATGGCGAAGACCCTTGGGAGTAGCTTGTGTGCCAGTGACATTCGCCACTTCCATCAGACCGGTAATTTTTCGATATGCAGTAGAGCGCGAGAAATTCCATAACCGAGTCAATCTGGTGCGTGCCGCTGTCTGCTGTCTTCGCAACTGGTGAGTCAATTCCAGCTCCCTTGCAAATTCACTTGGGATGGGTACTTCACGCCAGACTTCCGAGCGTCGTTTAAGCGATTGGATATTGACCAAAGAGCGGTAAAGATCAACATCACACATTCTGACTGCCAGTGCCTCGGAAATCCGGCAACCTGTGTAGGTGAGCATCAGGGCGAATGTCTGTATCTCAGGATGTTTCGCCTGACGAGCCGCCTGGAGAAATGATTGGCGTTCGCTGACGGTGAGATATTTTCGTCCTTTTCTGTTGACCAGCGTCAACTTTTTGTCAAAAGGCAATTGTCAGGTCTCGTGGTTAGCACAGTTCACATACGGTATTGTTGCATCGATCATGAATACAGCTTCGGTCCATGCCAGGAATTGGGGTGAAATAAGCATCAACAGTCGATGTACGGCGACTCGGTTGCAACAGAATGGTAATTCTGTTTCAGACTGGATAAGATAGGCAAGCAGATCCATCGATGAATACTTCTGAATAAAGACAGAACGGCGTGCTTCACGCGAGGTAAGTCTCCTCCCTCCTGCAAAATCAGAGGTATGTTCATGCTTAAATTTGGATATTTTGAACAGTTGCATCGAGTCTTTTCTGATCTATTCAGTGAAATCGCTAATGGTGCGAAGCATACAGGCTACATAGCCAAGACTAAAGCTATATTTTTTCGACTTCTTTTTGCAGACAGAATCATAAATTCCAATTATTGTAGAACGGTAAATTTCTCAATTGGAAAATACAGAATTGATTTCACTGAATAATTCTTTCCCTTGAATTTTCAATTGTTATAATTAGTTTTGTGGGTTTTTCTTAACATGCATATTTTCATTCGTTTAGTGTAAATTGCGATCAAACATAACTGGATAGGACGGTTGCTAATCATTAGTGTTTCCTGCTTAGATTGGTTCAAGAATCAAGGTAAGAAAACTGAAAAAATTGGTAATTTCGGGTCGTTAATTAGTACAATTTATTGGCCCTAAATTGTACTTCTTCTGTAACACATTGATATAAAAGAAGAATTTTTTGACGCTTCAAGTCGTTTCTACCCACTATCTTTTCGTTTAACCTGACCAAAGTCGCCACGAACTAGATTTTCGCGTAACCTTTCTTTCGTTAGACTGGTTTTTCTCAGCGCGTCATCCAAATTCAGGCCAACCTCCGAATCACCTTAGCACTTGGTACTGAAATACGGTTAATTCCGACGATATATAATTGTCGGCTTGCAACACCCCCGATCACAAATTTTGTGAATGAGGAACTGGAGAAATTATGCGGCTAGTACTACTACGACACGCGATCGCGGAAGATCGGTATGTTTTCCATATGAGCAGCAATGGAGCACCAGATTCCCAGCGTCCGCTGACTCAGGATGGTATCAATAAGATGAAGCAGTCGGCCGCTGGTTTGTACAAACTCCTTGACGAAAATGTACAGAGAGTGGTATCCAGTCCATATATCCGCGCCAAGCAAACTGCGGAACTGTTCTTGGCAGCGATTCCACAGAGCAAACGACCCGAGCTTGAGATTTCTGATCTCCTGACACCGGGGTGCAGTTTTCATACGCTTCAGGGCTGGCTCAACAATGAGACCGGAACGGTGGTACTGGTAGGACACGAACCTGACATGAGCTGGCTGATGCAACAGTTCACCCGCAGTCACACACAAAGTGTGAAATTCGGAAAAGCCGGCGCATGCATGATCTCATTTGAAGGCAATCCTGCTAACTCGTTTGGAACTCTGCGCTGGTTCATGAGCCCGGCATCCTTACGCAAACTGGCTGCCGCGTGAGCGACGCTGTGATTTCCAGTCTCAGCGCGACTGATCTGGAGTCTGTCGCGGCTGTCGATCTCGGATCAAATAGTTTTCATCTCGTTATAGCGAGATTGGAAAAAGAAAGACTGATTGTCGTCGATCGTATCAAGGAAATTGTTCGACTGGGAGGTGGTTTGGACGAAAACTCAAACCTGACTGCTGACGCTCAAATCCGTGCCTTGAACTGTCTTGGACAATTCGGCCAAAGGCTTAGAGACATCCCATCAACTAATATTCGCGCGGTTGGCACAAATACATTTCGTAAAGCACGTAATATTGTCGATTTCCTGCCAAAGGCTGAGAAGGCGCTGGGGCATTCGATTGATGTAATCACAGGCCGAGAAGAAGCTCGACTGATATATGAGTCAGTCTGTTATGGATTGTCAGAAAGTAAAAGTAATCGTCTGGTCATTGACATTGGGGGTGGAAGTACCGAGGTTATAGTCGGGGCTGGATATGATCCTCATCTGGCAGACAGCCTGTACATTGGCTGCGTGAGTCTTTCCGTTGCCCGATTTCCTGGAAATCAAATCTGCGAGAAAGGAATGCTTCGGGCTGAACTCGACGCACAACTGGAAATAAGAGCGATTCATCGACAATTCCGAGATCACGGATGGGAGAAGGTGCTAGGTTGCTCCGGAACCATAAACGCTGTGAGCGAAGCACTGCGCTATTTGCAATGGAGCGACGGCACTATCGACATTGAGTCGCTACATAGACTTCGACAGGAAGTTCTCGGTTTCAAACATACTTCCGAGCTGGTGAAACTCGGCTTTGATCCGACTCGTTGCGAAGTACTGCCGGGTGGCTTGGCCATACTCTGTGCGTTGTTTGAATGGTTGGAAATCGAGTCTATGCAAATTTCGGATTTTGCCTTGCGTGAAGGGGTGATGTATGACCTTCTCGGACGGTTGCGAAACGACGATGCCCGACAACGAACCGTGAGGTCGCTCGCACTACATTGGTCAATCGACGAAGTGCATGCAAAGCGAGTTCGGGACCTCGCACTCAATATATATAACCAGGTTGAGAGTGATTGGTTCGAAAATACCTCCGAAGCGAGGAGTTTACTTGGTTGGGCAGCGACACTGCACGAAATTGGATTGTCGATAGCACACGCCAAATATCACCAACATGGCGCCTATCTTCTGCAATACTCGGACATGGCCGGTTTCTCCAAACCTGAACAGGCAGCGCTCGCCATACTAGTAGGCAGTCATCGCCGTCATTACCCAGTGGAGTTCTCAGCAACAACAACGCATTTACGAATCAGAACATTGAAAAGACTCTGTGTCATCCTCAGGCTGGCTGTACTCCTTCACAGACCTCGAACCAATCGGGCTGACCTATCAGTGCAATGTGCAGCAAAAAAGAAAAGAATTAAATTGGTTTTTCCGAAAGACTGGTTGAATCAACACCCACTGACCAAAGCTGATTTGAGTCGTGAGAAGGAGTACCTACAGCAGGCAGGATTCAAACTTCAGGTATCCATGCCCCAATGAAGAATTGCTTGTTTTCTGGACTACCACTCCAGTTTATTATCGGCTATCGACTGGCAACTAAAACCCTACCTGAAGAAATCGAATTCCTACTATCCACACTCAAACAGTCCGGTATATATTTGTGATCGACTGCCCAGCAGTCGATTACTTCATTGTTCAATTTGATTTGAAATACGCTGAGAAATGAAAATTCTTGTAACCGGAGCCGCGGGATTTATTGGATTTTCGACATCCAAGGCGCTTCTGAAACGTGGCGACGAGGTTGTTGGTCTGGACAATGTAAACGACTACTATGACGTTCAACTCAAGCTCGCTCGGTTGTCGCAACTCGAAAAATTCGAGAACTTTAAATTCGAAAAAGCTGACATCAGCAACTTCGAACATCTGGAGAACATATTTCGGACGCAGGGGCCGTTTCCCAAAGTGATCCACTTGGCCGCCAATGCTGGAGTTCGTTATTCCCAGCAGTTCCCTCTGCAAGTGATCAACAGTAACGTTGTCGGGCACGCGAATATCCTTCAATTGTGTCGTCGAATCGATAATTTTGAACACCTGGTTTTCGCGAGTTCAAGCAGTATTTACTCTCAGAATGATAAGTTACCGTTTTCTGTCGATAATCGCGTGGATCGACCGGTTTCAATCTATGCCGCGACAAAAGCTGCTGATGAATTGATCAGTCATGTATATGCCGACAACTTCGATCTTCCGCAGTCAGCTCTCCGATACTTTACCGTTTACGGACCATGGGGGCGACCCGACATGTCGTACTATCTGTTCTCGAATGCAATGATGAATTCAACGCCAATCAAACTGTTCAATTTTGGAGATATGCGTCGTGATTTCACCTACATCGATGATATTGTTTCAGGAACATTGGCAGCATTGGACAATCCACCACCCCAAGATTCAAATTCCACACCTATTCGGGCGTTCAACCTAGGTGCCGGTAACACCGAAGCCTTGGAGAGAATGGTATTCCTGCTAGAACAAAACCTCGGTATACAAGCAAAAAAGATTTACGAAGCCGGACCTAGGGGAGAAATGCTGGAAACCTTTGCTGACATCGAATTCACCACCAGACTCCTTGGATATTCACCTCGTGTTTCGCTTGAAGAAGGGATAGAAAAATTCGTTGATTGGTACCGAAAATTTCACGTTGATTAGATCAACAGGTTATTACGGCGAATATAGTAATCATCTTCAGGTTATTTTACAAGGCTGCCCAGACTCCTCCAGGAAATCAGGCCACCTCCGTTAAACCTCTTCATCTGGTCGCCGCCATAAACAACGCTGAAATCAATGTTCTGTGACAACTTGCGAAAATGATTCGTTTTTCGCTTCATACCTTCAAGCAAGGCTACAGATGGAGTGGTAGATGACTTGGCTTCTGTAAGTAATATTCTTTCTGGTTCCGGAATTACAATGTCAACCTCGACTCCATTGTGGTCGCGATAAAAATATATTCCTTGTTATTCGTTCAAACTGGCGCGATGCTTCATGAATTCTGATACCACCCAAGTTTCAAAAATCTGCCCACGTTGTGGATGTAATAGAATCTGGCCAGGTTCGCGAATTCCAAGTAACCAACACATCAACCCAGTGTCGTAAAAATAGAGTTTAGGCATTTTTACCAGTCGCTTTCGTAGATTGGCATGAAATGGTGCCAGTCTATATACGATGAAACTAGCTTCCAGAATACTGAATCAGTTTTTTAGGGTTGACTGCGTCATTCCGCAATCGTTTGCTAGAGATGAATAGTTCAGAAGTGTACCACTGCGCCCCGCGCAGAGCCTGAGAAAGTTTTGGAAAGCTATAAGGTTACCAACGTTAATCTGTGAACGTAAGTCCCGTTCGACGTAGGAGTTGACGTATGACGACAACCATTGACTCGGGTCTTGATTTTCATTGAATATTCTCGGATAACTTCCTGTATAGAGCGCCTCTTCGAGATTTTCAGGATATTTTTTGAACCGAGTGACTTCGTCCCAGTTTAATGGTAGCAGCTGGTGTACAGATGTACGACCGGCTAACGATTGACTAACCGTTTCAGATAACGCCAGGTTCTCCGAACCTGTTAGGACCCAGTTTCCTGGGACCGGGTTCTCATCAACAATGGTCTGTATATATGACACCAAATCTGGAACATACTGCACCTCATCAATTATGGCTCCTCATTGCAACTGCTTCAAGAATGAGCGAGGGTCTCGGATGGCGAATTCTCTTTCATCAGGAGCTTCCAACGTGACATACGCGTGGGTCTTGAAAAGAGACTTGACTAGTGTTGTCTTGCCGCTTTGCCGAGGACCAGTCAATGTCAAGACAGGGAACCGGGATGCCGAACTCAACAGACTAGATTGTAAATTTCTTTCTACTATCACTGTTATTCCAGACTGTGATTCAGAACACGTCAGGCTTGATACCAATTATTTTGATTTACGATCTTCGCCAAGTTAGTTTTGCTGGGAAATTTGAACTTTTTATCGCCTTTGAACGATGAATTCAAACTATCGGTAATCTACCAACATTCGAGAACAAAGAGAGATCTCACACTAGGTAGCTAGAGTTCGAAATATCTTTACAAATGAGTCAAAAATTTGATTCATGGTCAAAATCCGTATTGAACCTACACATGACTCGACGGTTTGAGGCGAAGCCTCGCCAGTGCTAAGTTTCCGTATACGTAGTTACTGAGTTTGAATATGAATACTTTCAATTGGAACAATGTTGCAAAATACTTAACCAATTGCTTCCTAATTGAACTTGCGGTTTTTGTGCAATCCAAGTCAGTTGTCTAAAATTTGACTGTTACCGTTAAATTTTCGGAATTTGTGTGCGATTACACCTAAATAAATATGGTAATTCAAAGTATAAATATAATTTACCATAATAAATTAGTCTCTGAGCGAGTCCGAATTCTGATGTAATTTACCGATTTGGTGATGTAGAAAGAGGGCATCTTGATGGAGTGCCGCGCACCACCAAAGAAATGCGATTGATTCTTTAGACGTTATTCGTTAGACCGGAACGATAGCGGCAATGTAGGTATAAGTACCTGACGGATAATACTATTCTAAGGTCGGAACGCAACTTTATACAAACTTCCAGAAGATCTGTATATTCCAGCTTCCATTCAGCATTTTATCTATGTGCATCTTCCACACCGAATGTGATGGAAAGATATAGACATGGTATATGATGTAATTGCGGCGACTGTCGGGGATCTGAACTCTTCCCCAATTTCATGGCAAAAGCATGAAAGAAATATTTTCATTTTTCAAATTCAACCAAACCAATCAAAAATGTAGAGTTTTTCGCATTACTCTTTCGTTTGTGCTCGGCTTAGTTCTTCTCATTCCGGTTGTATCCGCAGACTCACTCACCCACGAGGAACTTTGGAATGATACTTTACGTATTGTTCGCGATTACTATCCAAGTGTTCGCCAGATGTCAACCGATGATTTCGCTCAGCTGCTCACAAACCAACCTGAAATCACAATACTTGATACGCGAGAACCGCACGAATTTGAGGTCAGTCATATTCACGGAGCAGTACTTACGCAGAGCGCAGCTGACGCGATTGAATTGCTTGAAGATCGGAAACGGGATGATCTCGTAGTCTTGTATTGCTCAGTCGGTTACCGGTCCTCGCACATTGCTGACATTCTAAGTCGGCGAGGCTACTCCAACGTATTCAATCTAGAGGGGTCTATCTTCAAGTGGGTCAACGAAAATCGACCCATCTATCGCGGTGATGACAGGGCATCAAAAGTTCATCCTTACGATGAGAACTGGGGGCGTTTGCTTAAGCCGGAATTTTTGCCCTGATACATGGCTTTGTCCGAATCATCGACGGACTTTTCGCGCAGTCTGGAACGACAATGTGGTAATTCACCCATATTGACGACACTGTTTCTGAAAAAGTGGTGGCATTGGACAGTGCGTCTTCCCAGGTTTAGCAGTCTAACGCCTATTCGAGCGTTCAAACCATGATGCCCGTAATACCAAAGCCTCTGAAAAGATGAATCTCTGCTAGAGCAAATTCTTAACCTACGAGTGGAAAGGATTTACGAAGCCAGGTTTAAGGGAGAAATACTGGAATTACTAGCGGACATCAAGCTGACCATCAAACAACTCGGTCATTCATCTTCTTTTCCTTCGAATTATGGATAGAAAAACTCGTTGATTGGTACCGATATTATCAATTTCGATAGTTTCACCGGAGAATTGGAAAGCCAAATCAACAGCGTTGCTGAAGATACCTTCAAATACCGTTTAACCATTGATTTTGCAGAGTTCAACTTGTTGGAAAGTGTTAAAATAGTAACGATAAACTCAACGCGAAATTTTAATGGCCGGACATAGTAAATGGGCAAACATCCGGTTTCGGAAAGCCGCCCAGGATAGTCGTCGCGGGAAACTATTCTCGAAACTTATCAGAGAGATCACAGTTGCCACTCGGACAGGCAATCCCGACCCAGATAGCAATCCTCGACTGCGCTCGGCAATCGACAAGGCATTGGCTGCAAACATGGGTCGAGATGTCATTAACCGCGCAGTTCAAAGAGGATCTGGTGAATCTGGTGGCCATGGATATCAGGATGTCATATATGAAGGCTACGGCCCTGGCGGCGTGGCCATGCTGATTGAGTGCTCGACAGATAATCGCAATCGTACGGTCAGTGAAGTTCGCCACGCACTCACCAAACATGGCGGAAACCTAGGAACAGAAGGCTCGGTATCCTACCTATTCAATCGTGTCGGCTTGATTCAGTTCCTAAATGGTAGCGACGAGGAACATATCATGGATGTGGCAGTATCTGCCGGTGCGGATGATATTGATGTGCTGGACGATGGCTCGATCATGGTGGCTACACCAGTCGAGAGTTTCGTCGATGTCGTCAAAGCGTTGGATGATGCCGATATATCATACGAGGAGGCAAGTATCGAACAACGCGCTTCGGTTTCGCAGGAAATCGGCGAGGAAATGATGGAGCGAGTGCTTACGTTGATCAATACTATTGAGGATCTTGATGATGTACAGGATGTCTATACCAATGCTGAATTTTTCTCCCAATCGGATCTATGAACATTTTAGGAATTGATCCCGGCTCAAGAGTAACGGGATACGGTGTTATTGAAACCTCTACTGGAAAGGTCAGACACATAGCCAGTGGGTGCATTAAAACAGTCTCAGGATCTCTACCCGAGCGATTGGCTGAAATCTACCATGGAATTTCCAACGTAATCAGCCTCCACAACCCTGACATAGCGGTGGTGGAACAAGTCTTCGTTTCGGTCAATCCGGGATCGGCTCTCAAGCTGGGACATGCGCGTGGAAGTGCGATTTGTGCCTGTGCGGCGAATGACATCAAGGTATACGAGTACTCCGCCCGAGAGATCAAGAAGACGATTACAGGCAATGGTGCAGCTACAAAGGAACAGATCCAGTACATGGTACAGATGCTACTGACACTAAGAGAACAGCCAGACGAAGATGCTGCAGATGCGTTGGCCGGCGCCTTGACTCATTTCCAATTTATGCCCCTGCTTGATCCCAAAACGAGAAAAGTTCGCCGGGCAGTTGCAACTTAAGATTTATTTGATGGAATAATTCGGTGATCGGTTATCTCCGCGGCATGATTCGTCAAATTGAGGTTGCTTCCATCCTTTTGGATGTGGGTGGCGTCGGTTATGAGGTTCATATGCCTTTGTCCGCAATACAGGAGCTTCCAAAAGAAGGCGAGCCCTTGGAAATATACACTCATACGCATGTTCGCGAGGACACTCAGGCACTGTATGGATTCAGTCAGATTAATGACCGAAACATGTTCAGAACCCTGATCACGGTCTCTAAAGTCGGTCCACGGATTGCGCTGGCAATTCTTAGTGACCTTAAAGTATCCGAACTCATAGGCTGTGTTGAGCTAAACGACACTAGACCGCTTGAGAAAGTTCCGGGTATCGGTGCGAAAACAGCAGAGAAGCTGTTGCTTGAATTGCGCGACAAAGTCAAACAGTTTCCAGTCGATAGCACCGATGACAGTGGTACTGAAGTCGCGGTCGGCGGTACAGTTCGAGACGCAACAGAAGCGCTTGTCGAGCTTGGATTTTCTAACAAGGAGGCAAGGCAGGCGGTACTTGCTGTACGTGATTCGGCTGAAACTGTCACGACCGAACAGTTAATACGCGACGCGCTTTCTTCACTCAGCACGATATCTCAATGAATGATGTGATCCGTACCGTCACACCTATTCAGCTTGACGATTCCGAGATGGACTTTGAGCGTAGCCTTCGTCCGCGAAGACTCGACGAATTCATTGGACAGGTAAAAACTCGGAAACAGTTGTCCATTTTCATTAAAGCTGCGACTCAACGATCTGAGGCACTTGATCACGTGCTTATATTCGGTCCTCCCGGACTTGGAAAGACGACACTGGCATACATCATCGCGAACGAGTTGCAGGTTGATGTCGTACAGACCTCGGGGCCGGTTCTTGAGCGTCAAGGCGATGTTGCTGCACTGCTGACTCGACTGCAGAAAGGCTCAGTGCTGTTTGTGGATGAGATACATCGACTGAATCCGGTCGTGGAAGAGGTACTGTATCCAGCAATGGAAGACTATAGGATAGACATCATGATTGGTCAGGGACCGGCGGCAAAATCCATTCAATTGGATCTGCAACCTTTTACTCTGGTCGGTGCAACTACCAGAACAGGATTGCTGACATCACCATTGCGCGACCGTTTTGGAATCGTCCAGCGACTGGACTACTATGGGATGGACGACATTGCAAGAGTCATTGAACGATCAGCGCGAATCCTGCAAATCGAGGCGGATCAGAATGGAGTCGCCTCAATTGCCGAACGATCTCGCGGAACTCCCAGAATCGCTAACAGGCTGTTAAGAAGGGTTCGGGATTTCGCTGAAGTCGAAGGAAGCGGATTGATTGATCAAGTGACTGCGAATGATGCACTGGATATGTTGGAGGTTGATAATTCGGGGTTGGATGTGCTTGACCGAAAATACCTGCAGGTATTAGTTGAGCATTTTCAGGGAGGTCCAACTGGTGTGGAGACACTTTCGGCCGCAATCAGTGAAGAAAGAGCTACCATTGAAGACACGATTGAACCCTATTTGCTTCAGCAAGGATTCATTCAGCGCACTTCGCGCGGAAGAACCGCTACACCCAAAGCGAGAAATCATATCGGAGGGTCAAAGCGACAGGATTTGCTACTGTAAATGTGTAGAAAATCTATAATACAGTTGGCAGAATCTGGGTAGGAATGCTGTAATTGGATGTCTTGCGCAGATTTTATTTCGAAATTCCGCGTCTATTACGAGGATACAGACGCTGCCGGGGTTGTTTATCACGCAAACTACCTCAAGTTCATGGAAAGAGCTAGAACGGAGTGGCTTGCAAGTCTCGGATGCCTACCTCAACAACCGGCGGATCGGTGGGGAGTCATTTTTGCAGTGCGTTCGGTGTCCCTGGATTTCGTTAAACCCGCCCAATTGGGAAATATCTTGGAAGTATCTGTCACGCCCAGCAGAATTCGTGGCGCGAGCATGGACATCCTTCAGAAAGTTGTAAATGATCAACAGACGCTCGTATGCGGGAAGTTTCGAATTGCTTGTATAGATGCGGTGCGATTGAGTGCTTGCAGAATACCCAAAGAACTGGTGTATAGGTTAAAACTTTAATGGAAAATTCAATTGAACTGCTACCGACTGGAACTACGCTTTCCTTCATTGACCTGATTACCAACGCAAGTTTGCTGGTACAGTTCGTGATGGCGGTTTTAGTGCTCGCATCATTGGTTTCGTGGTCGATGATCTTCTACAAATGGTTCACGCTCAAGTACTGGACACAGGCAGCGGACGATTTTGAGAGTAATTTCTGGTCAGTTGGTGATCTGAGTTCCCTCTACTATGAGTGGGACGAACGAAGCAAGGACTCGGGTTCCATTGCCGAGGTCTTCATGGAAGGTTATCGGGAATTGAGTCGCCTGTTAACCCGAAGTAATATAGATCGATCCGAAATCGTCGATGGCGTTCAACGTTCGATGCGCGTCGCCTTGAACAGGGCCGAAGACAAAGTCAATTCCAATCTCTCATTCCTGGCTACTGTAGGATCTACCAGCCCCTACATCGGCCTCTTCGGCACAGTCTGGGGAATCATGAATTCTTTCCGCGCTCTAGGCACTATGCAAACTACGACAATAGCGGCTGTTGCACCGGGTATCGCCGAAGCGCTGATTGCGACCGCAATGGGGTTGTTCGCCGCAATTCCTGCTGTTATCGCATACAATCGGTTTTCCCACGAAGCAGATCGACTGCTTTCTCGATATGAAACGTTTACCGACGAATTCTTGAGTATCGTCAATCGACAATATGCAATCAAGTAAGCGAATCCATGAAATCAACACAAAGGCAAAACAGACATAGGCAGATGAACGAAATCAATGTCGTTCCGTACATTGATGTGATGCTTGTGTTGCTGGTTATTTTTATGGTCACCGCCCCTTTGCTCACCGAAGGTGTAAAGGTTGAACTTCCCCAAGCAACCGCCAAACCAATTGAATCGGAAGACAGTATTCCATTCGTTGTTCACGTCAATGTCGACGGCGAATACTATGTCAATCAAGACAGTGAGGTTCCTGTCACTCTCCAAGAGTTGAGTGTGAAGGCAGCTGCGGTGCGGAGGTCAAATTCCGCGACATCCTTTCTCGTGCGCGGTGATGCCAATGTCAATTTTGACGCTGTAGTGCAAGCGATGGTAGCACTTCAGGTCGCCGGTGTTGATGATGTGGGGTTGGTGACCAAGAATCCAAAACAAAACTGAAAAAAGTGCCCGATCAAACACACAAATCATTCGGAGTCAAATCGGCATTACTGGCTATATGCGTTCACGCCGCCATTGTTCTGGCTGTTGGCGTCAACATAATTTTTGATAATGTCCTGGATTCGGATTCCACTTCTACCTCGGTACAGCCGATTCAGGCCCGGGCGGTGACAGAAGAGGCGATCAACGCAGAACTTGAGTTGATTCGGCAACGAGAGGAGCAGGAACGACTCAGGATTCTGGATCAGAACAAGCAGCTTGAACAAGCTCGCAGGGAACAGCAGGAAGCGGAACAGAAACTCGCATTAATCGAATCGCGGCGCGAAGTTGAGGAGGAACGTATACAGAAGGCCGAACAAGCACGTCAGACGCAGGAAGATGAATTACGAGAACTGGAGAATGTGACGAGACAGAAGCAGGAAAATTTGACCGCTATCGAAAAAGAACAATCGATCATGCAAACCGCACTTAAGAAACTTGAACAGGAAAAGCAAGAACGAGAAAAGGCGGCTGAAGAGATCCGGACCCAGGAATTGGCGAGTAAACAAAAGCAAGCCGAAGAACTCGAAAGTCTTCACAAAGAAAAAGCCAGACTGAAGCAGGAGCTGGCGCAGTTGGAAATAGCAAAACAAGAGCGACTGCAGGCTGAAGACAAACGACAGCAAGAAATACGTAAAGAAAAAGAAAGAAAAAAGGCAGCCGCAAAATTGGAAGAAGAAAAGAAAGAAAAAGAGAGGCAAGCCGCAATTGAAAGGGAAGAGAAGGAGCGTTTAGCTGCGATCGAAAAGAAAAAGCGACAAGAACGAGAAGCGCAGGATAAGAAGCGAAAAGTCGAACAAGCCAAACTTGCCGAGTTAGCGAAAGCCCAAGAAACTGAAAGAAGAAAGGAAGAAGAAATTCGACAGCGACGTATCGCCGAAGAGCAGCGCAGAAACAAAGCTATTTCAGAGTTCAGTAAATATATTCCAGCAATTCGTAATAAAGTGGAAAATGAATGGACTGTGCTGGATGTGTCTGAGTCATTCAAAACGACAGTGCTGGTCAAAATTGATGTATCAGGCGAGGTTATGTCGGCGACAGTGACCAACTCCAGCGGTTCAGATGAGTTCGACCGTTCAGTTACAATTGCAATTCGAAAGGCATCACCCCTCCCCATTCCACCAGATCCAGAATTCTATAATTACATACAAGAATTTCAATTTTCGTTCTCCAATCCGTCCAGTTAGATATGCCTAAAATTGCGAGCAAATTTCTATTGATAGTAGTTCTGCTGCTGGCAGGATCATACGCAAACGCCGTAGTTACGATTGAAATCGATCAAGGCGTCAAACGCGGAATTCCTATCGCCATCGTTCCTTTTGGAATACCCCAAGATATAGATGAGGGATTGGAACTCGACGAAGTCATCCGAAGCGATCTTTCAAGAACCGGACGCTTTGATGTGAAAAAGGTAGATGGTTTCTTACAGACTCCTACAAAAGTTGAGGATGTAATTTTCGCAGACTGGCGGTTGATTGGCGTAGATTATCTTGTTATCGGGTCCATAGAACGAGTTGACGAAATTAATTCTAGACTTGAAACTCGGTTATTCAACGTCTTTGACGAAAAGCAAATTTTCGGCAGCCAATTTATCGTTTCGACGAGCAATGACAGGCAGGTGATGCACCGTATTGCTAATGAGGTGTACAAAAGGGTAACCGGCACCAAGAGTTCGTTTCATACTCGGATAGCGTACTCGATTGCATCGGTCTCGTCAGAAAACAAGACAGAACATAAACTCGTAGTTGCTGACTATGACGGACATAACGCAACCGTTGTTCTAAAAACCGATAATCCAATTCTCTCTCCAAGCTGGTCTCCGGATTCAGAAATGATTACCTATTCAATTTTAGAAAAGAATCAGTCTAAAGTATGGGTACAGAAAATTTCAAGCGGCAAAAGACAAGTCGTAGCTGAATTCGAAGGGCAAAACCGCTCACCTAGTTGGTCACCTGATGGAACTAGGCTGGCATTCACAATTTCACGGAAAGGTAACTCTGATATTTTCGTTCTAACCCTTGCCACCGGTGAGATAGTCCAACTAACGCGAGATCGTCAAATCGATACGGAACCAGCATGGTCACCGGACGCTGATTACATTGTATTTACCTCAAACCGCGGTAAAGGTGCACAGATTTACCGAGTTCGAGCAAATGAAAATCAGTTAGTTGAACGAATGACGATGTACGGAAAATCCAATTCCCGAGCAAGTTATTCACCATCGGGCGAACAATTGATTCTTATCACTGATCAAGGTAAAGGTAACCAAGTCGGAATTTTTGATATCGAAAGTAAGTCTATAACGGTTGTCTCTCCCACCTCGATTGACGACTCGGCAGTTTATTCTCCGAATGGAGACATGTTGATGTATATCGTTGAAGGGCGGGACAGACATATAAAGATTTTATCGCCGGACGGCAGGGTACAATCACGGGTTGAATTCGTAGAAGGTGCGGTTAAGCAAGTAGCTTGGAGTTCGGATAATTAAACCAGCATGCATGGCTAATTTGGAGTTTATTCAAAAAATGAAACGAAATTTAATTTTCATAGGAATCACAATTTTTTCATTGGTTTTGCTCGCCGGTTGTGCAAAAGATGTGGAAACAGTCGATATCACCACCACAGACTCTCTGGACCCATCTGATGGTGCCTCAGGCGATGAAGTTAGCGGTGTTTCTGAGACGGATGATGCTGTTCAATTTAACATTGACGGTGATGACGCTTCAGGTACTGGCGCCTCTCAGGCGGTTGATCCGCTGAGCCAGCGAACCATTTACTTTGGTTATGACGAATCCGTGGTGAGTGAGGAGGCTCAAACCATAATTCGTGCCCATGCTGAAGTGTTGCTTGAAAACCCGGACGCGAACTTGGAGATCGCAGGACACGCCGATGAACGGGGAACCCGAGATTACAACCTCGCACTAGGTGATCAACGCGCTGCCGCGGTGAGTAGTTTTTTTCAGGAATTTGGAGTCGATGTATCCAGAATTTCTGCGACTTCCTATGGTGAAGAAAATCCGGCTGCGATTGGTTCGGATGAATCAGCTTGGAGTCTGAATCGACGTGTCGAATTCGACTACTAGTCGATAGAGCTCAACCGGGGAATTTGGCTGCCAAGTCAGTAATAGTCTCCAGCACTGCGACCGAATTTTGGGAAATTCATGGGGATTTGATCAGAACTTTGTTGAAAGTTTCATACAATTGCCTACAATGAATTCCTACAATACCCTTATTTTGTTGGTTCCTTCTAGTAATCTTGGATGGTTTCAAACTGGTCAATGAGTAATCTTCAGACAAATTGGGTTAAGAAAACCTTTGCCGTGATCACGGTGGCAATCTTGTCCTCCGGATGCGAACCGGTTGAAACTTCATCAACGACTCCGACGACAAACGTCACCGTCAGTGACGCCCCGACGAGCCAGTCGACAGATTCTGCGTCTGCACAAATAGTTGCGCAGGTTCAGCAGCTTAATCAGGAAATCGGTGGATTGAGAGACCGTGTGGATATTCTGGAGTTTGAATTAGAAAAAGCGCGTGAGCGTCAAAAACAATTGTACGATGACCTAGATTTGAGACTGCGTAAGTTCGAACGTATTCAAACTCGTCCTGCAATCGAAACGCAGAAAACCGATACAACTTCCAGTACTGAAGCGCCAACGTCAGACTCCGCCACGCAACCTGAAGCGACCGTTGACGCGCAAGAAGAACCCGCACCACCTGTATCTATTGACATCAATACCCAACCGGTACTTACAGACATTGATCTTCAAGCAATGCGGGACACGTATGATGATGCGTTTCGTACACTGAAAACTGGAGATTTCGACGAAGCGAAAATCAAATTTCGGGAATTTATTGACAGTTACCCCTCTAGCGATCTTGTAGACGACGCTTGGTATTGGATCGCTGAATCAAATTACATCACTAAAGAATTTGAACAAGCGATCAAGCTCTATCAGTACGTTGCCAGAGAATACCCTGACTATCAACGAGCACACGAAGCCCTACTAAAGATTGGCTATATCTACTACGAGCTTGAAAGTTACGAGGAAGCACAAGTGTACCTGAATGAGGTTCTCGACAGATTTCCAGCGAGTCGCTCCGCATTTTCCGCTCAGCGTCGCCTAAACAAGATGAAGCGAGACGGAAATATTCAATAACCCGCCCTTTCGCGAACTAACGCAGACTCTAGGTGTGTCCGAGACCAATATATCGCTGCTGAAGTTCCTCGTTGGAAGCCAATTGTTCGGAATTGCCTTTCCACACAACATGACCCTTTTCAACAATGTAGTGTCGATCACCAATTCTCAACAACGATTCGAGATTTTTATCGATCAATAGTATGGATTGTCGATTATCTTTGAGTTTTACGATGCTGCTCCATATCTGATTCCGTAACAGTGGAGAAAGACCCTCTGTCGCTTCATCAAGGAGTAGTAATTTTGGATTGGTCATCAACGCCCTGCCGATTGACAGCATCTGTTGCTCACCACCCGATATTCGATTACCGGCGATAGACGCTCGCGTCTCCAATGCTGGAAAGAGCGCAAATATCTTGTCAACGGTCCATGGGTCAGTGAGTTCGTTCTTGTTGTTCGCGGTCGCAATCAAATTCTCGATTACATTCAAATTCGGAAAGATTCTTCTGCCTTCCGGTGCGAGTGCCAATCCAGCCTGCGCTATTTTGAAAGCAGGCCAGTTAGTGATCTCCTGATTCTGGAAGAGAATCACGCCATTACGAGTTTCATTCAGTCCCATTATGGTACGAATCGTTGTCGTTTTCCCCATCCCATTTCTACCGAGCAATGTCACTATTTCACCTGTATTGACCTCGATACTCATATCAAAGAGCACCTGAGTAGGCCCATAATAGGAGTCAATTTCTTGAACCGAAAGCATCGCTAGTCATCGTGTCCGAGATAAGCCATCTGAACAAATTCATCGTTACGCACGTTTTGTGGTGTATCACTTTTTATGAGGCGACCATAAACCATTACTGAAATACGGTCTGCGAGAGCAAATACAGCATCCATATCATGCTCTATCAGCATAATGGTGTATTTGCATTTCAGACTCTTCAAAAATTCAAGAATTTTTGCAGAATCCGACCTCCCCATCCCCGCCAGTGGCTCATCGAGTACCAGCAATTTTGGCTTCGTCGCCAGAGCAATCGCAATTTCCAAGTGTCGTTGATCCCCATATGCGAGATTACCCGCGATGGTCTCAGAATGAGTATGCAATCCAACCGACCGAAGTACATCTAAAGCTTTATCTTGAATGTCTGTTTCAGACGATACTCGTTTCCAAAATCGGAAACTGTGCCCGTCGTGTGCCTGAATTGCAAGCGCGACATTTTCCTGACATGTAAAATCCTTCAGAATCGAAGTCACCTGAAATGATCGAGCAAGACCCATAAGCGACCGAGATGGAGCACTGACATCGTTTATCCGATTGTCGTCAAACCGAATCTCGCCTGAATCACACCTAAGGATTCCGGTTATGAGTGAAATCAATGTTGTCTTTCCGGCACCGTTCGGTCCGATCAGTGCATGAAGCTCACCGGAGACTATCTCAAGATTAATATTATCGGCCGCCTTCACTCCACCAAAAGACTTGCTGAGATTACGGGTAACCAGTAGATTTTTAGCCACTTCCAGAACCCCGTCGACTTAACAATCCGTCTATACCGCGCGGCGACAGTAAAACTACAAGAATCAGAAATGGACCGAATATGATGTGCCAATGCTCGGTAAATCGAGAAAGAATTTCGGATATCAGCCAGAATACCATCGCTCCTGTAAGCGGACCCAAGATGCTCGCCATACCGCCCAACACAACCATGAATATCAATTCTCCCGAACGAGTCCAGTGCATCATGTCCGGACTGACAAATTTCTCAACATTGGCACTCAACACACCGGCAAGTGTGCACATTAAACCGGCAATCATGAAGCACACCAATCTATATCGGAACGTCGAGTGACCAATCACTTCCATTCGAAGCTCGTTGGATTTGGCACCGCGTATGACATATCCAAATCTCGAATGAATCAAACGATAGGTTAGATACAGACACCCGACCATCACAATAAATATCAGGTAATAGCGATGAAATGGGTTGTCGAGATTGATTAAGTTGGTTCCAAACTCGCTTCTAACGTAGATAATCAAGCCGTCGTCACTGCCGTATTCTTCGATACTGATTGACAGATAGTAAATCATCTGAGTAAGTGCCATTGTGATCATGATGAAATATACGCCGCGCGTTCGCAAGCTGATTCCACCAAATACAAACGAAATGATTGTTGCGACTCCCAGCGCAATAGGAACCTGAATAAAAATGCTATTGATATCGTAGTATGAACAAATTCCCACCGCGTACGCACCAATTCCCAAGTACAACGCATGACCGAAACTAATCAGCCCCCCATAGCCAAGAATCAGATTCAGACTGATCGCTGCTATTGCCCAGATCATCAAGCGGGCAAAGAGATTCATATAGTAGGGTTCGTCAATAATTGTTGCAATTATCGGTACCAACATGCAAGTCCCGATAACCAAAATGCCAGCCACACCTCGCCGAGTGAATAATACGCCCCGATCAAACATTGTTCAGCAATATCAGTTTGGCTGTTTGCCGAACAATCCTGTCGGCTTGAAGAACAGAATTCCTGCCATGAAAATGTATATCAGCATCGATGATATTGCTGGTGCGGCAGCTTCAGCCGCATTGATCGGAATAAAGAGTGCCAGTATGACATCCAGAAATGAGCGTCCCAGCGAATCGATCAATCCCGTAATCAGTGCCGCGATAAAACTACCGCGTATTGAGCCGATTCCGCCAATAACGATCACGACAAATGCAACGATTATGATCTGCTCACCCATACCAGAATTGGCGCCTAGAATCGGTGCCATCAGAACTCCAGCCAATGCACTGAGTGCGGTTCCAAGTCCAAAGACTAAAGTAAACAAGAGACGAATGTTGGTCCCGAGCGCATAAACCATTTCCCTATCCGAAGCACCCGCCCGTATCAACATACCGAGTCGGGTTCTAGTCACAAGCAACCACATACTTATTGCGAGCAGGAATCCCGCACCAATAATCATCAGACGATAAAGTGAATACTCGATCCCAAATAGCAACGGCACTGTCGAAGACAGATACTCGGGAAATGGAACTGTCAGCCCGTCCAGCGGCCAGACGATCTGAACGAGTTCGTTGAAAAATAGAATCAACCCGAATGTTGCCAGCACCTGATCCAAATGATGGCGCTGATACAACGTTCTAAGGGTTGTGATTTCGGTGATTATTCCGATACCGGCAACTATAGGAACTGCAAGGACCAGCGCGAGCAAAAATGAACCTGTCCATAGAAATATAGTTGCTCCGAAGAACGCACCGAGCATATACATGGATCCATGTGCCAAGTTGACAAGATCCATGATGCCAAAAGTCAGAGTTAAACCTGCGGCGAGTAGAAACAGCAGAACACCGAACTGTACGCCATTCAGAATTTGTTCAATCAGCAGTGCCCACTCCAACTTAAATTACCTGAATTGCTTCGATCAATGATGGAATTCGGTCTGTGATTTCTCAAATGAGATCAGGGTTTTTCAGACCTTACAGAAACTGCAAGGCTTGATATTCAAGCCTTGCAGTATTAGTTGTCAGTTTCGTGCAGATGTACGCAGACCGACGATTGTAGTGGTACTAAAACTCCGGGCTGGAACACCTTAAGGAAACTTACATATTACACTCGCCTGCATAAACGTCCTGATGCATAGTCATAACTTTTTCGCGAATCGAGGTTGTCCATACGCCATCTTCGTCTGCAACCACTTCACGGCTATAGAAGTTCTGAATCGGGAAGTGATTCGGGCCAATCGAAAACTCGCCTCTGACCGAATCATAGTCTGCTTTTTCCAGTGCGGCTCTCAATCCGTCAACATTAGTCATGTCACCTCCAACCGCTTCGACAGCACTTTTGATATACATGACCGCATCATAACTTTGAGCGGCATAGAAACTCGGATACTTACCGTATTTTTCCTTGAAACCTTCAACAAATTTCTTGTTGGCGGAGTTGTCGAGATCGGGTGCCCAAAATTGTGTCATTGTGGTTCCAACGACTCCGTTCATACCGGCATCCTGAAATCTCGGCAAGCTGATTGAATCAATTGTGAATACGGAATAAAGATCGACCTTCCCGGCGAGCCCCGATTGTTCATACTGCTTGATGAATGCCGGACCATGCTTGCCTGGGTAGAAGATAAACACTGCATCTGGATTCGCCGCCTTGACCTTCGAAAGCTCTGATGACCAGTCAATCTGATCCGGCCATTTCGTCATGTCTGTACCGACAAATTCACCCTTGAATGTTCGCTTGACACCAGCCACCATGTTCTTACCCGCGGCGTATAGCGGTGCGATAACATACAGGGATTTCACCCCACGCTGATTCAATACCTCACCCATTGCCATAGGCGTCTGGTCATTCTGCCATGAGATGTTGAAAAAGTTTTTATGGCATCCCTTCCCTGCAAGCTGTGACGGACCTGCATTGGCACTGATCAAAATCTTTCCTGCATCCAGCACTGTGGTTGCTGAAGCAAGCAGCACGTGAGACCAGATATAGCCAAACACAATATCCACCTTTTCTTGGGATACCAAGCGTTCTGTCGCCTGCTTCCCTTTCTGAGGATTGAACTCATCATCGCCGTAGACGACCTCGACATCAACCGGGCCCATCTTGTTGTCGATGTGCTCCAGTGCTAATTCCACAGCATCTCTCATATCATTACCAATTACGGCTGCTGGAGTACTGAGTGTTGTCACAAATCCCAGTTTTACCGTTGCTGAATATGCATTAGGTGCAATTAAAAAAATGCTGACTGCAATCGCAAAAAATATTTTTTTCATGTTGTCTATCCTAAAAATTTTAGAGTCTAACGTTCTTTTAAATAATTCCAAAATCTGATTCCTCGAAATTGTGCCATCCGCCCGCAGACAGTTTAATACCAAAACCACTCGAGCGACTTCCAATTCCTATTATTCTACTATTATTGCAATTGCGCAAATATACTCATTGCGGGCGAGGTATCGAAATCAGCAGGCCTATGCTGCATGCCTCTCAAGTGCCCAATCTACATGCTCCCGTACCAGTGACGAAGAGTGGTCCTTTCGGTTTCGCAGGGAATCTATTACTTCAGGAGTTGACTTCGCGTTACCGAGCGCAACGGCAATATTTCTGAGCCACAGTTCGTAGCCGATGCGGCGTATAGCAGACCCCTCGGTGTTCCGCAAAAATTCCTCTTCCGTCCAATTGAACACGGCGCACAATGATGTAGAATCCAGTTGATTTCGCACTTGAAATCCAGGTTCGTCTGAATCGCACGAAAATCGATTCCAGGGACACACCATTTGACAGTCATCACATCCAAAAATTCTGTTGCCTACCAAAGGCCTGAGCTCCAACGGGATCAATCCTTTGTATTCTATAGTCAGATAGGAAATACACCGTCGGGCATCAACCACATATGGTTCAACGATAGCATCCGTCGGGCATGCGGAAATGCACGATGTACATGAACCGCAGTGATCGACTTCCGGCGAGTCTACTGGCAGCGGTAAATCGGTGTAGAGTTCTCCCAGAAAAAACCATGATCCTGCACGTCGATTGAGAAGATTGGAATGCTTGCCGATCCAGCCGAGTCCAGCTTTTTGTGCAATCGGCTTTTCCATGACTGGCGCGCTATCCGCGAACGCCCGATAACTGAATTGCCCGACTTCATCCCGAATTTGTTGAGCTAGTTTCTCGAGCCGCTTACGTATCAGTTTATGGTAGTCACGCCCTGTCGCGTATCGCGAGACAAAAGCCATAACCGAATCATCCAGAACTTCGCGAATCGCTTTGGACTGCGGAGGAAAGTAGTCCATTCGTACAGAGATGATTCGAGTAGTTCCACCGATCAACTCTTCTGGTCTGGATCTTCTTGATCCATGCCGCACCATGTAATGCAATTCACCATGCATTCCTTGATTCAGCCAGTCATTAAGCTGATTCTCAGCCTGAAACAGATCAGTGTCTGTAATCCCTACCTGTTGAAAACCGAGTTCCTGACCCCAACCCTTGATTCTGGCGGTCAGCTCATGCAGGTCGGAATCCGTCAGTGACATTTTCGGTTACCAATGCCCATCAATTCCAATCTGTAGGGCAATAAGTTTTTCGAAATAAAAGTAGACTCCCTGCTTCGTGCATAAATTAGCTATGCGTCATCAACCATATCAAAACTAATCTCTTCAAGGATCTCATCGTAGTGTTCGTTGAGCAGCGGCGGACGTCTACGTATAGGTAGATTTCGATCTGAAACCATCACTGGGTGGGCAAATGTCTTGGTCGGTCGCGCATTGGGAAGTTCCAGTGGTTGAATCCATCCCTGATCCAGTACCTGAGGGTCCTGCAACACCTCACCGTAGTTATTGATTGGCGCGGATGGCACACCAGCATCCTTGAAGCGTTTGTACCATGTATCGGCAGAGCCGGACGAGAATTGCTCCTCAAGAATTTCCGTCAAAGCGGCTTGATTTTTTGCTCTTTCAGCAGTAGTCGTGAATCGAGAATCATCGATCAAGTCAGGTCGATTAATGACACTACAGACTATTTCATAGAGTCTCTGATTACCCGCGGCTATCACGAAGTAGCCGTCTGATGCTTTGAATGCCTGATATGGTGCATTCCGAGGATGACGCGAACCCAACCGTTTGGGGTTGTTTCCAGTTCCAAAGTACTCACTCACCTGCAGTGGTGCGATACCCAAACTACAACCTAGCATCGAAGCGTCGATATGAACCCCCTTCCCCGTAGAACGCCGCTCGAATAACGCTGAAGCTATATGGAATGCAGCATAGAGTCCGGTCGCAAAATCACTCAGAGGAACTCCGCACTTAACCGGCGGCTCACCCTCTTCGCCGGTAACGCTCATGATTCCGGATATACCCTGCATGGTTACATCAAACGCACCTTCCTGCGATCGCGGACCGGTTTGACCGAACGCCGAGATGGAACAGTAAATCAAAGAGGGATTCAATTCTGCAATTGACGAATATCCGAGCCCAAGCCGATCCATAACACCGGGTCGGTTGTTCTCCAATAACACATCTGCGTGAGCAGCGAGTTTCAAGGCAATTTCCAGGTGCTCTTTTGATTTCAGATTCAGTGCAATCGAGCGTTTATTTCGATTTACCGATGAGAAATTTTCACTGAATCCATCTGTGATCGGAGGCCACTGTCGCATCGCATCACCGGATGGCGGTTCGATTTTTACGACATCAGCTCCCATGTCGCCCAGCAACATTCCACAAAACGGACCAGCCGCGATTTGACAGAATTCCAAAACCCTAATTCTGGAAAGGGCCAGTTCGACTCCATTGTCAGAGTAGGTGCAACTATCAGACGAAGAAGACATTTTCAATTCGATCAAGTCAATATAAAGAAGTTGCAGTTATGGAACAGAATACAAAAATTTTGAGAGGTTGCACAATAGTTACCTTGATACTTCCAGCAAAGTGGTAATGGCAACTAATGAACTCGCGACTTCTCTTCAGGGCGTTGTATCACCGTAGTGCCTATCGCTGATTATTATATAGTCGCTGTATAATCCTTGAAAATTCAGTTTTCCGCATTCTGAATTACACATTTTATTTGTCCAGCGAACAAGCGGACGAATATTCCAGACAGATCCCACTAGACTACAGGGTGCAGCTATGGCGAGAGTAGGAAATATTGAGATTGAGGAAGTCGCGGCCGATTTGAAGCCTGTCTATTCCCGGTTTGTCGATCACTACGGCCCGTTTCTCAACCAAGTCAGAGTCTTTGCTCATCGTCCTCCGGCTCTCAGACACATCATGGGCATGCTGCTTGAATTCGCTGACGAAGCTGTGTTACCGAAACGGTATCTTGAAATAGCACTGGTAGTAGTTTCTAAATTGAATGAATGTGATTACTGCGTTGTCCATCACACCCCAAAACTGATGAGTGAAGGATTCTCAGAGGATACAGCCATACGGATTCTGGAGCCTGATTGTCCCGGGCTTGATGAAGTTGAGCGACTCGTCAGAGACTACTCGGTAACCGTGACACGTCACGCCAATAGAGTAACAGACTCGATGCATGCCGAACTTCGTGAACACTTCAGTGAGGCACAAATCGTCGAATTGACATTGCGTATCGCTCTTTGTGGATTTTTCAACCGATTCAATGATGCACTAGGAATCGATACCGAAGAAGACGCAATCGAACTGATGGAAGCGCACGGATAGCCGATTGTTCGCATTGTCCTCCTGTCAGAATATTCGAATCTCCCAGTATGTCAGCACTAAGAAAGTTCAAGGTTCAGGTTGAATCAATCAAGCCTGAAACTGAAGACATACTCAGTTATGTTCTAATTGATCCGGAGGGCGGCGAGCTACCGGAATTTGCAGCGGGAGCACACATCGACTTGCACCTGAACAATGGACTTATTCGTCAGTATTCACTTTGCGGACCTATATGGGAACGTCAATCCTACCTGATCGGAGTTTTGTTGGAACAGCCGGGCACAGGAGGTTCTCAATATATTCATAATAATGTAGAGGTTGGAGATACTTTGGAAATCTCCGAACCCAAACATTTGTTCAAGTTGAATCCGAATGCCGAAAGACATTTGATGATCGCTGGCGGTATCGGTGTGGCACCGATTTTAGCCATGGCCTATTCGCTGGAACAAGCTAAAGCGGACTATGCCTTTCACTACTGCGCAAGATCCCCAGATCAGACGGCGTTCATGGACGAAGTTACAGGCCTGGTGAAACATGGTGGCCTCCATCTGCACTTTGATGGTGGCAATCCGAAAAACGGATTGGACATCAGAGCAACACTCCGGGAATATTCAGAAGGCACACATCTTTATTACTGCGGGCCTGTGGGTATGATGAACGCAATTGCCGATGCATGCAGTCACTGGCCGAAAGGCACCGTGCATTACGAACTTTTCTCGACCGAGGGAATCAATTCAACCCAGACCGAAACAATCGGTGAGGACAACGAATTTCAGATCAGAATCTCCAGTACCAGCGCGGTGTATTCTGTACCTTCGTACAAAACAATTGTCGATGTTCTGAGGGAGAACGGCTTTGACATTGACACTTCGTGTGAAGATGGCTTCTGCGGCACTTGTCTGACCCGTTATCTGGAAGGCGATCCTGATCATAGAGACGAAATTCTCGACGACGAAGATCACGAAGAATTTGTGCTGATTTGTTGTTCGAGATCACTGACACCAGAGCTCGTGCTTGATCTTTAATGCTTTTTCGCAAACTCACTCCGGAGTGAGTTTTCACGATTATTCCAATGTCTCGAATCAGTGGAATATTCGTCTTATTCGGAGGTTTTACGGAATCCATTCGTCGCTTCACTTACATTCCTTAGAAAGTGATATGCTCGTAACTATAATGCTACGACGACCAAAACGATAGAAAGTGGAGGAAAACGAAAATGAATAATGGCAGAACTCCCGACGAAACTCGGCAAGTCACTGTTGACGGATTCAAGGTTGTTACCTACAGTTACGGCGAAGGAGATGATGTTCTGTTCCTGTTGAATGGAGGGCCGGGACTTCCTTGCGACTATCTCAGGGACCCGCATATTCACCTCGCGGACGAAGGTTTTAGAATTGTTGCGTTTGACCAGTTGGGTTGTGGTAACTCTGATCGACCTGATGATCCTGCTCTATGGGATATCAGTCGTTATGTTGAAGAAGTGGAGACAGTACGAGATGCCCTGGGATTGAAGAATGTGCATTTGCTTGGCCAGTCCTGGGGCGGTTGGTTGAGTATCGAATATGCATTGACCTATCCTGAAGAAATTCGGTCTCTGATCCTTGCAAATACCTGTGGCGATCTGCCACATCTTACAACCGAATTGAATCGGATGCGTAACGCACTCGGAAGCGAAACGGTTGCGATGATGCTTCATCATGAGTCATTGGGGAGTTTCGACCATCCCGAATATCAGGCAGCGATCACCATACTGAACTACAGACACGTATGCAGGCTGAAAGAGTGGCCCGATTCACTACTCGCTTCGGTAATGGACTGGAATATGGGACCCTATGGTACCATGCAAGGACCGAATGAATTTCTCTACATTGGGAATCTCAAGGACTGGAATCGAATACCCGACATGCATAGGCTCGCTATGCCGGCATTGATCATCACAGGTACTCATGATGAAATAGGTCCTGCTTGCGCCATTCGTATGGACACTGTTTTACCAAATTCACAAGTGGCCGTTCTCCCCAACAGCTCACATGTTCCATTCTATGAGGAACCGGACGCTTATTTTGCTGCGCTCAAGGATTTTTTGAGTCGGCACTGAGCAGATTCTATCAATTGACTATCAAGAGGTGAACTATGGCCAACTGGATGAGAGCGGCGGTTAGCTACGGTTTCGGAAAACCTCTTGTAATCGATGAGATTGTTATCGACGATCCCAGGGAGAATGAAGTAAAAATCAAAGTGACTGCATGTGCAATCTGTCACAGTGACATTATGTATATGGATGGGGCCTGGGGAGGAAGACTACCAACAGTCTATGGACATGAGGCGGCGGGTCGTGTCGAAGCCTGCGGCGCTGGAGTCACAAAAGTGAAGCCGGGTGACAAGGTGATTGTTTCCCTGGTACGTCATTGTGGCAGTTGTTTTTTCTGCGAACACCATCAGCACAGCCTCTGCGAACACCAATTTCAGACTGATGAACCGAGACGATTGCAGGCAAGCAACGGAATGGATATCCACAGAGGATTGAGAACAGGTTGTTTTGCAGAATATGCTGTCGTTCATCAGTCCCAGGTTGTCGCAATTCCAGACGATATGGACTATGCAAGCGCATCGTTGCTAGCTTGCGGGGTCATTACCGGATTTGGTGCAGTCGTAAACATCGCATCAGTCGAACCAGGTGCTCATGTTGCGGTGATTGGTGCAGGAGGTGTCGGCATCAATTGCATTCAGGCTGCTCGTATTGCATCCGCGTCGTCTATTACAGCGATTGACATCAACTCGGACCGGCTCGCGACGGCCAAGCACTTCGGAGCTACCAATACTGTCAATTCCAGTGAGTCTGATCCGGCAGTCTCCATCCGAGAACTCAGCGACAATCGTGGTGCGGACTATGTGTTTGTCTCAACTGGCCACCCCGAAGCGATGGCTGGTGTTTTTCGTTTGCTGCGACGTGGCGGCACGCTCGTGCTGGTTGGAATGCCTCCGGACGGCTCCGAGTTTACAATGGAAACAGTCGAATTCATCGACTCAAATCAGTCTATTCTCGGTTGCAAGATGGGTAACCCCGATCTCGATTCTGACATCCCCAAGCTGATCGGATTGTACAATTCGGGAGATTTGGAATTGGATGCGCTGGTTACAGGTCGATTTTCTCTCGAAAACATCAACGATGCGATAGAGTCAACTCGCCAAGGAGTTGGAATTCGCAATGTTGTAATGATGTGACAAGCCTCTTGTTGACTATCAAAAGTCGTAAAAAGTCGTTTCATTCTGATACCCGCATTTTCAACTGTGATTTGCCAATCGACTTCGGCTGCATGTCGAATTCAGCCTGACGACCATTTGCAGTTGCCGATACCTGGCTGTCGTGTCTAGTCTACAGGTTCACCACCCATCCATTGCATCACTGCAGCTGAGATTCAAGCCGCACCGCGATCACGGTGGTGGGACCCATCAATAGCGCGACACATCTAACAGCATGATTCGATCAAAGGCACACAGCCTTGAATCGAATACCTATGGTGAACGGAATCCCAAGTTCCTTTCATGACCGCCTCAAGCCAATCCCTTTGAGCCAAGCATCAATTTGCCCGAACGCGTCTTGCTGCCATTGATCTGCCGTACGATCGCCCAGCAGATATGAACCCTCAACGAACTTTCTCACGCTTACAGGCCCGAATTCTTCTGCACTGATAAATTTTTCAGAAATTAAGCGGTATCCCCTTATTGCCGATTCTACATCGAGGAGCGGTAAAGTAGCAGCGACAAGAGCATCGATTCCCTCTGGATAGTTTCTGATAGAGTAGTAGATATCGTAGGCATCCTTACGTTTGAGACGGTTTGCAATAGCATAACCCTTCATGGCCAGAAAGGCGGGAATCGATACGACCGCGACGTGAATGCGGTTGTGGGAACCGTCGGGCATTTGGCCTTCAATTGCGATCATTTCTTTGAATCGGATAGCTAGGTCCGCGCCGTCAGCACGTTGAACAGCAAATTTATCAATTAGCGGCGGCGAATTACTTGTTATATCGGTGTCGCGTGGCATCAGGAAGTCGACAACCACATCAATTGCGGGACCATCGTCCCTAGCCGGGACTGTGCGTACGAGTTGAAAGGGTCGCAGATTTTTACGCTGAGCATAACCATGTTTCTGCAGAGTTTCAATAAGCCGAACGTATTCTCTGTCGTCTGCCAAGGCATCTGGATTGAGACTGAGGTCGACATCTCTAGTACCGATATGGTGCATGTCAGCTTCGCTCAATAGTAACCACGGAACGGCTCCTCCAATGATCGAGAATTTGTCTTTGAAGCTCCCGAGGACTTGACCAATCTCAATAAGTACGGATTTGACCGCTATTGTCGTCCTGTCATCGTAGTCGCTGGCGGACTGAGGTTCCATCAATGCCATGGAAAACATTTCTCGGCTAGATAGTCGGCGGCCTCACGATCCCGATCATTACCATTACACAAATCGAGGTAAGTGACGATCGGATTTGTGCAGAAGATACCAGGTGCTGGCTGATCGGCATCTTCAAACAAAGTCTCATCGTTCAGGGTGTGCACGATCACATTGGCCCCCTGCGCGATGCGAGTCAAGCGGAGTGTCTCTTTAAGCACCTGAATCCCCTGTTCGTCTGCATAGAAGCTGTGCGTAACGTCTCGAACGTATGGTGCGAACCACTGGGCAGCCGAGTTCATAGAATAGATCGCACGCGGAGATTGCGATCCTGGATTTAGCTTTCCCGACAAACTACTACGCAGTTGTTTACCATGGAACACAGTGTATCCGCTGAAGTAGTCACCGGTCGGTCGACGATAGTTCTCCCGCCACGACTTCAGTAGTGCGTCTGGTCGGACAAGAACGAGACCATCGTTGTGAATTTCAATCCATTCCCGGTCGAGCAGTGCTTTGCGGACATTACTGACATGTCCGAGACTGGCATTCGCCGATTCAGCCAAATCGGTTACCCGCCATGCGCGGACTGGGTCGTGAAGGAGTACCCGCAGAATTGCGCCAGCCCTAGGGGTGAAAAGTGGTCGCAGTGCACGGGTTTCGACTTTCGGTCTGTCTGGGACGGTCCTTTCTATATAAACGCTACCGAAAGTAAGATGCGCATTTCCATACAGGTCAAGATAAGCGACATTGTGTTCAAGGCAGATGGTACGCGACTCTGGAGACAGATAGGAACTGATCAGCATTGGAATGAACTGTCGAGTGACATCTGCGCGTACAGACTGATGCAATTTTGCGATGTAACTTTCGAGCTGATACACCGCGGAACGAGCAAAGCGCGGTGCTCCATAAGGTTTCGTCCTTATCAGTAATGCATGACGGATTCCAGCGTGATCAAAATCAATCCTGACATCAATTCGATAGATGGAGTCGAGATGTTGCTCGTTGTGAACCCTGACAATCTGTACGTTCGGGACATGTTCGAGAAGGGTGCGAACTGCTTCCACAACAGAACTGATCTCTAATTCATGTAATTTCACCATATGGTGATAATAGTTTTTTTAGTGAAAATTGTCAAATTAACATCATGTCTAGGCTGATTTCAACTACTAAAATCGGGTAGTGGCGTTTTAGCCTGATGCAGCCGCTCTCGTCCACAATCTATCAGCCAACCTCCGCCCACAGACAATATCACTCCAACAGTCCGACAGCAATGGCCTCAACAATTTAAGTGACAAGTCCGTAAAGCAATGGACCGGAGGCACTCTATAGTGAAGTGACTGGCCGCCTGAGCTCTCTAGTTGGGTGAATTGACCGAGGTTAGGTGAATCCGCAGGACCAACATCGCTGGAACCAACCCTAGACGGCAATATTTACGCCATGGTTCGCTTCAGACCGCTGCAAACTTGGATTCTTCATCAACGACATCCGACAATTGATCCGCAATCTGACTGATTTGATCAAAGTCATAGCCTTCAACCAGAATCCGTATCGCCGGCTCTGTACCCGACGCGCGTAACATAATTCGCCCCTGTGTGCTGAGCTCGTTCTTGGCGACATTAACTGCTTCCAATGTTTTGGGCCAAGCACTGGCTTCAATCCCTTTTATCGGGGAACTTCGGTTTTGAAGGTAAACATTTCTAGTTACCTTGGGGACAAGTTTCAGTTCCTTTGCGAGTTCCTTCAATGTCTTTCCTGACTCAACCACCTCTGCAAGTACCTCTAGGGCCGCAATCAGTCCATCTCCAGGGATTCCCGCTTCACCGTTCAATATGTGACCACATTCTTCACCGCCCAGATTCCAATTCAACTCTCCCAAACGCTCTGAAATGAAACGGTCTCCAACCTCGACGCACTCAAATGGAATTTCATTGGCTTCCAGAGTATCCCTCAAGCCCATGTTACTGAGATGGGTCCCCACGACACCACCGCGTAGCAGTCCTTTTCGTTTCCTCGCAATTGCGATGATGAACAGAATCTGATCACCATTGATCAGATTACCTGCAGCATCAACCATTACAACCCGGTCGCCGTCACCGTCCAGTGCAATACCAATATCAGCATGGTGCTCCAGTGTAAGTTTCTGAATATTTTCGGGACTGGTGGAGCCACAATTTAGATTGATGTTGAATCCACTCGGAGTGTCAGCTACAGATACGATGTCTGCGCCGAGTTGAGACAGCAACATCGGGCCAATCTTGTAACTTGCTCCATTTGCACAATCGATAACGATACGTAAACCCTCCAGTCGACCAGGCGCGTTGGAGGAAAGGTAGTGAACATATTGTTCCACGGGATCGTCAATTCTGCGGGCTTTACCGAGATTATGGGCCTCGACCACTCGGATCGGACTGTCCATTCTAGCCTCTATTTTTCGTTCCATCGTAGCGGAGATCTTCAGGCCATTGGACAGGAAGACCTTGATCCCATTGTCTTGGACAGGATTGTGTGACGCACTGATCACAACACCGGCGTTCGCTCGGGTAACGCGGCTGAAATAGGAGACTGCAGGTGTGGAAACCGGGCCCAACAACGCAATATCAACACCCGCAGACAACAAACCGCTCGTAAGTGCTGATTCGAGTACGTAACCTGACACCCGGGTATCCTTTCCAACGACGACTTCACAACGGTCGTCGGTCTGCTCCCGCAGTACGGCCCCGAGCGCCCAACCGAGCTTCAATACCGTCTGAGGCGTTATTGGTTCACTACCGAACTTGCCGCGAACACCATCAGTACCAAAAAGTCTCATTGAGCACTCCGACTGGAATCATTGTGCCAGATCAACAATTGAGGCTCGTCAATTGTCATGTGTCGAGACAAATTGAAAGTTAGGAAGCTTCTCCGCTTGCCGGGCGGTCCATTTGAGGCTTGACCGTCGGCTTCCTTCGTTTGCCGTTCGTACTGTCGTCAGCTGAAGAAGAGGAGTCGTCCGCTTCAGATGTAGGTGGCTGAGGAGAGTTCCCTGCCATGATGTCGTCAATCTGATCAGACTCTAACGTTTCCCACTCCATCAGAGCATTCGCCATCACCTTGATCTTCTCCTTATTGGACTCGATGATCGATCTTGCACGTGTATACTGCTCGTCAATGATGCGGGTGACTTCCTGGTCAACCCGTTCAGCAACTGCATCGCTGAGATTTTGATGCGTGGTGACATCGCGACCGAGGAAAACCTCAGATTGATTATCGCCATAAACCCGCGTTCCCAACGAATCGCTCATACCCCAACGAGACACCATTTTCTGAGCTAGGTCCGTTGCCTGTTCAAAGTCATTGGAAGCACCGGTAGTCATCTGGTCCATGAAGATCTCCTCGGCGATCCGGCCACCCATCAGAACAGCAATTCTTGCGAGCAGATACTCTCGATTGTGACTGTATCGATCTTCTTCTGGCAGTTGCATTGTGACACCCAGTGCTCTGCCCCGCGGTATGATCGTAACCTTGTGCACCGGATCAGTATGTTCAAGCACCTTGGCAACGACTGTATGCCCAGATTCGTGGTATGCGGTGTTCCAGCGTTCTTCCTCAGGCATGACGATTGAACGTCGTTCTGTACCCATTAGTACCTTGTCCTTTGCCATTTCAAACTGTTCCATAGTTACAGTCTTCAGATTTGCTCTAGCTGCGAACAACGCAGCCTCATTGACAAGATTGGCGAGATCAGCACCCGAAAAGCCAGGCGTTCCTCTGGCGATGATGCTGGAATCGACATCTTTACCGACACGCACCTTCTTCATGTGAACATTCAATATCTGTTCACGCCCGCGAATATCGGGTAATGGAACATGAACCTGCCTGTCGAACCTGCCGGGCCTTAGCAGTGCCGGATCAAGTACATCAGGTCGGTTAGTTGCCGCGATGACAATGACACCTTCACTGCCTTCGAAACCATCCATTTCGACCAATAGCTGATTCAGGGTTTGCTCACGTTCATCATGACCGCCACCTAGTCCGGCTCCTCGCTGGCGACCGACAGCGTCAATTTCATCAATGAATATGATGCACGGTGCATTCTTCTTACCCTGCTCGAACATATCACGCACACGCGACGCACCAACTCCGACAAACATTTCAACAAAATCAGATCCTGATATCGAAAAGAAAGGCACCTTCGCCTCACCGGCAATTGCCTTTGCGAGCAGCGTCTTACCCGTTCCTGGACTTCCGGTCATCAGAACACCTCGGGGGATTCGCCCGCCGAGATTGGTAAACTTGGTGGGTGAACTCAAGAACTCCACGAGTTCACCGACTTCTTCCTTGGCTTCCTCAATACCTGCGACATCTTCAAACGTAACACGGTTCTTGTCCTCAGTCAGCATACGGGCTCGACTCTTACCGAAACTGAGCGCGCCTCTACCGCCGCCCCCTTGCATCTGACGCATGAAAAAAATCCACAATCCGATCAGTAAGAGCAACGGGAACCAACTGATGAACAACTGCATCAGCAATGAAGGTGATTCCTCTTTTTGAGCGACTATCGTCACACCTGCCGAAACGAGATCATCGACGAGTTTGGGGTCATCCGGCGAGTAAGTAACAAATGAGGTACCATTCGTGAAATTACCCATGATCGTTCGGCCGTCTATTACGACTTTGCTCACACGCCCATTCTTGACGTCGGTGAGGAATGTTGAATATTCCAACTCCTTGCGAGATGCTTCCTCTGTCGGTGTGAAATTCTTGAAAATCGCCATCAGCACCATCGCGATGACGACCCATAAAATGAGATTTTTTGTTAGATTACCCAAGTGTTTTCTCTTGCTTTCGCTAGTATCGTGATTTATTCAAACCTGTCGACAAGATAGTTGGGGGCAATACCGTGATTTTACAAGCCTCGAATTGACCTTTTACCAATCTGGACTTTAAATTTTAGCAAATTTCACGCCTTGTCAATGAATGTTGTTTCAAGAACTTGTAGTATTCTGTTTATGCGAAAATCTGAGAGATATTGTTCTGGCATTGGCAAAAATAGAAATCTTTGTCTTTACGCCGTTTCAGTCAACAGCATGTCAATAAATATAGTGAAATTATGAAAAATGAAAGATATTCAACTGATTCTCCAGTCATCCAAGATGATGGGATTGTCTATTTACTAATCAATGAGGCAATGCCTGGCTTGGTAAAGATAGGTAAAACTACCAGAGAAGATCCGTCACCGCGTATGAACGAGCTGTATAGCACAGGCGTACCAGTGCCGTTCGAATGTACGTTGGCCATTCGAGTGAAAGATCCTTCGAAGGTTGAAGAGGAACTTCATAAAGCGTTTGAATCGAATCGAATAAATCCAAAGCGCGAGTTCTTTCATATCGATCCTGAACAGCCAGCGGCTGTATTGAGATTGTTAATAAATATGGGGGCTGAAGACGTGACTCCCAAAGTCAATGAAGAAAATAATAATATCCCGGAAAACGAACGAAACGCTTCTGAAAGGTTGCTTAGTCGTCGCCCAAATCTAAATTTCAACGAAATGGGGATTAGTGTAGGCAGTGTTCTAACTTCAGTCAGTGGCGACGAAACTGTTATAGTGGTTGCCGATCGCAGAGTCGAATTCGAGGGTGAAGAAATGTCGCTCACTCAAGCAACGAAAAAAGTTCGAAATATCAGCTACAACGTCAATCCATCACGCCACTGGACACATGAAGGACGTAGCCTGCATTATTTTTACAATCAAACATATCCGTTACACAACCAATGAGAAAAATGGACAAAAGTTCGCTGAAATTTTGAAATTTACTTTCAACAATTTGTATTCGTTTGGCGGCGCACTTACGAAATAGCGATTCGTTAGACATCGGAATCGATACTAAAACCATTGGTCGGAATTTCATCTAGTTGTAGTTGAACCCTCGCCCTTGTAATTTGAATAAATTGAACAAACATCAACTGACGAAAGGTGGGAGGTAATAAGTCAAGATCGTTTTCAAGCCGTTGCATTTGGTCACTGTCGTAAACGACGAAAACAACGATCGAACAAGACAGTCAGAATCTTACGGGATTCTGATCATTGATGCGGTGCAGGAACGAATCTCGACGAAAACTGTATAGTGCTTCCGGGTCGATCGCGACATCAATTACAACCGGACGATCACGACCAATCGCATTGCGCACAGCGTCGCCGAGTTCCTCAACCCTATCGACTCGCAATCCTACTGCACCATAGAGTTCCGCTATCTTATCGAATGGCGGACTGCTCACGTCGGCACCGATATAACGCCCATCGAAAAAGTCGCGTTGGTAGGCTTTTTCGGCGCCCCAGCACTGATTGTTCATAACGATTGTAATCGTATTGATACCGTAGTCGACCGCCGTGCTCAGCTCTGACAACGTCATACCAAATCCCCCGTCACCCATCAGACTGACGACGGTACGATCCGGCATCGCCAATTTCACCCCGAGACCACAGGCGAACGAAAATCCGACAAGACCAAAATCCAAAGGTGTGAACAAGGAACGAGGCATGCAGTAGTTCATGGCGTCTGTGGCCTGAAGACACAGCGTGCCTGCATCCAGTGTAAACGCGGTATCTTTCGGTAACGTGTCGCGCAGCACCTTGAAAAGAGCGCTTGCTTGGATCGGATTCGTATCCAGTTCAGCGTCAGCATCCCGTTTTTCAAGGTAAGCCCTTCTCTCCATTCGGGACAACTCCGTCCAGTTGTCTGCGAGTCTCAGCAGTTTCAAATTCTTCAGGCACTCAGTCAACTGTGCTGCAGTCGTGCACGCATCTGCCCATATACCGAGCGATACGGGAAAATATCGTCCAATCGCAGATGCTTCCTGCTCTACCTGGATAATCCTGGCCTGTTGGTTAATATTGTCATAGGAAAAGAATGTAGAATTGAAACCCAGCCTTGTCCCAAGTGCCAATATGACATCCGCTTCCCGCACCAGTCTGGAAGCGACCGGATTACCTCGGGGGCCCATCTGTCCAAAGTTCAATGGATGACCAAACGGGACTGCGTCGCCATGTCCCGGCGAAGTCACAATCGGAGCATTGAGTAATTCTGCCAAAACCGTGGTCTGTTCGTAGTCACCGGAGTTCTTTATCCCACCTCCTGCCACCATCACCGGCTTTTTGGCTTCAGCGAGGATTTCTACGGCTTTTGCGACCTGCCCGTCAGAGGCAGCAGCCACACTTTCGGAGCGATACTGTTCGGGCAATTGAAAACTATCGAAATCTGCGGATTTCGCAAGTATATCTCGCGGAATGTTAAGTTGAACTGGCCCACGTCGCGGCGTCATCGACACGCGAAATGCCTCTCGCATCATTTCCGCTACTCGGGATGTTTGAGTGACGGTCCATGTCTTTTTCGTGATTGGCGTGAACAGTGACTGCTGGTCGACTTCCTGAAACGCATCTCGATAAATATGCTCGCTTGATAAGGCACCGGCAATTGAAATTACAGGGGAGTACGCGGCCTTGGCTTGCGCCAGGCCAGTTACGAGATTGGTTGCGCCCGGTCCGTTCTGCCCCGCCACGATCACTCCTGGCTTTCCTGAGGCTCGGGCATATCCGTCTGCTATGTGAACGCCTGTTCTCTCATCGTGTACACCAATGAAATCAATTTCCGATGCGTCATACAGTGCATCGAACAATTCCATCGCAGCCGAACCGATCAAACCGAACACATATTCGACAGATTCGGCGCGAAGACATTCGACCGCAGCTTGACCCCCTGTCAATCGTGCCACAGGCTGCTCTCCTCAGTGCAACTAATTTGTTCCAGCGATTTCATATCAATTCAAACTGGCCAGAAAGTCTGCAATCGGCTTGAGAAATTCTGCCGGGTCTTCCAACAATCCAAGATGCTGCAATTCGGGTATGATTTCAACTCGTGAATTGACTATCTCCGAGGCAATTGCATTCGACATTGACGGTGTGCTGCCAGAATCGTTTTCGCATGTGATCACCAGCGTGGGGAATGCCAGTGGTGGTTGCGGTCGAATTAATTCAGTTACACCTTTGGCTAATACTACTCTGGACTGGAAATAGACTGTTGGGTCGTTGCTACTAATCCAATCACTGACTTCACCGATTACATCTGGCCTCCTCGATCGAAATTCTGGTGTGAACCAACGTGCAATCGATGCGTCCAATGTCCCTTTCGGTCCTTTTTCAGCTGTATCATTGACCCGCTTCTCAATTATTTGCTGTTCTTCAGGGTCCCGCTCGTGCGGAGAATTCAAGATAACCAAGGCACTGACACGGTTTGGGAAGTCCATTGCAAAACGTCTGTTGATCATACCGCCGAGAGAGAAGCCAATGACGACACATTTGTCAATCTGAAGTTCATGTAGCAAATCATTCAATTGATTGGAAAATAGACTGAGTGAGATATTCGATGGCACGCGCAGGCTCTCGCCATGGCCGTACAAATCATACGTCAATACGTGGTAGCGACGAGACAGCACCGTTACGTAGTCCTGCCACATTTGACGATTCACACCGAGTCCGTGAACCAGAACAACATTAGGATTGCTTGGTATCCCAGACATATCGTACGCGGTACCGTTTGTCAATTCAGGCATATTTTCTTGCCATCCAGTTCAGTTGAACTCGGGAATTACCTCATTACAGAACAGTTCAAGCGAACGCTTCTGAAGATTGTGCTCCAACCCCATACTCGCAAAATATACAAACTCGTCCACACCGGCGGCTTCATACATTTTCAGCTTACGGATAATATCTTCAGGACTTCCAAGCATCAGGTTCTGTTCGAGCATGGACGGGCGGAATTGTTCTTTTTCCGAGAGCTCCTCCAGCGGTATCTGCTTCGGGAATCCATTTCTGACATCGCCAAGATTTAAAAACAGGTTTTGAAACATACCCATACTTTTTTGGATGGCCGCTATTGCCGCGTCGCGTTGTTTGGTATTGTCATATACCGAAGTGTGGCGCATCATCGCAAAAATAGGACGATGCTCGCCCTTTGATTTGGCCATAGCCTCAATCAGTCGCGTTTTATACAGCTCCACCTCAGAAAATGGTCGGGTAAGTGGCCACGAAATGATGTTGCAGCCGTTTTCCACCGCATAGTCAAATGTGATCGGTGCCCTGGCGGCAACCCATATGGGAGGGTGAGGAGTCTGGACTGGCTTGGGGACCGAAGTTGATGTCGGAAACGACCAGAATTCTCCATTGTGCTCGTAGTCGCCCTGCCACAATTTTTTCAGCACCGGCAGCATTTCGTGAACATATCGATAAGCATCAGACTGTTTCAGACCGGGATGCATGCGATCAAACTCTCTCTGATATGCGCCTGAACCTATTCCGAACTCCAAACGCCCGTTACTGATCAGATCAATCAAAGCCGCTTCGCTTGCAAGGTTGATTGGATGCCAGTATGCCGCGACTGCGACTGCACTACCGAGACGAATATCGTTGGTATGGGCAGCCCACCACGTCAATATCTGAAATGGATTCGGTGCAATGGTCATTTCCAATGCATGATGCTCCGCTGCCCAAACGATGTTGAAGCCGCCGCGATCGGCAATCTGTACCATTTCCAGTGTATGTCGGATGACAGACGACATGTCGACGCTGTCGTCCATACGTTCCATGTTGATAGCCAACTGAAATTTCAATTTACCAGTCTTCCAATTTATTTACTAAATTCCGATTTGACGTGTCACGCCACAAACTATACAAGGTGGTGTAATTCGGTTGTATCAAACACACTAAATATACACTCACGGGAACCTCAAACTTCGTTTACATAACAAAACCCGGAACAACAGCCAATTTTTCCATATACTCACGTTCACAGCGAGTATTGACTTGCAATCATATAGGACTCCTGGCTCCGGGAACGGGAAGCCTTGGGTTTGAAAATAGAACAGGTTTCAAATCTAAACTCACATTTTCTTTTAAGGATGACGGAGTCCTGATCCTGAAAAAATTTAAACACCAGCGTCCCGCCATTTCCAAGTGTCAGACTGCACACGTCGAAAATAGCGTCGTAAAGATCGGAAAAGTTCCTCGAATCCACACTAGAAATGCCAGTTAGATTGGGTGCCATATCAGAAAGAATCAGGTCAATTTTCTGAATTCCGATCGCCAGTGATAGATCCTTCCGAGACTGATGTTCGATGATATTGGATCGAATGAAGTGAACTTGATCCAAAGGTTTCAATTCAAGGATATCTACCGCGTACACGGTTCCACCAGTTCCGATACGCGAGACTGCGTACTGGCACCATCCTCCCGGTGATGCTCCGAGGTCAAGTACTGTCTGATTCAGGCTGAACAGGTTGAATCGATGGTCTATCTCCTGGAGCTTGAAAAACGAACGGGACCTGACACCCAAGCGAACCGCTTCGCGTACATATCCGTCCGAATCCTGCATATTTCGCCAACTGGACGATCGCTTCGAACTGCGCGCAGTTTTTGCCACGGAACAAATCCCAGTATTAATTCAAGTTGGACAGTGGGAACATCGCTTTATCGACAGATGAACGGCTAACTCAACCGGCCGGCGAAAAGAGTACCGAATCCGTCAATCACACATTCGCCATCTATCAATTCGATGGCATTCCACATTGTCACGCCATTCGCTGTGAATACAGGAATACCCGCAGCACTCTCAAATCGTTCGATTGCGAAAAGCGATGGCATAGCCGTATCGGGTATCAGCAGTACATCAGCTTCAGAGTGCATCGCCTCGGGTATGTTTTCGATAATGAACTCGGGTGTAAACAATGCCGCATCCCATCCGGCCGGCGCACCCAGCCATTTCATTGAAAGTACCTCGATGCCATATTCATTGAGAAAAGAGACGAAGGCCCGTGAAGCCGGCTCAGGGTAAGTCGAAAGTACGCTGACCTTTCTGTATTCGCACCGTTGCAAGGCCTCAATGAATGCCAGCGAGGTACTTCCAGCGGGCACGCCCAGAGTTTGCTTAAGAACTTCTATCTGTTGCTTCGCATGGTGGCTTCCCATAACGAAACTGCCACTGGTACAAGGCCAATACACGCAATCCATATTCAGTGTCTCCAATCGTCGAGCCGCTTCTACCAGCCAGTCCAGCTGTGCTGTCCGCTCCAATGCCTCTATATCATGGTCGTTGTCTCCGGTACCACCGACGCGCGTACAACTGACATAAAGTC
This sequence comes from Arenicellales bacterium, assembly GCA_963662635.2. Lineage (GTDB taxonomy): Bacteria > Pseudomonadota > Gammaproteobacteria > Arenicellales > JAJDZL01 > JAJDZL01. Next base: position 180,338 of record CAXXFC010000005.1, read on the forward strand.
TGACATGATCAGCGGCATGCTCCAGAAACCCATAGAAATCTTGTTCAGCCCCTCCGCCGGGCCACACGAATCCAAGTTTCGAAGTTCGGTCACGCATTTGAAATACTCCTCATGGCATGATACGCATGTTCCAAGGTCTGCTCGATATCGTCATCACTGTGTGCGGTAGACAAAAACCAGGTGCCACGGGCTGTGACCCGACTACCGCCAGACTGAAGTCTGGCGTAAAAACGATTTTTGATACCTTGGTCCAAAGTCGCAAACTCGCGGTAGTTCTTGATGACGGTCGCTTCAGCAAACAACGGGTGAAAGACAGTTCCCAAACCCTGAACTGTCAGTGCCTGCCCACAGTCAGATGCGATCTTCCGCAATCCCTCCATGAGACGCTCACCAAGATTGGTCATCTGTCGATACGCCTTGCCTCCACTTGACTCCAATTCATTGATTGTCGCCAACCCTGCAGCTATTGCGACGACATTTGCATTATACGTGCCACCGTGCATGACTGAAGCAGTATGAAGGAGATCCATAATCGACTTCTTGCCAGCCAGTACTGCGAGCGGGAAGCCCGCTGCCAATGCCTTGGCAAATATTGCCAAATCAGGGGTGATACCAAATAATCCCTGTGCACCGGCGAGTCCAATACGGAACCCAGTTATCACTTCGTCAAAAATCAGCACAGTACCGCAATCAGATGTGATTTCCCGTACCCCTTCCAAATAGCCGGGTTGCGGGAACATGGCACCTGTATTGCAATTGATCGGTTCCATCACTACGGCAGCGATCTCATGGCTCCGATTTCGCATGACCTCGGCAAACAGGTCCAGATTATTCCATGGCAAGGTAACAATGTCTTCAAGTGCCCGAATGGACTGGCCCGGTGTCTGCGCAACGCTGACCGGGTTTGACTCTTCGCCGACTCGATCGAGCGGTGGATTTACGCTGACAAAAACATTGTCGGTCCAGCCATGGTAATGTCCTTCAAATTTGATGATCTTTGCCCGACCCGTGTATGCCCGCGCAAGTCTGACAGCCGCCTGAATCGTTTCAGTACCGCTTGAGGCAAAGCGAATTCGTTCGGCACAGGGTACAAGTTCACAAATCTTTTTCGCCAGATTTGCCTCCAATTCTGTTTGACCGGCAAACAACTGCCCCATCGACAATGTCGAAGCAACTTGATCCAGTACGGATTTTGGAGCATGACCGAGAATAATCGGTCCATTCGCCAGTGCATAGTCGATATATACATTGCCATCGGCGTCCGTAATTCTTGAACCGTCTCCTTTGGTGTAGTACAGCGGAACCGGACTCTCGCCATAACCGCCATATCGAAAATTGCTGCTGACTCCTCCAGACAGATATCGAGCACCAAACTCAAACAGTTGCTGTGATCGCTCGAATTTCATGATCATCCCTCAATTCTGACCAGTTCAACCGGCAAAGAACTCAACACCGCTGCCCCTTCATCAGTCACGACAAAAGTCTGACTCAATCCAACCCCCATCTTGCCATTGATTCGAAGAGTCATCGGAATATGAAATACCATCCCTGCCTCAAGTGGACGGTGATTGTTTAATACTATGGCGAATCCAGACTCCTCTCCCCATGTCGGTGGAAATCCAATTCCAACGGGATATCCGTATACTTCGTGAAAGAGGATTCTGTCTCGGATCGGTGCTATCTTGGCTTTTGCCACCGAAGCAACTTCGGACGCAAGCACACCGGGTCGTACCGCGTCGAGCATGGCTGCCACTGTTTCCTGTTCCAACGTCTCAAATTCGGCAACTTCGCGGGGCACCTCTCCAAGAACCGCAGTTCGCATGAGAGGCGCGTGATACCAGTGCAGACTCGGTGAACATTCGATAAATACCGTTTCACCCGGTGAAATTTTATGACCGTTGTTGCTGTTGTGTGGCATGCCCGCCCGATAGCCCGCGGAAACTATCGGATATACAGAAAATCCAAGACTGTCAGCTCGGATGAGTTCGTCAGCTACCCGCGCAGCAATCTGCGAATCCGATACTCCCGTGCGAACTTTGGCAAACCCTGTAGTTATTGCACGGTCGGTAATTGCTGCCGCGGCTCGCATGATTTCTAGCTCCGCTTCGGATTTGATGTTGCGAACCATGTCGACGATTCCCGAACCGTTCACAACATTGTCGGCTCCCAATGCATCCTTGAGCGCATCATGCATTTTAGGGACGAGATAGCGAGTCTGGGTTTCAATTGCGATTATCCCTTCATGCAATCCGCGTTTCCGAATTGCCTGAAAGGTGGCATCGATTGGGTCAGCGTGAGTATTGTATAGATCAAGGTCTGTTGCCACTGCTGTTGCTTCAAATCGGCCTCGTTCAAACTGCCACAGTACCATGAATGGCAACCCTTCAATCGGCATCACCAGACACTGATAGTCCCACAAATTCAATGTATGATGCCCACTGAGGTACAGAATGTTAGGGGCGGAATGCAATACAAGCGTATCTATACCCCGCACTGCCATCTGATTGCGCACCTTCTGACGACGTTGTTCAAATTCCTGTTCGGAAAACACCTCTTCTCGGGGAATACTCATTTTGGCTCCTTACGTTGTCAAAGGGTATAGGTCACATCACTGTCCAGCGGATATAACGGATGATTTCGCGCCCTGTAGGATAATCGTCCAGTTCGTGCGGGACATGCGCCGGCTGAGTCCACTGCGACCACGTCCCGAGCAATCTCGCCATATGCCGCTTTCCATGCGATCGCCGACTTGACCACAATAATATCCTGTTGTGCCGGCTCAATTCCGACACATCGCAACTGCTCGGCGTCAAATGGCATGGTACGCAAAGATGTCAATACAATCTGAACGTTACCCGCTTCAACGACCGCGGTCTTTCCCATCTGAGTCACATACCCTGTCATGTACGATCCCTTGTGTACGTATTCGCCATCGTAAATGTTTCTCACGAAAACGTCAATTTCCAAGGTAGACCCGTGCTGACTATCCGTCTTACCACCGACAGAAGCGATAAAGCGATTTCCGACACCTGCGGTTTCTGCCGCCCGAACCGCTTCCGGGTCCGCAACTACAATGACCGAACGGCTCGTGGACGAACTCAGCAAAACTTCCAATACTCCGGTTGCGTCTCCGGCGGCACCCCCACCAACATTGTCTGCGGATTCGACGATTACAACGGGCTGAACACTGGAATTGTCAGCAAGTCGCACACCCTGTTCAACCGAGACGATATGCGACGAGAAGCACCCTCTTGCATCCCAAATCTTACGCGCGAGAATGTCAGCCGCCGAATTTGCCGCTTCGACCGAATAGCCATAAACAATAACCGAAGCACCAAGATACGATACATCACAGTAAGGAAACCCCATCGCGATTGAACCACACATGATTTCAGGCTGCGATTCGATCTCGTTCAATTCAGTCATGATTTTTCGCATTGGTTCGCTGTCTGTCTGTTGATCAAGCGGCAATGTCAACAGAGGAATTTTTCTGAATCCGCAATGTGGCACTTCACCCGTTTCGATGATAGTATTCATGATTCTCGCGGCTTCCCTACCGCGCTCCGCCATGTCGGTATGCGGGAAAGTGTCGTAACCGATCAAAACCGACGCATTGCGAACCATCCGCTCGCTTAGGTTGGCGTGGTAATCGAACGTTGCAACGATCGGGATGCTGGCACCGACTTTCCGCTTGACGTGTTCCAGGATGCTGGCGTCCAAATCATACATGCCTTCTGCGACGGCTGCACCATGCAGTGCCAGAATAACCCCGTCTAGCGGCTCAGCGGCTTCGATTCGATGGAGAAGTTCACCACACAGACGCATTGCCACCGAACGGTCAATTGTCCCTGATGGAACTGCCGCCGCGAATATTGTGGGGATAATTGAAATTTCAGAATCGGACAATTCAGAGATAACTCCACCAAGTTCGGTATTCGTATCTCGATAGCGATAAACAATTTGCTCATCATGCTCCAACTGATAGCGAGCAAAGTCGTCATAAGTTGTCTTAGCGCTGGAAAACGTGTTGGTTTCGTGCCAGATGCCACCGATGGCAATTTTTGGATTCTTTAGACTACCCATCGCTCGAACAATTGAGGTCGCGTCATTCTATTCCGATTTGCGGGTTGTGACCGAAAGTGAAGCGCTGGGTTTCTGAAATTCCTCAAATAACCCACCGGGCAACATTTTCCCAATAACTGTCTCGGTTTCGGTTCGTCTGAATAATCGAAAAACCTGCATGTGGTCTTTTCCCTTAGGACTCCACCGGATCTCGTCACGCTTAGGCCGGGCCTGTATCGTATGATGATGTCTGTTTTCAATCTCGCCAGTGCCGATCGACATGGATACAATTGCCCATATTTCATACTCTTCCACTTTACTTTCGATCGCACCCCGATATGCGAGCATTTATATTCTAATCTGTCGGTTTGCACCGCAATATCAATAGCACAATTGTCCACTTTCTTAAGTCTGGGTTTAAGCCAGTAGTCGCAGATTTGATAGTTTGGAAGCTGATAACCCACGAATCCAAATACTATCCCAAACAGGTTATACTTGTAAGCGATAATTATCGAGGGTACCGGTATGACCACAAACGATTCAGACCAAAGGTTGATTCATGTAACGCGCAACAGTGCGCCTCACATTCCCGGTCGACGTGAATTTTTTACTTATCGCGATCTTCGGGCAAAGGAAGCCAGCGTAGGAAAAATGCATGCACAGACAATGGTAGCCGTCAAAGGTATGACAGAACCAACTGGATGGCACTACCACGAATGTGAGTCCCAGTTTCTGTATATTCTTGGCGGATGGATCGACATGGAATTTGAAACCGGTGAGAAAATACGCCTCACCGAAGGCGATTCCTTGTACATTCCAGGAGGTATGAGACACAACGAAACCGCAACTTCGGATGATATGGAATTGCTGGAGATATCGATACCGTCAGTCATGGGGACCATTTCGTGCGAGGTGCCGGAAGGAATGGCGGATGCCGTTTAAGTGGTATCCTAAACCTTTAGCAAACATTGAAAAATTCAGGTGCTTTCCATGAACCACAATTTGAAGTATGTACGAGTTGGCATGCGCCGAAACGGTGCCAGTGTGAAACTGAAACTGCGCTGGGACAACTCACCTCACACCTGTCAGGTGATCTGTGATGCGTTACCTTTTGAAGGTGACATGTGGCATGCCAAGTATGCCAATCACGAGATATACACTCTACTACCGGTGGAGGAGATATTCGGCAAGGACCCACCAAAAGAATGGCTCTGCATGTTTCCGGCGCCCGGTGATCTCATGTACATATTTCATCCTGACGGACTTCTACCTGCCGACGTGTGGACACCGGGCAGTTCTCATCGAATAGTGGATATCGCACTGTTCTATGATCGCGGAAATAATCTCTATGGTCCCAGCGGCGGCAATACCGGAAATATCTTCGCAACAGCGGCCGACATAGATGAACTTGAAGCGTTTGCCGAGCAATGCCTACGCGTTTGGAAAACAGGCTTTGAGGGAGAAATTATGTATGTGGAGGCAGCTGAATAACCTGGAGGCAGCTGAATAACCGGCCTGTCAATCCATCAATCTGTCCTTTTTAGTGGCTTAAGGCCTCTCAGGATATCCCTGGTGACCTCCAAGGTCTTTTCGATATCGTCCTGTGTATGGGCAAATGAAATGCTTCCTTGTTTGGTTTCGACAGGAAAATGAAAAATACCGTTAAAAATGAGCATTTTTCTGTAACGAGCGTCAAATCTCGAATTGTGGTTGAGTGCTATATCTTTCCATGAGACTGGCGCGTGATCCATGAAATAGACTACAAAAGCAGAACCCTGTCGTACGACAGTAGCCGGATAGTCCTTGTCTGCAAAAATTTCATTGAGACCTTGTTCCATCAACCCACCGAGTCGATCTAAATGGCCATAGATCTGATCTCCTCGATCCCGAAGTTTCTCTATGGAAGCGATAGCCGCGGCGACCACAAATGGATGGGCGTTGTAGGTACCTGCGAGTAAAACCCGCCGGACTGGATCAGGATGATCCACATAGGACATAACGGTTGATTTACCGCCCACTACACCCATGGGATACCCATTTGCAACCGCTTTTCCAAAAACGCTCAGATCGGGGCATACTTTGCAAATTGACTGATAACCACCCAGTGCATGTCGAAATCCGGTCTTGACCTCATCGAAAATCAACAATGTATTGTAAGTGTCGCACAACCTGCGCACAGCTTCCAGATAACCAGAGATTGGTTTGACAATTCCGATATTTTGCAGAATCGGTTCCAAAACAACGGCCGCCACTTCATTTGACTTAAGGACATTTTCAACCGCTTCGATATCATTGAATTCCACAACATGGGAATATTCGCCAGCATTCGAACCCATGCCTGCGGAAATTGGTCTCAATTCATGCTCCGTTCCGGGCTCGTGATCCCGAACCGCTTCTTTTGGGTCCATCAAATTGAAGGCAACGCTATCCATCCAGCCGTTGTAGCCACCTTGCATAAACAGAATGTGATCGCGTCCGGTAAATGATCGTGCAATACGAATCGCACTGGCCACGGCTTCCGTACCGCTGCTGGTTAACTGAATTTGATCAAGATAGGGAACAGATTCTACGAGCAAATCAGCAATTTGCACCTCCCATGGAGTCATACCTGCCCCGATCAGCGAATCGCCCCGCTTCATTGCCTCCATTACTGCCTGATCGACATCCGGGTCGCCGTGTCCGAGCAGATAAGGTGCGAAAGCAGCGTGATAATCAATATATTTCCGGTTAGTGTGATCCCATAGGTAAGCGCCATTGGCACGCACAAACATCCGCATGGGGTCAATTTTCCGGTTTAGCGACATGACACCACCGGCAATCGATTCGATCTGTCTTTGCGTACTCTCAACTTTCAGCATTGGGATCGTCTCCTATCTCGATCAAATTCAACCAAACAGTCAAACAAATGTCTTCAGAGGATCACTCTTGTGTGATCATCTCATACCACTGATCCTTGAGTCCCTGCTGCTCAATTGTCTCGAGCCACACATTGATGAAATTGACAAAGTGATATTCACCGGGCAATACAGCATAGGCATAACCTTGTGGATTCAGCGGAGCATCATCAATGATTCGCAGGTTCATCCCTGGATTCTGCTTTATGAAGTTTCTCAATGATGAACTGTCTGTCAGGACAGCATCAGCTCGCTTGGTGGCAACCTCAAGGAAGTATGTTGATAGCTTATCACTGACCAACGCTTTGACTTCAGCTTTCTTGAAAAAACGCAGAGCGAACGCTTCGTCTGCAGTTCCCGAACCAACGGCAATCACCATACCCTCCTTGTCCAGTTCGGCATGGGTTTGAGCATCGGAATCCATATGCACAGCTGTTCCCTGTGTCTCATAGCCGGATGGATTTGAGAACAGAACACGCATCGCCCGTTCGGCAGTGCGAAACATGGGTGACATGACGATGTCGCATTTATTGGTCTCCAGACTTGGAATCAAGGTCCCCCACTGGGAGTCCACTGGCTTGTATTCAACACCCATTATGCCGGCCAAATGTTTGGCAGCCTCAATGTCCGTTCCGACCCAGTTGCCGGTTTTCGGATCCTTGGCGCCCCAGGGCAGAGCTTCCGCATGGCAAACCATCAATTCCCCACGGTCCTTGATTACTTGTATACGATCATCCGCGGAATAGGCAGACCCCAGGCCGAAACAAACCATTCCGACACTCGATACCAAAGCAATTATCAGTCGTTTCATAACTATCTCCTTTGATCTAATTCAACCTCTATTTCAAATTCACGTTGCCTTTTTAGAATCATATCTGTTACTGGTGTACACCATAATTATTGTGCGGTGTATTGCAATCGTAAATTTGACTGAGTTTCTAATATGCGTTGACTATTCTATCACATAAGACTGCCCGCTCATCCAGCCAGAATTGTCCAATGACAAATGAGCCTGAACGATGAGGTGCGTTCCAGCGACAAATGAGCCTGTGGCGCGCGGTTTTGGGGCATCATTGGAGGATGATTGTTTTGCTACAGACCGAAAAGTTGAAAAACCTGGAACAGGTCCGGCAGTTTGTCGAGGGCAGCGAGCCGGTGGATTATTCACTGACCGATCGCGAGTCGGCGTATCGGTTCATCGTCGAGGCGGTGGTGAGGTTCAGGTATCGCGATTGCGGCAGGTCGGATCGCGGCCTGCTGAAGGCGTATCTGGGCAAGGTGACCGGCTACTCGCGTGCGCAGGTGACGCGTCTGGTGGGTCAGTGTCTGAAAAGCGGTACGCTTGCGGATCGGCGCCGGCAGGGGCCGGCGAAGCCGTTTCGGGTGCGCTACCAAAGGTCGGACATCGTGTTGCTGGCGCACGTTGACGAGGCGCTGGGGCAGATGAGCGGTCCGGCGACGCGTGCGGTGCTTCGGCGCCAGTTCGAGGTGTTCGGGGATGCGGCCTACGCGCGTCTGGCGGGCATCTCCAACGGACATCTGTACAACCTGAGAAAGACGCGCACCTATCGCACCCGGCGCCTGGTCTACCAGGGCACCCGGGCGACACCGGTGTCGATCGGCGAGCGTCGCCGCCCGCAGCCGCGCGGACAGCCCGGATTCGTGCGCGTCGACACGGTGCATCAGGGCGACCGCGGCGGGGTCAAGGGCGTGTATGAAATCAACATGATAGACGAGGTGACGCAGATGCAGTTCGTCGGTGCGACCGAGGCGATTTCCGAGCGCTTCCTGATTCCGGTGCTGGAGGATCTGCTCGGTGCATTCCCGTTCCGGATCATCAACTTCCACAGCGACAACGGCTCGGAGTTCGTCAATCATACGGTGGTGAAACTGCTGAACAGGCTGCACATCGGCACGATGACCCGGTCGCGGCCGCGGCGCAGCAATGACAACGCGCTGGTCGAGGGCAAGAACGGCTCGGTGATTCGCAAGTGTCTGGGATACGCCCATATTCCGGGGGCGTTCGCCGCCGAGGTCAACGCGTTCACCCGCGATGCGCTGTCGCCGTGGCTGAACTTCCATCGCCCGTGCCTGTTCGCGAGCGAGACGGTTGACCGCAAGGGCAAGGTGCGCAGGCGCTATCGCGACTGCGACGTGATGACGCCGTATGACCGGCTGCGCTCGCTGGCCGACGCACATCGGTTCCTCAAGCCGGGGATCACGTTCGAGCAGCTCGACGCGATCGCACATGCACAGACGGATGTCGAGGCGGCGCAGAACGTGCAGTCGAGGCGGCGCGAACTGTTCGAAAAAATCGATTCCGCGTACGGTACATGTACAGTACGGGGCACGGCATGAATAAGTCTATGACCAACCATGTGCAAAACACTCGCACCGCCGACGAATATGTGCTGACGCACTCGTCGGTGCGGGTTTTACACAGGGATTGCTCACAGACTAATTCACACCGATTTCAGGCTCATTTCTGGATTGGAAAATGCTCAGCCCGAATCCACACAACATGAACTCCATGACCCGACCAAAATATCGAATTTATAGTATTTTTGAGAGAAACTGATTTAGGTCGGAGTCATCAACACTCTGAAAAAATTCATGAGTCACCGCATCTACCATGATGCGTCCACCTGACATGTAAAGCATTCGATCCGAAACTTCCTTCGCGAATCCCATCTCGTGAGTAACGATGAGCATGGTCATCCCTGATTCTGCAAGTTCACGTATCACATCCAGCACTTCAGCAACCATCTCCGGATCCAGCGCTGATGTCGGCTCATCGAAAAGCATTGCCTTTGGCTGCATCGCCAGGGCACGAGCAATTGCCACTCGCTGTTGCTGTCCACCTGACAGGTGATTCGGGTACTTTTCGATCTGCTCTGCGATACCTACCCTCCGCAACAAGTTTTCGGCCAGTTCATTGGCATTCTCAGTGGACATTTTTCGGGACATCCGCGGCCCAAATGTGACGTTTTCCCGTATTGACATGTGCTCAAACAGGTTGAACTGTTGAAACACCATTCCGACTTCGCGACGAATGTCCTCAACATCCTTTCTGCTACCAGGCAACCTGATCTGATCGATCCGAATCTCGCCACTGTCGATTGATTCAAGTGCATTCAGTACACGCAGAAACGTCGATTTGCCTCCGCCAGATGGCCCTACAATACATACTATCTCACCCTGTTCGATGTCGATCGATATATCGTCCAGCGCTTTGAAACTTCCGAAATATTTGGAAACACCATGGCAATGGATGAAAGTGCTTTCGGTTAATTGGTCCGCGCTCATCAAGTCTCTCTTCCGGTTCAGTGACCGGTTCGTTCCAGCAGTTTCTTTTCCGACCTTCTAGCCCACACGCTGAAGGGGAAAATCAGCACAAAATATAGAACGGCAATCGCCGAAAGAAACTCGAAGTAACTGAGTGTTTTTGCGCCCAGGATGCTGGCGACATACGCCATTTCAGCCACCGCAATGGCCGACAGTAGACTGGTTGCCTTCAACAGTTCGGTCAGAAAATTCACGAATGCCGGCATCATTCGGCGAATTGCGGGTGGAATGATGATTTTTCGCCAGATGTGCAATCGCTGAATCGCAAGCGCATGTGCCGCATCTACCTGTCCTCGAGGTACCGCAAGAACACCTGCTCGAAATATTTCCGCAAGGTATGCACCGCTGAACAGAGAAAGCGCGATCACCCCGCATGCTTCACTTGAGATACGAACAGACAGCAACAATGGCAAACAGGAATATACCCAGAAAATCAGTACCACTTCGGGAATGGTTCGGAAGAAATCAATAAACGCGGTGGACAGACGATAGGCACCACCCTGTCCATTCAATTTTCCTAGACAAGCGATCATTCCCAGCACAATCCCAATGACCAGCGAAATTGCGGAAATCACTATCGTAACACCAAACGCATGCAACAAGTCCGGACCGTAACGAATCAATTGATCCCATTCAAATCGCATCAGCGTTCCCTCTTCTGCAGAAAATATTCGACGCGCAGGGTTCCCTTGCTCATCAAATATCCGACAACGAAATAAATAACCGCGATCGAACTGAAAAGCTCAACAGGTTTGAACGTGACATTGCTAATCCTGTTCGTCACGGTCATCAATTCGCTCACATGAAGTATCGACAGGATCGCTGTACCCTTGAAGAAACTGATCGTCAGATTGACAAGGGGTGGAATCATGGTACGGAGCGCTGGTGGAAGTATTATGCGTGTCCAACGAATTCTCGCCGGAAGAGCCAGGGAGTATGCTGCCTCCCACTGGCCTTTCGGAACCGATTCAATCCCGGCGCGGACTATTTCCGTGAAGTAGGCGCTCGCCTGCAGGGTAATCCCAATGACTCCGCTTTCCAGTGCCGTTGTATTGATACCAGTAACGATTGGGAGTGCGAAATGTATCCAAATCAGCTGAACCAGAAGCGGTGTGTTTCGCCAGATTTCGACAAACGCGGTCACTATCCAACGAAGAGGGGCAAATCCAGACTGACTTGCTATGGCAAGAATCGTACCGGCAAACAAACCCAACACGGCTGCACACGCGGTAAGTGCCAAAGTCAGCATCAACCCTTTCAGCAATACCACGCGGTATTCCCAAACAACTGAAAAATCCAACGACAGAAGGAGTTCCCAATTGAGAAAGTAGGCGACGATCCCAATCACGCCAAGCAATACAATCGAAAACCATGCCCTGGAGGCAATCTGATTCACTGACACAGCCCGTGTTAATTACAACTCAGTAATCATCTAAAATTAATTGACGTGGTCATAACACCACATCGTGTCCGACAATAATACCTGCCATTGAAATTGAATTCCTGAAAATCGGCTAAAAACAATTTTTTGGATTTTGATTCTATTCTCTTTCACTCTTAATTCGATCAGAGAACAAACTATGCATACAACTGAAATCGAATTCGAGAATCAAATTATGCACTGACAGGTGATGTACCGCTATGTGTGTCATCTTATTTGCTCTCAGGCAAAACAAACGGTATCCCTTCATCGTCGCAGCCAATCGGGATGAATACTACAACCGGCCGACCATTGCTGCTGACTACTGGCCGGATCTGCCGGAGGTCATTGCGGGGCGAGACAAACAAGCAGGCGGAACCTGGTTGGGCTTGGGCCGTCGCGGACGGTTTGCCGCGATTACCAATCACTACGAACCCGGTCGCCACAATCCCAGACTCCAAAGTCGGGGAGATCTGGTGACTGGCTTCCTGATTACCGACGAGTCTCTGGATGAATACTCCCGGAAACTTGATCACAGCCAAGAAAGTTACAATGGCTATGGATTGATCTTCGGCAGTTTCGCTCACTTGCGCTATCAGACCAACAGGGACAGTCAAATCGTAAATATCACAGAAGGTGTGCATGGGTTGAGCAATCATTTTTTGAACACTCCCTGGCCGAGGGTGGAGAAAGGTAAGCGAAAACTCTTGGAAATCACCCAATCAGAAGATCAGCTTGAGGTAGAACAGCTTTTCCATATCCTCCTGGAAAGCGACGCATCCAGCGCGGATCATTCTGAAAAAAGCACTTCAGACATTCTGCATGCAATTGATCCGGCTCAGATGCCCATATTCATTCGCCTGAAAGATTACGGTACCCGAAGCTCATCCGTCGTACTCGTCGACTGTGATGGAACTGTGACGTTTGAAGAAAGAACATTTGACCCATCTTCAGGAAAGATTCTGGCTCAACGTAAATTTGAATATAGGGTTCAGTGACAGCCTTTCCCGTTGCTGTCAACCGTGTAACCGATTGACTTTCAGAACCCTGTCCACCCGACGCAGCCGAGCTAGAATCTTTTTCAGATCCTCAGCGCTTCCAATTTCCAAGCTCAGGTAGATCTTGCCCAGTTCCTGATTCTTGATCCGAACAGCGTTAACACTAAGCAGCTCCAATCCAAGTTGTGTTATTGCAGTGGTTATGTCCTGCAACAGTTCAGGGCGTCCTTCGGCAACCATTTCGATATCGATCGGACGTTTGGAAAATTTATCGACCTCCCAATTTACGGCAACCGATCGCTCGGGATGAATTTCAAGCATTCGCTTTAAGTTCCCACAATCCGGTCGATGAATCGTAATGCCGCGCGATACGGTCACATAGCCGACCACGTCATCGCCAGGCAAGGGTCCGCAACATGAGGCATAACGTGTCAGAAGCTCCCCTACACCGAGTACGGACAACGGCAAAGTCATCGTATCCTGCTTACGCCGGGGTTTGGGACCCATCGCCACAGGTTCAACCTCGTCGGATATTTTCGGAATTAGACTGGTAACGGCATGCGCAGGCTTCAGTTCCTTCATACCAATCGCAGTCAGCAAATCTTGACTGTGTCTGAATCCGTTGTCACCTGCAAGTTTCTCGAGGTTGACTTTGGTTAGTCCGTGGCGGTTGAACTCTTTCTCAAGCAACAATTTTCCCTGTGTCTGATATCGACCGTATTCTTCCAGCTTGAACCACCGTCGAATCCGACCTTGCGCTCTGGAGGTTACCGTAAATCCTTCGTTAGAATTGAGCCAGTCGCGACTCGGGCCGCCTGATTTAACTGTGCGTATCTCGACCCAGTCACCAGTTCGCAGCACATAGGTAAGCGGTACGATTCGCCCGTTCACCATCGCTCCCCGACAACGATGCCCAACCTCTGTATGAATGGCATAGGCAAAATCGATAGGGGTGGATCCCAGGGCAAGCTCAATGACACTGCCTGCTGGTGTAAATGCGAAGATGGTTTCGGCAGAATTGTCGACAGACATCGAATTGTCGTCCATCGAGCCCAAAATCTCCTCTTTCCACTCGAGAATCTGTCGCAACAATCTGACTTTTCGATCCTGATATCCGCTGGACTTAGCATTCTCCTTGTACTTCCAGTGAGCAGCAACACCGAATTCACAATCATTGTGCATTTCCACTGTCCGTATCTGCACTTCCACCGTCTTTGAGTCGGGACCGTTTACCGCAGTATGCAAGGAGCGATATCCGTTTGGTTTCGGCATCGCAATATAGTCATCGAATTCACCTTCGACTGCCGCCCATGATGCATGCACCGCGCCCAGAGCCGAATAGCACGAAGCAACATCCGGTACGAGTATTCGAACCGCGCGCACGTCAAACAAGTGTTCAAGATCCAGCCCTTTATCCTGAAGTTTGTTCCATATCCCGTAGAGGTGTTTAGCCCGTCCCTTCACAGTCGCATTGATGTTCGAACGATCCATCAGCGCTTTTAACTCGGCGACAAACCTGACAATATATTTTTCACGTTCGATCCGACGTTCATCCACCTGTCGTGCAATACGGTCAAATTCCGGGCGATTCAGGTACTTGAAAGATAGATCTTCCAATTCCCACTTCAATCTCCAAATTCCGAGCTTGTTCGCCAAGGGTGTATAGACTGACAGCATCTGCTGCGCCATCGCTGTTTTCTCGACCTGCGATAAACTCTTGGCTTCTCTCATCTTTACCAAAAGTTCGGCAAGATGTATCACAACCACGCGAGGATCATCGACCATGGCGACCAGAATTCTACTCAAGTCGATTTTTCGCGATGATCTGGACTTCAGGTTACCGCGCTCGACAGCCGTTGAAATACTGTCCAACTGCAAAGCGCTCTCATACAACTGGCGAATGGATAGGCCAAATCGTTTTTCAATTCGATCTACATTCAATTCCGCAATTGGGCGCAGACCTCTCAACACCGCGATGACGGCCATTTCCCAGTCTGCTTCCGCCTCCGACAGTATCGCGATCACATCAATCGGAACATGACTTGAATCGGCCAAGTCCAATCGATATTTATCAATCACCTCAGCGATTACATCGTGTCCGATATCGGTCTCTGCCAAACGCCACCGCTTCTGGGTGTCGAATTCCTGTACCACTGCCTCAATCATGGCGTACTTAAGTTTTTATAAATAAATTCAATATGATGCACGAACACTTGATTCAACTGACAACGCTGTATGTACCATTTCATCAATTCAAATGCAACCTGGTGAGACATCTTTCAGGCCTTAAACAACAATGATATTTCGGAATCCGTCAATTTGTCGTCCATTATTCACGACATACTGACCACAGATGAAAGGAACCTGCATGAAGTGCCAATGTGAAATTCAACAATAAATTAGAGTGGTTAAAATTTGTTCAGTCTGAAACATCCTATTATTTCAACAGATAACAAAGTTACATACAAACTTATGAACAAAAATTGTCAATAATTTGCCATTGGAATTCCGCCATGAAAATATCGATTCAATCCCCCTGGCCGACGCCTCGGATTCCGAATTCGTCCGGTAGTCAACCATTGTGTTCGGTCTGCTGCGAGCCAGCTGAATCAATCTAGAACAATTCAAAATTTTCTCCGTCTGTGCACTTGACAAATTTCTAATTGAAACTATATTAGAAAACATTCCATTCCAAATTGACAATAATAATTCGAATATTTAAAAATTTTTTTTCGGTTTTTCACAAATAAAGGGAAATAATTGCAATGACATCAGATTTACCGTTTCTGCTGGAGCCTTCTGAACTTGAAGAGATTCTCGGTCAGACCGATCTTCTCGTAATTGATGTCGGCGACACCGATGCCTACGAGAAAGAAAGGATTCCAAGTTCCGTGCATGTTGATTATCTGGACATCGTGTCAGGTGCAATTCCGGCCAGTGGGACACTGCCACCTGTTGAGAACTTGCAAGATGTTTTCTCCCGAATTGGTTTGACACGCGACAAGTATGTCGTTGCCTATGATTCGGAAGGTAACGGTCGAGCTTCGCGACTGCTTTGGACCCTGGACGTTCTGGCACATCCACGTACTTCATTACTAAATGGAGGTTTTACAGCCTGGAAAAATGAGGGATACCCGGTGGAAACCTCACCGCCACCCAGTATCGACCGGAGCAATTACCCGGTTCGAGTTAATGGTAAGGCACAGGCCGACAAGAGCTATATTCTTTCCAATCTCGAAAACTCAAACATTGGTCTACTCGATGCCAGGTCGCAAATGGAATACGAAGGTTTCGACGTCAGAGCGATGCGGGGCGGGCACATTCCGGGAGCACGGAACATCAACTGGCTAGATACCATTGACACGACGCGAAACAACCGTTTCAAGCCCGCAGATGAACTTCTTCAGATGCTGCATCAGCACGGTATCACTCCTGACAAGGAGATCATCACTTATTGCCAGACGCACCACCGGTCATCGCACAGTTATGCCATGTTAAAATCCTTGGGCTACGATCGAATTCGCGGTTACGCAGGTTCATGGTCAGAATGGGGCAATTCCGCTGAAACCCCAATTGAATGAATTCTTGTGTCATCATCTTTTAAAAGACTGATAACGGCAGGCAACGAACTCTGTTGCGGGGAAACGAATAAACAGAATCGATAACTCAAACCTGATGATCATCCATATCGACATGGACGCATTCTATGCGTCCGTCGAACAGCGCGACCGGCCTGAGCTCGCAGGAAAACCGATTGTAGTTGGCGGTACAGCACAACAGCGAGGCGTTGTCGCAGCAGCCAGTTATGAAGCCAGAAAATTTGGCATTCGCAGTGCTATGCCCTCGAGTCAAGCAATTCGACTCTGTCCGGAAGCGATATTCATTCCCATGCGAATGAGTTATTACAGAGAAATTTCCGACCAAATACAAAAAATTTTTCTTCGTTATACACCGCTGGTCGAACCTCTTTCCTTGGATGAGGCATTCTTGGATGTAACAGATAGCACCAGACTGTTCGGCAGTGCTGCCCATATCGGAAGGCTGATCAAACGTGACATTCTGTCTGAACTGAAGCTTACCGCTTCAATAGGAATCGCTCCGAACAAATTTCTGGCAAAGATTGCCAGTGATCTTGAAAAGCCTGACGGATTTGTTCGGGTATCGGAACCAAGTCAGGAATTTCTTGATAAATTACCTGTAACCCGTCTTTGGGGAATCGGCAACGTTTCCTCAAATAAACTCGCAAAAATTGGAATCCACTCCATTGCGGATTTTCGCCTGACCGAGCAAAAAGTTCTCGAAAGAGCACTTGGACATCGGGCTCACCAGTTACTCCAGCTCGCTAACGGAGTAGATGACAGAAAAGTCGTACCGGAAATTGAAGCAAAATCGATTTCACGAGAAACAACTTTCGCTACCGATATTCAGGACATCGAAACGCTGGAATCCTCACTGATGCATCTGACTGAGGACGTCGCTGCCCGCCTTCGACGTAAAAACATGTTTGCCCGTACTGTAGGGATCAAGCTGAGATTTGCAAATTTCCATACAATCACCCGGGACCAGACTCACGCGGGAGCAACCGATGTCACCCAACCAATTTGGAAGTCTGCACAAAATTTGCTGCATAGGACAATTGGCGGTACAAATTTTAGAGTTCGTCTGATTGGTGTTCATCTGCAATCCCTCGTATCGGGGTATGAACAGAACAAATCGCTTTTTGACCAAACCGAACTGCAGCGCCAAAGCCAAGTGGATTCGGTTGTGGATTCTATCAATGATCGATTTGGCAAGTCGACAGTGCGCCGAGGAATTGCAAGTGATTCGTCAAACAATCAGAATTCAGACTTGGACTGAAGGGTTAAAGTTCAATCACAACAGACGCTTGGTTGAAATTCCAATTCAGAATGGACGAAAGAAAGCGGTGAGCTAAAAAAATTTTGCAGCGGAAAGATAATTTCACTATAAAAGAAATTTGAAGAGTCGGTTCTTTCAAGCTTCACGAATTGGGATCATAATTTTGAACCAGTTATAGATTCCCGCTGAAGTCGCTAAATCAATATACAACCATCGCAATGGATACCAAACCAGCACCGAGGAAAAAATCCAATTCGAACGAAGAACTCGCGGTCGAATCAATAAAGACTGTCAGTGAACCGGTCGCAGCATCACCATCAGAAGATAATTCTTCTGGAGACAATGCTCAGTCCGACAATCAGGACGCTTCCTCAGACAAGTCTGCCGAACTATTTCCATCACCATCTGTTACAGACACAGCAGATGAAAGCGCGTTGGGCACTTCCGGTCAACAATCCGATACCGAACCCGAATCACTTCATTCCGATTCGCCGGACAAATCTGAAGAAGTTTTTATTTCAGAAGAACAATCAATCTCTCAGTCGGATACAACTTCAGATACAAAAGACGAGCGCAAATCAGCTAACGCTGAAGACCTCGTTGGAGAAATCGAAAACCTCTGCGAAGCTCTGAAAAAGGCACTTGAAGACGGCCAACTGAGAGAATGTATTTCGCTATACGAAAAAGCTCAGGCAAAACTCAAGCTTTTGACTAACTTGCAGTACGATTCGAAAAAACTCCAAAAGTTGAACAATCGAATAAACAGCATTTACGCACAAGTACGGGAATTGAAAGATTGGCGACATTGGGGGATACAGCAGTCGCGACTCGACCTGATTACAAAGTTGGAAAAACTCGCCGATTACGAGGGTGACCCCCTGCATTTGAACAGTCAACTCAAGGAAATACGGGAAATTTGGAATAGTTGGATTCAAGCTGGTGACTTTCCGAACCGCGCAATGCGGGAAAAATATTCCAACGCTTATGAAGAAGCGTTCAAGCCCTGCAAGGCCTTTTTCAAGCAACAGAAAAAACAACGCAAAGCCAACAAGAAAATGCGAAAAAAGATCTGCCGAGAGCTTGAAGAATTCTTCGAATCAGTAGACTGGAGTCAGCCTGATTGGTCAGCGGTCACCGGAACTTTACGCAGTGCTCGAAAACAATGGAAGACGGCTGTTCCACTAAACAAGAAAGACTGGAACACAACCAATTCAAAACTGGACGAAGTCATCGGAAAATTTGAGCCGCACCTTGAACGCGAAAGAAAAAGAGGTGTCTCGTTCCGTCTTCAGCTGATCGAAGAGGCTGAATCGCTCGACTCGAAACCTGTCAAAGTTGCGACGGACAAAGTGAAGCAGCTCCAGCAGGATTGGAAAACCGTCAATGTTCGAGGCAAGAAGAATAAGGAAAAAGAGCTTTGGGATAAATTTCGCATCGCATGTGACCGACAATTCCAGCGTCGAGCCGAAATTCGAAAATCATTCGAGGAAAAACAGCGGGAATCTACGAATACAAAAAAGGCGCTGCTCGCCGAAATACGGAAAATCAACAAACTTCCGATTGATCAAATCAAGAGTAATGCTTCAGAGGCATCAACTATTCAAAAAAAGTGGACTGGTGCAAGTACATCTGGCAGGAAGTCGCGAAGTTCGTTGGATAATGAATTCAAACGCGAAATTTCAAAATTCAGAGAAACCATTCGTGAAGTTAACAAGCTCGAAATTGAAGCGGTACTCTCGGTGCTGGAGTCCAAAGCAAGGTTGTGTGATGAAATCGAACTCCACGCAGTCCGAGGAAACAATGTGCCGGACATACACCAATTTCATAGCAGGTGGGATAGCATCGAAGACCAATGTGGTGAATTTGAGGAGGCGATTCAAAGTCGTTTTGAGTCAGCCTGCGCCATGTTTGATGCCAGCGACGCTGGCAGTTCAAATCAATGGCAACAGAATCTCGAAGCCAAACAGGCGATTTGTCTAAAACTTGAAATTCTTTCAAAAATAGAATCGCCGCCTGAATTTGCTCGTGATCGTATGCAAACCAATATTTCACGCTTGAAATCTGCGATGGTCGATCAGAGCACCGCCACCGACCCGGAAACTGAAACTCAGGACCTATTGGTCAACTACTGGTTGACAGGTGCTGTTCCGGAGCAGGCGCACGAGACACTCAAAAAAAGATTCAATAAAATCCGCGAGGAGCTGTCGAAAAGTTCCTGAAAAATGTGACATGAACCCGCTAAAAATTCTGATTGTGTCATGAGCACGATTTCACCGGAACACCTGATTCAGAGCGTCGCTGACGGTCTGCAGTTCATTTCCTACTACCACTCCCAGGATTTCGTCGAGGCGATGGTCGCAGCTTACGAACGCGAAGAGTCACAGGCTGCAAAGGATGCCATTGCTCAAATTCTGATCAATTCGAAAATGGCTGCGGAAGGACACCGACCGATATGTCAGGATACCGGCATAGTGGTGGTGTTTGCAAAAATTGGTATGGGTGTCCGGTGGAACACGGATCGATCGTTGCAGGATATGATTGATGAGGGTGTACGTCGCGCTTACCTCAATCCTGAAAATCCTTTGCGAGCATCCGTCGTCAGCCCGCCTTGGGGTATGCGAAAAAATACCCGGGACAACACGCCCGCTGTCGTCCATACCGAGATGGTTGAAGGTGACAAAATCGATATCACTCTGGCAGCCAAAGGTGGTGGCTCCGAAAATAAGGCAAAATTGACGATTTTGAATCCCGGCCAGAATCTCGTTGACTGGATTTTAAAAACCTTACCAGAACTCGGAGCAGGTTGGTGTCCGCCAGGCATCCTCGGGGTTGGAATCGGTGGTTCGCCTGAGAAATCCGTGGTTTTGGCGAAAGAGTCATTGATGGACCCCATCGACATCCAGGAGATCATGCAGCGCGGGGCAAAAACGCCGACCGAACAATTGCGCCTGAAACTGTACGACGAAATCAACAAACTGGGTATTGGTGCCCAGGGGCTTGGCGGTGTGACTACCGTTCTTGATGTCAAAGTCAAGGAATTTCCGACTCATGCGGCTTCGCTGCCAGTCAGTATCATTCCGAATTGTGCAGCAACCCGACACGTTCACTTCGCTCTGGATGGTAGCGGTCCTGCAGAATTCAGGCAACCACCTATGGAAATTTGGCCTGACATAGTGCAGGATCACTCGAATTCCCGAAGGGTAAATCTTGACGAACTGAGTAGAGATGAGATTCGTCAGTGGAAAATCGGTGAGTCTCTGCTCATTTCGGGAAAAATTCTGACCGGGAGAGACGCAGCGCATAAACGAATGGTCGAAGTTTTTGACAGGGGAGAGAACTTACCGGAAGATGTAGATCTGGAAAATCGATTCATTTACTACGTCGGACCTGTCGACGCTGTAGGTGACGAAGCCGTGGGGCCGGCGGGGCCGACCACCGCCACTCGAATGGATATGTACACCGATCGTGTAATCAAGGAAACAGGGTTGCTGGGAATGATTGGTAAAGCAGAGCGCGGCCCCGAGGGGATAAAGGCGATAAAACGTCACGGTGCTGTCTATCTGATTGCGGTGGGCGGCGCGGCATTCCTGGTATCGAAGGCGATCCGTTCCGCCCGTGTAATTGCGTTTGAAGATCTCGGTATGGAAGCCATTTATGAATTTGATGTGTTAGACATGCCAGTTACTGTCGCAGTCGACAGCGAAGGAAATTCTGTCCACACTGTTGGGCCTCAAAAATGGCGCAAGATCATCTCTGAGTTGCCTGTTGCTGTAGCCTGAGTGGAATTCTCAGCTCACGCGCTTTACTGTTGTGGCAAAAGACCTAAAATTGTATCGGCATAAATTTCTTTACGCCATCCATTAAAGATTCGACCATCGCGCTTGCCGCGAACTATCGCCCTAGCCTCTTTGCTTGTACAAATCAGGTTTGACGGTATTTTGTGCTGGTCCGCTGAATCTCTTGCAGCCTGCAATATCAGTCGGACTAATTTCTTCTCGTCTCGCGTAAGGCCGGCCTGATTAGTCCAAATTGGCCCGGATGTGGAGTCAGGCGCAGAACATAGAATCCTCAAGACCTCTGTCAACCATTTGGGTGATTTCAATTTCTTCAACCCGATGACTCTTGAAGCCTGAACTTCATTCTTAGGTCGCAGTCGAACTAAATTCAAAATATTCTTGTCCGATATGACCCACTGTTTCGGCAAATCTAATTTTCGAGCTCGATTTTCTCTCCACAGTAACAAGTCGCGTACTCTATGCTGATCAGCGATGCTTAGTTCTGCGGCTTGATGGAAAGAACGATAAATATCAAAGTCCGTCATATCCTTTCGATAACTCATCAGCAATCGTTCGCACTCTTCTTTCACCCAAGACCCGCGCGATAACTGGTCCAGTTTCCGATTCAAATGTCGCTTCACAGGAATCAGGTAACGCACGTCTTCCAGAGCATATTGAATCTGTTTTTGGGACAGAGGACGACTAGTCCAGTTTGATCTGGTCATATCTTTGCTCAATTCGATTCCGATTGATTCGTCAACGACATCCTTGTATGAAATGTTTCTGTAACCACATAATGACGCGGCAATTTGCGTATCGAACAATCGATATGGGATCGCGTTCATATCTCGAAAAACCTCCAGATCCTGCGATGCTGAATGCATCACAAAAACCATAGATGGTGAGCTCAACAGTTTTCTGAGTGCCGATATATCGCCACAATGGGGTACGTCAATACAGAAAGCGATTTCCCTGGTCGCCACCTGAACCAATTCCAGCCGCGGTCGGTACGTTCTGACTCTCGTGAATTCTGTATCAATTGCAATCTCGTACTCGGAGCCTACCCTCTCACACAAATGTTGAAGAGTTCGACTGTCTTCGATAGGTTTTTCGATTATTTCCATGGTGTTTTAGTATGCATACCACCTGACGTTGTAAACTTTGAGAAAGTATTAGACAGTATTGAATTCAAGTGAACAATCTAAATTTTCAAGGTCTGTAAATCTCTTCCATTCGATCATCGCATATAATTTACTGTTGCTATCGCTATGGAATGATGGAATCAAATTTCAGATTTCAGTGCAACCTAGCGAGGCTTCTGATTTCTTTCACTTACCCACTGAAATTCATATAGAAATTTATGTGCAATCCGAGCTGGTTTGACTATGCAGTCTTTGAATAGTTCCGTTCTCATTATCTCGAAGATGCTTCTGTTCGCCGAGAAGCCGCAGAATCTTCCCGCATCGTATGGCCTTGTCATTTTCTATGCTGTCGCTCTACTACTCGCAACTTCTTTTTTGAGTACGGTTGGAAAATACTACGAAATTTTTCAAATCGCAACCTTACAAATTGCCATAGAAGCAGGGATTGTCTGGATGCTCCTTCGCTTGTTAGGACGAGCTGCGCGATGGAAACAGACGATCACTGCACTTTTGGGGACGGATTGTTTTATTCACGCGTTGATGCATTTGCCGGTCGCTCTTGTGTCTTCAAGCGTTAGAACTGATCCTGACGGGCCTTTCTGGGTCGGTATCACAGCCATATTTTTTGGAATCTGGAGCCTAGCGGTGTCCGTACTCATTTTCAAGGAGTCCTTGGAAGTATCTGGAATAAAAGCGTTTTTTATCAGTTTTGGACTTGCAATACTAACTTCATTCATAGTCATTTTTGTCTTTGGATCCCAATCCTTTGAGGTTAGAGCATGATGACGCATCTGCATATCGTAGGAATCTGCGGTACCTTCATGGGTAATCTCGCACTGCTTGCTCGGGAGTTGGGCTACCGGGTGTCAGGATCGGATCTGAATGCTTATCCGCCTATGAGTGAGCTGCTGTCAAAACAGAACATTGAAGTCGCTACAGGATACCACCCCGATAACTTGAAAGACCGCCCAGATTTGGTGGTCGTCGGTAACACTATCAGTCGGTCGAACCCGGAAGTAGATATGATGCTAAACCTCGGTATCGAATACACATCCGGACCCCAATGGCTTTACGAAAACATACTGCGCAACAAGAAAGTCATTGTAGTTGCAGGTACTCATGGAAAGACAACAACAACAAGCATGGTCGCATGGATGCTGGAGTACGCAGGATTCAAACCCGGTTATCTGATCGGTGGAGTGTCCCGAAATTTTGATGCGGCCGCAAAAATAGGGGCAGGCGAGTGGTTCATTGTCGAGGGCGACGAATATGACACCGCATACTTTGACAAACGTTCAAAATTCAATCATTACCGACCTCACCATGCAGTTCTCTTGAATCTGGAGTTTGACCACGCGGATATCTTCAACTCAATCGATGACATCGGGCAACAGTTCCAAAATTTCATACAATTGCTACCGTCCTCAGGTAGTCTCATTGCGAACCTAGATGAAGAATACCTGCAGCACACTGTTGCCGACAGTGCCGTCTCGCCTCTCGTTCAATTCAGTATTTCCGGAAATCGAGATGCGGACTGGTACGCAGATTCACAGACAGATGACTACCGAAATCTGATGATTCATTCGCGATTACACGGGACCGTCGAATTGAGCTGGAGTATTCCGGGCAGACATAACGCTGCGAACGCTCTGGCAGCAATCGCCACAGTCTGTGGTGTCGGTGTCGGTGTGAACATCGCTATAGATGCGCTAAAGGAATTCAAACCGGTCAAGCGCCGACTGGAGTTTCTGAGTAACTTGAACGGAGTCCGGATATTCGACGACTTCGCTCATCATCCGACGGCTATTCGCGCAAGCATTGATGCCGTTTCAAATTCAACTTCACCGAAGCGATTGATTGCGGTATTTGAACCTCGATCAAACTCCATGCGCATGGGCGTTCACGGTGAGAAACTTTTTGAAGCTTTTGAGGATGCCGATAAAGTATTTATGTATCGCCCACCGAATGTAAATTGGGATGTCCCTGAATTCAAAAAAAATTTCGTTGTTCACAACTCGGTTAACACGTTGCTTGACAACCTGGTAAAAGAGGTGCGTCATGGTGATTCCGTCTTGATCATGAGCAACGGCGGGTTCGACAATCTTCAAAAACGACTGGTTGCAGCCCTAGAAGAGAATTAATCATTTCTTAACAGATGCAAGCAAACTATCTCGGATATTATCTGAACTGTTTGCGTACAATTTTGCGATGTCGCGTAAGTACGCGAGCGAAAATCACTCCATCGACTCAATTGCACACGATTCCAACGCTTGAAACACCTATTTTGTATTATGTAAGCAGGATGAATTAATTATGAAACATCGACGATTTCCAAACACTCTCCTCGGCGTTGCCATCTATGGTCTTGTAATGTTGTTCATCGCATCCCCATTACAGGCCCAGAATTACGTAGAGGGAGAGGATTTTGTCACCATAGCAGCGGACGCGAAAGTCAGGCCTGACGGAAGAGTCGATGTGATGGAATTCTTCTGGTTCGGCTGCCCTTCCTGTTTCCGGTTCGAGCCGACTCTGCTTCAGTGGGACATTCCCAAAGAAATCAATTTTTCCAATGTTCCAGCTGCGATGGTTGACAGTTGGGTGTTCCACGCCCATGCATACTATGCAATGGACTTGCTGAAACTGAAAGAACCGTTGATGCAAAAATTCTATGATGAACTTCATGTCAAGAGAACCAGGATCAACAATGCCGATTCATTTCAAAAGTGGGCAAGTGAACAGCAAGGAGTGGATGTACCTAAATTGATGCAGGCTCTTCATTCCTTCGCAGCCAAATCAAAGGTTGCACAAGCGGAAGCACTCGCAAAGAAATACGGGGTCAGCTCTGTTCCGACACTGGTCGTCGGGCATAAGTACAGAACATCACCGGCTATGGCGGGGTCAGATTTACGAGCCCTCGAAATTGTGGAATACCTAGTCGGGCGTATCCTAGCGGAAGAAGGCGCATAAGTAATCTAAAGATTGAAAATCGACTCCTGCGCTCATCTTTTCAGCGCAGTGACTTCAATTTCTACTTTCATTCTGGGGTCGGCAAGATTCGCGCTATACATTGTGGATGCTGGACGAATATTGCCGAAATACTCCCTTAGTACAGGCCAACACAACTGGAAGTCTTCGCGGTTAGGAAAGATATAGGTTACACGAACCACATCTTCAAATCCGCTTTGCGCCTCCACCAACACTTTCCTAATGTTCTCCAGCGTCTGACGGCATTGCTCAACTACATCGTCGGAAATTTCCATCGTGTCGTAATTGAATCCGGTGGTACCTGCGACAAAAACCCAAGGGTCAGAACATACTGCTCGAGAGTATCCCACTTGC
This sequence comes from Arenicellales bacterium, assembly GCA_963662635.2. GTDB lineage: Bacteria > Pseudomonadota > Gammaproteobacteria > Arenicellales > JAJDZL01 > JAJDZL01. Next base: position 206,171 of record CAXXFC010000005.1, read on the forward strand.
TCTTCAAACATTGAACCGGACGAGATCAGACGTCGCTCATTCAGCTCACTGCTCACAATCTGCCACCTGAACCGATTTAATCAATAACCTGTAGCCTTCGATAACGGACTGGTTACGACACTCGCAATTCTTCCGGTCGTGTCTGCGCCTTGATTTTTTCCAATTCATCGTGGTCTGGTAAGAACGGATAGTCCCGAAAATCTTCACCAGGTCGGTAAGAGCCATAGGGACGATTGCACGCCATCACTCCTTGACGGTCAGGACAGCCGTTGGTCATAAATGCGGCCGCATTTTCAAGCACAAGACGCGCTGGGTCCTGTGGATAGTTGATCCGGATCAATTCTCCGGCAGCGTTGAACTCAAGTGCCGATAGTTCCAGATCATGTTCCTCGATTAAATTCTTGACAAATTGTATTCGACGCCACCTTTTCAAAGGTGCTCTTGGAACATCTTGCATTTCAGTCCCAGGTTCAGGGTTAAAAGAAAATAGATATCCCACAATCTGCTCCTCTTTCAACTGATAGATCATATCAAACATCTCCTTGTCGGTTTCGCCTAGCCCGACTATAAGATGACAGTTAACCTTCATGGGGCCATAGATTTGTCGAGCAGTGCGCACAATCTCCCAGTGTTGATCCCAGCGATGTGGGCCTTTCGCAAGCCTTCCCCGAGTTCGCAAAAACAGATCTTCCGTTACCGCGTCCAATCCCACACCGATAATATCCACTCCTGACTCCCTAATTCTGTAAAGATCATCCTCCGAGAGAAGTGTTGCCGTAACCAGCGCAGATATTGGCACCTTCGGCGACGCCCTGTGCACTCTATACGCCATATCGATCAGGTCATCAGTAGCCCGATGATCTTGGACCTGCGCGATACATACTCTACCCACCGTGTCTCGTGACTCTTTCTCAGCGATTTTCTCGGCCACGAGATCAGTTTCATAAAGCGGCCAGTCGACCCGAATAAAACTGTTGTCTTCGGCTAAGCCGGGACGTTCCCGAGCCAGTCCGCAATATGAGCAATTGGCCGCGCATCCCTGTGGATAGTTCTGTAACAGATTAATGCAGTTGCAACTGCAGCCATTGATCCTGCCCGGTGCCAACCCGAGCTCAATGGCGGCTGCAACACTGATTCGAACGTAATCAGGACTGATTTGAAAGTGCTGATCTTGCAGTTTTGTCGGTATTCCTGTTGTTGCCATGAATCTTAATCCGTTTCTCCTTGGTCTGTTTCATTCACCAATTGACACCACAGCATGCATTGACGAATTTCGGTGTCAGTCCGCGATTTCGAGCGTATTCCACTATTCCCTCTGCAGGATAAGCGATTCCGTTCAAACCTGAATCAATTGCAGCCCGGTCAATGAGTACTTTAGCCTTTCCCAATGGGCGAGCACAACCCAGCATGACTGGGCTATCTGGCAGTCGACTCCTGGCCTGATCGAAAAATTCGGTAATCTCTAACAGTGAAGGCGGTTGAATCGCGGCCATCGGTGTTCCTGACAGTGGCATCAGAATAACCAGGACCAGAAGTTTGAACTCATGTCGGCAAATCATCTCGAGTGCATGTTCCTCGCCAAGCATCCGCCCGAAATGCAGTCCCATCACTATGTGCGGCACACAGGGTATACCGTAACGGTCAAGCCGTTCAAGTACCGCATCATATTCTCCGACATCTGTGTCGAGATGATAGACCTCCTGAATGGTCTTATCGTGTCCGATCACATCGATCATCGCACCATCGATATCAGCATCAGCCAATCGAGAACATGTCTCCTCGTCCGGCAATCCGGGATGGATACGGATTGTCATCCCCAGTTGGTGACGAATCCGCACCATGTCGGTGATATGTTTTTTTAACGGTACCCTGCCCTTTCGGTCGCTGCCTCCGGAAATCAGAACACCACGTGCACCCTGATCATGCAGCTTCGAACAAAGCTCATACAGCGACTGATTCTCAGACGGCAGATCGTGCATACCTTTCAGTACCCCGGTTTTGCAGTGCTCGCAGTTCAAGGAGCAGGCTTCTCCGGTGACGCTGACAGCTACAAATTCAGACGCATCGTGACGATCGTATTCGGTTGTTTGATATTTCTTAAGGCCAGGTGCATGAAAAACGATTTGATCCCCGAATTTACGCTTTCGAAGCTTGAGATTCGCCGATTCCGAGTAATTCCCGGAAATACGTTCGTCAAAAAAAGTTACCGCTTGACTCACTGAATCGTTCCGCTATGTACAAAACACGAATTTGGCACGGAAGCAAAAGAATCGCTATCGGATTGACCGATCGCTCCCAATACTGCATCTGAGATGTCTGTCGCTGAAATTCCATCCCAAAACTGCCTGTTTTTCAGATATGATCTCTCGATGGTTCTGTTCAATGCTTCTGCATCGGTAATATGCCACTTCAGACTGCTCTCAAGATCAAAAATCGCGTTTTCTGATGCAATGAAGTCTCCGTTGAGAAATACTGATTTTAGGGTTCTTCTCGCCACTATCGCTCTGACATCCAATGTTCCGCCTTTAGTCTTGAGCTTATAGTGTCCCACCCGGTCTTTGATTCGAGATGAAGTCTGGAATACCCACTGTCTATCGCGATATTGACGTTCAAGAAGCTGATTCGCCAATAGTTGCTCTTCCGCATTTAACTGTCCTCTGCGAAAGCCAATGGAAAACTCATTTTCGTATCCGAGTTTAACCGCTTTCATCAGACCTGATATGGACAAGTCAGAACTGACTTCTCGACGGAGAGTGGCAATACGTTCTGAAACGGCACTCAATCCCCTGTCAGATGCATTCTCAAAAGCAGTCTTGAGCACTGTCAGCATAAATTGAATATCAAGATCAAGCAATAACGATGCGTGAAACAGAATTCCACCTCCCGGTGCCTGATAAAGACCCAATCCCGCAATTTTCCTGCCCGAAACGACCAGATCGTTTTTACCCCGGAATTCAGCTTCAATACCGAATCCGCGGAGCGTTCTCACAATACCCTTTGCACAACCCCGCATCAGCGAAGTTGATTTTCGCCCAACAAGCTTGCTATCCGGTGGAATCACCAATGCGATGCCCAACTGGTCAGCTCCCATAATGATCGAACCTCCCCCGGTCGGGCGACGATTGACGGGCACATTAAGTGCTCTGCATCTATCAAGATTAACTTCATCATGGATATGCTGAAACCGACCAACAAGCACGCAGGTCTGATAGGTGTAAAGCCTCAAAGTAATCGATGCCACTTCTGAACTGCGAGTCAATGCATCATCAACTGACAATCCATGCTGATCGTCAACCGACCTGTCTATCAGTAGTCGGGCTTTCACCAATTCATCTTAGACTGACGCAGAATCACGCAAGTCTTCCGGAAGTACATCAAAGAAGCTGGCAGAGTCGAGTAAACAGGATTTATCTTCGTCCCAGGATGTCGGGGCAATTGAAAACAGCCAACCGTTGCGATAAGGGTCTCCACTTGCGCTACGCGGGTCGTCCAGTATGTCTTCATTTCGATGGACTATGGTTCCGCTGACCGGACTGACTATTTCACCGGTCATTTTCGCAGCCTCCATCGAACCTACCGATTCACCGCGTTTGACAACAGTTCCCGGGCTCGAAATCGTAAGATAAGACAACTCCCCCAGAGACTCGATAGTCGGATTCCCGATACCAACCAATAAATTTCCACTCTCCAAATCATCCTTAACCCAAAGATACGACGACTCGTCATATAGTCGATCGGTCGGCAACCAAGATGAAAAATCAGACATGCTCAATCTCCCTGTCGTTCATATCGGATCGAGACGCCTTTTTGAGCTCGGTAATAATCTAATGTCCACCAATGTGGTCATGAGTACATCGGAAACACTCGCATCTTCATAAACCAGACTGTAGTACTGATACTTCAAGGTTGCGGTACAGCTGTAGATGATAGCGGCCAAAGTGATGAACGAACCTAGCGCCAAAGTTGAAATACCACTAATTCCCTGGCCAATCGTACAGCCCAATGCCAAAACACCACCAATCCCCATCAACACTCCACCAATGGCATTCGCAGCAAAATCTCCAAGTGACGCGAACCATGAAATATGAAATTGCCTGCTGACCAACGAATGAGCGAGCGAACCCAGAACAAGCCCTGCCGCCGCCAGCATACCGACAGTGAGAAGCGTCGAAAGATTGCCGGGCTCCAGGATCAAACTGATGTACTCCCCTAACGGATTGACAAATGTAAACGACTGCATTCCGACTCCGACCGGTGGATTGTCAGCCCACTCAGCGGCTTCCGCCCATTCCAATCCAAGCGGACCGGATGTAAGATACCATCCAACGGTAACTGAACCGCCGATAATCAACCCTGCACCAATATTCAGCAAGTTGCTTCGAATACCATTTGTCTTTGCAATAAAGATAAACACCGCGATTGCGACAGCCAGTGCCATCAATATGTGTACAACAGACTTATCGAGTGTTGGAATAACTGTCGATATGACCGATCCGATGTCTTGAGCAGGAATTCCGATTGACGCAAGGTCGAAAGAGAGTGGATGCATCCAACTGTAGAATGCAATCTCAAAGAACACAGTCTTCGTCATAAAGTAAGCAAAAACCGCTGCAAAAATCAACGTAATCAGCGATTTGATATTCCCACCGCCGAGTCTAACGAGATTTCTGCTGACACATCCGCCTGCCAGTGTCATACCGATTCCGAACATCAATCCACCAACAAGATAACGAAGCCAGGCAAAAGTAGGAGATCGATATGGTGGTCTTTGCTGGTTTAGTTCGAACAAGGAAACCGCTTCAAGCAACGAGACCACTACCATGGCAAAGGCAATTGCCAATAACCAGGCTCCCATTCTTCCCCGATCATTCATGTTCACCCAGTCCGAAACTGCACCCATCGTACAGAAATTGGTCCGACTTATGGTTATTCCCAGAATGACCGAAGTCAGAAAAAAACCAACCAATACGGGGATTCCGATCAGGTTATCCAAAATATCTTTCCGTTGTTTGTCAGCTTTAGCATGAAAGGTCTAAAAATTATACATTCCGAATTGTATAGTCGCTCGACATTCCAAATTTATTTATAGAGATACACTTTGCGAAGGTTCCATCCGGCTAGAGTAACTCGCGCGCTCCTATCGATCAAATTCGAACAACCTACTTTACTATAATGCCCAAAACTACGCGATGGCATGAGTAGAATTACTCCACAACATTTGTCAATTAACTGAAATGACAATATCCCGTTTGAATGAAAGATGCAAGAGGTGAATTACCGCAATGATGACTGATGCCCAGTTCGTAAAATCGTTTTCGAAAATGATCATCGCCTTGATCGTACTGACCTTGGTTCTGATCGCACTTGGCGTTGTGATTGGAGGTTCGATTGACGACAAACTCCAAGCCCAGACTGAAGAATATACGCAACGTATCATCGCACAGAGAACCCAACCCGTCGGTGATTTGAATGTTGGTGAAATTGCAGACGAGGGCGTAACCGTAGCAATGACAAATTCGACGAATGTTCAAGTCTCATCGACGGAATCCGGTGAGAGCGAAGCGTCGGTAGGGCATCCCGGGAAAGATGTGTATAGTAAATTTTGTTACGTCTGTCACGATGTTGGTTTGACTGGGTCGCCAAAGCCCGGTGATGCGGAAAACTGGGGTCCGCGTATCGAAAAAGGTATTGCTGTCCTATATGACAGTGCAATCAACGGTTTTCAGGGGCAACGAGGTATCATGCCACCCAAAGGTGGTGTTTCGATGTTGAGTGACGAGGAAGTCCAAGCCGCCGTCGACTATCTGGTCGGACTTGTACAGTAATTTCTGCCGAAGATAATTCGCAGAATTCGGGTAACTATTTTGAGAATCATTGAGGCGGGTTGCTACTTGGTGCTTCCGCTTCAAGTATTTCAATCCGAGATTCGAGTTTCCTAATTCGCTCGCGTGCGCGTCTCAAGACTGTTTCCTGAACCTCAATTTCCGAACGGGTGACAAAATCCATATTTTCCAAGGCGGACCGAACCGAACCAATCACGTTTTTCTTGATTTCTGCCGACAATTCATTAGGTAGAAACGATGCTACTGCGGCCAAGATGCTCTCAGTTGGAAGTGGTTTATTCATTGAAAGTTCTCAATTTCTCAGTATTCGATCATACTCTGACTCGAAATTTGATTCTGGTTCAACCAGCAGCAGGATTCAATTCAAGCTTTGGTTCTTCTACCTCGGTTTCAGGACTCGAGATGAACACGATATCTTACCTCTGAAGCCAACTGCAATGGACTTTCCCAAGCAGCTGATGTCCCGATGTCGGTGACCTTGGCACCAGCAATTACGACTGCAGGCACAGAGATGTCAGCAGAACAGTTATTCCCGAGCAGTCTCATCCGTTTATTCTAGTAAACGCAGTGACATGGGGCGGGAGCACCAATGGTCGTTTTGTGGTACGCACTTCTTCCCACAGTCTTTCCGCAAGTGTATCGACATCGACTTCTTCGGCTGTTGCGATGCCAAATTCCACGATCAATGGCAGCATACTTTTGAATGTGGCAGCCAAGTACTGATATCCGGGCCAACCCTCGGGACCTCCCATCGGAGCTTCGTAGTCGAAGTTCGGTATCGGCAATCCTGCATCCATGAACACGCGCAATAGATCAAAGCCCATGCTGATATTTGAGCCTGACCGTTCCATTGTTCCGAGTCCCCATTCAACCATATTGTTGAGCAACGGTGTATCCGGGTGTGTCATCGAACGATACGGTGACAGTTCAACTTCTTGAAACGCAACCACACCCCCGGGCTTGAGATGTGTAACTAGCTTCTTGATCAATTCTGCAGGTTGAGGTAAGTACATCAATATGAGACGCCCGATAACCATATCGAAATCATCCTGCAATTCAATTTCAGTGACATCACCAGCGATAAATTCAACATGGGAGTATCCGAGTGCCTCCGCTCTTCCTCTAGCGGTTTCCAGAATGGTAGGATTCATATCAATACCAACCACATGGCCAGAGGGACCTACAATTTCTCCTGCTGTCAGGGCGACATCGCCAGCCCCGCTGCCGATGTCCAATACTTTCATACCATCACTCAATCCCGTCTGGTGCAGTAAACGTCGTGTCACGCGGTCGTACAATTGCGACTGCTCAATCAGGCGTTGAGTTTCACCTTCACTACGTCCCATTGTGTATCGTCGTTCTTCAGTCATCTCGTTGCTTCCTCCTGATAGCGTGAATTTGTTGAAGTTGCATTATATGAGCCGTAGAAGCACCTTGCAGGCCAAAAACGCGCGCATGCGTGTGATCGATCAGGTCGACACACTCGATTCTCATGGGTGTGATGATGCCGACGCCGAATGGTCGCTAGCGATATCAGCACAAGCGTAGAAAACATTTTTTCGATCAGAACCACAAAGCCTTTGTGATTGTCCTCAGGCCGGGCGGATTCAATAATTTCAATTGAGCGTACCCTGCGCATATCCTTTTCATTGCAGGCAAGACAGATGCAGAACCCTTCTCATCATGAACGTCACTTGGATTGGATGCCTGCACACACACTCGGCTTCCTCGCGAGGTATCCGACTCCGACTCCAGGGCGTGCGGGCAACACGGAACCCGGTGTTGTTTCGGTTGCCTAGCTCGTACCTGTTGCGATTCGCCCATTGGAGGTTCCTCGATTTGTTGTTTCAGGAATCGCCACGCTGCATGTGTAGTCCAGGGGGACATTCGGACTCGGGGAACGGATCATAGCGTCTGTCCCGAAAGATGGTTTGGCGTAAGAGCCATGTATCCGCGTGTTCGACATGTGTGATCCAGGGGTAACACGCTGTCGAAACGCGTCTCAGTGCAATTCCACTGTAACAATGCTCGCTGAATTCGGTAACGTCGTAGCTGTTGGTTACCGCAACACCGACATATCGGACGTTACGGCATCATCGCAAATCCGCACATGTTTCGTATTCGACGGGCTGGAGTGGTAAAATTCAGGGCAGACGAATACGAATTGAAGCATATCGCATGAACCCAGGCCCTTTTCCCAAACCGCCGCCAGCGAAGCCTCTATCTGAGCAGAGATGGATTAGGCAGGCCGATCGTGCCGAAGTCGGGCGACAACCGTTTTTTTGCGGAAGAGATACCGAGTATGAGGTCTTCCGTAACGCAGCTATCTCTCTGCGCGATGGGGATACAGGTGGGGGCACAATGGTATTCCAGGGTGCACCGGGTGCCGGGAAATCTGCCCTCATGCTCGAATGCATGGAAGCGGTCAGACTCCATTCGACGCCACAGGACCCCTGGATCGCTGTGAGTATTGATCCGGGCACCCTGAGCTACCCCGTTGATGTGGTGTCAGATCTGATCCATGCTGCCAATGAGGAGACTCAGCGTCTTTCAAAGTTGGCACCGGATTCCATTGCAGACAAATTCAATCAATGGCTTGACCTCGGTCGGAAACTCTATGCTGAATTGTCGTCCCGTGGGGTTTCGGTTGCCGGTTTCTCTGTAGGTGGCAAGCCGCAAACCAACGGTCGTTCCGATTCAGTTCAGTCGTCGGGAAGTGTTTTCCGTAAAACTGCCGTGCTGCTTGAGAATTTCCATATCGTCGTCTTTGTCGATGAGGCACAGAACACACCGGAAAGTACCACGACCAAAGCTGTACTTGACAGTCTTCACCGCGACCCCAAGGGAATTCCGCTGGTGGCCGCATTTTTCGGCTTGAGCGACACCAAGGACGTACTGCGCCGGTGTGGGCTTTCGAGACTCGCCAGCCAGCGGATCGTAAACTTGGATCCTCTGCCGCTGACAGATGCGAAGTTCTCCATTCGGCACATGATCGACACTTACTATACCGGTACCGAGGTGCAGAAGGAGAACTGGACGAATGCGCTGGCCGAGCTATCCCAGGGGTGGCCGCAACATATCAATCGAACCGGCATTGCCGCTGGGCTGACGCTTGCCGAGAATAACACAGAAAAACTTGAGAGCCATCTGCTTGAACACGCACTCGAAAAAGCAAATGAACTGAAAAACGAATACTACGAACAACGCGTAGAGTCCGGCGGACACCCTGCCTGGGTCTATAGGCAGATCGCCTTGTCTGCGAACGAAAAACGCAGTCAGCACACGGATGTCTTATCCTATAACGAGATTGAACTTCTGACAGAGTCTGCGCGCAAGAAACGAAACGAAACAATCGATGAATTCATAACGGATGCGCTGCATGCGGGATTGCTGTCCCCTGTGAAAGGCATGCTGGATCACTACAAGATTCCTATACCTTCGCTCGGCGACTACCTTCGGTCAGCGGCGGTCGAGCCTGTCGTTCCGGATTGAATGTCCGTTGTTTGACCATTCCCGCCGGGCAGACTGGCAACAAATAGTTTCCGCTCGGCATCGAAAGTTCATTCACGATGCTCGCCCAAGACTGCTGCAATCGGCAATGCAATATGGAAAGAATCGGCAACGTGCAAGCGCGGGGCAAATCCAATACATAAATGATCAAGCCGTAAACGACGACTACCCGTCCCATTGATCAGGCGGGCAAGTTTCCAGAGTTCAATTCTGAGATTCTATCGATACCTCCGATTCACTTGCAAAGCAGTCAGGCGCAACATCCAACTCTCGACTGCTCGCAATACAACAGTCTGAACTAAAGCCGAGTATCAGTGATGACTTCAGCGCATAATCCAGTTTACCGCCGCCAAGGCTCAGACGGACAATCAGCGGGAGCTGTTGCGAGACTGAGAGGGTTGAACGGTCGAAGATAATGTTCCATTTCTCCGTCAGGCGGCACAATATCTTTTCTAAGGGAGCCGAACAGCCATCATCGACTTGAGAAGCCCACAAGGGAACTGTACGACATCCCGTCGGGTATGCTCTGCGCCTGTCCCTGAACTCACAGGCAAGACAGGCGCAGAACCCTTCTCATCATGAACATCCCTGGACACCTGCATACACACTCGGAAGCCACGTAAGGCATCCGACTCCGGCCTCGAGGCGTGCGGGCAACACGGAACCCGTTGTTGTTGTTTCGGTTCCCCGGCTCGTTCCTGTTGCGATTCGCAGAGCGGAGGTTCCTCGGTTTGTTGTTCCAGGAACCGCCACGCAGCACGCGTAGTCAGGGGGACGCTCAGGCTCGCGGTACGGATCGAATCGTCCGTCCCGAAAGATGGCATGGCGCAAGCGCCATGTATCTGCATGTTCGGCATGTGCGATCCAGGCGGTGACTCGCTGTCGGATCGCTTCGCAGGCTACTCCGCGACGGCATTGCTTCTGCAACACGCGCAACCGCCTGCGAAATCGTCGTACATTGTCCTCGGGCAGTCTCCTGCCGCCATTCGGCAACAGGACGAATCCGAGAAAAACCGCATCCTCATCCGTTGTGGTAATGAATGTCTTGCGCGGATGGAGACACAGCCTTCGCTTTTCCAGAAAACGTGAGATTGAGTCACGCCAGCTCTCCAACTGTCCGGGGTCGTCATGGAAGAGTGCGAAGTCGTCGACAAATCTGACATACCCCTTGGCGCGCAGCACTTCCCTGCAGTAGTGATCGAGTCGGTCCAGATAGACATTGGCGAAGAACTGGCTGGTGAGGTTGCCGATCGGGATGCCGCGTCTTCGCTCGAACGGCGTAAGCAGGTCATCGCCGGGATAATAAAGGTTGACAGGCTCCTGAGGGTTGGACGCATCAATGATTATGTCAATCAGATTCAGGGTCCGCTCGCAGGCGATCCGCCGTCGGATGTCACGCTTCAGGATCTCGTGATCGATCGCCGGAAAATACCGGAAGATGTCACAGCGCAACACGTGGCGGAACCTGTCGCGATATTGCTCATAGCGTACTACCGCCCGATGTGTTCCCTTTCCCTTGCGATTGGCATAGGTGTCGAAAATGAATCCGCGCTCGAACAGCGGAGCGCACACCGAGTGTATTGCATGGTGGACAACGCGGTCGCGGAAAGGGGCGGCGGATACGATCCGATGCTTCGGATCGAACACCTCGATCTTCCTGTAGCGTCCGGGCAGGTAGGTCCCATCCCGGAGTTCCCGCTCCAGCCGCAGAGCCTCGAACTCCTGACCGGCGAGAAACGCCGCCACATCGCAACGCGAGCGTTTTCCTTTCGCGGCCTGGCAAGATGCTTCCAGCAGGGTTTCGAACGAAGCGATCCTGTCGAAGAGATCACGCTGTTTCATGGTTGCGGTGAACCTTTCTCCAGGCACCGATCCGGCGCCCGGTGTCGTCAATCGAGCGCATCGCGAACTCATGGCGACGCGTGTCGAGATATTCCAGGTCACGGCAGAGCCGCAACAGGAAGCGCAGCTTCTCGATATTGAGATTGGCTTTCGAGAGCGGCTCGTCGCGGTGTTTCGTGTAGGTCGCCTCGATCAGCGCCTCAAGGATGTCAATGGCGATATTCTGGATGCGGTCACCGAGAAGGAACTTCTGCGAACGCGGGAAGCGAGTCAGTGTCGGAATCAGCCACAGAATGAACCTGTAGTGCGAGTCAATTGCCGGACCGGTCTCGCGCACATTACCTGATCGATTCACCTATGTCTCCCATTCATTCAATTCGGAGCTGTAAAAAATTCGTCAAGGGGCTCCGCCCCTTGAAACCCCGAGGTAAGGATGTAAGGACTCACGGGGCAAGCGTCCGGGCAATACGGAACCCGTTTAAGTCGAGGCGGCTCCCCGGCTCGTTCTTGAGGCGATTCGCCGAACGGAGGTACCTCGGACTGCTGTCCCAGGAACCGCCACGCAGCACGCGTTCGCAATTTCTGCCCACTTTCCTATCACTCTGAGGTGTCCTGGCACTTCCATCTGTCGGCGCACCGCGATAGCTGTCGACATAGCAGTCCTCCACCCATTCCCATACGTTGCCATGGACATCGTGCAGCCAGAAATCATTAGCCGGATAACTGCCCACTGGAACTGTTTTATCAACGTTTTCATCATAGTTCGCTTGGCTTGAAGAGACCGTCCACCCGAAATGATACGCCGTTGTCGTGCCCGCCCGCGCCACATACTCCCACTCCGCCTCCGACAGCAGACGATACCGCTCGCCGGTCCTGCGGCTCAGCCATTCCACATATTCCTTGGCATCAAACCAGCTGACATGGATCACCGGACGTTCTCCGCGTCCCCAGCCCTCATCATCCGGTCGGTGGGAGCAGCCGCCGTCAGACACGCAGGAATCCCACTCCCGGAACGTCACCTCGTACTTCCCGACCGCAAATTTCTTTGGAATCGTCACAGTGCGCCTCGGACCCTCATCACCGTCTCGAAAACTCTCCGACGATGGCGAGCCCATACTGAAAGACCCTGCCGGGACCACCACCATTTCGGGGCAGACATTGCAATCCTTGAAATGATCCTCAACTTCGTAAGTTTGGGCATGCACAGGCGAGGCACAAACCCATAACAGCAGTCCTGCGAATGACACAACAGTCCAGCATTTCATCGGATTAAGTGTTTTGTCGAAGTACATCATTGATCTCCATTGGTTTGAATTGTGTTGTCCCCAACCTGGACGGAACGAAGAAAAAAACATCCCGTAGATTTCGAAATCGGACTCCTGGCAGTCTTTACCCCTTATCCGTACATCGAAGCTGAGAATACCTTCGATGTCAAGGCCATTAACGGTGCAGCTCCCATGGTCATGTCGCATTTACCAATTGAATTTTTTATGTTCTCGCTTATTCCAGCCCTGTCATCCGGTCAATGGATTCTTCCACCGTCCAATACGCACGCATCCCACTTCCGGAATGGAAGGCTCGTACCTGCTATCGCAAACGGCTGTGAAATTGTCACCCAGTACCGATTTTCAACGCTCAATCTGTGAGATTCCTATGGTATATCGACAATAATGCTTGCACTGGAACCGGCACCCCCGCGATGGCGCCAGGACTGCGTCTCCGTGTTTTTCCCCTCAACCCGGATCTCACCGGTGTTCACATCGGCGTACGAGCAGTTGCCCTTGCGCCCGGTTCCGTTGACCGCGAACAGCTCCACCCTGTTACGTCCCTCATGCACCGGCACGTCCTCGCAGTCCCAGTCGTTGTCGATCTCCCCCGAATGGACGCGCTGGCCGTTGACCGAAACCCGGACCCGGTCACCGTCCTCACACTCGTGGTCGCGCACGCACACGCGCACCTCGCGCTGACCGGATGACAGCGTGATGTGGAAATCAAGAAGAGGCTGCGCGCTGAATGTATCCGGTGCCCAGCGGGTCTCGACTATGCGATAGCTGTTCCGGTTGGAGCGCATATGTCGGTCCAGTTCGCGTTCCGCCCGAGGGTAGGTATCCTCGAAGAAACACCAGGAGTTGATGGCGGATGGATCCTCTCCTTCATCTTCCAGCCAGTCGTGAAAAGTGTTTTTAAAACCTTGTGAACGGGAGTAGTCACCGAGAAAGACCGCGCTGTAGCAGCAGTTCTAATTTTAGCCTCATTTTGCAGTCACTTATCTGCTGATGACTTGTAAGTCATTGCTGTAAAAGCATAATCTGTGTTCCCACCGTTCCCGGGATTTTCCCGCCGGCACCGCCGAATCGGGTCCGGGCGATGCGGTTTTCCGGTCGGGAGGTCGCTTTCAGGATGCCTTTCGTGATTTTTTTCGCTCCGCCGCAGCATTTTCCAATCCAGAAATGAGCCTGAAATCGGTGTGAATTAGTCTGTGAGCAATCCCTGTGTAAAACCCGCACCGACGAGTGCGTCAGCACATATTCGTCGGCGGTGCGAGTGTTTTGCACATGGTTGGTCATAGACTTATTCATGCCGTGCCCCGTACTGTACATGTACCGTACGCGGAATCGATTTTTTCGAACAGTTCGCGCCGCCTCGACTGCACGTTCTGCGCCGCCTCGACATCCGTCTGTGCATGTGCGATCGCGTCGAGCTGCTCGAACGTGATCCCCGGCTTGAGGAACCGATGTGCGTCGGCCAGCGAGCGCAGCCGGTCATACGGCGTCATCACGTCGCAGTCGCGATAGCGCCTGCGCACCTTGCCCTTGCGGTCAACCGTCTCGCTCGCGAACAGGCACGGGCGATGGAAGTTCAGCCACGGCGACAGCGCATCGCGGGTGAACGCGTTGACCTCGGCGGCGAACGCCCCCGGAATATGGGCGTATCCCAGACACTTGCGAATCACCGAGCCGTTCTTGCCCTCGACCAGCGCGTTGTCATTGCTGCGCCGCGGCCGCGACCGGGTCATCGTGCCGATGTGCAGCCTGTTCAGCAGTTTCACCACCGTATGATTGACGAACTCCGAGCCGTTGTCGCTGTGGAAGTTGATGATCCGGAACGGGAATGCACCGAGCAGATCCTCCAGCACCGGAATCAGGAAGCGCTCGGAAATCGCCTCGGTCGCACCGACGAACTGCATCTGCGTCACCTCGTCTATCATGTTGATTTCATACACGCCCTTGACCCCGCCGCGGTCGCCCTGATGCACCGTGTCGACGCGCACGAATCCGGGCTGTCCGCGCGGCTGCGGGCGGCGACGCTCGCCGATCGACACCGGTGTCGCCCGGGTGCCCTGGTAGACCAGGCGCCGGGTGCGATAGGTGCGCGTCTTTCTCAGGTTGTACAGATGTCCGTTGGAGATGCCCGCCAGACGCGCGTAGGCCGCATCCCCGAACACCTCGAACTGGCGCCGAAGCACCGCACGCGTCGCCGGACCGCTCATCTGCCCCAGCGCCTCGTCAACGTGCGCCAGCAACACGATGTCCGACCTTTGGTAGCGCACCCGAAACGGCTTCGCCGGCCCCTGCCGGCGCCGATCCGCAAGCGTACCGCTTTTCAGACACTGACCCACCAGACGCGTCACCTGCGCACGCGAGTAGCCGGTCACCTTGCCCAGATACGCCTTCAGCAGGCCGCGATCCGACCTGCCGCAATCGCGATACCTGAACCTCACCACCGCCTCGACGATGAACCGATACGCCGACTCGCGATCGGTCAGTGAATAATCCACCGGCTCGCTGCCCTCGACAAACTGCCGGACCTGTTCCAGGTTTTTCAACTTTTCGGTCTGTAGCAAAACAATCATCCTCCAATGATGCCCCAAAACCGCGCGCCACAGGCTCATTTGTCGCTGGAACGCACCTCATCGTTCAGGCTCATTTGTCATTGGACAATTCTGCCGCTTGACAACATAGCATTGTATCGCTATCATTCATCACTGTCAGCAGTCATGACGGTGATTTTTCATGGGTAATGTGTGTTTCGGGTCCAAGGCGACGAGCGGGCTGTGCCAGCCGCTGATCGCGCTGATGCCGCCGCATGCGACCTTCATCGAGTCGCATCTGGGCAATGGTGCCGTCATGCGGCGAAAGCCCGGGGCGTTGCGCAACATCGGCATTGACCTTGACATCCGTGCCGTCGAGCGGTTCAGTTGCGACTATCCGGTGGAGCTGGTACACGGCTGCTGTCATGCGTATCTGTCCGGGTTTGCGTATGACGGCAACGAGCTGATATTCGCCGATCCGCCGTACCTGAAGTCCACCCGCAAGGCGCCCGGACGTTATCGCTACCGCCACGACTACGAGGAGAGTGACCATGTCGAGTTGCTTGGCATCCTGAAGGCGGTGCCGTGTCAGGTGATGGTCTGCGGCTACAGTTGCGAGCTTTACGACGACATGCTGTGCGACTGGAATACGATTGCGCTGCAGGTGATGAACCGGGCCGGGGTGGTCACCGAAAGGGTGTGGTTCAACTTCGAGCCCGACCGGGTGCACTGGTCGCGCCATGCCGGCAGGAACTTCACCGACCGCCAGCGCATCCGGCGCCGGGCACAGACCTGGGGGCGACGCTACCGGGCGATGCCGCATGCGGAGCGGGTGGCGGTGCTGGCCGAGATGATGGCGGCCGAGGCCGAGGTATGCCATGACGCATAGGGTGTGGCGGGACACGCCGCTGGCCGGGCAGCTGATCGGTTCGCTGCGCCGGGTGTTCGGCGAGGTCGATGACCCGCGCAACGGCGCAAACACACAATACGATTTCGATGACATCGCAATGAGTGCGTTTTCCGCGTTCTTCATCCAGTCGTCGTCATTCCTGGACCACCAGCGGGTGTTCCACAAGTCACAGGGCAGGAGCGCCTGCGGCTCCCTTTTCGGCATCCGAAGACTGCCCACCGACAACCACATCCGAAAGCAGCTCGACCGAATCGACTGCACCGACATCTACCGCGGTTTCGACCTGGCACTGGAGGAGCTGAGGAAATATCGGGCGCTGAAGCCGTTCCAGGCGCTCGGCGGCCACACCCTGATCGCACTGGACGGCAGTGAGTTCCACAACTCGCGCAAGGTCAGCTGCGACCGGTGCCAGCATCGGGTGAGGAACCGCGGCAAGGAGGATGAGTTCACCGAATATTATCACAGCGTGCTGGCGGCGGTGATGGTCGGACCGGGCCATCCCTACGCGGTGCCGCTGCGACCGGAGTTCATCTCGCCGCAGGACGGCGACACAAAGCAGGACTGTGAGATCAAGGCCGCCTACCGTTGGATGCAACACAATGCCGGGCGCTACGCAGACCTCAGTCCGATCTACCTGGGCGATGACATCTATGCCAAGGAACCGATGTGCGGAAAGTTTCTCGCCGCCGGGGGCGACTTCATCTGCCGCGTCAAGACCGACGACCACAAGACGCTGTTCAGCTACCTCGATGGCATCGACTGGCCGGACAGGACCGTGATCGAGAAAACCCCGGGACCGAAAAAGCCGAACCGGGAATACCGCTACCGCTGGACCGACCACCAGCTGCCGCTGACCGCGAACAAAGACCCGCTGCAGGTCTGGTATGTGGAACTGTGCATCCGCAATGTCGGCTCCAAAGCCAGGGGCGGCACCTTCCGCTTCATCACCTCGATCAGACCCGACCGCGACAACGTCGCCGAGATCGTCGCCTGCGGGCGGACCCGCTGGAAGTGTGAGAATGAGGCGTTCAACCTGCTCAAGAACCAGGGCTACCACGTCGAGCACAACTTCGGCCACGGCGAGGACGGGCTGTCGAACACCCTGCTCACCCTGAACCTGATCGCATTTGCATTCCACGGCGCATGCGACCAGCTGTGCGCACTGTGGCACAGCGCACATCGCACATGCTTTCGCAGAAAACGCTTCTTCGCCACCCTCGACATGCTGACCGAATACATGTACTTCAACAACTGGCACGCACTGCTGACCATGATCGCATGCCCCTCGAAACGCCCCGTCGCAAAAATCGGCGCCCCGCCCTAGAGGACACCGCCTGCGACCGCAGATACACAACCAACCGAAAAATTCTTATGACACAAACCAATGATCAAACGATGAAACCATAATTAGAACTGCTGGCGCTGTAGTATCGTGAATCGCTGGCCGTGTCCTCTGTGATACAGTAGATGTATTCGTCGTCCGCGAAAGCCAACGAAGATGCCACTGCGAAAAAGAGCTTCATCAAACACAGATACCCAATTATCTTCATGACCAGGTATCGCCTGAAACAGCCATCCAACTGTAATGCGGTCACTTGTTCACATCCCGATTTGGCTTTGAAAATTTCCCCGCTTCTCTTTGAAGCCGGCAGATAGTATTTCTTCATAGTGGAATCTCCATTTATAGGCTGCTTTATCCCGAATCACATCTCTCCAATTGCACCGGAGTATCCCGTCAGAACTGGAAAAGGTGTCAGCAAACACTGTATGTCGACACTTGCCGCCTCCACCCGAACCGGCAGGAATTCATAGTGCGGCTCACCTCGCACATCTGGATATGGTGATTCTGCAGTTCCGGTTGGCGTTGCGGCACGACTGCAGTGCATAATCTTCGGCCAGGCTGATTGATGTCCCCCAACCAGACCCGTAACCGTTGTTGTCACCGATCGCCAGTGCGCCGCAAGCATCGCGGAACCAGGAAATTTCTCCGCAGCCGGTGCCATTCCTGCTGCGGCACTCCGAGATCGCTCGTTTCCGTGCCGAGGACCGACTGTCATAGCTCCAGGCCATTCCCCAGGCGTAGCCGCCGCCGGATTCCTGGCTGAACACGATCGAACCGTAGCGCGACTCAGCGAAAGCCGGTGAGGATGCCAGTACCACCACGTGACAGAGTATCAGCGAACACAAAAACTTTGTGAGATTCGCGGCCGAACACCTTGCGAGGCACCTGTTCTTTCGTCGATTGGCCGTGGGTGCGCTTTCCAGTGCAATTGTGAGATCTT
This sequence comes from Arenicellales bacterium, assembly GCA_963662635.2. Classification (GTDB taxonomy): domain Bacteria; phylum Pseudomonadota; class Gammaproteobacteria; order Arenicellales; family JAJDZL01; genus JAJDZL01. The sequence continues at coordinate 224,369 of CAXXFC010000005.1, forward strand.
GCCTTCCGCCATGCAGAATCGGAAGAAGATGGTATTTCATAATTGAGTCTCCATTTTCAAGTCAATTGTTTAATCATTTGCTTCTAAAAACGTGTTCGTATGCAATTAGCCTGTAGTTTTTTAGACAAGTCTCTTCGTGATGCCCCGAGTCTACAATCGAGCCCGTTTCAATCCCCAATAACTACTATCCGACACCTCAGGTCGAACACATCAACTTCCATGTAGCATCCAGACCGACAACTACCACTCCTGAAATCGCGAACCAAACGCTCGGTCGAGTGTCGACAGTGGAAAATTGCGAGCCCTTTTTTCTTATCGACATTGTAGACGAGGCATCAAAATAATCAGTCTTACCACCGCCCAACTTGATTGGATGGAAGAATACTGACTTAAGTTTGTCGAAATTTCCGCCGGATTACACCCAGAGTTCGGACGAAGTTCCTTTTTTTTAATTTGTCTCCCTGATCATTTCCGCTTTGAGACCAATAAACACAATCTATGCTCGAGCACGATAAAAACTCTACCCTGTTGACGCTCCGACACTGGGCGATTCTGTATGAATCTTAGCAGTTTTTCGCACATTGTCCACCGTGCTGTTTAAGCATTTCTTGCAACAGAAAGGCTTCGGAGCTGAGTTGATTGGCTACGTCCATGGCCGTTGCTTCTGTCTCGCTGGTTGTTGTTGCGTTGACATCCACCCCTCGCTTCAGCAATTCGCGCGTCGTTTGCAAGGCGTTGCCCAATACTGCCCAATGCAGCGGGCGTAGCCCCGCTTCTGTCGATGGCTTCTCTGGATCTGCACCGTGCATAAGCATCAGCCTGAGAAGCTTCAATTCGTCTCCGATTGCTGCGAAATCGACTGGATGCATCCCGTATTCTGTCTGTGCATTCACATCTGCGCCTTTCTCGATGAGGAGCTTCGCGGCGTCGTATTGCCTGCTCGCTACTGCGATGTGCAACGCTGTCGCGCCTTCGACGAGTTGAACTTCCATGATGTTGATCCAGGATTCCATATATTGAAGCATATCTTCCTGAAATTGTTTACCGAAAACTTCTGCAGTGTCTTCTAACATCTGTCTCGATCTATAGGTCTGGTCTCTGTTCTTGACTGAGTCGACCAGTTTCTTGACTCTGCCGACCATTACATTACTCCGCCGATTGATCTCGGCAAGTACCGTATTTTGCCGATCCTCCGTGATGTCTTGTAATCGCTTGAGCTCTCTTTTTGCCGTGATCTGCTCGTCGACACTGTGTCCACCGAATATCAATGCGTCGATCTCCTCGACGCTTCCTTCCTCCGCCGCCCTGTGTAGCAATGTCCAGCCGATATAGTCCAATTCGACGGTTTCGTAGGTGTGTGATGTTTCGATTGTGCATAGAATCACAATCACTGCGATTACTGTTTGCATCCATTTCTTCATTTCTTTGCTCCTTAACGGTCTAATGCGCCTCAGGTGTATTGGTCCCGACTACAGTAGGAACTAGCCATGCCGGCTCCCAAGGTAGATGTGCCTTGTATCTTCCGATGTGAAAGTGCGGCAATTTGCTCGCAAGGCTTCCAGGGCCTTTGAATTTTGTCACGATGTCAAAGGCAAATAGTCGGTTCGACCGCCCCTTTTCTGTGTGGCGGATAAGGGAGATACCCTGCGTTCGCTGTCCATGCCCGGCTTTCACCAATACTGAATAGCCTCCACCTAGATTCACGTTTCCCTTGCCGGTTTGGATGAGTTTCTGGATGACTTTCATCGTACCAGGGACTGCCTTGATACCGGTGGTTCCAGGAGTGAGCCATCCGATCATCGTCCCGCCGCGATATTCGCCGGTCGTAGTGTCAACCTCGAGGCTGAGCCCCGTCCACTCACGGATGTGCCGCGTGAGCCCCAGTGTCATGCCGTCGCCCATGCCAGCAATTGCGTCGGTAATCTCGGGTTTGATCTCGGGGAGCCACAGGGCGACCTGTTGCGTCTTGCTGAGTCCGCTTTTGTATCCGTACACCGACTCTGCGTAACTATTCGCGATAACACCTTTGCGGGGTGTACCATCCGTGTGTTGTGACGCTATATCAACTAACGCCAGCTGCCTCCCCATCGATTCTTTCAAGATTTTGGCTTCAGGACTGCTTTTGCCGTCGTTCAGACCCTCACCTGTCGACTCGCCTGTTGAATCCACCACTAACGCGGTCCTGTCCTTCACCGAATCGAAGTTGGCCCCGCCATCCGTGGATAATGCCGCTGTAATTACTTCTTCGGCGGTTGCCTCGATGAATTCCGTGATCTGATCTTGTACGATACTCACAGCAAAACGCACCCAGGCCATCCGTGCGTTTTCTGCAGCAACATCGCGCAGATGCTTGTCGTTTAGTGCTTGTGCATTTTGTATCTCGTTCACTTGGTTGTCTAGGTCGACGCTCATACGTCCGATCGCCTTTGCGCGTACCCGAGCGGCACTGGCACGGTCGTAGCGAAGTGCGCTCACCTGTTCCTCGTTCAGTGTCTCTCTCCAGTCGCGGACTACCCGGTAGGTATCGACTGATTGACTCGGCTCTGTGGGATCGGTCCTCAGACTTTCTGTGGTGGTTGTTCGAACCTCGGCACTGCCAATCTCATCGCTGAACACGCATATGCGAGGCTCGTCGCGCCAGTAGATGCACTTGGCCTGCATAGTTTCGGCCGCAAGCCATTCTAGGGTTCGATTCACCTCGCTCCGGATAGCGTACAATCCCATCAGCAGTGCCTTCGCAGCCTCAAGTCTCATATGGACATGTTCCCAGTGGACTTTACAGTCATCCTCTTGACCACACGAGCCGCGCTTTACGAGCTCTTCCAGCGTGAGTGGGCTCTTATCGTAGTCTATAGTTGGTACCTGACCTGCAACTGATCCAGCACGCTTTCCTGGCACGTTCGGAATGTTATTCGCGAGACGCATACGAGCGGATTCGCTAAGCGAGCCCTCACACTTGAAGGTGCGCCGGTGAATGCGCTTCAATGCCATCGGGTCGATCTCCCCTGCGCGCAACCGAAGCGGGTAGTTGACATCCACTATTTCCTTCGACCATACGAGTATCGTCGGCTGTACGAGCGGACTGTCAGTGTAGTGGACATCTCCCTCGTCCCGCTTGCGCCTGGGATCCTGTACCGCTTTCAGGTGCGCTTGACTCACGCCAACAGTCGAGACCTCGATCATTTTCTCGTCGTACACTTGGTATTTCTCGACCGTGAGATACCCTCTCCATAGCGGTGAGCAGGGTCGACCGAGCTCGGCGAGGTAACGAGCAAGCCCTTGTGTATGATGTTCCATTCCAGCGATTAGATCTGCGAGAGTCTGTTTAACCGGATCAGTCTCGCCGGTGGGGTGACGCTGCGATTCTAGCCAATTACCAGCGCGGCGCACGAAATCTGTTCGGGTGATGTCCATTTCCGGCATCGTCTGAAGTGCTGTCCATTGTGCCTGAATCACGCCAATTCTTGGTAGTATTGCGACCGGCCGTAGGTGTTCGGAGAAGTCAAGCATGATGCCTTCGCGCTCAATACGGCTCAATTCTTCCCGCAATGTCTCGAGCGTCCGCTTATGCTCCTCTACATTCCCCACGGCCTTGGCTTCTCTCGCAATAGCTGCCGTTCTGAGAACCTTCTCGGTAGTCGCGAGCACGGCAATGACTCTTTCCATCTCCGCCGATCTCTCTACGTGTTCCTTCACTCCCTCGCCGACATTGATTATCAGGTCCTCGATCTCTGTGCGGTGGATAAACGCGTCCTTAGCAATTTCGATCTGCAGTTTACGATTCCTTAGCACGTCCTCATGTACATTGCGCAACTCCCCATGAATCTGATTTATCTTCTCGAGTTTCACATCGGGAACTTGTGTCGCCCGCCCCAACAGGGAGTTAAAACCCTTAACAACTAGCGACGTGCCAACCTTTACCGCAAAGGCGGTCAGAGGGTCGAACGCATGTGCGCTCTGCGGCTCCCCGGCGAGTGTGATTGCCAAACTCACCACCAGTGCTGGTTTCGTCCATTTCATGCGGAGTATCGGTCATTTGGACACGCGCCAAGGGTGTCCAGTGAGGAAAGTGCATCCCGCCTTAGCGGGAGCTTTGGCAGGGTGTTACTACTATATACCTGAAGTAGCGAAGGGGGGGGGGGCAGCAGAAGGTATCGTGACTTGAATGATGCCCAATTGGTGACACCACGCGGACAATGCTAGGCCACGTGTGTCCCTATCAAATTCCCACTTATTCATTGCGAGACAAAATGGGAAAGATGAACTTATCTGAGTTGATTTCAGATCGCTACTGATCATTTCTCGTCTCTCACGTCATAAAATTGTACCAAACCAATACACTTGCCCATTTCTACAGATGATTCGGATATTTGGGTACCTTACCATGACGCTGAACATCTAATTGAGTTAGTTTCCAACAAACCTGACACTCATATAAACAACTTATACCAAAATTCTGACGTTGTCAATAAAAAATCTGATATGTTTTGACCTGCCCTAACCTGTAAGTTTCAATCTTCCTCACTGTACTATATCATCATATCTGAAAGACGGCAGGTGCGGCCCTGGTCGTGACACTGGGTTGACAGACTGATATCTTGAGTTTCGGAGTTCAAAACGGTGATTTCATGAGGCCGAAACCCCGATCATATCGTGATCCCGGCTGATTGAGAGCGGGTCAAGTTGCAGAATCCGGGTCAGGAAATCCTCCATATTCCGGTCGATCGCCTGCATCACGACGGTCGCCTGGGTGCCCGAGACGGTCTGTACGCTGTCAACCGCCTGATGGACGATGACCCGGAATGCCTGCCACAGCCGGCGGGCGTAGTTGAACGTCTGCATGGTTTCGCACAGGTGTTCGCGGGCCCGGGCGAGGCTGTCCAGCTCGCGGTGCACTCTGGCATGCACCAGCATCAGATAGCAGACCGAGCTGAAATGCAGCGAGGCGACATGCGAGGCATACGACCGGCTCTGCTCGCCGAGCCACTTCAGGTTCTGCTTCGATTCCCGGAAATAAACCTCAATGGCCCATCGCATCGCATAGACCTCAAGCATCCGTGCCGCGTCCAGCTGTGCATCGGTGCTCAGGAAAAGGGCCCAGTCGCGTTTCGATGAGGGCGTGTCCGTATCCAGGTTCACTCCCCGGACATACAGCAGTTTCATCGTGTGCCAGCGGTCAGGCTCGGATTTTGATTCGGCCAGGTTGACCTCGACCTGTATCTCGCGGGTGCGCCATCTGCCGCCGGGTGCGATGGCGCACCGGTGCCATTGGCCGCGTACCAGCTTGTGGTAGATCTCATTCGCCGTGAGCATCTGACAGCGGCCATCGTCCAGCGCAACCCGATACTTCAGATTGCCGTTCTTCATGCGCAGTATCCCGGTCAGTCCACAGTCGATCGAAAGCCTCATCATGGCCTTGTTGCCGAACCACGAATCGGCCGACAGATAATCGGCCCCGATGCCCTTTCTGATCACACGGCGCACCATCCTCGCGACCAGTTCCAGCTTGCTCAGCCGCACCGCATCACTGAACCGCCGCATCGCCCGGGTGCGCCTGTCCACCGGCTCACCGCCTTTTTCCTGCGCCGCCTTGCCGCTCACCGAAATCTTGCATAATCTACAGTTATTGGGACGGCGAATCTACACAATTGGGACGGTGAATCTACGGTTATTGGGACGGCGAATCTACACAATTGGGACGCGGTCTGAGCCTTGCCGGCGGCGACACCGGGGTGTTGCGGCGGTGATCTTTTTCGGCACGATATTGAACCGGTCGGCGGTTTGGTTTTCAATCGGGGGTTTTGTTTACAGGGCCCGGATTGCGGGAGGTGCCGACCATGTCCAGAAAGAGGACCGAGATGGGGAAGATTACCGAGATTCTAAGATTGCGTGGCGAGTGTGGCTGGTCGTACCAGCGCATCGGAGCCAGGCTGAACATCAGCAAGACGGCGGCGCATCGGCTGGCGGAGCGGGCGCAGGAGGCCGGCATCGGCTGGCCGTTGCCGGACGGTGTCGACGAGGACGGGCTGGCGCGTGTGGTGTATGGCGATCCACAGTCCGGCTGTGGGTCGCAGATTGATTTCGAGTGGGTGTCGCGCCAGATGGAGCGCAAGGGCGTGACCCTGAAGCTTTTGTGGACGGAGCTTTGCGATCAGGGCTATCCGTATGGCTATGCGTGGTTCTGCCGCTGCTGCCAGCAGTGGGAGAGCCGGACGCGGCGCACCATGCGGATGAGCTGGCGGCTGGGCGAGGCGGTGTTTGTGGACTACGCCGGGGCGACGGTCGGGGTGTGCGGACGCAAGGCGCAGATTTTTGTGGCGGCGCTGGGGGTGTCGCACTACATCCATGCCGAGGCGAGCTGGACGCAGAAGGTCGATGACTGGCTCGCGAGCTGCACCCGGATGTTCGAGCATTTCGGCGGTGCCGCGCAGATGGTGGTGCCCGACAACCTGAAGTCGGCGGTGACCCGTCACCGGCGCTATGATCCGGAGCTGAACCCGAACTTCGGGCAGTGGTCGGATCACTACGGCACGGCGATCGTGCCGGCGCGTCCGGCCCGGCCGAGGGACAAGGCGATCGCCGAGAATGCGGTGCAGCAGGTGACGCGGTGGGTCATTGCGCCGCTCCGCGACCGTGAGTTCGGGTCGCTGTCGCAGCTCAACGGCGAGATCCGCCGGTTGCTGGTGAAGCTCAATGCACGACCGTTCTCGGAACGTCCCGGCTCGCGCACCGAGATGTTCGAGACCCGGGAGCGGGCGGCACTGCTACCGTTGCCGCTGCTGCCGTATCGGCACATCGAGGTGCGTACCGCCACGGTCGGGTTCGACTACCATGTGAGTTTCCTCGGGCACTGGTACTCGGTGCCGCACCAGCATGTCGGCAGCCGGGTCCGGATACACAGCGACGGGCATACGGTTCAGGTCTACCGCGACCGTCAGCGCATTGCGATGCATGCCCGAAGTGAGGTGCGCGGCGGGCAGACCACCTGCCTCAGCCACATGCCGGCCAACCATGCGCATCGGGCGAAGTGGACTCCGCAGCGGGTGCGAAGCCATGCCTCGCGGATCGGACCGCACTGTTCGGCGTGGGTCGGTGGGCAGCTCGACGGCGCCCGTCACTTCCACCAGGTCAGCCGAAAGCTGGTGGCGGTTCTGGCACTGGCCTCGAAGTATGGAGAGCAGCGTCTCGACGGCGCCTGCGCCATCGCCGGACGCTACGATCTGTCACGCATGAGCGACCTCCGCCGGATCCTGGACAACGGCGCCGATCTGCAAAGCCGCAACCAGTGCGAGCTGACACTCGAGCTGGCGCAGGATCATGAGAACGTGCGCGGCGCGGCGGCGTTCGAGTGACCGGGAGGCGGACCGATGAGTGACAATATACTGACTGATCTTCGCCGGCTGTCGCTGGGCCCGATGGCCGAGGCGCTGCAGCATCAGATGCAGCAGCCCGGCACCTACGACGATCTTGCGTTCACCGAGCGGCTGTCGCTGCTGGTGGACCACGAGATCCAGTGCCGCCGGCAACGCCGCCAGCAGCGGCTGATCCGGGCCGCCGGGTTCCGGGTGGCGGCGACGCTCAACGATGTGCACTACGGCAACGGACGCAACCTGGAGCGGCGACAGATCGCCGAGCTCGGCCAGTGCGACTGGATCGGGCGCAGCCAGAACCTGCTGGTCACCGGGCCGTGCGGCTGCGGAAAGACCTACCTGACGTGCGCCATCGGTCACGCCGCCTGCCTGCTCGACCGCAGCGTGCGCTATCTGCGGATGCCGGCGCTGCTGCAGCTGTTCGCACAGACGCGCGCCACCGGTGAGTTCCTCAGGGTCATGCAGCGGCTCGGCTCGGTGGAGCTGATCATCATCGACGACTTCGGGCTGCGACCGCTGGAGGCGGTCGACCGCCACGATCTGCTGGAACTGATGGACCGGCGCTACGGGCGATCTTCGATCGCCATCGTCAGCCAGCTGCCGGTGGCGCAGTGGCACGCCGCCATCGGCGACGCCACCCTGGCCGACGCCATCCTCGACCGGGTGGTGCACAACGCACACCGCATCGAGCTCAGGGGCGAGTCGATGCGGAAACGAAACGCCATGCACACAGCTGACGCGGAACCGAACCCGGCGTCACCACCCGCCCATGACCAAACCTGATGGAAAACTCCACACCGCCGACGTCAGAGTGCTGAAGCACTCGGCGGTGCGGTTTTTCCACAGGTGTTGCTCACAGGCTCGCACAACGACACATTGACACAAGGAGGAAAATACAGTCAAATAGCGACACTGAGAACGCTGAAAGGGATCACCGCCGAAGCAATGAAATGTCGGTTTGTCCCATTTGGTAGATTCCGCGTCCCAATTAAGTAGAATAAGCAAATCTCACTGTCCAGCGGAAAATAGCCGGTCTCACAACTCAGCCCCAGCGCCACCACCTGATGCCCCAGCACGCTGCGATTCTCGGTATGGTCATAGTGAAATGACACCCCGTCCATCTTCTTCGAGCTGCGCTGCCTGATCGAGTCATCCACCACCAGAACCCGCAGACCATCGGCATGGCGGTCAACCAGCTCCCTGGCCAGCGACAGCTGCCAGCCGCGCCAGTTCAGCTTCGGGTTGTTCAGAAGATCGTAGATGGCGCTGTGATGCGCCTGATAGAAATGATGCAGCGACCGGCTGCAGAAAAATCCGATGCTCGATGAGCCCATCCAGCGCCACAGAAGGTGCAGGTAAACCAGCACCCCGACATCGTGACCGCTGCGCTTGGTGATGCCGGCCCGCGACAGCAGCGTCGGAATCCTCAGCTGATGCCAGATCTCGCAGAACAGGTTGTCGATGAGATGTCTGTTGTCTTTCAGCACGGGTGCGATTAATTCGGGTAGCGGGTCGGTTTTGTCCTTATAATTCACGTCTGAGGCCTCCTTGGATCAAGTGTTGTGCGTCGAAGAACTGGTTTTTATTCCCGACACATAAATTATACCCCAGGTGAGGTCTCTTTATTTATATATATCAATACCTTATCTCATTATTTCGGTCGAAATCGAACTCCGAAACTCAAGTGATATGCGTGGGTTGATTACCACATGACCCTGCTGCGTCACGGAACTGCCTCGGTCTAATGACGTGGATCATCGCCGGCCCCCGGCCGACGAGCCGACATAGATTTGACGAGGGTTTTTCCATAAGGTTCGCACCTGCTGTCGGTTCTCGGTTACTGTTCGGTTGCGGTCGGCAGGCGGTTGAGCTCATGGCAGCCGATGTCCCAGATGAACCCTGCCAGTTCGCGGGCGACTGCACTGACCACGGTCTTCGGGCTCTTGCCCTTGCGGCACATTGTGAGATATTTGCCGCACAGCCGTTTCTGTGCGTCCCAGGCCCGCCTTGTTGCGTATTCGGATGACTCCCTCGCCTTGCGTTGCAGGTGTCGGGTGTTGCGCGGCGGGTGGCGATAGGTCCAGGCGCTTTCGGTGAGGATGCGTCGCACCGCACTGTTGCCGGTCTTGGTGATGGCGCCGGTGCGCCGACGTGAGCCGCTGCTGAACTCGCCGGGCACCAGGCCGAGGAAGGCCATGAACTGGCTGGCGCTCGGGAACCGGCGCCATCAATGGCATTCACTTAAGGAACAAGTTGCATTCACTTAAGGATTTCACCTTGCGCCTGCTCATTTTCGGCTTTCACGAAGCCGGCTGAGGTGCTTTACGGCGGACTTTCCTGCCCGATCTGCGGTTCGCATTCCGGAACCGCTCGTCGGGGCGTTTCGACACCCGCGGATACGAACGTCCGGGCCGCCGGACACTGATGCAGCCGGCGATGGCATCCAGAAGGTCCGAGACGGTGTCGGCGACCATCTGTGCGTGTCCGAGCATCAGCGCCTCGAACTTTCCGGCCACCGCCGCCAGCATGTTCTTGAAGTTGGCCTGAACCGACGCCGCATCGGGCATGCTGTCGTCGATTGCCCTTTCGGTGAGATTGCCCAGCGAGCGGGTCAGTGCGACCACCGTGAAATGGGCGTAAAGCTCCTGCCTGACACCGTGTTCCGACTTCGAGTGGAACGGCCCGACCTCGATCAGCCGTTTGGAAATCTTGTACAGCTCCTCGATCGACCACCGTCCGCGGTAGATGTCGGACAGCGCCTGATACGGAAACCGTCCGGCATCGGTCAGCGTGGTGGCGACGATGAAGTCGTCACCGTCGGTGCGGACCCGCACACAGCGCATCGTCACCGCATGCGGTGTCTCGCCGGGATGTTCGGCACGCCATCGGCGAAGGGCATTGCGGCCCGGCACGATCCGCACGAAGTCCTCGGTGTCGCCGCTTTCGGTGAAGCGCCTGAACTCGGCGGCGCTGTTGCGCTGCAGGCGGAACACACAATCGGTCCCCCTTCGCACATGATCCCACAGCAGTTCGAACGAATAGTAGCCGCGGTCGTAGACCACGACATCGCCGCTGCCAAGATGGGCCAGGTGAGCGGCCGCCATGCGCCGTTCGTCACCGTGTGCCTGAAGATCGAAGTCGATCGGCATGCGGTCATCCAGACGATACAGGCAGCTGACCAGACCCTGCGGATACCAGGCATCCGCAGCCGGCGTGCGGTAACCCTCCCCGATCAGTTCGCGCGGCAGGTTGATCTTGGTGCCGTCGACCGCGAACAGCCGCCGTCCGCACCAGGTCTCGACGCCGGCCTCGCCGATGCGATCGACAATCCGCCGGTGCGCCTCGCGAAACACCTGTTCACTGACCTTCTTTCGCGCACCGCACATCGCCGAAGCCGCCACCGGATGATCCTGCGGCAGGCTGACACCCAGCATCCGGCACTGCTCCCACAGCCCGTTGATCGTGATCTGGTAGCCCTGACGGTTGTGTGAGAACACCAGCCGGAACACGAACAGCATCACCAGCAGCGTGCCGATGGTGCGCCGCCGCCTGCGCCATTGCGGATCGCAATCCTCGGCCACCTCCGCCACGATGCCGACGAAGTCGCGCCAAAGCTCGACGAAACGCCCGTCCGCAACGGCGGACGCAACAGCCGCAGTCTTACGCTTTCGCGTGCGCCGCTCACCGCGCAGGATCGCCCGGGCGCCTTCCTGCAACTCCTTCACATAGACATCCTTGCCGGACGCACTCTCGCCGACACGCAGCCAGCCGGCCGCCCGATACGCAGTGCCCGAGTGAACCGAAGTGTCCACAAAAGTCTCCACCACCGCCGCACGCACATCCCAGCGCACCTTCCAGTCATCGCCCAGCCGCGCAACCGCAAGCGACAGCACATGCGAAGCCAGATTCGACACCCGCACCCACGGCAGGACCAGAAACCGCGTGTTGCACACCACCCGGTCAAGACGGCGTTTGAACGTCTGGTCCTGCCAGCCGATCCACCGGTCGCGGCACTTCAGTCCGGTCGTCGCACGCTGGAACAGAAGACAGCCGAGCCGCCGGCCGCTCCCGTCGACGATGAAATACCTCATGTGACAGCCCACCGGCGAGCGATAGCCCCGGGGATGATAGCGGTCCACCAGTTCGTTGAACAGCGCCACCTCAGTATCCGAGACCGCCTGTTCAAGCCGCACCCCGCCCAGCTGCCAAAGCCCGCATTCCACCGCCTCGCCCGGCTCGCCGCCGGCACTGCGGTCCGGCGACTTGCGCGAACCCCGGACCTGACTCTCGTCCCTCGCCGGCAACGTGACATACCCTTCGCGCTCAAGCACCTCAAGCATCTTCAGACACGCCTGAACGCTGTTCTCGCCCGAACCCGCCCGCCAGTCCAGATGCTCGCACACCGTCTGCGCCAGCTCATGGCGGCTCAGCGACGGAAACAGCTCCACCGTGCGCCTGACATCCGACAGCTGCTCACGTGTCAGTCGCTGTCCGAAAAATGTTGTCGACCTCCTCTTCGCAATGTCCGCTCCCATGACGGCACCCCCTTTGATAATCCATGCCCGCACAACACGCGCAGTCTTTCGCACAGCGTATTATCAGAAAACACCGGCCGTAAGTCAAGTGCCTCGTCCAGAAATCTTCAGATTGACTGCCTTCCATTCATTATCAGATACATACAGTCAGACTGACATCGTTGAAAACGAAAAAAGCCTATCAGAATGCCATTGGCGGCGCAGGTCACCGATCTCGGCCGCTATGGTAACCGCAGTGAGATGATCAACCCCGCGCAACGCACGCAACGACTGGATCACCGGACTCCAGGCCCACAGCCCGCTCTGGGCGACAATGTCGCGGTCCAGCTCCTCAAGACGCTGTTCGTGTTGCTCGAGTGTGTCCAGGGCGGTGACCAGTGCGATCTGCTGTGCCGGATGCTGGAACTTGCGGTCCCTCATCCAGGCGCGATGCCCCTTGTTCCACTTGGTCTTTGACCACTGATGTCCAAGCCGCAGAAGGAAATGATTGAGCTGCTGGCGCTGTTTTTTGATGCTGACCTTCAGATCAGCCCGCAACCGCACCAGATCTCGCATCGCCTCCTGCTCGGTGTCCGGCACCCACACCGCAGTCAGATAACCCAGCACCGACAACCTCGCCAGCTCCCGTGCGTCGCGACGGTCGGTCTTCACCCGCTCACCCGGCTTTTTCGGAATCAGCGTCGGCGCCACCACCTCGCAGTCCAGCCCCAGATCCCGAAGCTGACGCCAGATCACAAAGCCACAGGCACCCGCCTCGTAGACACAATGCAACCATCCGCCGAACTCCCCGGACAACGACTCGGTCAGCCTCAACAGCGCAACCGGCCGGTTCGGGATCGTGCCGCGATCCTCGACTGTCATCGAATTCGAATCAAAGTCCCGCCAGGCGATGGCCACCGCCACCGTGTCCTTGTGAACATCCAGCCCGACATGCACCCGTGGCATCCTCTCATCCGGACGCATCCCCGCACCGGTGTGAACTGTATAATCGCTCATGCCTGTTCCTCCTGTTGTCAGTTACACGAAATACGCATATTTTAAATCTGCGTACCCCCGATAATCTGTGGGGAACAGGTCAAAACATAGGGTCTAAGTCTCCATATATCGGTTTGAAGGTCACCAGAAAACAAAAACCGATAACCGCTAAACCGAAGTTCCCTCCCTTTTTCTGTTGCCTCTCAGCTGTAAGTCATTGATCTGCAACCGATAACGGTTCAACAACAGTCAAAATACGCGAAAAGGTGTTCCCATGTAGATAACGTATGTTATTTGCATTACTGTCAATATCCATGATACAATATGGATTTTCATTGATTCATTTCGTTCCCATGTATATCGAGAAGGTTCCCAACCGCAGCTCGCCGCCCACCTACCTGCTCAGAATCGGACGGCGCGAAGGCAAAAAGGTGCACAAGACAACCATCGCCAACGTCTCGCACTGGCCGCCGCACAAGATCGAGACCGTGCGACGCGCACTGAAAAACGAAACCCTGGTCAGTCCCGAAGAGGCGTTCAGCATCGAGTCGTCCACACCGCACGGGCACGTCGAGGCGGTGCTGGCCATGATGCGCAAGCTGAAAATCCCACAGCTCATCGAACGCGCGTCAAGCCCCCAGCGCGACATCGTCACCGCCATGATCGCCCAGCGCATCATCGCAGCCGACTCGAAGCTGGCATCGGTGCGGCTTCTCACGCAGACCACCCTGGCCGACGAGCTCGGGTGCCGGGATGTCGATGAGGACGACCTCTACCAGGCCATGGACTGGCTCGGTGAGCGTCAGGCGGACATCGAGCGTCGCCTGGCCAAACGGCATCTTCGCGACAATGCGCTGGTTTACTACGATGTCTCAAGCAGCTACTATGAGGGCGTCACCTGTCCGCTGATGCGTTTCGGCTACAGCCGCGACGGCAAGCGCGGCCGGCCGATCGTCGTCTACGGCGTGCTGGCTGACCGGCATGGCCGGCCGATCTCGCTTCAGGCCTATCCGGGCAACACCGCCGATCCGTCCACCCTGGGCGATCAGCTGGACCGGCTCAGGCTGCAGTTCGGGCTGCGCAGCATCGTCCTGGTGGGCGACCGCGGCATGCTGACGCAGACCGGCATCGACACCCTGAGGTCGTATCCGGGCATCGGCTGGATATCGGCGCTGACGCATGACGGGATCCGCAAGCTGGCGGTGGCGGGCACGTTCCAGCCGACCCTGTTCGACCGCCATGCACTGGCGGAGATCGGGTCCGATGAACATTATCCCGGCGAGCGGCTGATCGTGTGCTTCAATCCGCTGCTGCAGGACCGCCGCGCGGCGGTCCGCGAGGAGTTGCTCAAGGCGACCGAAAAGGCCTTCGGGCGAATCCGCAGGGAAGTCGACCGGCGCACCAGAAAGCCGCTGACGGCGAACGAGATCGCACGCAAGGCGGGACGGGTGGACAACCGCCACCGCATGGCCAAGCATTTCGACTGCGACATCGGACACGGACGCTTCGGGTTTGTGCGCAACGAGGACAGCATCGCCGCCGAGAGCGCCCTGGACGGCTTCTACATCGTGCGCACCGTCCAGGGCGCACAGACGATGACGGCGGCCGAGACGGTGCGAAACTACAAGAATCTGGCGAAGGTCGAGACCGCGTTCCGCTGCCTCAAGGCGGTCGATCTTCAGATCCGCCCGATCCGCCACCGTACCGAGCCCAGAGTGCGCGCACATCTGTTCATCTGCATGCTGGCCTACTATGTACAGTGGCACCTGAAAGAGGCGCTCAGACCGTTGCTTTATCGCGAGGAGTATCCGGATGTCCGCGACAATCCGGTGGCGCCGCCGGAACCTTCCGATTCGCTCAAACGCAAGAAGTCCGGGCATCGCACCGAGGATGGGCTGCCCCTGCACAGCTTCCCCACGCTGATCAGCGAACTCGGACTGCGCTGTCGCAACCAATGCCGCTTCACACGGCATCCGGATTCGCCGACGGTGACGCTGACGACGGATCCGACACCGGTTCAGCAGCGGGTGCTTGAGCTGGTCAGGATGTTCCCAGTAGACTGACACCCTACCGGTCGTCTTTTCCTATACAATACAACAGGATAGCACTTATTCAGAAAGGGAACTTCGGGCTAAAAATTGCCGAAATTCTGACATGCACCCGATAGAAACCCCTGATACCAGTCAGAAAAACGCATACTTTGTTTGATGGGAATCTGTTGTCTTCGAATCTTCAGCATCACGCGAATTCAAATCAGTC
Source organism: Arenicellales bacterium (assembly GCA_963662635.2). Classification (GTDB taxonomy): domain Bacteria; phylum Pseudomonadota; class Gammaproteobacteria; order Arenicellales; family JAJDZL01; genus JAJDZL01. Next base: position 239,508 of record CAXXFC010000005.1, read on the forward strand.
GCATATCCGGTAGAAGCCAAAGATGGCACATAGATTGCACTCTATCCTCTCTCATGGCTCCTACCCGACATCACCAACTCCAAAGCTTCTCGATTCGACCAAGACCACACCATTTCCTGAGCTGTCCGAAAGTCTATCCAACGATATTCCATATGCTCGCTCCGCTGCAATACAACTGGTTTTACTCCCGGAAGCAGAATGGAAAATAAATGCTCGCGATTAAACTGCACACCTTCTTCGTAGCGGTGTCGATATACCGGAGGAATCGTGAATTTGAAGGTTCGTTTCCAGTCGCGTAACTCGCTGGGTTTTGCCACAACGCCGGTTTCTTCTCGAAGTTCCCGAATTGCTGTCTGTATCTTGGATTCACCTTCCCACCTCATACTACCGGTTATCGACTGCCAGAAACTTCGAGGTGGTGTTCTCTTTAGAAGTAGCGTTTGATCATCTGTCGTATGTACAACAACCAGCACCGATTCGGGTCGACGAAATCTCATTTCCGAATCTGATTTCATTCGCACTTGGCGAGGGTCAGCTATCAGGTATGGCGGCCTGATTCATGATCGCTGCTGTGGGTTTTATCCGAAGTTCAAGTTCGTCGAGTTGGTCTTTCGAAATCTCATTTGGAGCGTTAGTCAGCGGACAGTAAGCTCTCTGGGTTTTTGGAAATGCAATTACTTCTCGAATGGATTCCTCGCCTGACAAAAGTGCTGCAATTCGGTCGATACCGAAAGCGATTCCCCCATGCGGAGGAGCGCCACACCTCAAAGCATTCAGAAGAAAACCAAACTTGGTGTCAATTTCTTCCGCAGATAGCCCAAGCATGCCGAATATCTTGTTCTGGGTTTCCATGCTGTGATTTCTGATTGAGCCCCCACCAACCTCGACTCCGTTCAAAACCAGGTCATAGGCTCTCGAAAGGACCGATTCCGGAAATTCGTCGATATCTGAGACATGATTTTCCTTCGGTGCGGTAAACGGATGGTGGAGAGATTGCCATCGCTTTTCGGTTTCGTCGTATTCTACCAGCGGAAAATCTACTACCCACAAAGGTCGCCAGCCCGATTCTACCTGATTCAGGTCTTCTGCTATTTTGACTCGCAATGCACCCAGAGATGCGTTGACGATTGAGGCATGGTCTGCTCCAAAAAAGATCATATCGCCACTCCGGCTGGAAGTTTCCGCAGCAATCTTATCGACAGCCTCATCGGACAGGAACTTGAGAATCGGTGATTGCAATCCATCCCTTCCGCTAGCAATCTCATTTACCTTGATGTACGCCAGTCCTTTAGCACCCCAGCCAACAACATACTTTGTATAGTCATCAATCTGTTGCCGCGTCAGCGAATTACCAGAAGGTACACGTAAAGCCGCTACCCTTCCACCCTCCATATTTGCTGCACGTCGAAATACCTGGAATTCCTCACTCTTCATGGCATCAGTCAAGTCGGTAATTTCAAAAGGAATACGAAGGTCAGGCCGGTCTGTTCCGAATCGACGCAATGCCTCCGAATACGACATTACGGGAAATTTATCGGGTAGTTCAGTATTGATTGTATTTTCGAACACTTTTCGAAACAGTTTCTCCATCAACTGCATGATGTCCTGTTCCGTGATAAACGCCATTTCTATGTCCAACTGCGTGAATTCAAGCTGACGGTCCGCTCTGAGGTCCTCGTCGCGAAAGCATCGCGCAATTTGATAGTAACGTTCAAATCCAGCAATTACCAGCATCTGCTTGAACATCTGTGGTGATTGTGGAAGGGCATAAAACGAACCTGTGTGAACTCGGCTGGGGACCAGATAGTCACGTGCGCCTTCGGGCGTTGAGCGCGTCAGTATCGGTGTTTCGATTTCGGTAAACGAACACTCATTGAGATATGAACGTATCGTCTGAATCAGTACGTGGCGCAATCGGATATTGCGCTGCATTCTGTCGCGTCGTAAATCCAGATAACGGTATTGGAGTCTGAGAGCTTCGTTAACATCACCTTCATCCAGCTGGAACGGCAGGTTGATCGTTCTATTCAGCAACCTCAGGGTGTCGCATACCACTTCAATCGTCCCGGTTGATATGCCAAGATTTTCAGTGCCCTCTGGACGCTCTCGCACCACCCCTTCGATCTGCAATACGTACTCGTTTCTGACAGACTCAGCCAGCGCGAAGTATTCCCCCTGTTCAGGATTGACTACAATTTGCATGATTCCGCTGGAATCCCGAAGATCGATGAAAATTACGCCGCCATGATCACGTCGGCTGTTTACCCATCCGCAAAGCCGGACACGTTCACCGATTGTGGACTCAGTTATAGATGCACAATGATGCGTGCGCATCGAATCGCTCAATTTAGCACCTTGTCAGGTAGTGGTTTCGCTGGATTTGGAAGTCTTGCTGGATTCGGAAGTCTTACTGGAATCGGAAGACTTCTTGGCCTTGTCTTTCTTGTCAGATTCAGTACTCTCAGCAGACTTGGAATCTTCCGATTCGGGTTTCTTCGACTTGTCGTCGTCAGATTTCTTCGTCTTGAAATCTGTCTCGTACCAGCCCGTTCCTTTGAGATGAAATGCTGCCGCCGACAATTTTCTACGTAACGAATCCTCGCTGCACGCAGGGCACTTGGTTAGTCGGGGTTCTTTGATTCTCTGTATGATTTCGAGTTCGTAATTACAAACTCCACAGACATATTCGTATGTTGGCATGACAGACAGTTTCTAATTTAGTCGGCTGATTTTGTCTTCGACGAGTTCGGGTCACTCGCCAGAAACTGCCATGTTGCTGATTAAAATTGAGCCGGTTCTGATATTTCGACGTAAATCCACATCGTTTCCGACATCAACTATTGCACCAAACATATCACGAAGGTTTCCGGCGATAGTCAGTTCCTCAACCGGATACTGCATCTCACCGTTTTCTACCCAAAACCCGCGGGCACCCTGCGAATAGTTTCCAGTTACGGTATTCACACCGAACCCCATCAGATCGGTTACCAGCAGACCGGTATCCATCAGTTTCAGCATTCCGGCAAAATCTCGCTGTCCCGAATCAATCGTAAGATTGTGCACCCCTCCGGCATTTGCGGTAGTTTCCAAGCCTAACTTTCTCGCGGAATAAGAGTCAAGTACATATCCCTCAAGCACACCATTCGAAATTATGTCCCTAGGAACTGTCGCTACGCCTTCGGCATCGGAGAACGAACTTCCGAGCGTTCGCTTCAGGTGCGGCTGTTCGTGAATTCTAGTTCCTTCGGGAAAAATCTGCTCACCGATACTGTCAAGCAGAAAACTAGCCTTACGGTAAAGAGCGCTACCGCTGATTCCACCAACCAAGCAACGCAGCAGACTGGAGGCGATCGGCGCTTCAAACAGAACCGGAACATCGCAGGTATTGATTCGCCGGGAATCAAGCCTGCGCAACGTACGTTTCGCAGTCATCAAGCCGATTGACTGTGCGCTGTCCAACTGACTAGGATCGCAACCTCTGCTGTACCAGTAGTCCTGTTGCATCCCCGATTCAGTCTTCCCGACCACACAGCAACTTACGACGTACGACGTCGTTTTTTCCTCATGAAGAAATCCGTCGCTATTGCCGAACGCCGTCGTCGATTCCAAGGTTTCGACAGTCGCTCCTTCAGAATTTATAATTCTGGCATCACTCGTTAGTGCGGCGGACTCGCATTCTTGGGCAATCTCCATTGCCTTCTCTCGATCTATGTCCGAAGGATGGCAAAGGTCAAGATCCGTAAACTCGCGAGCCAAACGGTCTTTAGGTGCCAGACCATTGCAGGGATCTTCCGAAGTAAATCCAGCGATTGACTTCGCCGCTCGAACAGCACCTGCGATTACTTCGTCGCTGAAATCTGAAGTGGTGGAACTTCCTTTCTTATGTCCCATGAAAACTGTAACACACAGACTTCCTCCATTGTGATGCTCAATGGTTTCCAGTTCTCCCATCCGAACCGTCAATTCATACCCTTTACCGCGTCCAACACGAGCACAGGCACTATCGACACCGAACCTCGATGCATAGTCAAGGGCTTGTACGACGTACTTGGAGACGTCACCACTATTTTCTTCGGGTACCAGACCGTTACCAGACATTCACGTTACCTAAATCTCAACACCGCCGACAGTCAGTGAATCTATTCTTATAGTTGGTTGTCCAACACCCACTGGCACACTCTGTCCATTTTTTCCGCAGGTACCTGTGCCGGAATCCAGTTCCAGATTGTTTCCAACCATCGTAATCCTGTTCAGGACATCTGGCCCGTTACCGATGAGAGTCACACCTTTAACTGGTCGCGTCAACTTACCCTTTTCGATCATATACGCTTCTGTTGCCGAAAATACGAACTCACCGGACGTTATGTCCACCTGGCCCCCGGAAAAACTGACGGCGTACAGACCTTTATCGACCGAACTGATAATCTCATCGTGAGTCGATTCACCAGGCAGCATATAAGTATTTGTCATCCGAGGCATTGGCTGATGTCTGAAAGATTCGCGACGACCATTACCCGTTGGCGGCTGATTCATCAATCTCGCGTTGGTTAAATCCTGCATGTACCCTTTCAGAACTCCATTTTCGATCAAGACGGTGTTCATCGATTGCGTACCCTCATCATCGATGGTCAGCGATCCCCGTCGATTGGTAATGGTTCCATCGTCCACAATTGTGCAAAGTTCGGATGCAACTTTTTCTCCAACCCGCCCCGAGTAGGCAGACGTACCTTTTCGGTTGAAATCTCCCTCCAATCCATGCCCGACTGCCTCATGCAGAATAATTCCGGGCCAACCTGGCCCGAGAACCACATCCATCGTTCCCGCGGGTGCATTGATCGATTCCAGATTGACCAATGCTTGTCTCACTGCTTCGCGGGCATATTCGAAAGCAACATCGCTATTCGTCAAAAAATCGTATGTCTCGCGCGAACCTCCGCTGAAACCGCCCTGTTCTCGGCGTCCGTTGCTTTCCGCCACCACATTGACCGTCAGACGTACCAGTGGACGAACATCGGCGCAGATTTCTCCGTCCGCTCGCACGACCATCATAATCTCATGCGATCCGGCCAAATTCACGATCACCTGCTTGACTCGCGGGTCTTTATTTCTCGCCTCCTGCTCGACACGTTCGAGCAATGAGACCTTTTCCGCGTCGGAAATACTGGCAAGCGGATCATGAGGACCGTAAAGGACTGGCGCGTTGACCGAACGACGTTCGGTGGCAACGATTCGACCTGTGCCTATACCATGTGCGATTCCACGAACGGACTCGGCAGCCTGGGTTAGAGTTGGGAATCTTAGATCGTCTGAAAATGCAAACCCTGACTTATCGCCGCTGACAGCTCTCAGCCCGACACCTTTATCGACATTGTAACTGCCGGACTTCACGATTCCCTCTTCAAGCACCCAACTTTCGTGACGGGTATATTGGAAGTAGAGATCAGCGTGATCAATGTGTCTCCCTGACATTTTGCCAAGCAACGTATCCAATTCTCGATCGCCCACCTCGGCGGGGTTCAGTAGAGTGGTACGGGCCTGCTCTATATAATTTTCCATATTCAACAATAATTATTGATTATCTATTCAGAACAATATTCAAACGAAATCAACCAGTTAGAGATCACTGAATCGAATTTGATCCGAGTGGGAAAGTTCCTAAGGTAAACAATCACATCAGACGCGTGGAGTTCAGCTTGAATACGCAAATGAACCGCTCACGGATTATAACAACTCGCGGTGAGCATTACCCAGTAATCATCGTGCCCCTTTATGGTCCGACTGATGTTCATATTCAGCTGACTTCCATCCATCTAATGATTTTGTAGTATGGACGATTATTTCTCCACCTTGGCAAACATTTGTCTGACCTCCCCGACTCGTTCCGCGTTTAAGTCGGCGGTGATGACGCCATTGTCATGGGTTTGTTTCGCAAGTACTTCACCCCACGGGTCTACAATCATGGTGTGACCGTAAGTCGTTCGTCCACCAGGATGTTTCCCCCACTGTGCCGGAGCAACTACATAAGCATGATTCTCAATGGCACGGGCGCGCAACAGTACCTCCCAGTGTCTGCGACCTGTCGAATATGCGAAAGCCGATGGTATCGCGAACCAGATTGCGCCTCTAGTAGCAAGCCTTTCATAAATTGTGGGGAATCTCAGGTCGTAGCATACAGTGAGGCCGGCCATACCTGCGGGTGTTTCCTGTGCGACAACCTGACTGCCAGCAATCGTATAACTGGACTCCGAGTAACGCTCACCATCCGGTAACACGATGTCAAATAGGTTGATTTTGTCGTATCGGGCAATTAATTCGCCGCGATGATCGAATAACCAGGAGGTGTTGCGCACTTTTCGGGAACTTTCACAGCGAGAGAAAATACCGGCGGCCAAGATCCAGATTTTCTGGCGAGTCGCGAGATCTGACAGAAATGTGCCGATCCCCCCACCACCGAATGCAGACTCAGCAGCGGACAGTCTCTGCTGGTGATTTTTCGCCATGAGCGCGAAACATTCCGGCAAGACCGCAATAACAGCAGACTGTTGCCGTGCCTCTATGACAAGTTCTTCCGTCAGTCTGAGATTCTGCTCAACATCATCCCCGGAATTCATCTGAATTGCTGCAACACACGGCATCACAATCCTCGTTTCGGCGCAACAATTACAACCATGGTCTCGTCTATCCCGGAACCGGGTTCAAGCACGATATATTCCGACTCTATCCCCAAACTGATCAACTTAGCGCGCAGATCAAGTGCCCATTCATTACCGGCATCACCACCGGGATATCGAACGATCAACTGAGCATGTTCAGATTCGAGGAATCTGGACACAGCTCTTCGGATTTGTGGAATTTGAAGCACAACGTCCGCTGAAGCGTCATCGGGCCACTCATATCTTGGTATGAGCACCTCGAATTCGTCTTGAGCATACACAAATGGTGCTGTGAAATACGCAACCAACAAAAACAATATTCCTAGCTTTCTCATCATTGAGTATCACTCTAACTGGCAGGCGCCAATATCTGGGTCTTGACCACCTTTACTTCCGGTTCATCCCATGGCCCCTTAATTTCGTACTTAAGCGTAAAAAGTTCGACATCCATTTCTTCAAGCAATTCTTGTGCAAGGTAGGTAAACAAGCCCTGAATAGGATTGATGAGCGTGGCAATCGTCGTGAGCGATTTTCCGACATTCGATCGCGCGCCAGCGACTAATTTGTGTTGTTTGTTTATCCAATCTGTTGAACCCTGAAGCACAATCTCGACCGATGGGCTGTTCAAACGAACTCCATCAACCACGATAATTCCATTGACAACCGTTATTATTCCCGCGAGACTTTGGTATGCGATGCCACCTTTCAAAACATCAGTCACGTCAACGGAGATTTTTTGAAGCAAGGTGTCATAATTCAATACACCCACTACCGTTGTGGAGGGATTGTTAGCGGCATCGATCATGGTACCGTCCTCGGCAACGAATCCGATTTCACCAGATGTCAAACTTGGGCTCCACTTTGTAAGTGCATCGTTCCAGAACAGAAACCCTGAAAGATTGATGGCTCCGCTGTCGAACCTACCCGGATATCCAAGTTGATCCATAGATGCACCGAAGTCCGCTGAACTGAATTCAAAGTCGATTCGCGAAGACTGATCGTAATTCCAGTCTCCGGAAGCTTCGATAGTCAGTGAAGGTGTCTGAAACCTTGCCGACTCTATATGCCAGCTGTCATTGGTCGCTACCGCTTGAATGATGCTTTCTCCGAGATGGTACTGGCCGTAGCGCATGTCAGAACACGAAAAGTCCAAGTTTGGTACATTACGTGGATCAACCGATCGCTCCAACGGCTCACTCTGCGCTTCCGGGATATGACATTTTGACAGCTCAATTACCAATTGAGGATATTCCCCTTCCTGCAAAAAGTCGGTGTTCCTAAACTCCGCTTTCCCAGCCACTTCATCGGAATCAATCTCAATTTCCCAAAACTTCTCCTTCTTTTGCACCGTCACACTGACTCTGTTGAGCCGACGGTCACGAGCCAGTATTGCCGATCCCAACTGCGCCTTGACAACCTGGAGATTTTCAAATTGCAGTTTGGACTGCTGTGACTCATTGTCTGTGAGAAGATGCGACCATTCGTCATAGTTCAGCTCAGGTAATGACAAGGCAACATGTACACCAGGTGCTTGCGTATCGATGCTATCCACATCACCGACTGCCAATGTTCCCGAGTGGATGTTCCAAGTTCGGTTAACCAGAGTGGCATTCAGGTTTCCACTAACAATCGTAGCTAGGTCGAAAACGAATTCACGCTCAGTTCCATTGGTTGTTCTTATATCGGCACGTAATGGCACAGGCAGTCCTGGAATTTTCCTCATTGGAAATGGTAGCGAAGAATCCAACCCAGTCAACGAGGACGAGAACGCAATGGTGTTCTCGTTTGGATCAAAGCTGAAATCGGCGTGCCATTCAAACGATCCTGATAGTTTCGACCCAAGAACAGAACCAATAATCGGCCTGAGTTCAGCCGCTGCTGAAGTCCCATTCGCAATTCCTTGGACAACATAATTGCCCTTTGTTCCTGAACCGTTGAATTGAGTCTCAAATTCGCCTCCGAGCGCTTTAGCTTTTAACTCTCCCGATGTAATCCCGATTCGATCGAATTTGACCTGACCTTGAATCTGTGAAACTTCAGGGCCATATTCGGTGATTACAGATATATCACCCGGCATGGCTACGCCATCGATCACATATTCCTTGCCTCTTCTTAGCGGAACAGCCACAGAAAGTGAAATGCTGCCGGTTCCGGAGCCTTCTGTAATTCCCTTCGTCTTACCCGGTAACACAATTCCATCCGGACCAAATAGATCAAAAACTACCGGCATTGGCACATCCATACCAGCCGACAAGTGCAAAATAGGATCCGATAGTGTGAAATCGTCGACATAACCCGTCAAGCTGCCAATTTCCTCACCGTATATCACACCATGCGAACCCGACACTTCCAACCGTTTACCACGGACTTTGAATGTTCCACTCCCGTCTGTAAGTTCAGGCCAATTCTTTCCATATGTGAAAACAAAGTTCTGAAAATTGCCGTCAATACTCAACTGATCGAGATCTTTACGCAAAATCGCATCCATAGGATCTCCATCAAATTTACCTGTCACCCTTCTCACCCATAAGGAACTAAGTCGCTCTGACATATGTCTGTAAAATTTGGGCGGGAAAAGAGTCGGATACCTGTCCAGCATCACCCTTCCGTCCAAATCGACAAGCTCAAACTCCGAATTGATCCTGCTACCAGAATTTTCGACCTCCCAACTTCCATTGAAGTTCACCAAAGTTATCTTCGAATCCGGAATATCGCCGTCAAGTTCGGGATCACTCAAATCAACGTTCCAATTGACGGACTCAAAGCGACCATCAACCAATTTCCCGCTTATATTCGCATCCACCACTGCAGTCAGAGTAGCTGGATCGACCTTTCTATTTCCAACTCCTGATACTGCCCAAGCTGCAGCCAACCACGCTGCGTCCAGTGATTCAACGTCAATCTTGAATTTTGAAATCGTCGATTTGTCTGTCGGCTCCGTCAAGTCGAGCCTGTATGAAATTTTCGACTGATTGTGCAATATAGAATCCATTGTTCCAATTATCGAGACTCCTTGATCTGTGTGTCTGGTCTCGAGTGAGAATTGGCCAAGTACTTTAACGTCAACTTCTTGCGAGTCCAGTAAGACACTGAATGTACCGCCATTGACATCGATGGTTCCGATATTGGTTTGTAGTGCGAGTATGTTTAATGAATCAAGCGAAAGTGCACCTGATTTGCGTGATTGGTCTTTTTCCCGATCACTCCCTATCAATATTGACGCGTCGATTGCAGGCTTTTTAATATCAATTTGATCAATTTGTACGCCGTCTCTAGTCAGCATGGGACTGGCCAATCGTACTTGAATCGCTTCTGCCGTCAGTGAAACCGGACCGTTATCCAGATCATGTGTGATAGACAAGCCATGAATCTTGAACTCTGGCAACGAATCTCTAAACGTTAATTCAACCTGATCAAAGGAAAACTTGCCCTCAGATCGGCTGGCAGCTTCGGAAAGAAGCCACGGTGTGAACGTATCTATATTGGTGATGGCAAAAACCGAGCACAAGATTATCAGCAAAACGAAACTGCTCGCGAGTGCGACAATTCGCAGAAATACTGCGAATAATTTATGGAGCAAACGGTTAAAAACGGTTAGAAAAGTTTTCATTTACGCGAGAGTCGTTTCTGTCTAATTCTTATGAATGAGTATTGTATGCTCAATCAGAAGCAATACTCACCATCCCATAATCGCGTTATGGGAAATTCCCTCTGCAGACCTATGTTCGCAATCTCTCGATGAGGTACCGGCATGCCGACATTCCCCAGAAGTTGCAAGGTCAATGTCACGGGTAGTCCGATTACGCTACTATAGGAACCATCCAGTCGAGAGATGAACTGAGCGGCTTGACCCTGTATGGCATATGCTCCAGCCCGATTCTTGTACTCACCTTCTTGCAAGTATTGAGTCAACTGCTTTTGTGTCAATTCCATGAAATGTACCCTAGTCGTATCACACAGCAAAAACTCGTCAGTGCCGCGACTCACCGCTACAGCCGAATGAACCTCATGCATACGACCCGACAACTTCTGGAGCATGCTCTGTGCCTCTTGCCCGTGACGAGGTTTTCCCAATATGCAATTATCAATCACGACACAGGTGTCTGCTCCAAGCACGACAGTATCGTTTGTACTGTCGCGCAACAAGGACGAGCCCTTTCTCACTTTATCAATCGCAAGTCGAGATACGTATTCGCGAGCTGTCTCGCCCCTGATCGCCACCTCGTCGATTTGCGGATAAACTATCGAAAACCCGAATCCAAGTGCTTTCAAAATCCGGCGTCGCTGTGGCGAACTAGATGCCAGAGATAGTTCACAACTCATAGTTGCATTCGCATCCGTACAAAGTTTGAACGTTCTAGACAGTCATTCTGACATCGTGCCGACCTTCTCACCATACGGAATTTTTAGTGTGTGTTTCCATAAACGTTCCAGATTATAGAATTCGCGAGTTTCGGCAGTCATGATGTGCACCAGCACCTCGCCGAAATCCAAAAGGACCCACTGCGCGTACTGTTCACCTTCGATACCAATCGGTTTGTATCCGGATTCACGTAATTCCTCGACGACAGTGTTCATGATTGACTTGACATGGCGATTTGAAGAACCTGTAACGATGACCATATGATCGGAAATGTCGGTCATTTCCTGAACATCGAGGACGCTGATATTCAGTCCCTTGGCGTTCCCTATCGCTTCTATGATCGCCTCAAGTATGCGGTTGGAATTCAACTATGGTATACCTCCCAAATTGCTGTAGAGATTGTGTTGTTTGATGTATGCATAGACGGTATCGGGCAATGCACCCGCGCAATCATCTCCCCTGGAGATCCTGTTTCTCAATTCGGTCGCGGAAACATCCACCCGATCGACGGCGACATGAAGTATGGATCCGGACATTTTTTTGTACAGTTTCCGAGGGCTGACTTCAAGTGCTCGAATCCACCATTCCGGAAGTTCATATGGGAATTTCATACCCGGGCGACTCATTACAATGATATTCGCAAGTTTCAGGACATCTGCCCACCAGTACCAGCGATGAATTTGCAAGAATGCATCAATTCCCAAAATCAAGCAGAGTGGACGCATTGCGAATTCACTTCGTAACGAGCGCAGAGTCGTAACCATATAAGACTTACCAGCCCGCTGGATCTCCCGGTCGTCTGCAATTAATTCGGTGTAACAATCAAGTGCCAGTACCGTCATGTTCCATCGGTGTATGGCGGAGGTCTGAGGCTGACTTCGATGCCCGGGGCGAGAATTCGGGATGTACCGGATTTCTGTAATTCCGGTATACTCGCGGACGCCAAGCACTGGTTTGATATGACCATAGTGAATCGGATCAAAGGTACCACCGAATACGCCGATAGGTTTCATCTGCGCGACACTTTGTCATCGGTTCCGACTCGGACGACAGCCTGACTACACGGGTCGCTGAAGTTGTGGTCAAAGGTCAAAATCTATTCTCTGATTGTGCCGTCTCCATATACGACAAATTTCTGCATGGTAAGTCCTTCGAGCCCTACCGGTCCGCGAGCGTGAAGCTTGTTGGTGCTGATACCGATCTCAGCACCAAGTCCATACTCAAAGCCATCAGCAAATCTTGTTGAGGCATTCACCATGACCGAACTCGAATCCACCTCTCTGAGAAAACGCTCCGCATGATTGATGCTTTCTGTCACGATCGAGTCCGTGTGTTCAGAGCCATATTTTCTGATATGCTCAATTGCCTGATCCAAGCCTGTGACAACCCGAACTGACAGTATCGGTGCCAGATACTCCTCTTGCCAATCACTTTCCTTCGCCGCCAGCATTGCGGGAAACATGCGACGACTCGTCTCACAACCGCGAAGTTCGACACCCTTTTCGGTCAACATTGGAACCACCTGCGACAACACATCCTCTGCTACGCGTTCGGAAACTAGAAGTGTTTCCATCGCATTGCAGACACCGTATCGATGAGTTTTTGCGTTAATCACTATCGGAACCGCTTTCTCCATGTCAGCTTCATCGTCGACATAGACATGGCACACGCCGTCGAGGTGTTTGATCACCGGGATTCTGGATTGAGAGGCAATCCTCTCAATCAAACCCTTGCCTCCTCGGGGAACAATGACATCGATGAATTTCTCCAAAACCACCATCTCATCAATTGCACTTCTGTCAATCGTATCGACGTATTGAATTGCAGCAGGGGTGAGTCCGCTGGACTCGAGTCCGGAATGCAAGCATGAAACGATTGCCCGATTGGAGTTGAATGCTTCGGACCCTCCCCGAAGTACGACTGCGTTACCCGATTTCAGGCACAGTGCACCCGCGTCTGCCGTCACGTTCGGACGAGATTCGTAGATGATACCGATCACACCGAGTGGCACGCGCATGCGCCCGACTCGAATGCCCGATGGACGTTGAATAATCCCAGATATTTCACCGACCGGATCCGGCAATTCCGCTGTTTGCCGCAACCCATCGACCATCACTGCGATTCTGGAATCGGTCAGTTCCAGACGATCCAGCATCGCATCGGTAAGATTTTTTTCGCGACCGAGCCGAAGATCAATCTGATTTGCCTTCTGTATGCTGGCTTTGCTGGATTCGATAGATTTCGCGGCTGCCAGCAACGCGTGATTGCGTTGATCGGTCGATGAGCGAGCGAGCGCATAGGATGCCGTTCGCGCTGCCGATGCCAACTGAGCCACATGGGTAGCGACATCGAATTCCTGTTGTACCTGAGTGTTCAACTTAATGTTTTTGGGTTGGTGGTTAACGGGAGTCGCAAATTAATCAAGGGAAGAATTAAATTTGTACAAGTCAAAATTATCCGATTCGTGTTGAATCTGTATCTTGACTGAAAATTCTGAATGTATTGATACCAATGTCGTCACAATCGCTGATCAGCTACATATGATTTTATTGTACGCAACATTCAAGTCTAGTCAATGTTGAACTGACATCAACTGACACTGGAAAATTTTGCGCGTGGAGTCCGATTCGTTTGCGAACGGCACATTTCGAGAATGATCCTCTCGAATTCGTACCAGATACTCCCTCCTATCGGCGGGTCGTCCCGACCCTTCAGAATACGGTCGGCCCGCGCCAACTGGCGCAAAAACCTGGCGCTACCCTCAACACCGAGTCTCCCAGCCGCGTCCGAAATCAGCTTTTCACGGGATCTCCAAATACGAAACTCTCTGAATACCTGTGCCAAAGGTAACCGCCTGTCGGATGCAATGGCAATCCTATAGACAATCCTTGCTTCCCGAGCCATTGTCAGCAATACCACCACAGGTTCCGTTCCCTCAGTTTTCAATATATGCAGCAGGCGAATAGCTCGTGCTGAATCACCTGCCAGACAGGCATCGATCAAAGCGAATACATTAAACCTTGCCTGATCGACTACCATCCGTTCAAGTTTCTCGAGTGTCAGACGATTTCCATCATAACCGAGTTTGAGTTTCTGCATCTCATTGGCGGCAGCCAGCATATTGCCTTCGAAATAGTAAGCAAGCCGGCTGACCACCTCGCGCTCGTAAGTGATTTTGTTTCGGTCCAAAAACCCTTTGATCCACTCCTGAAACTGCCTGAAATTCAGCTCCGGATTATCAACTGCGACTGCGTCCTGGTGGAATTGCTTGAACCATTTGGAATTACGCGTCGCTGCATCCACTGCGCCACCGATAACCAGCACCGTGGTATCGGAATTTTGGTTTTGCAGGCAGGCTGTCAGGGCTGCGGCACCTTGCTGACCTGGACGTCCGCTGGAGGGTAGTCTTAACTCGATGAGCTTTCTAGAGGCGAAGAGCGATTGCTCGGTTAGATAATCATTTAGCATCTGCCAGTTGAAATCCACATTGGCGCTCATCACGATGCGTTCTGAGTAACCCTGCTCTTTTGCATGCTCTCGAATAACACTACAACATCGCTCAACCAAAAAAAGCTCTCTGCCATAAATAAAATATCGGGGTTCAACTTTGTCCCTGAGGCGTTGCACAAGTGCGATTCTATCCAATAGCATGCGAACCCCGATTGACTCCTCTATCTGCCTTGAATCAGTGCCACCAGTCGATCAGCCAGTAACTCCGCTGCCTGCTGACGCGATCGCTCCAAGGCATCTCGGGTTGCAGCGTCGCGAGCGATCTCCTGCTCACCGATTCTTGAATAGTCTTTTGATATGGCAATCGTCTGAGACACTACAACTTCATCTTGACCATTTTTCGTCAATCGGTAATTGATTGAGTAATTCAGGGTTCTAATATCCAAACCCAAGGTATCTTCTATGAGCTCGAAATCCTCTTCGTTGTATTGTTCATCGAATATATCGACTTGATAGTCGCCATCCTGCTCGACAAGGTTGAATTCACGCCTGGCCAAGGCTTCCGCCAGTCTCACGCGAAATTCGGGAACAGAAGTCCGAACCGTTATTGAATAGTCGTAGTTTACCGAAGTTGTAGTTGAAGTACCGTCCGAACCACGCAAATGAAATCCACATCCTGCCAACATCAACACTACGAGTGCTGCAACTGAATATTGAGCAGCCAATTTCATACCAAAACTCATATGATCACATTGACCATCTTCTCGGGAATGATGATGATTTTTCGAACCGGTTTTCCCGCGACATGTCTTTGAACACCCGCATTCTCAAGCGCAATCGTCGAGATCTGCGCATCAGATGCGTCGACATTGATTTCAATTTGACCGCGAAGCCGTCCGTTTACCTGTACCGGCATAGTTATAACCGACTGTACCAAAGCCGAGTTATCGACAACCGGCCACGGTGCGTCGATTAGCGGTTCGGAGATACCGAGTCGAATCCACAATTCATGGCAAATGTGCGGTGATATGGGTGACAATACGCGCAGCAATATGAAAATTGCTTCCGCTACCGCACGTAACTGATGGGCTGACTCGGATACCGTATTGTTCGAATCAAATGCGGAAACAGCATTCACGATCTCCATGCACGCAGCGATTGCAGTGTTGTACTGATGCCGATTGAAATCGTGACTGATTCGCTGCAGTAACTGATGGGTACGCAGCCTCAGCTCGCTGACTGCCTCTTCTTCGATATCGTATGCCCAATCGAAATTGTCAAGACTGCTGCGACCATCCGGTTTGCAGATACTTATGATGGGTTCCTGAAACTTGGTAACGAGGTTCCAGAGACGATTCAAGAAACGATAAGCGCCTCCCAATGCCTCATCATTCCATTCCAAAGTCTGATGCGGAGGTGAAGCGAAGAGTATGAAAAGCCGCACACTGTCAGCGCCATATCTGTCGATCATCTGTTGTGGATCAACCACATTGCCCACTGATTTCGACATCTTCGATCCATCTTTCAGAACCATGCCCTGCGTCAGCAGATTGGTAAACGGCTCATCAGAATTGATCAAACCCATATCACGCATCATTTTGTGATACATCCGCGCGTAGAGCAGATGCAATACCGCATGCTCGATGCCGCCGATGTAATGATCAACCGGCAGCCAGTAATTTGCGCGTTGATCAACCTTGGACTCTGCGCCAGGACTGCAAAATCTGGCAAAATACCACGACGATTCGACAAAAGTATCGAAAGTATCTGTCTCGCGCCGACCCGGTAGATTTGTTTCCGGCACTAAGGTATCCACAAATGCCGGATCATCTCTGATGGGCGATTGCACACCCTTGAACTCGACATCCTCTGGCAGCACGACTGGAAGGTCCTCGTCGGGCACCGAATGCGGATTACCCTCAGCATCGTAAATCACTGGAACAGGACATCCCCAATATCGTTGCCTGGATACCCCCCAATCGCGCAGACGATAATTAATCTTGCGTTCACCATTAGCGTGGTTCGTCAGATAGTCAGCTGTCGAATCGAAGCAATTTTCATAATCAAGACCATCAAACTGTCCGGAATTGCACGATTCAGTTCCTACTTTATCCACATAGGCACCTTTATCAAGATCCACATCGCCACCTGCCGGTCTTACGACTTTACGAATCTCCAAATCGTATTTGCGAGCGAACTCCCAATCCCGTTGATCGTGCCCTGGCACTGCCATAATGGCACCAGTTCCGTAGGTAATCAGCACGAAGTTGGCAATGAAAATCGGGATTCTCTCACCACTGACCGGATGAATCGCACAAACCGGCAGGCACTGGCCGACTTTTTCCATGGTTTCCATGGCGGCTTCCGATGTATTGTATTTTTTACACGTTTCGATGAACTCCGCAACTTCTGAATCTATATTCGCGTAGTGTTGCGCCAATGGATATTCTGGGGCAATCGCGGTGTAAGTAATCCCCATGATGGTATCGGGTCTGGTGGTGAACACACGCATCGGGGGATGCCCATCCTCAACCTCAATATCGAACTCTACACCTTCCGAACGGCCGATCCAATTTCTTTGCATGGTCTTGACCGATTCTGGCCAGCCCGGCATGTTGTCCAGTTCATCCAGCAATTCATCGGCATAGGCAGTGATTCGAACGAACCACTGCGGAAACTCCCTTCTTTCGACCAAAGCGCCAGAGCGCCATCCTCGTCCGGTGCTGTCAACCTGTTCGTTCGCGAGTACGGTCTGCTCCACAGGGTCCCAATTTACAACCGCCATCTTGCGATAGGCGAGATTCTTTTCGATCAATCGCGTGAAGAACCACTGTTCCCAGCGGTAGTATTCAGGTTTGCAGGTTGCAAGTTCACGTGACCAGTCGTAAGCGAAACCAAGTCGCTTCAACTGACGTTTCATATCAGCGATATTTTCGTAAGTCCAATTGGCAGCGGGCACACCTTTGGCAATAGCGGCATTCTCCGCTGGAAGCCCAAATGCGTCCCAACCCATGGGTTGCAGGACATTCTTACCGAGCATCCGCTGATATCGGCTCATCGCATCACCGATTGAGTAATTCCGTACATGACCCATGTGCAATGCTCCGGATGGATACGGAAACATACTGAGGCAGTAGAATTTCTCCCGGTCGGGATCTTCAGTTACCTCGAAACTCCGATTGTCAGTCCAAAATTTCTGGACTGAAGTTTCTACCAGCTCGGGGATATATTCATCGGTCATGATGGGCAATCATTTTATCAGCATTGATAAGGGCGAACGCTAATGTATGGTAGACCATTCGGTCTCACTAATTTTGGATTGCGAAATCTCGGCAAAACCACTCATCAAGATGGAATTGTCACCTGTCGGAGCCTTCGCAGTTTGAAACCCGTTTTGGGGCTGTTCCTTTGACAAACGGAATCCTGTGTCCTTTGCCACATCCGGACCCAGCTCGATTCCCTGTTTGGGGATCGATTTCGACGAATTCAATCAAATCACCCGCCCCCAATTCCAGAGGTTGCAGGTTCAGCTGTCTCATCATTGATGACCAGACAACCAGCGCGCCGTTTGACCCGGTCAGTCCAGTCGGACGATTGTCGTCGTGACCAACCCAGACAACCCCCAGCATATTACCCGAAATACCAACGAACCAACTATCTCGATAGTCGTCGGTGGTGCCGGTTTTGCCAGCCAGAGTCAGAGAGGCCGGGAAATGATCCATTAGCCGTCTTCCCGTACCGTTGGAGATTGCTTCCTGCATGGCGAATAGCGCAAGGTATGCATGCTCGGCTGGTACCACTGATTGCGCACGGAGCTTGGTTTGAATCGACTTCTCTCCAGAATTGTCCGCAATCGCTGATATGACTCGAAGTCCCGTCAGATAGCCATGATTGGCCAATACCTGATACATCTGCACCACCTGCATGGGCGAAAGTTCCACCGTCCCGAGCAACATCGATGGAAAAATCGGACCCTTAACCTCTATGCCTAACCGACGCAAATTCCCAGCAACCGAATCGACACCAATTTCGGTGCCAACGCGAGCAGCGGGTACGTTTCGAGATTGTGCCAACGCCTCGAGTATGGTAATGTCTCCCAAGAATTCTTTGTCGTAGTTCTGCGGTGACCATAAATTGCCATCTTCGGTCTTGTAAGAAAACTGTTTATCTGAAACGAGACTGCCCAGTGTCCATTTATTATCTTCCATAAATGCGCTGAGATAGACAACAGGTTTGATGAGTGAGCCAATTGGTCGATATGCATCAAGTGCTCGGTTGAACATTCCCGCGTATACCTTTCTACCACCGACGACCGCCAGTACTTCACCGTCGTCCGGACGAATGACTACAATCGCCCCTTCAAGTGTACCTGCCGGAATTCCGCGTCGCCTCTCGATTGCGGTGAGCTCAGCAGCAAGCGATTTTTCAGCCGCACGCTGCACTTCAATGTCCATAGTTGAAAACACTGAAAAGTCACCTTCGGTCAACCCTTCTGCTGAAATCTTGTCCGACAGTTGCCGAAGCAAAACATCGGAAAACGATGTGAATTCTCTCCGAATGCGTTTTCTTGAAGTGGCCAGATCAAGCGGTGCATTGACATACTTTCTGAGAGTGTCCTGAGAAATCAATTCGTCCCTGCTCATGATATTCAGAACCAAATCACGGCGTTTCTGTGCTCGTTTCGGATTGCGTAATGGATTGTAAGCACTGGGGCCCTTGATCATCCCGACAAGCTGGGCTATCTCTGCCGCATTCAGTTCAGACAACGGGCGTCCAAACAGAAACTGACTTCCAAGTCCAAACCCATGAATTGCACGTTTACCGTCCTGCCCGAGAAAAACCTCATTGCAGTAGGCTTCCAGGATCTGATGTTTCTCAAGTCTGAATTCGACCACCAGGGCCATAGCGATTTCAAGTAATTTCCTCTGGTATGTTCGCTCATCCCTCCCATAGATGTTCTTGATCAGCTGCTGTGTCAAGGTGCTTCCACCTTGAACGATTTTTCCCGCAGTCAGATTTGCCCAAGCCGCGCGCAGGATCGCTAGAAAATCCACACCATGATGCTGGGTGAAATTTCTATCCTCTACAGCAACCAAAGTCGCGAGCAACAATTTCGGTATATCTTCCAATTTCTGTAAAAATCGGTCTTCATGCTGCAACTGCGAAAGACTTCCAATCAAGACTGGCTTGAGCCTTATCAGGGAAATGCCAGAACCAGTTTTACGGTCGGCAATCTGAGCAACTTTGCCGCGGTTGATCTGTATCCGCGCAGACACTGATCTTCGGGGGCCATCCCAAAATTGAAACTCTCTGGAAACCAGATCAATGACATCGCGGTTTCTACTGAATTCACCCGGCAATTCTGGACGTGAAACTTTTCTGTAGCCTAGGCCCCGTAACCGTCGTTGAAGTTGATCGGCAGATATTGGAAGGCCTGGATAGATTTCAGTGGAACGACTGTAGATGTGAACTGGAATATCCCAGAGCTGGCGATCGAAGCGTTCTTGAATCTGATAATCTATCCACAAAAATCCGGCAATCACTCCGATTACTGCGAGGGAAATCATCCATGCTACAAATCTGATCAGCAGACTTCTGATCAGCCCTTTGGTACGACGCTTTTTCTTTTTCAAGTCAATAGTGGAAAATCAGTTGACGGCGAGAGTCATACCGTCCACCACATCAATCCGCTTCAAGCTGGGTGGAACAGCTCCAGCAGATTTCGAAATTGACCGGATTCAGCTGACCACACTCCGGACAGGCGGATTCATTGTCCACGAATTCCACCAGCTGACACTTTTTAACGATCTCGATTGCGTTGTCTTCGTCTTGGTCATTCTCCACCCAGACTTCGGGCCATGTGTGAGTAAACGGCAGTTCTCCGACCGCACCATTGGAAAATTCATTAAACACGTGCGCCGGGATACCGCTTTCTCGAATCCGATTGCAGACGAGATGTGCGTCCGCGAGATTTTCGGCAATATAGACTCTGATCAAGACTTGTATTCTGAATATTTCAGGGCACTGCCCCGGACCTGCTCGGCGGGATACTTTTCGGTATTGATCTGTATTTTTCTACCGGTCGCCTTCAACAGATCAATATCCAACCGGTCGCAAATTCGAATCAGGTAGTTCATCACATCCGCGACTTCTTCCTCCACCTGCTGCTTTTGATCAGGATCAAGATTCAAGCTCTGCTCTTCGGTCAACCATTGAAAAATCTCAACCAGTTCAGAGGCTTCCACCACCAATGCCATCGCAAGATTTTTCGGAGAATGAAACTGCCCCCAATCTCTTTCGTCCACGAAATCTCGAATCTGCCGAACCAGATCATCGAATTCAACAATTTCACTGGAATTGGCTGACAAGACAGTCAATTTTTCAGATACGGGTATAGGTGTTCGCGAGTCATCGCAATACTGTTGTCAATTCCGCGTGCAAATGTAATCTGAAATAGCTGAAGGGTTCCGACCAGAAACGATGCGATCGAACCGCTAAGATAAAGCCGCCATGCACGAACAAACCTGTCATCAAACATCCCAGTGATCTTTTCTTCGTTGCTGTCGAATCTTTCCAACCAGTGTCTCAACGTTTTCGCATAGTGCAGCCGTAGATTTTCGATATCAAGCACCGAAAAATTAAAGGGTTCGACAATATCCATCATTTCGCGGATGGTTGGAGGGTAAGCACCAGGAAATATGCGTTTCTCAATCCACGCACTCATCAGTTCCGGTACGTTTCTACCAATCGAATGAACCAAGGCACGGCCATTTTCAGCCAAACAATGATCTACAACAGCACCAAGTTCCTGATAGTTCTGCCTACCCACGTGCTCCAACATTCCGACTGAAACAAACACGTCATAAGTACCATTGATGTTGCGATAATCATCCTCAATATATTCCACGAGGTTGTCAAGCCCATCCAATCGGGCGCGTTCGGTAGCGTAGACGATTTGTTCGTGTGAAATATTATAGGATTTCACCTTGACACCATAGGTCTTCGCCATATACCTTGCGAGTCCGCCCCAACCGCAACCCGCTTCGACTACAGTTTGGCCCGGTTCAAGCATCAATTTACGACAAACATGCTCCATTTTTGCGACCTGTGCCTGCTCCAGCGACATCGATTCGTCAGGGTAGTACGCGCAGGTGTACTGCATGGCCTCTCGATCAAGCCATAGGGAATAGAACTCGTTTCCAAGATCGTAATGGTGATGAATGTTCGACTTTGAACCGGCCAGTGTGTTCTTTCTGGGTTTCTTCTTCGGTAACAGTTCATACAACTGAAATACACCTTTCGAACCCCGGGCAGCCTGCCTCTTTGCGCGATATACCTCACAGAGAAATTCAACCAAATTCCCCTCAACCTCAATCTGGCCTTCACTATAACCGTCACCGAATCCGATTTCCCCTTGGCTCATCAATCGTCTGTACGCAGAGCGAGAGTTGAATCTCATAGTCGCGATCAGGTCCTGATCAGAACTTGATATCTTTTCACCGTCCCATAGTCGAACTTCAATTCGCGGGTTTCCTGAATGCTCAAGCAATTTTCTGACCAAAGAACGGTCAAGTGCTGTCGGCGCGGAAGAAGTATCGTTAGTCTTTGGCTGGTTCGAATCCAGCGCAAGCGGAGTTGAATGTCTTTTTGTATCCATCAGAATTATTCAAATTTCAAACAAATAAAAATTTCCGGATTGGCGATTTTACCGTGAGATATCACCCTTTAATCGAACAGAGACATCTGGACTCCGCCGGTAACCGTTTTGCGAAACTGTGCAGCTTCCAGTTCAACCGGAGGCAAGTCCAAACCGAAATTCCTTATCGCTTTCATGAACCGCTTCTGGATCATTTCTGCAATCGGCCCGGTACCGCGCATCCTCTCAAAAAAGTCAGACCTGTTTGTCCTGCCTCCCCGAACTTGCCGAATCAGACTCATTACGCGAGTCTCACGATCCGGACAGTATTCCTTCAACCATTCTTGAAACAAATCAGCCACTTCAAGTGGCAATCGAATCATCGTCCACTCTGCGCGTCGCGCACCAGCCTGTGCACTTGATTCAAGAATCGCCTCGATCTCGTGGTCATTCAGCCCGGGTATGACCGGAGCAACGAATATTGTAATCGGAATTTGATGCTGACTAAGTTGAGAAACCGCTTTTATACGACTGTGGGGCGCGCTGGCACGCGGTTCAAGTCTTCGTGTAAGACTCGCATCGAGAGAGGTTACCGAGATATTTACATTGACCAAATTCAACTGTGCCAACTCTGTAAGTACATCTATATCCCGCACGATCGACGCTGATTTCGTTGTAATCTGCAACGGATGGCGGTATTCCAGAAGCACCTCAAGTATCTGTCGGGTCAAACGGAGATTTTTCTCAATAGGTTGATAGGGATCCGTATTGGCCCCGAGTGCAATTGTCTGACATTGATATGAACTAGCGGTAATTTCATTAATCAGTTTCTCAGCAACATCATATTTTGCGAACAGTTTGGTTTCAAAATCCAATCCTGCCGAATAGCCAAGGTAAGCGTGACTGGGCCTCGCGTAACAATACGAACATCCGTGCTCGCATCCGCGGTACATGTTGATGGATTGGTCAAAAGGCAGATCGGGTGACTGATTTCGCGCAATAACGGAGCGAGCATTGTCGCTTTGTATAGTGGTTTTTATGGCTGGAAACTCTTCGTGATACCAGCCGTCGTCGAACTCTTCGTTGTCCCAACCTTCGAATCTACCAGTCCGATTGGATACCACACCCCGACCTTTCGGTATTGATTTGGGAATCATAAAGTCATAAAGTCAGTTTGCCAGCGTTGAGTTTATTCCTTGATTGGATCGTTGGCTCTGGGCCACGATATTAATATAGCCTGAACAAGCGTCGCCAGCGGAATTGCGAAAAACACACCCCAGATACCCCAAATTCCACCAAACACGAGAACCGCAACCACAATCGCAACCGGGTGAAGATCGACTACTTCAGAGAATAGCAGCGGAACCAATATGTAGCCGTCCAAAAATTGGATTACCAGATAAGCGATAACCAAATAGGCAAACTCCGGTGACATTCCCCATTGGACAGCGGCGACTGCTATCACCGGGATCGTTACCACTGCTGCACCGATGAACGGAATCAGAACTGACAGTCCGACGACAACACTGAGCAGTGCGGCGAACTGCAGCCCGAACAGAGTGAACACAATAAATGTCACCCCGCCGACAATCAGGATTTCCCAAAACTTGCCGCGTATGTAGTTCGACATCTGTCGGTCGAGATTCTCCCAAACTGTCTGTGTCAGTCCATGATCTTTATCCGGAAAGAAACGGCTAAACCATTGGGTTAGTTTGTCCTTGTCCTTGAGAAAGAAGAAAACCAAGATGGGCACAAGTATCAGATAAATTATTATAGTAATCACGCCCACAACTGAGGAAGCTGACCAAGTGACTACGATCTGTTGCCCTTGTCGGGTCACAAATTCGGTTGTGGCCTGGAAAAAAACCTCAATCTGGTTGGCAGAGATAATTCCCGGATATCTATCGGGCAATTGCAGCAGTGCATCTCTCGCCTCAGCGACCCAGGCAGGCACCTGCGCAACCAGTTGCAGCGCCTGTTGAATGACCAGCGGCAGTATGCCGAACAGCAAGGCGACGAACAGGACCAGGAATAGACACAATAGCAGTAAAACCGCGGTCAGGCGCGGGAGTTTTACCGCCTCGCATAACTTGACCCCACCTTCAAGTATGTACGCGATTACAGCACTGGCAATAACAGGAGCGATCATTTTTCCAGCGTAGATAATCAAAGAGAACCCTACGATCAGAAAAACTGCGAGAATTATGATCTGGGGGTTATTTAGCTGGCGCTTGAACCAGTCGAGAACAATCTGCACGAGTCTAACGTGTTGAAATAATGAAATTCGAGAGCGGTAGCGACATCGCAATGAGTCCGGTCATCGCCGATTCACCGGATGATCCCGACATTTGAAGTTTCTAATGGGTACAACGATTACGTATATTAATTTTTATCCAATTTTAATTGAGCATGGAATTGGAAGTTGGAGAATTTTCAGCACAATGGGAAATAACCGCTGTAACAAATACATATTTTCATTGACCCCGCATCAAGAAAAAATTTTCTGCCGGGATACAACATTTGGTGTTGCAACAAATGAAGTGGTGTAAAGCCCACTACCGAATTTAGCTGAACTTTTTTTGGAGTTCGTTGGTGTTGGCTGCGTCGAGGACCAGCGGAATTTCAATCGACTGGTTCTAGATCAGGTAACGCTTTGAATCTGAATGGCTGCAAGCCGATTTGCGGTTCAAGATTCAGTGATCGCGTCCCGGAATGCCTTCAATAACCTCAAGTACACACTCCAGTGCTTTTTCTGTATTCTGAGGCTCACCGGCAATAAATACTCTTCCCGATACGCCGAACATCTGACAGTCGACAAGAACATTTTCCGGCACTGCCTTCTCCGCTTCATTCGCTGCCGCCGCCGCGAATAGTGCTGGTGCCGTCTCCAGGAGCAGCAATGACTCTCCTGGAAGAATCATTGATGCATCCCGCTGACGATTGATGATTACCGAATGCTGATCGCCGATTTCTGTAACGAGATCAGAATAAAGCACCCGTGGCTTCAGGCGGTCCTCGGCCTTCAGACCGAAACCGTTCAGTATTGCCTCACCCGCTCTTTCCAACTCATACAGATCAGTACTGTGCAACTCAAGAATCCCGAATTGACGCTCGACATATAGAATTCCAGGTTCTACTTTTGATACTGACTTCAAGGCAAGATCGATTACGCGATGAATAGCCAACGCCGGTGATATCTCAATGATCAGAGAATGCATCCCCTGCAGCGGTACATAGCCTCTTGCCCTAAGCGCAGTCGCCATATAAGCGGCAAACTGTGTCTGAAGGTCCTCAATCTGCAAGTAAACGCGAAGGTCAGCCATAGTTACACTTCCCTCCGATCAGAGCGGGCACCAGACTATGGTCCCATCGCTATTCAAGTAGCCGTCCTGCGTTCGCCGCAGATTACAGTCACTTGCCAGCTTCGACATCAAACTTTTTGACAACTTCTGCGTGAGGTCTTGGGATCACGTGAACGGATATGACTTCACCGACTGATCCAGCTGCTTCGGAACCAGCTTCCGTAGCCGCCTTGACAGCACCGACATCGCCTCTGACCAGCACCGAAACCAATCCAGCGCCGACCTGCTCCCGAGTCACAATATCCACGTTTGCTGCTTTCACCATAGCATCGGCTGCAGTGAATGCCGCAACATAGCCCCGAGTCTCAATAAATCCAATTGCGTTTGACATGATTTTCTCCTTAAGACATTGAAAATTAAACTAATTGCTGTCGCCTGACTTTTCGTCAACTATTCCGATCACCAGTGCATCTATTACAGCATCTCCGGATTTGAACCACCCCTTAGCGACGGAGCCTTGAGTGACAAGCACCTGCTCGCCGGCACCCGCACCAAGCGGATCATAGGCCAGAATTCTTTCGGGCGTACCGCTGTTGTCGTCAAGATCAACTTCAAGCAACGCCCCGTTTGGCAACTCATTCAATCGTCGGGTTGCCCAAATTTTTCCAATTACAGTTCCTACTTTCATTGCTATTGCCTCACAATTTCAAGTCCGACAGTCCGTGCCCGATCTTTGGCCAATGGAGTCAGAACAACCTTGTTACTGATCACAACCCGTTTGTTTGTCTTGGCCAGCGCGAGAATCTTCGATTCGGTTAGAACACCGGTTTCAAGCCATCCATCAGCGACATCACGACGGGCTGAACTGTCGTGACGGTCGGGTACACGCGAAGTTGGTATAGGTGTTGATGAACGTTCACTTTCCGGACCATTCAATTCAAATTTCAATCGGTTGGATAGAATCATCGCCTCGACATTCTTATCCGCCACACATTTAACTAGGTCTCGGATGAGCTCACCAAATTTACGATTGTTCCCAACATCTACTTTGATAGGGGTTTTGCAATTGTTTCCGATCGATTCCAATATCTGTGTCATCAATGCACAATTTGTCACAGCCTTGCTGTCATTGCGCTTGGGACCAATTGTCGGTAAGGCCTCAAGTAAAGCTTCCCGTACGGCTTGGCGAATCTGTTCTTCGGAAAATTTGCTTTTGTCCATCGTTGTTACATCCTTGCTTCCAGAGCCTCTTCAGCGGCCCTTGCGGCGGCCCGTACATCACTTTCTGACCCACTCAGATATACTCGGCCGGTCGCACCGATCATGCGATAGTCGACAACTTTAACATCAGAGGCCTTTTCAGCCTCATTCGTAGCGACGATGGCATATGAAGCCGGTTGCATCTCAAGTACGAAAAGTGATTCTCCTGGCAAGACCATGGTTCCCAACTTGTTTCGATTGATCAGAAAGGCATGATAGTCATCCACGCGCTTAATGATGGTTGAAGCCAATATCTCGGGCGGCATCGCATCTGCTGCTGTCGCGTTGAGTGTCTCCAGCACAGCCTCACCCCCTGCGACTACATCGGCAGTCGAATCGGAATGAAACTCAAGATATCCGAACTGACGCTCGACTATCAATATCCCGGGTTTGACGTTGACACACTTCAATGCGATGTCTGTGATGCCCTCAATATGAAGACCCGGAACCACCTCGATGACCATCGCAGCCATATCTGTTTTCGGCAGGTATCCGCGAATCCAGCTGCCCAGATAGCACATGGTCTTGGGTTGAAGCTGATCGATGAAAATATAAGATCGAAGGTCGGCCATCAGTGTCGCGACTCCCTTACCAGCTGAAGAGAGCGTATCTCCTCAAGTATGATCTTGTGAATTGCCGCACGTAGATCAGATTCAGCAACCATGTCACCACCTGCTGCCCTCAATGGCGAATCGGATGGCGAAAACCCATCTGCAAATGAATAGTCGATTGGGCTGTCCGACGTTCGACGCGGGAACATCGATGGCAGCCGCAAATCGTCAAATTCATTTATATTGACTATCTGTTCCTTGTTGAACGCGACTTTCGACCACTGGACCAAATGTTCAGGACCAACATTGTCTCCGACTGAACTTCTTCCAAAAAATCCCGTTCCGACTGTCATGGTCGGTGCGAGATTGGTATTAAACCCCGAAGCACCAGTGCTGCAAGGTGCATTGACTGGTGTCCTGAGAACATTCAGTTCCGCACCAAATCTCAGAATCATCTGAGGGTTGTTACTGTGAATCGCCGCTGAATGTCCACTACCCATTCGGCGAATCATCGCGCCGCAGGCGTTCATTGCCGCATCCTGACTTGAAACAACGTAGTATCCGAGTACCGGGCAGAGTTTCTCCCGGCTGAGCACGTAGTCGTCACCGATACGTTCCAACGGTGTCACCAGTACCCGGGTATTGGCAGGTACTCGGATCCGAGCGCGCTCCGCGATCGATTCTGCAGGTTTCCCGATGACTGAAGTATCGAATGCCCCTTCAGGAAAAAGCACCTCGGCCAGTCGGTCACGTTCGTCGTCGTTACAGATGTAGCACCCATTTTTCTGCAGTGCGATTGTCAGTGCATCACTGATCGTGTGATCGGCGATAACTGCCGATTCGTTGGTGCACAGTACACTGTTGTCAAACGCTTTACTGTCCGATATGCATTTCGCGGCAAGTTCCACGTCTGCTGACTCATCAACGTAGACAGGACAGTTGCCTGGACCGACGCCCAAGGCAGGATTACCGGAACTATATGCCGCCCGCACCATCGGCGTTCCGCCTGTGGCGAGAATGACATCGATACTTTCCGAACTCATGATCGCTTGAATGACTTCAAGCGTCGGATTCTCGATGACCTGTACCAATCCATCCGGCGCACCTTCCTTTTCAATGGTCTCCGCGAGTTTGAGTGCTGCATCCGTACAGCATTCGCGAGCCGCGGGGTGCGGACTGATCACAATAGAATTTCTCGTCATCAATGCCAGAATTACCTTGAAGAAAACCGAACATACTGGATTGGTGGAAGGTGTCAGTGCGAATATGACTCCCGCCGGTCGGGGAATTTCGACTATATTTTTTTCGTAGTCAACTCGATGGGTTGTGAAATCCGAGTCCTTATAGTATTCGTAGATACCTTCGCTGCACATTCGATTCTTGATTTCCTTGTGGTCAGCGTTGCCGAATCCAGTTTCAGCGACTGCCCAATCCGCATACTGACGGGCGGTGCCAGATCCCAGGTCGGCGGCCGCCCTGGCGATCCGCATCACTTCTTCTCGACGATAGTCCGCAAAGACATTACCGGCCCATCGGGCACGGTCAACCACCCGGTTGGCTTGAAAGATCGGTGTCGGTGTTGAATGAACAGCCATCAAGAATTTCCTATTTACTCTGCGCACTGTTTCGCGTTGTAGAGGAAATTCTATTCTGCGTCAAATGCTAAAGGTTTGACAGTACAACCCGAATTATTGACTTTTCGGTATGATTCACACGTCTTGGATGCTGAATATCACGGCAAAAAAACGTCAGTTGACTAACACAATAGCAGGTGCTGTTGGGGAGCTTGTGGCTAACGGGATCTAAGAAAAAGAACTGTAAAATCACTCAGCCGGCAGAAGCGACAACGAGATGATTATCCCAAGAGCCGAGATCACCATAAGAAAACCGCTGATGAATTGGAGTTACCGTTCGCGAAATCGGATCGATCATGACGATTTCACCATTCCCACTAGTGGCGATGATCGAACCGGACTCATCAGCAAGTGCGACCCCGCTGCTGTCAAAGACTTCGACTGAAGTGAGATAGTGAGTGGTGGCAAGATCCCAAAATGCGATGAGATTGCCACGGGGGGCAGAAACTGCGATTATCTGTCGCGTGGCATCAATGCAGATACTGCCGCAATATCGTCTCATCGCACGCAAAGCATTGTCGGGTGCAGTAAGAAGCTGTAATTGGTTTTGATCAGAATCGCCCGAGTTCGACGGTACCGGCCTATGTATCGCAACCAGCGGTACCAGTTTACCCGCAGGCCCTTCATATTGCATTGCAATTCCAACTGTATCATCTTGAGTGACACTCAGATGGCGGATACTCAGTTGTCGCAACTCCGAGTTCAGGCGTTTTTCCGCCACGAGATCGCCATTGTGCCGGTTGACGTAGCACAAGGATGGTGACATGGTCGGCAAATTGAGTTTGATCCGAGGTAGATCCGGTCTGGTAAGTATGCCACCGTTCGCAATGACGAGTGTTTCATTGTCCGACAGCAGGCGAATATCGTGTGGTTCGATGCCATATGAATCGATTTCACCGAATCGCTTGTACCCGTTCTGCACGTCGTATATTCCGACGACCCCTCGTTGATTGTTGAAATCATTTTCGGTGGCATACAAAATACGTCCATCTTGGCTGTAAATTCCGTGACCATAGAAATGACGGTCATCTGGCGGTGTTATCCAGGTTTCCAGACTTTGGTGGGCATAGTCAATCACTGCAGCAAAGCGACCTGGTCGTCTTGCAAATTGAACGATAACCGGCTCTTCGGGATGAACAGCTAGTGAATGTCCACGCGCTGGCAGTCGAAAGTCGGTCACCAAATGACCGGAAGTTGTAAAGCCGCTTACACGATGTCCCCCGGCTTGTGTAGCCCTAGCCGCGAAATAAAAATTTTTGCTTGCGGAAGCTCGCGAAATTATGGGGAATAAGGGAATTGCGACTGAGCTGGCCGCGATTCGAAGCAAATTTCTGCGCTCAATCTCCATCGAATGAATTGAAACCTACCGCAACTCCGAGAGCCGGTGCCATTTTACTTCTCACAATTTGCCGAAGAGCCTTGGCCTGGAGCAGTAGTTTTTCTGTTTTCGGGCGTAAAGTACCGTCAACAGCAGCTTCCTCTAGAGGCTTGTTGATTGATTCTGCATTCTCAATGGTAAGCCTGAATGCCTTACGCATAAGTTGGTCAAGTTCCGGATCAGCAGTTCGAACAAGATCACCCAAACCTGCCGCACCTTCGCCAATATACAGCGCCTGCAATGCTTTTAGATTCACGATTACATTGACCAGTGACCGCCCACTCAAACGGGATTCGGCAACATGGGGTTTCACCGATTCCAGCGAGTCCGCAACGACTGGTTTTAATTTGAGTTCTGCAACAAGCTGCAGGGAGTTGTAGAAACTTCGAAACAACGCAACCGTAACGTCCCGATGGAACTCAAAAAACATGTTCTCCGGCCCTGGCTGTTCTGTCGCCTTAGCAAACGCGACATTCCCACCTCGCCAGTCTTCGACTATATTGCCTGCCATATCTTGCATATTTACGGCGATTGCTCTCAACAGACTGCAGCCCACAGGACTCTCAATCAAAGCAAAATCACGATAAAGCAACAATTCGGCAGCCAGAAATCCCTGAATTGCAACATTCGACTGACTGATTCTCTCCGAATTCAACTCGCCTTCATTGCTGGCTGAAACCAGTTCGTGAACAGCATCCGATACCTTTCCTCTCGCTTGTGGCCAGAAGTAGAGGCGGTGATTTCGCATAAACAACTCGATCGGGCCGAAATTTATGTGTTGAACCCCCATCCAAGCATCCATAGCATGATGGAATCGTGTACCCATCAGATTGAACGCCTCCGCAGTGGGCGAGCTACAAAAACTGTTCACCGCGTCTTCAAACCCATCTGTCGTCCTGGCCAGCTGAGAATATCTCGGTTGAACATGTGTTTCAACGAGAGCCAGATTGACACCGGCGTAATCCATCTCACTGAACCGATCGTCTCCGATAGCGGGGGTATTGCCGAAGACAAGAACGCTGAACAAAACCACCATTGGATTTCTGAGTTTCACTTGAATCTTCCTATTTTCTACAAAGAGCGCAGGAAGGCCAACAGGGCTTCTCTTTCAACTTGTGTCATATTGACAACCATTTCTTTAGATTTTTTTGCTTCACCTCCATGCCACAGAATCGCTTCCAGAAGATTTCGAGCGCGCCCGTCATGCAAAAACAATGTGTGGCCATTGACAATTTCGGTCAAACCTATACCCCACAGCGGAGGAGTACGCCATTCTCGACCTGTCGCTACACCATCAGGGCGATTGTCTGCCAAGCCTTCACCCATATCATGCAGAAGAAGATCGGTATACGGCCATATCAACTGAAACGACTGTTCATCACCGATTGAATTCCGTGCTGTAACAAACTTCGGTGTATGACAGCCAGTGCAATTTGATTCGTAGAACAAACGCTTCCCTTCAAGAACCTGTGGGTCATCTACGTCTCGTCTCGCAGGAACACCTAAATTTCGGGTATAGAAGAGGAGCAAATCGAACATTTCGATACCTGCCTCCGAATCACCTGGTGAGGAAGTGCCCCCATGAGGTGCGTCCTGGCACTCATTCTGAGTCGGCGTGCAGTCTCCATAATGCTTTTGGTATAGTGGAGTCGAAATGCCTACATCTCCGAGAAACGCTCCAGCCGCCTGTTGAGACAGAGTTGGTTGACCGGCTTTCCATCCGAATCTTCCGAGCATGACTTTGTCATGTTCATCGCTCCAGACCCAATTGGGACGACCGGAGATTTCATCACCGTTTTCATCGTCGGAATCGGCATTGGCGAGAATTGCGGATTCTGGTATCGCTTCGAGTAAACCCATTCCTATGATGGGAGGTGCCACTCGAGGCGAAATCATCACATCGTCATGGAGTGGACCGTAGTGAAGTCCGGAAACATCGTAGTTTGGGTCTCGCAGCGAGACTACCTGGCCATCCGCGAGTTTGACAGTTTTGTTTGAATACTGAATTGTAATATCACCCTCCGCGCGGATTCCCTGAACGGAAAAGGTTTGTAGTTGCCCGCCGTAAGTGGGTTCCGAAATAGTCGATTTCCGATATGTCTGCAACGCCGCCAAATCTTCCGAATCTTGCGGGGGTATTGAGATTCTGAGCAACATCGATGAAGCGCGTTCACCGGCGGCCGGTGGATGTCCGCGTCCATCTTTGAGATGACACCGCTGACATGCGCGCGCGTTGAAAAGTGGTCCGAGTCCATCCGACGATTTCGTCGAACTTGGGGCGGATACCCAAATTTTTTTGAAAATACCATTCCCTACCCTGAAATCGAGTTCACGTTCGAATGGCATATTGGCTGATGGATGTGAAAAGGAATCGCGATTGAATTTCTTAAAGACGGTCGTCGCGCCGCCAGATCGAATTTCATAGCGTTCAGCCTTCGTAAAATCTTTCGTTGGTTTTATGACAGCCGCGATTCGACGCTGATCCTCACCAGAAGCAACTGCGGTGTGAGAGACTGCGACTAGTAGAAAAGTCATCCAGATGACAAACGATGATGTCAAACCCACGTAAGAGGGGCAATATCTTGGTATTGTCCACTTTTCCCTTGCCGGTGATTGTGTTTTCCTGATCGGTCGATTGCCGGTGATTGTATTACATCCGGTCGCGCCGGCGGCGATGTCCGGTGACTGTCGGGCGGTTTATTCCCGTTGGCTGACGAGCGTGGCGAGGGGTGGTATGGCAGGTGCATCCGGCACCCTGAAGCGGCAGCCGAGGTAGTCCCAGAAGCTGATGTTCAGCTTGTGGCAGGTCTTGAGCAGTGCGAGGCAGGCATCGCGTGCGTCGCGTCCGGCATCGCTGCGGGTGCCGGCGGAGATCCTGCGCCGGGTCACCTGTGCCCGGATGTCATTTTCCGCCAGATTGTTGTGCAGCGGCGTTGTCGGACGGTCGAGCACCCTGAGCAGTTCCTGCTTGTTGTCCGCGAGCCGTTTCAGCAGCTGGTTGAGCATGTGGTGGCAGGTGGTGTCATTGAAGATGTCATCGAATCGCCGGGACAGGGCCATGGCGGTGTTCGGGTCCGGTTCGGTTCGGTAATCGAGGAGCTGTCGGTAGAGTGTCCAGATTGCATCGCGCTTGGATTCGACGGCATCCCGGTGTCCGGGTCCCGAGGCGATGAGTTTCTGCAGCAGCCGTTCGGCATGCACCCAGCAAAGCGCATGCTCGCCGATGTTGAACTGACCGGCATCGTCGCTGAGGATGACGGTGTCGGCCAGTGTCGATGATTCGCTCAGAGCGCCCCACAGTGCGCCTTCGGTGGCGATCACCGCCTTGCGGGCGCCGATGCCCAGCCGGTCCAGATGTG
This sequence comes from Arenicellales bacterium, assembly GCA_963662635.2. Classification (GTDB taxonomy): domain Bacteria; phylum Pseudomonadota; class Gammaproteobacteria; order Arenicellales; family JAJDZL01; genus JAJDZL01. Next base: position 273,094 of record CAXXFC010000005.1, read on the forward strand.
CCTGCCATTCGGTCTCGCAGTCGAAGCGCTGTCGGCCGCCGTGGCGCAGCAGCTCCACCGTGATTTTCGGCAACCGGCAGTTGCGCATGTATTCGAAGGCCGCCCCGTTGAGGACATGGTCGCTGTCGCCGCAGCCGAGGATCTGCAGGAAGTTCAGGCGGCTCTTGGACTGCCCGGTCGCAAAGCCGGTGAAGCGGTCATTGCCGATCACCGTGCAGTAGCCGTTCCGGTTGCGGTGCCGGGCACCGGTGTCGTCGACATGCAGCCAGTCGGCGCCGCCGATGCCGGCCGAAAGCACCTGTGCGGCCTCGTCCACCAGATCGGCCACTCCGTCGGTGAGCATCCGCACCACCGTGCGCTTGGAGATGCCGACACCCCAGTCGTTGAGCAGTGTCACGATACGCGGCAGCGTGGTCTGTCCCTGATGATACAGCGACACCACCAGGCGGCGCAGACCGCTGCCGTACTGGCCGTTCACATCCTCCGGCAACGGCGCCACGATGCGTGTGCCGTCCGGTGTCCGCCAGCGTTCGCGCAGATACTCGATCACCACCGGCCGCACCGCCAGCTCCTGAACCGTGTAGGGTTGGTAGCCGTCGCGCACACTGCCCTCGGGCACATCCGGCACCTCGATGAACACCCGCTCGGTCCGCGCCTTCGGACTGTACTGCCGGGGCTTGCGCCGACCGGTCCTGCGGCCCGACCCGGTCTTCGTTTTGCGGTTCAGACCGCTCGGCCTGACCTCGGGACGCTTCGGCAGGTCCTTCAGACGCCGAACCTCGTCGGACAGCCCGCGAAGATCCCCGCGCAGTCGCGCAATCTCCTCATTCAGTTCGGCAATGCGGCCGTGCAGCGCGTCATTCTCATCGCGCAGCCGACGATTCTCCTCCGTCAGGCGTTCCCCATCCTGATGCGTCACCGCACATCACCCGACAGGATCGTCCTGAAACCGGCATCCAGAGGATACACGTAAACCGCTTTCGGCTTCCCCCGGCCGCGGCCGCCCAGGGTGTGACCGACATGGCGCCAGTTCGAGGCCCGGTAGCAGCTGCCCGCAAAGCGACCGTCAACATAGGTCTCGGCCAGCACCGGCCGCACCCCATGCCGCGTCTGCCAGTCATCGGCCAGCCGCCGAAGCACAATCGACAGCGCCTTGGACGCAAGATTGCGCACCCTGACCCAGGGCAGCACCACAAACCGATTGTTCTGAATCACCCGCTCCAGATGTGGCCGGTAGCCTTCGCCCGCCCAGCCGATCCACTCGTCGCGGCACCGTACCGCAACCGCCGCATAGGTGAACATCACCAGCGCCAGCCGCCGACCCTCCCGGTCGGTCACGAAATAACGAAGGTGCGGGCCGATCGGACGCCGATAACCCAGATAATGATAACGGTCCACCAGCTCGTTGAAAACACGCACCCCGCCCGGATCGCCGACCGGCCGCACATGCACCGGCATCAGCTCCCGCAACGACACCTCGACCGGCGAACCGGAATCGCCGTCACCGGTGCGGGCGACAGTGCGCTGCGAGGTCCGCACCTTGCTGTGATCCCGGTCCGGCAACGTCACCAGACCCAGCCCCTCCATGCGCTCCAACAGCCCGATGGCCGACTGCACCCGATTGTCGCCGTTCGGCGTGTGCCAGCCCAGATGCTCGCATACCGTGTGGGCCAGCTCGCGCCGGCTCAGCGCCGAAAAGGTCCGCACCGTCTGTCGTACCTGTTCCAACTGCACGGCCGATACACAACCGCCCGCAAACACCTCGCCGGTCAGCTCGACCATCCGCCGGTCCATCACTTCAGTTCACGATGATATTCCATGGATGATATGATGCCACAGACCGCGGCGGGAGTCAAGGGCCGGACCGGAAAAAATCCAGCGCATCCGATACAATGATGATCAACAACAGGTTACAGACCCGGCCCGGCAAACCAGACTGAAACCACGATTTTGCCCCTCTTACAAACCCACTCTTAAATAGCTGGAAGACAATGAATACACCGCAGTAGTTCGTTCGTTCGTCTAAAATCGTTAATAATAATGATTATCATTTGCAAATATAAAGTTAATAGATAAAATAAATAATAATGGTTCTGATTTTTATTTGCAATTCATTTAGTATATGGTCGCAACAATAGGAAGGATTCGGCAGATCATTGGTGTCCCGTCAGTACGGTGAATCAGTGGTATGAGATTTTCGTCTTTTATGTCGACTAGTCCGTTGAATGATCGAACATGCTCAAGTCAGGTCCAGTAGGATGATGGATAGATCGGAAATTGATGATCAACTTCCGGTGCTCGTCACCTGAATTTAATGTTCTAATTTCGACACTTGGGAGTAACCAAAGATGAAGAAAGCTATTCAAAAAACAATCGTAGCGGGAGTGGCGGTCGGATTGTTTGCAACGGCATGCATTTCCGCCGCGAACGAGCGTGATGTATTGATGCACTACGCAGATCTCGCGCATGCGGTTTACTCAGACTCACTTGCGACCGCTATGGATTTGCAGGCGGCTGTAAACCAATTTTTGGAATCACCCACCGAAGACAACCTAAGCTCAGCGAAAGACGCCTGGCTAGCCTCCCGTGTTCCTTATCAGCAGAGTGAGGTATACCGCTTTGGCAACGCGATAGTCGATGACTGGGAAGGCAAAGTCAATGCGTGGCCGCTGGATGAAGGGCTGATCGACTACGTTGATGCTGGCTATGGCACTGAGTCGGAAGAAAATCCTGGCTATACCGCCAATGTGGTCGCAAACACGATGTTCACATTTTCCGGAGAGGAAGTGAACGCAGAGCAAATCACAATGGAACTGCTAGCTGACACTTTACATGAACTTGGCGGAGTGGAAGCCAATGTGGCAACCGGTTACCATGCGATTGAGTTCTTGCTTTGGGGACAGGATCTGAACGGAACAGGTCCGGGTGCGGGAGTGAGACCTGCATCCGACTTCAGTTCAAGCGACTGTACTGCTGGAAACTGCGACCGTAGAGCAGCATACCTGAAAACGGCCACCGACCTGCTGGTAGCAGACCTTGACTGGATGGCGGCACAGTGGGCAGCTGGCGGTGAGGCTCACACCCAGTTTATGAATATTGATACCGCTGAAGGTCTCACCGCGATGGTTACCGGTATGGGTAGCCTTTCCTACGGTGAGCTTGCTGGTGAACGAATGCAACTTGGACTTCTGCTACACGATCCCGAAGAAGAGCATGATTGCTTCAGTGATAACACCCACGCCTCCCACTACTACGATGCACTTGGTGTCAAAAATATTTACCTTGGTGAGTACAAACGAGTCGACGGTAGCATGATGACAGGACCAAGCCTGTCAAGTCTTGTCGCGGCAGCCTCAGCAGATGCTGATAGTAATCTACAAAGCCTTCTCGATGACACCATGGCAAAGATGGGAGCGATGGTTGAAGCCGCTGAAGGCGGTGAGAGCTATGACCAGATGCTAGGTGATGGGAACGATGCAGGCAATGCGGTCGTACAGGCGGCAATTGATGCTCTGACAGCGCAGACTCAAGGAATTGAAGCTGTAGTCGCAGCTTTAAACTTAGATCAAATTGAATTTGAAGGGTCGGACAGTCTTGACGACCCGGAGGCAGTATTTCAATAATCAATCTGTTGGTGTAGACTCCCGAAATTTTAGATTTGAAAATTCGGGTTTAGACCTGCTCCGTAGGAGAAAATCCTCGGAGCAGGTCTAAACATCGTCGATTTATCCGCTGGTTGTACCCCGCCAATTTTGGCGGGTTTGCATTGGACATGAATATCAGTCAAACGACCGAGGCAATGCAGCCAATTGATCTGACTGAATGCAAAAAACTGTCAGAAAACCAATTTCGCAAGGAAAACGGACCTATCGATTGCCTCAATCGAATCTAACCCAGGCAACCAACAATAGTCAACAACAATTCGTTCTGAATACGCACTATTCGGAACTTCGACCGAGCAGATGCACCTCGCTGATCGCGACCGACAGAGTTGCAAAATCGACTTTGCTGATCGATTTCATGTCCGCAATTATGCTTGCCAGCATGCGACATCCATTGTTGTTTGCGTCCATCCATTCAGATACCGCTATTTTTGGATCGTTCTTCTGAGCGCTTTGTACCACGTCACTTACAATCGCGAACTGATGGGAGTGAACGTCATCCGCAAGCCTTGACTTGGCAAGATTATGCCAACGATTTTCCACCGGGAGTTGCGCTATTTTCTGCCGAATCCAAATCAGTTCCAGCCGAGCACCGATATCAAAGTAAACTGCGGCAACAAAATCGGCTGACTTCTTGGATGTCTTAATAATTTCAACAATGTCCAACGCGGTCGAAAGCGCAATCAATTCGACAACACGTCTTGCTACCGCTTTCGGCACCTTATTACCAGTCAATTCCTTTATCTGCTTATTCATCGCGGCGACATACTGCCTAGTCAATGACTTCGACAGGCTCTTGGTCAGTTTAGCGATGTCGGATTTGAAATATTCCACCGTCTCTTCGATATTCAGCGGGTATCCACGATGTCGCAACAACCATAGTGCAGAACGTTCCAGAAGACCGCTGACATAGGAAAGCATGGTAATTTGTATGTAGGCAGGAACCTTGTTATCAAGTTCCTCGATCGTCTGCCAGATGTCTGTCATGTCAAAGACCTCTCTTGCAACACAGAACGCTCTGGCGACATCGTCATATCCAGCACTCGTAAACTGCCTCATCCGAAACACGAATGTCGGACCGCCGCGATTGACGAGATTGTTGGTAATCGACGTCGCAATGATTTCACGTTTGAGACGATGAACGTGCATCTGGTCGCTGAATTTTTCGGACAGCCGTTGAGGGAAATACGCGTATAACTCCTGTACCAGATACGGGTCCTCCGGCATGTCCGAATCCAACAGATGCTGATACAACGTCATTTTCGAGTAGTCGAGCAATATTGAAAGTTCTGGATAGGTAAGCCCTATGCCTTCATTCTGCCTGCGCCTGATTTCGTCCCGGTCGGGTAGAAATTCCAATGCAGGATCCAAATCCCCGGATGATTCGAGTTCTCGGATGTACTGCCAATGTTCTCTGATTAGACTGCTCGATTCAGCATTAATTGCGCTGAGTGCCTGACTCTGCTGGTAGTTGTCGGTAAGTACGAGTTCCGCAACCTCATCGGTCATGTCCCTTAAGATCTTTTCACGCTGCTTGTCAGTCATATCACCATTGCTGATAATCTGATTGAGCAGGATTTTGATGTTGACCTCGTGATCAGAGCAATCCACGCCGCCTGAATTGTCGATAAAGTCAGTAAAACAACGTCCACCGCTAAGGCAAAACTCAACACGTCCCAGCTGCGTCATTCCCAAATTTCCACCTTCACCCACGACCTTGCAGCCTAGCTCGTTGCCATTGACTCGTATCGAATCATTCGAACGATTTTCTGTATCCGCATGGGTTTCGGTGGTTGCCTTGACGTAAGTTCCTATACCACCGTTCCAAAGTAGATCGACGGGGGCCTTGAGCATTGCGTTAAGCAGCTCGTTAGGCGTGAGTTGCTTTTGTTTTATGCGCAATGTCTGTTGTGCCTGAGGACTAAGCTTGATCGCTTTCGCGGTTCGATCATAGACAGCGCCACCTTCGGAAATCAGATCCTTGTTGTAGTCTTTCCAGGTCAGGCCCGGAGTTTCAAACAGTCGTTTACGCTCCTTGAAACTGATCGCCGCATCCGGATTCGGATCAAGAAAAATTTCAATGTGATTGAACGCACCTACCAATCTGATATGTTCAGACAACAACATGCCGTTACCGAACACATCACCGCCCATATCCCCTATTCCAATAACAGTAAATTCGGTTGTCTGCGTATTCATACCCAACTCGCGGAAGTGACGTTTTACGGACTCCCATCCGCCGCGGGCGGTGATACCCATTCCCTTGTGGTCATAACCGACTGAACCGCCGGATGCGAAAGCATCCCCCAACCAGAATCCATACTCCTCTGACAATGCGTTGGCAATGTCGGAAAATGTTGCAGTACCTTTGTCTGCCGCGACCACCAAATAAGGATCATCGTCATCGTAACGTCTGACATTGGCAGGCGGCACGATCTTGCCGGCGACGATATTGTCAGTTATATCCAGCATGCCGCGAATGAAATTCCTGTAACACTCGATCGCATGTTCCGGCAATGTCAAATCGGGTGGTGGTGGTTGTTTGATTACAAAACCTCCTTTAGATCCGACGGGTACGATCACCGCGTTCTTCACCATCTGTGCCTTGACCAGTCCCAGCACCTCAGTTCTGAAGTCCTCGCGCCGGTCTGACCATCTCAACCCTCCCCTTGCTACCTTGCCGCCTCGAAGATGTACGGCTTCGATATGCGGCGAGTAGACAAAAATCTCGAACACCGGTCGTGGGTCCGGCATCCTATCAATCCTGGCACAGTCCAATTTGAACGACAGGTATCCCAGGCGATTGCCCAAGTCGTCGGTACAGTAGTGATTCGTGCGAAGGGTACTGGCGATTACATTCAGATAACCCCTGAGTATCACATCCTCGTCAAGACTGACAACCTTGTCCAAATGTGCATTCAGCCTATCGAGAAGTTCGGATTTTTGCTCTTCCGGCGCTAAACTATCGGGTGAGAACATCAAATCGAAATATTTGACTAAATCAGATGTCATATCGACATGTCGAATCAGAGTTTCTGTAATGTATGATTCACTGAACGTGCTGCCGATCTGCTTCAGGTATTTACTGTAAGCGCGAAGAACTACTACTTGCCGCCAGTCAAGATTTGCGGCCAGGACAAGTTGGTTGAAGCTGTCATTTTCGGCTCGTCCGCGCCAGATGCTCTTGAACGCATCCTCGAAACTCTTCCGATGATCATCCGCCACGAGTTCCTTTCCTTTCGCTTCTACCAGGGTGTAGTCATGGAGCCACAAATACCCCCCATCCGTCAGTTTGATTTCGTAGGGCTTCTCCTCGATCACTCGCAATCCCATGTTTTCCAACACGGGCAGACTATCAGACGGTGAGATCTGAGTTCGGTAACTGTAGATTCTCAAGCGAATTCTATTCATGCTGGGTTCGTTCAGAGGTTGGTAGAACGATACGGCCATATCGCTTTCCTCACTCAAGCCGGCAAATTTTGCCAGGTCTGCAGCAGCCACCCACGGTGAATGGTCTTCCTGATAACTCGCACTGAATGACTCTTCGTACTGTTTGTAGTAACCAAGTCCCAAATTCTCACCGTATCGCTTTATTGCTGCCTGATAAAGTGAATCATTCCAGGTGATCGCAGCATCTTCCGCCAACTGTTGGATCTCAGCCAATGCACGACTCGGTACTGATTGTTTTTCGACGCGTATCGTATAAGTGATTCTGGCCAGAACCGATCCAGAAAATGTCGAAAGGAACTCCGAGGAAATGCCATTGAGAGATTCCATCAGAATGTCGTTGATCTTTACTCTCAGGGCTCGGTTGAACAACTCGTGGGGTGTGTAGACGATAGCCGAATAGAATCGACCATACTGCTCGCGACGAAGCAACACCTTGACTCGCAGATGTTCCTGTAGCTCAAGCGTATCTGCGACATCCTCAAACAGCTCTTCCTCGGAGACCTGAAACATCATATCTCTCGGGTAGTTCTCCATGATGTTGGTCAACACCCGGATGCTATGTGTAGTCGAAGAGAATCTGCTTCTCCGCAATACGTACTTCATCTTGTCACGCAAAACCGGAATCAGTTCTGCACTGCCGTTGTATACAGTGGAACCGAACAATCCAACGAAAATTCGTAACCCTGTACATTCACCGTCTTCAGAGAAATTTGGAAACGCAATCAAGTCCATATAGCTCGCCCGATGAATTGGAGATTGTGCGTCTGCTTTGGTAATCAGCAAAGACGGTTCACGAATCTTGGAAGCCAATTCGTTGATCGGGAAAATTTGCTCTATACTGTCCATTGAGCTCAACCATCCCAATACTGATTTATTGTCCAGTTTGACACTTCCGTCTTCACCCGACAACAGCTCACAATACCCGAGAAAAGTGAAATTGCCTTTATTCAGCCATTCACTGAATTCCGGATAGTCTTTCAAGTTTGAATCGTTCTGCTGTTTCTCAACATTTCGAATGTTTTCTGCGATATCAGTGGCGCGTTCGCGCATCGCTGACCAATCTTCAACCGCCAACTCAATGCTTTTAAACGTCTTTGTCAGCAAAGCGTGGAGCTTCTCAAATTCTTTGTCATTTGCAGGCTTGTCAAACTCGAAATGCAGGTACGATTCGAATACCCCCTTCAGACCACTCGCATTGAGCGGCGAAGAGATACCTTGAAGTATTCCTTCTTTGTCACGTTTCGCGAAAAATACCGGATGCACCGACAAGTGCTTCCGCAATCCCATTTGACTCAACACGTTGGATATCGAGTCGACTAAGAATGGCCGGTCTATCGTAACCACTTCAAGAACGGCGTATTCCGACCGCCAACCATCGCGTTCCACATCCGGAATGTAGATTCGAATATTCGGTTGTTCCCCTTTACGTTTCTTTCCGAGATTTATATGGGCAAGAGCTGCACCTTTGAGATCAAACAGATCTCTGTTGCTCAGGTCCTCGTAAGGGACCCCATAGTAATAGTGGTTGATAAATTGGGAAAAGTAGGGGATGTCACTGGTTGCAGCACCAACTTCATCATTCGTCATTCGCTTGATGAGCGCCTCGGTCTGCTTGGAATGCAAAATCGACATGAAGACAATCTCCCGAAGTGTGAAATCAGTATCATCAATAACTATACAGCATAACCAGAAATTTTAGGGGAAATCACGCGCATTGAAACGGTCGATAGATCAATAATTCAATACGCTCATCGGGTGAGGATCCGCCCGAAATTCTTACCGTTCGATGGGAAAGCAACATGTAATTGACAAAAAATTCTTGTAATTTGAACCAATAATGCTTGAAAATATGCTGTTAGTTCTCAAATCAGTCGAATCGTGATCGATCGTGAGCCTTACGTCAATGCAGCATTTTCAGAAGACTGGATTGTTGCAACCATTAGATAACGACGCTGATCCAGTACCCCACGTACTGGCACCGGCGGCTACCGGAGTTGACAGATTCATTAACTGTCATGGCGGCGATGTCGACCAAATTTTCGGTGAAGCCGGTGTTGATCCGGAATGTATCGGCAATCCGACAATCGGCATGTATCTGAAGTCATTCTGCAATTTGTTTGAATGCGCTTCGACAAATACACAGCACGATAATTTTGGTCTGTGGTTCGGCAATCAGTTTCAGCCGAATGATCTCGGTCTCTGGGGATATGCTGCTATCTCCTCGCCGACCTTGGGTAGCGCACTGGATAATCTGATTGATCTTTTCAGGTTTCACCAACAATGCTCAATGATGCGACTCGCCACAACCAACAAGAATTTGATACAGCTTGAATATCAGGTTCGCGATCCACAGATTTTGCAACGCAGACAGGATGCAGAGCTTTCACTCGGAATGTTTCTAAACGTAGTCCGAGAATGTATGGGCGGTAACTGGCAACCGGAAGAAGTGTATTTTGAGCATCCGAAACCAGAAAATTCCCGCGAACATGAAATTGCCTTCAATGCACCGGTATTTTTCAGTCAGCGGGTCAATGCCATCGTTTTTTCACCGGAAATTCTCCACAGACGGATGCCGAACTGCGACCTCAAGCTCATGTCTCTGACCCGCGTGTGTCTTGAGTCCCTACACACCGAAACTCCATTTTCGCAGAACCTCACAGACCGGATTCGCAACATCATTCGGATCAAGCTGGCAGACGGCTATCCTTCTTTGGAATCCGTGGCTGAAAGCGTTTACATGAGTCCCAGCACCATCCAGCGCAACCTCGCCTGGGAGGGGCTTTCGTATACTGAACTTGTCGAAGAAACCCGAAAAAATCTGGCCGAGATATATTTCAAGCAACGAAACCTGTCGCTATCTGAAATCGCCTATCTTCTCGGCTATTCCGAGTTAAGCGCGTTCAGTCGGGCATTTCGTCGATGGACCGGGTATTCTCCGCGCGAGTTTCGCGGTAAAAGTGTCGGAAACTGAGTTATTTTCACTTCTCGGCGATCATCAACCGCCGAGTCCTCCTCAGGCCAATATCTTATGGCAAGGAAAATTGTATCGAACGATTGGTGTAATTCGGCTAGAACATGGAAATCCTCAGGCAAAGTTTACCGAATTACATTGACACAAATCCGATCATGCGGTAGACGGGTTTACCGCCGACCGCGTAGTTTTCGGTAGAAATTCAGTGTAACAAAGGAAAGTATCACGATTCCGGCAGCACCACCTATCGTCAATGACCCTAGTGTCGGTACCATCGGCGTGTAACCGGACACCATTTTTGAGTATAGCCATTCTGGAATCGTCTGATCGGCACCTGTGGTAAACAGGGAAAGTGGAAAATTGCCCCAGGAAAGCAGGAACGCGAAAATCGCACCGGACACTATGCCAGGTGACAAAATTGGTAAGGTAATCTCCCGAAGAACCTGAAATCGAGAAGCACCCAGATCATAGGCTGCCTCCTCCCAAACCGGATCGAAACTGTAGACCTGAATTGACATAATTAACGTGACAATAGGCAATATCCAGATCAAGTGCGAGAAAACTGCTGTCTGCCAGCTCGTTGTGACACCCAGCGAGGAAAACCATAACAACAACGCTAGTCCGAGTACGGCTTGAGGGAAAAAGATCGGTAGAAGCAGCAATCGCTGGTAGAGTTTTCTTCCCTTCCAGTCATAGCGCGCAAAGGCGAGTGCGCCAAAAAAAGCCATGACGACAGAAATCACAGTAACTAGCGTCGCAATACTGAAAGAAGTCCAAAATAGATCGCGAACCGACAGCGATTCAAATGCTTTCTCATACCATCGAGTATCCCACATTTTCACCGGGAACTGGAAATAGCGTTGTTTTGTAAATGAGGCCATGACAACCGAGAACATTGGAAGATAGAGAAAAATCAGAATGGCACCAGTCCAAACGATTATCAGCGTACGAATGACTTTTCCCTGACGACTGGATTGCATTGTCTAACGACGCCCCACCACTCGGTCGAGATCAATCTTGCGAAACAAGAAATAGATGATGATCAAAGAAATTGTGATCAAGATAACTGAGAGCACCGATCCTTTAGGCCAGTTTTGTGCGAAAGTGAATGCAGATTCAATGTCGTCTGCAATCATCACGATTGCCTGCCCGCCCAAAATCTTTGACTCTGCCAGCGACCCCAGGGAAAGAATGAATACCAGCAAACTCCCGATCAGGATTCCCGGCATGGAAAGCGGTAACTCCACTTCGCGAAATATCTGAAACCGAGATGCGCCGAGATCACGAGCGGCTTCTTTCAGTGATTCCGGCACCATCGAAATTCCGATAACGAGCGGAAAAAGCATGAAAGGAAGATAAACGTATACCAGCCCGAGTACGATCGCAGGGACCGTATATAGCATACCGGACAACGAGAGCCCGAATAGATATTGCAGGCTTCCATCTATAATCCCATTTTTTAGTAACAGTAGCACCCACCCGAACAGTCGAATGTTTTCTGAAATGAGTAAAGGTAAGGCAATCAGAATGGTAATCAGTGTGGCCCATTTACCAAAAATTTTCGCCATGCCATATGCAACCGGATAGGTGATCAGAAGCAACAGAAATACTGTCGATACCGCCAAAGTCAATGACCAACCAAACGAAATGTAGTAACTTTGCGTGACAACCGACACGTAGTTCTCGATTGTCGGCACCTGATCCAGTGTGAATGTTTTTGGCGGCATGAAGCTGTATAGCAACACGAGCACCAGCGGCCCCGCGAATCCGATGAGAAGGAAGATTCCGACAGGAAGTGCGGTGAGAAATCCAGGCTGCCGCACCCACCTAGCAATGATATTCATTTCTGAATTCGGATACCGTTATCGATCGACAAGAATTGAATCTTCTGGTCGCCAACCGATGACAACCGAATCACCGGCATTGCCGGAAAAAGGATCATCCTGCAATCTCTCGATCAACCAGTGATCTTCGCCATCAGCGCTTCGCACTTGATATTGAATGCGTGAACCTAGCGCGTAGTCGTTGAACAAGACTCCCTCGATTTGGTTGGGCATGGATTTCGCTGATTGCCCGATCTTCATCACCTCGGGACGAATGATCAGAAATCCGGAATCGATTGCCTGGGCATTCGGATCGAGATCAAACTCACCGCCAGTTATGGCATCCCTGACCCGCGATTGTCCACTTCGTTCAACCGCAATTGTATTGACCTCCCCCATGAACTGAGCCACAAATTTATTCTTGGGGCGATTGTAAATGTCATCCGGACTCCCGATCTGAATCAGTTTCCCTTCATTGAGAATTCCAATTCGATCACTCATCACCATCGCCTCTTCAAGGGAATGGGTGATGTAAACAAATGTCTTGCCGGTCTCCCGATGGATATCCTTGAGCTCCTTCTCCAATGTTTTTCTCAACCTGAAGTCCAACGCCGACAGCGGCTCATCGAAAAATAGTATTTCCGGATCAAAGGCCAACGCCCGGGCGAGCGCAATTCTTTGCCGCTCCCCTCCCGAGCACTGGTTGATGTTTTTATCATAAAAGTCGTCCGGAAGTCGGAGTAGTTCCAACAACTCCAAAGCTCTGTTTCGACGAGTCTGTGGACCGACACCTGCAATTTTCATAGAGAATTCAACATTCTGTCCTACGGTCTTATGCGGAAACAATGCTAGATTCTGAAAAACCATGCATGTCGGCCGCTTGTTCGCGGGCAGGTCGTTGATGGTGTCGCCCTTAAGAGAAATTTCGCCACTGGTGGGGTTTTCCATCCCCACCAGTATGCGAATCAGAGTTGTCTTACCACTTCCGGATGGGCCGACCAGAGTAAAAAACTCCCCTTCTGATATTTGGAGATTTACATCATCCAGAGCTGTAAAGTCACCAAACCGTTTTGTAATCGCGCGCAACGCAAGAAAAACAGATGGATCTCCAATCATCTGAGAAGAACTCCGGAAAACCTGCTGAAAGTAAATTGACGCAGATAGGTCAGACTGTGATCAGCCTTCCCGCTCGCGCTTCGCTGCGGAGTAATGCTCATACATTTCCGCATAGTCCGGATTGATGTCGTAATCTTCCGACCGCGCCATCTCCTCTTCCAGCGAATCCCATTGGATTGCATCGAGCTCATCGGAGTCAAATGCTCCAAGTACTGCGTCATCACCCATCTGGGTGACCGGATTGTAGGTGCCTTCCGCGAATGCCACATTCTTACTTACATCGGGGCGTTGAATATACGCAAGAAATTCTTCAGCGAGTGGAGATACCTGCGGGTTGTTCACAACCGATGTCAGCTCGATCCAGACTATTCCACCCTTTCCATTCATAGGACCAGAATTCGGCGTAATTCCTCGTACGTTGTTGTGGCCGTCGTAGCGGGCTGGCGAAGCTGTGTAGGTTCCACCAGTAAAGTACGCGTCAATCTCCCCGTTTATCAATGCGAGATTCATCGCAACCAGATCATCAGTCAAAATTTTCGCGCCGTTGAACACTTTTCTTGCTGCATCACTGAACGCCGTAATCTCTTCCGGTGTATGTTCCTTGAACGGATGAACATCTGCAGCAACGCACATATGATAAATGTTCCAGTTGTCATAGGTCAGGACGCCATAGCGATCATTCATTGCGGAATCGAAAAATAGTTTGAATCCCTCGTCCTCAGCTGTCGCTCTGGAAATCTTGTCTGTATTCACAACAAAATTGAACGGACCAAACCGCTGGGTAACGCCGAGCAGATGCTCACCGGTCTTGTCCATCGCCCACGGATAGGGCGGATGAAAAGCCGGCATCATCTTCTCAAAAAACGGTTCGAAGCGTTCTCGTGGCAGGTCTAGAATCAATTCCTCGGGCCACATCATTTCACGAGCCCAAGGATTGTTCACATTGATCAGATCCCAAATTTTGGTCTCGCCTGCCCTGAGCTTGTTCACGGCATCCGGATCAGAAGTCAGTCCTTCTGCCCGAACTGTCGCATCAAATTCCCGTCGAAACGGGTCTAGAACATCGTCTGAGTTGTATCCTTCCCAACAATAAATGTTCAATTCCTTTTCCCTGGCTGCTCGCGCCAGACTCGGTATGGTACCAAACGCGTAAGCCGCAGCAAAGGCACCGGTTGACTTTAGAAAGTTTCGTCGAGATGTTTTTATAGCCATAACGTGCTCCTCCAATTAATTCTCGAATTTGGTTACTGAACTAAGACGTTAATTCAATAAGAACCCATACAATACTATATTTAGTTCTTTGTGACTGTCAAATCACGAACTCGATTAACACTGACTGATCCAGTACACGAATATTCTATGAATTTTCAGATTCGATGACTTGACAGCAGACAACAAATTTATGACAACTCACCTTGCCTGCCGTCAATTTTAGAGAAACTAGGGAGTGACGGATCGCCAACATCGGCTGTGGATCATTAGCGAAATCATATAGACTGAATTTCAGCTTCCGTAGGTTTTTCGGTACTTTATTGTGGCAACTGCTCTTAACTGGTCAACCCACTTCGCAGCTTCACTATGCAATTTCAGGCTGCGCAGCCTGTCGCGCACTACACTTCTCTTGCTGACTTCTGTCGAACCGATTCTTATCCCTCGCAACTGAAGAATATAAACACTGTTACCCAGAATCTGCACCGGCGAGACGTCACCGGATTCCATTGAGCGCAAAGGCTCGAAGTATTCGAATGGTAAATTGTCTTCAGAAACCCATCCCATGTCACCGCCATCCAGTCGTGTAGTATCGTCATTCGAATACAATTTCGCCATTGAACCGAAGTCAGCGCCGTCAATGATTGTTCGGCGTAAATCTTCAAGTTGCTCAGCAATCACAGCGGATCCAGCCTCGTTACCCGCATGAAGAACAATTCTCGCGAGATGAAACTCCCTGATCTGCGGCAAATTAACGACACCCGTCTCATTATGGTCGCTTACCAGCGCGAATACGAGCCTGTCACCAGTTTTTATGGGTCCAACGGTTTCACCCACTCCAATTTTGGAAATCTCCGCTAAAACTTCAGGTGCGATATCGTTCACCTCTATCCAACCCAGATCTCCGGATTCAACCCCCTGCACCTGCATAGCGGCCTCAGCTACCTGTCGGAAATTCGTTCCCGATTGAAAGGCAAGACTGATCTCATTGGCAAGCTTACGTAAATTCCCTCTGACAGCAAAACTCAGTTGATTGCTATCCGGAATAACGATTACAGATAAGTTGTACTGTTCGCTGCCTTCAAATTCAGATTGATTGGCACTCAGGTATCGATCAATCTCGTTCTCCCTGACCTGAACCCGACGAACGAGAACCCGCTGCGTCAACCTCTCATCCATCAGGCTTTCCTCTATACTGAATCTTATGTCATCTTTTGTCAAATCCTGACTTTCAAAATGTGCAAGAAAGTCATCGAGCGAAATATTGTTTTGGCTGCTTAATTCTTCCAATCGAGAGTCAACTTCTCTGTCCGAGACATGGATGTCCAGGTAGACCGCTTCCTGACGTTTAAGCAGTTGTGATATCTCCGTCTCAATGGCTTGAACCCTGACGACATCGTCTGTTAATTCTGTCCCGTCTAACCGCCTCGCATCGAATTTCATCAACCTGATCCGCCTTTCGACATCCGTCTCGGTAATCGGTTGGCCGTTGACTGTAACCACGATCCGATCCAGCGAGTCGGACTGACCCCATACTGAAGAAATAACAAACGACAGTGCCAACAAGACACTGACTGACAAGGGTTTCAACCAAGCTTTTCCCTTTCGCGCTCTCAACGAAGTCCTCCTGCAAATTCATGTATCAATATATTCAGCATACACCTGATCACCCGGATAAAGTGGAAATTCATCAACTAGTTTGCTTAACCGATCGAGATCAATTAATACCTAAGTTTTCAATTCTGACCAGCAACTTGACCGAGTTGTCGAGTTTCATGTTGTTAGCCAGTTCCCGAGTCACACGGAATCCGATATTCAAGCAGCAGGAATAGTAATCCAGCTGCCATTCCGCTTTTCTCAATTTATGGTCTCTCACAGATTCAATCAATAGAAACCTCGATCGCCATCCGGTTTTCAGTGGCACATCGAGCAACGCTCCGATCTGCTCATCGTCGTCTCTCTTGAAGCGATACACTGTACTTAACTTGGTATCGTCATGAACCGTCCGAGAAAACCTCAAGCTCGTCTGATTGACTTTCTTGGTGTCATCATCATATAGCACTCCATAGTCAAACTGCCATTGCGGTTCAATGAAATTCGCTCCCAGAAAGATGTCGGATTTGTCTTCACCCGATTCCGTGCCGGCTAGTCTCGGTGTTCGGTTACCCGAATAAAATATCCGCCCAATTCCGAATTTCCTGATATTCTGGTAGCCAGGACGTCCGCTCATAGTGAATGATACACCCGCACTCAACTGTTCCATATCTCTGACTCTGTCACCCCCAACATAGGGCTTGGACTGAAATATATCTTCGTAAACATCAATCGTCCGAATGGTAGTATCAAAAACTGGAATCTTTGCCTGATTCTTTCTCGGCGCTGAAACGAACTTCATGCGCGGTTCTATCGTCCATACCCGCTCACCTTCATCTGTTTGAACCTTTCGATCAAAGAATAGCCTTCCATCAGCTTCGAAATACTTGGAGGAAATCGTATAACGACCGTCATCGTTCTCTCCAATATTGGTTCTTTTACGGTATTCGATACTTTCACCACCGGCTCGGACACCCAATCTACCGAAGTCTTGGTCAACTGAATAAACAATTGCGGTGTCTGTTCGATATCGCGTCGCTGATGGTTCGGACTTATGGCGGAATCGATCTACATACAATCCTAAATCCAAGTTCAGCGCATTACCGAATGGAATCGAATGACCATAGGTCGCCCACGGAACTCTGTCGTGCGTGCGCTCGGATTCTTTAATCGTCGGCTTGGCGATAATGTGCCGGTCAGCTCCGAATGATAACCTGAATCGGTCTCCAAAAACACCCGCTTCTGCACTCCGCTTTAGATATTCATCATTGCTACCGAATAATGAAGAGAAATCGCTTGTAAATGTATTATCTGAAACCCATCGGGAATTCACTTTCGAATAAAGGTTGCTGCCATTGAACCAATTGGACTCAAAATGTGCGGCGTAGCGGTCCTCCTTACCCGGATATCGATCGTCTCTGTGCAGGAACTCACTGCGCAATTTCGTGTCAGAATGCACACCCAAATGGCGAAACTCCCCTTCCAGCTGAATGCCTCGTTTGGAAAGAACATTCGTACTTACAGTCGCGTCGTAATTCGGTGCCAGATTGAAATAATAGGGAACCTTGATGATCGCACCTTGTCCGCTCTTGTAGCCTATGACAGGGAAAAGGAAACCGCTCAATCGCTCGTTTCCCAGTGGAAACCCAATTAGAGGTGAATAGAACACCGGCTTTCCCAGAATCATCAGAATCGTACCTTTCGCCCTACCCTGTCTGGTGTCAGTGTTGATCTCAACTTCAGCTGCTCTGACGTAAACATCGTCAACGCCTTCAGGACAATGTGTGGCCGAGACACCATCAAGCTTCCAAATTCCATCGTCAAAATAAAGACTATCCGCTTCGCCTCTTGCTGTGACCGTCTGAATGTCCTCATCAGTTGTGGTGTCTACCGAATACAGCAGAAATTCGACATTACCGCCAGTGATAACTTCGCGGGCTCTGTCAATTACGAAACTATCTCCCGAGAATTTAGAGCCAGGCTCGATAACGGAAGCATGTTCAGTTGTGTGGATCAATTTGCTCCTACGGTCGTACAGCACTCGTTCGGAATTGATTGTGCGTATATGGTCGCGTAGCACAACGTTGCCGGTGAGTTCCATGGTCTCATCATTCAGCGAGACCGCATCTGCAATGATTTCGAGTTCGGAGTCTGACAGTTCACGAAGGTCGCCATTCTGATCGACACCAACAACCGCCAAACATTGTTGAACCTGCGGTGCCAGCACTTCCTCCGACTCGGCCAACTCGGACAGGCCGAATACAAATATAATCAGACACAGATTAATCCATTTCATGAATTCAGCGCCAAACACACCTCTGACTTGCCCGTACCGCAATACCTGCGTTTGCCCTACACGATTCGATCCCAATGGCTGTAAACGATAGTCTGAAATACTTCGCTGGAGACGACGATCGAATCATTGAACTGATCGATTGGCTTTCAGATGTTCTGAAGGGTGACATCAGTTCAATTCAGTTTGCATCCGAGGATGCCAGTTTTCGACGATACTTCCGTATAGTCCACGATAATCGCTCATATATCGTAATGGATGCTCCTGTAGAACATATGCAAATTGAGATATTTGTCAATGTTGCTCGGAAATTTCTAGAATTTGGAATCAACGTACCGAAAATATATGAGTGGAGCAAACTGAAGGGATTTGCACTAATTTTTGATTTCGGAAGTACCACTTATCTTGACATTTTAACCCAATCCAATGCTGATACATTGTACACAGATGCAATTGATGCACTGATTCAGTTGCAGTCGGCAACTTTTTCGGAACCTGGCTTCCTACCGCCGTACGATTCAAAACTACTCAACCAGGAGATGAATCTCTTCAGAGACTGGTATCTTCCCAAGCACAAGAGGATTACACTGACACACGAGATTTCAGATGTGCTTGAATACACGTTTGACATTCTCACAAAAAAATCTCTGGAGCAACCGAAAGTCTGGGTGCATCTTGACTATCATTCCCGAAACCTGATGTTTACAGAGAATCGGAATCCTGGCATCATCGACTTTCAAGATGCGGTTACCGGACCGATTACCTATGACCTTATGTCGCTGCTCCGCGACTGTTACATAGTCTGGCCTGCTGATAAGTTACAACAATGGATTCACCTTTATCTCAATAAGGCTGAATATTCCGGTGTGCCAATTGATTTCGAACCGGAACAGTTCATCGAATGGTTCGACTGGATGGGAATTCAGCGACATATCAAGGTTGCCGGAATATTTTCACGGCTGTGTTACAGGGATGGGAAACGAAAGTTTCTCGACGATATTCCGACTGTAATGGCTTACCTAGAATCAGTCAGTGGAAAGTACCTGCAACTCGAGCCTTTGCACAAGTTGGTTTTGGAATTGCAGAAGTCATAGCCAATGGATGCAATGATTCTGAGTGCTGGACTCGGTGTCCGGATGCGACCGCTGACGGACAGTATGCCCAAGGCTTTACTTGAAGCCGGCTCACTTCGGCTGATCGAGTATCACTTGCTTAACCTGGGTCAGGCCGGATTTACCAATGTAGTGATCAATACCTCGTATCTGGCTGAAATGTTTGTAGATGTGCTTGGATACGGAAAGGCGTATGGGGTCAACATCAATTATTCTCACGAAGGCGATACGCCACTGGAAACGGGTGGTGGAATTCTCAAAGCATTACCAAAAATTCGAACCGATCCGTTTCTAATTGTGAACGCTGATATCTGGACTGACTTTTCACTGCAAGCCATCCAATACCAAGAAGGTCAGGATGGATGTCTAATCGTCGTGGACAACCCCCAACATCATCCAAAAGGGGATTTCGTGTTAATCGACCGTCAACTCAAACTGCCCAAAGACAGTTGCGGCGTAAATTCTCTGACTTACAGTGGAATCGCAGTATTACGTAAATCCATATTTGATGACGTCAAAGACCAAGTTTTCCCGCTTTACCGAATTTTCAATGAATCAATTTTACGCGGCAAACTCTCAGGGCAGTATCACGATGGCAGCTGGTTTGACATCGGTACTCCTGAACGGCTTCGATCACTGCGCCTGATGCTGCAGTCAATTCAAGAAACGTGATCAGTCCGTATTCGATGAATCAAGCAGCTCGAATTCATACGTCACCGCTGCGGTTAAAGCCAGCATACGCGTCGCGGAGCAATACTTTTCAAGGGATAGATCAATCGCACGTTTCACCTCGCGTTCCTTAATGCCGTCTCCTCGCACTATATACTTCAGATGAATCGCAGTGAACACTTTGGGAATCTCATCCGCACGCGTTGCCTCCATTTCGATTTCCACCAACTGCGGCTCATGTCTTCGCTTTCGGAGAATCTGAACAACATCGAATGCAGTACACCCACCCATGCCCAGCAGAACCATCTCCATCGGACGCATACCCAGGTTTTTACCACCATCTTGCGGGGGACCGTCGGTGAAAGTGCTGTGACCACTTCCCGAGGTTACCTGAAATCTAACGCCATCCACCAGTCTGACTTCACCCTTCATCACCACTCTCCTGTCATTGATGAAAAACTTCGTTCAATCGGGTACCCGGATCGCAAGCCTTCATCAGGGATTCACCAACCAGATAAGCGTTGATGCCGGCTTCGGACAGCAGTCTGACATCCTCGCGAGTGTGAATTCCACTTTCCGATATCACAACACGATTGTCCGGGACATTGCGACAAAGAATCAATGAGGTTTCGAGTGTTGTTTCGAAATTGCGCAAGTTTCGGTTGTTGATTCCGATCATTCCGTTCGGATAACTCAGCGCTACTTCGAGTTCTTCGTACGAATGCACCTCGATCAGGACATCCAAACCCAGTTCCCTTGCGCTGTCACCTAGATCAATAATTTGCTGTTGATCAAGCGCGGCAACGATCAGCAGGATACAATCGGCTCCTGCAACTCTTGATTCATAGAGTTGATAATCATCAACGATGAAATCTTTCCGAAGTGCTGGCAGGCTGCTGGCCAGTCTGGCATCAGTCAGATCGTCCAATGCACCCTGAAAGTACTTCTGATCAGTCAGAACAGAAAGGCATGCCGCTCCACCTCGCTCATAACTTCTCGCTGCGAACTGAACATCGTAGTTCGCTCGGATCACACCTTTGCTCGGAGAAGCCTTTTTGCACTCCGCTATCACCGCTGCTTTATTTCCTTGCAGCCATTCGCGAATTCTTGCTTCAAACCCTCTCGGTGGATCTATGTCGTCAAGCCGGCTTACAAGCTCGGACAACGGAACCGACGATTTTGCGGATTCGATCTCACTCAGTTTGTCCTGGATGATGGATCGCAGAACGTCTGGTGCCTGAAACATGTCAAAAACTGTTAGTAAACTTGACGAATGACTCAAAACGGTCGCGAACCGCTCCGGACATCACGACTTCTCGTGCGAGTGAAATACCATCTGCAAGGCTCTCGGTTAAACCTGCAACATAGATCGCCGCACCGGAATTCAGTTTAACCATATCGGCGGCAGGGGATTCCTCACCGGAAAATACCGAATTAATCAGCGTCAGGCTCTCTTGGGGACTTGAAACCGTAATTTCCCGCTTATCGTGCGAGGCAATTCCAAATACAGTGGGATCAAGAATGTAGGTTTTGACTTGCCCGTCCTTCAATTCAGCTACTCTGGTTGGCGCATTGCAACTGATCTCATCCAGACCGTCTTCGGAACTCACAACCATGACATGTTCTGAACCAAGTTTGCCCAGTACCTGCGCCAAAGGCTCCACCAGATCCATACTGAACACCCCCATCATCTCGCGAGATACGTGCGCCGGGTTCGTCATGGGACCCAGGATATTGAAAATCGTACGGACACCGAGTTCCCGCCGCGCCCCGATTGCATGACGCATCGCTGTGTGGTGCGCAGGCGCAAGCATGAAGCCAAATCCGACCTGCCTGACACATTCCACAATCTGGGCAGAATCAAGGTCAATTCGAGCACCTGCGAATTCCAATAAATCCGCACTGCCACACTTCCCTGAAGCTGCACGAGCGCCGTGCTTGGCAACATGAGCACCCGCTGCAGCGGCTACAAATGCCGATGCTGTGGAAACGTTGAATGACGATGAACCATCGCCACCCGTCCCGACTACGTCAATCAAATTTGGTGCGGTGATATCCACACCGGATACAAGTTCCCGCATTACCGTAGCTGCGGCGGTTATTTCTTCGATCGTTTCACCTTTCATGCGCATTCCAATCAGAAATGCGCAAATCATCGAATCTGTTGTCTGGCCAGTCATGATCTGACGCATCACACCCTGCATCTCGTCTTCGGTCAGATCCTGTCTTTCAGTAATCTTTTTCAATGCTTCCTGGATATTCATTTTCACTGTTGCCGTGCCAATCAAATACCGGATTCGGTAAGAAAGTTATTCAGTATGTCGCGTCCGCAAGTTGTCAGAAATGACTCAGGGTGAAACTGCACACCAAAGACATCGAACTCGCGGTGACGGACACCCATGACAATTCCGTCATCAGTCCATGCCGATGTCTCCAAACAATCGGGCAGGCTGTCGCTTTGCGCAACCAGCGAATGATAACGGGTTGCCGTAAATGGAATCTCCAAACCCTTGAAGAGTCCTTCACCCTTATGGTAGATTTTCGAAACCTTACCGTGCATGACCTGCTTCGCTCGTACGATATCCGCACCAAACGCGTGACAGATACTCTGATGACCAAGACAGACTCCGAGAATGGGAACCTTACCCGCAAACCTGGAGACCGTCTCAACAGAAATTCCCGCCTCGTTCGGCGTACAGGGTCCCGGTGATATCACAATGGCATCCGGGGCTTCATGTTCTATACCCTCCATGTCAATCTGATCATTGCGGAAAACACTTGATTGGTGCCCCAGTTCTCCCAGATATTGCACGAGATTGTAGGTAAACGAATCGTAGTTGTCGATAATCAGCAGCATGTTGAGTCAATAACGATAAAAGGCAAATTATACAGTGTGCCCATTAAGCTTGATTCCAAATGCCTGGGGCCGCGTTGGAACTTTTCTACAGTTCAAACGCGAATTTCCCGTTGTTTGAGGTTATGCTTGCCCTGACAACGAGTCACAAAACGCTCGGAAGTCTACCTGGGTACAAAGCCCATGATTTACTGTCTTCGCACATGATAGAGTTATACTTGAAATCATCATTTAATCGACATCTCCCGGTATCGGAACAAGTATCAACCGACTTCATATATCCGAAACCATAGTTGTGTTTTTTATGTTTTAATACAATAACATATAAAATAATTTTCGTTATCAGACAGTAGTGTCCAACCCTTAAAGTGATAGCAGTTAACAGGGATAAGCCCGACAGATGGAAACAGGATATCCGACAGTCGGTCGATATGTACAACGAATGGTTTCTGCGATTCGCACCTCAAGCCTACCGAAAGACTCGGGCACAGACTACGAAAGATGTCGAAACCATGCTTACGGCGACTAAGAATTTGACGGACGTAGGGATTAATTTGATGAAAGCAAACCCTTCGGTACTACCATCGCTTCGAATGTCTACTTGTCCGCCTATTGCCATGGGTCGGCTGGTTGGACTTGCCGGCATCTCTCGGACGCTACTCAAACTGATGGAGAAAGAAAACCGATTGCCGTTACAAATGTCGAGCGAAGAATTGGATTGCAACCTGAAAAAATTGGCGAATTAGTCGAGAAAATGGCAGATCGAGATATTTTTGTCTGGCTGGAGCGAGGGGACGCCCGTCTGATCAGGAGTTGTTTCGAGCTGCAACGATCGTGGCTGATCGCTTGTGCGGCGCCGTCGCTAATCCGATAATTCGAAATGCACAAGAAAAACGACAACTCCACGCGATCGGCGAATGGCTGACTGCTCGAGGTTATGAATATTTGCAGGTAGGCGAAGGTGCAAAGTATGACGAGATGCAGCCTGGTACTTATACATTCAGGTTAAACGTACCGATCGAACAGAAGGGAACTGGCAATGCGATAAACATCTCCGTAGATGCAGTGATTATGCCTAAATTGGCCAAATCCGGCGACTTACCGTTTCTTATCGAGGCGAAATCAGCCGGAGACTTTACCAACGTAAATAAAAGGCGAAAAGAAGAAGCTACAAAAGTCAATCAGTTGCGGAGAACCTATGGGAGCAACGTATGCTACATTCTGGTTTTGTGCGGGTATTTCGATAGCGGATATCTCGGCTATGAGGCGGCGGAAGGAATTGATTGGGTTTGGGAGCACCGTATGAGCGATCTCAAGGAATTTGGATTGTAGATGATGGCAAAATCAGTTTCAGAGCTTGAGGCGCGACGGCTGGACCTGCAGGAAGCGCTAGACGAAAAAAAAGATCTACCTGCTCGAAACCGAATGGGACAGTTTGCAACACCAACCAGCATAGCTCTTGACATTCAACACTACGCAAAAGCGCATTTCAGCGAGAACGCGATAGTGCGATTTCTCGATCCGGCTGTTGGAACGGGTTCATTCTATTCAGCTCTCCTCGAAGTTTTTGCACAGTCGGAAATTGAAACTGCCGTAGGGTATGAGATTGATCCTCATTACGGCCAACCGGCGGCAAGACTGTGGAGCGAGACGGATTTGGATATTCGTCTCAATGGCTTCACACAGGCTGAAGCACCAGCTGAGTCCGAAAAATACAACCTGCTTATCTGCAACCCGCCCTACGTGAGGCATCACCATATAGCCACCGACGAAAAACAACGTCTGAAGCAGCAGGCAAGGGATGCAAGCGGGGTTGAAGTTAACGGACTGGCAGGACTGTATTGTTACTTTCTTTGCCTGTGCCATCCGTGGATGGCACAGGGATGCATCGCAGGTTGGTTAATTCCTAGCGAATTCATGGACGTGAATTACGGCACTTCAGTGAAGCATTACTTGCTCAACAAAGTAACACTCTTGCACATTCATCGGTTCAATCCGAATGATGTTCAATTCAGCGATGCGCTTACTTCTTCCGCAGTAGTATGGATTCGTAATGAATCCCCTCGAATCGGGCACAAAGTAAGATTTACCTATGGTGGGACCTTGCAAAACCCAAAGCTGGACCGACTTATTCCGGTTGAAGTGTTGTACAGGAGCAGAAAATGGACGCAATACCCTATGAATCAAGCCTGTCAAACGGCCTACGGTCCTGTTCTCAGCGATTTCTTCACGATAAAACGCGGCCTGGTTACAGGTAACAACAACTTTTTCATCCTGCCCGAGCATGAAATCAAGCATCGTGGACTGCCATTGGAGGCGTTCAAGCCGATTCTGCCGAGTCCTCGTTATCTGCCTGATGACTTCATCACAGGTGACCAGAACGGCAATCCGATGCTGGAGCATCGTCTCTTTTTGCTGGATCCTCCATGGAGAGAGACTGAAATCAAGGATCGATACCCAAACTTATGGGCATATTTGGAGGAGGGTAAGGCGAAAGGGGTTGCTGACAGCTATATTTGCCGACATAGGACTCTATGGTACACACAGGAGCACCGACCACCGGCACCGTTTGTATGCACCTATCTTGGTCGAAGCGATAAGAAGAACGGAAGACCGTTTCGTTTCATTTTGAATGAATCTCAGGCTACAGCGGCCAATGTGTACTTGATGTTGTACCCTAAGGAGCCGATCGAATGCGTCTTGCGAGACAATCCAGACCAAAAACGGTTGGTCTGGGAACATCTGAACAAAATCAGTCCTCACTTGCTGATTGGTGAAGGTCGCGTTTACGGCGGAGGTTTGCATAAGCTTGAGCCGAAGGAGTTAGGAAATGTTCCGGTAGAGGACTTTGCGGAAATCCTGCCGAATTTAGCGTGGACACCGCGCGCAGAACAACTTGAACTGTTCAGCGATTCGGCCGCGTAGGTTGCGAGCAGATCGTTGATTCTTCGTTCCATGTTCGACAGTCCACCAGAAGCTTGTGAATTCTCAAAAACTGTCCTATACAGCACTAGTGACGTTGAATTATGAACATTATGTATTCATATTTCAACATAAACCAGGCGAAAAGCCTATGACAACCCTACGCAAACGATTTCCGTACAATTGAATACATTGACGAACAGAATGATCGGCACGACAGT
Organism: Arenicellales bacterium; assembly: GCA_963662635.2. Lineage (GTDB taxonomy): Bacteria > Pseudomonadota > Gammaproteobacteria > Arenicellales > JAJDZL01 > JAJDZL01. The sequence goes on from CAXXFC010000005.1 coordinate 298,989, forward strand.
ATATTTTGACTACGTTTTGATATGTTTCGAGACTGGAAATGCGCTGAGTTTGGAAATTTCCGACCCAATAAAATTTGGAAATAAATCAACGTAGGGACACCCTGGATATGTCAAGGGCTGAAAAAATCTTGTTTCACCGTCTTTGATGGACAATGCAAACATCCAACCAACTGAATATCAATTGAATCGAAACTACATTCGATTGAACAAATGTTATCGAGCACGTAATTCGGATCGCTGAACAGCCAACAAGCAGACAATTTGATCTTCATAAATCCTGCAGAATCCGATTTGCCGAAACAGCTCGAATTCGATCACTTAACGGGAATGTCTTCTCCCCAGGATAGATCAAATCTATTTGGCTCAATTCAAGATCGTTGAGAGCAATACGCATGGATCGAGTTATCGCAGGTGCAGAACTACGCTTCACCTCAAAACCCCGGAGTCTGCCTCCCTGTTGTATCAACAAGTCAATTTCAGCTCCCCTGTTTGTAGCCCAAAAGTAACTGTCGTAGTCTTCAACCTTCAACGCCTGCAACACGTTCTCAATCATGAATCCTTCCCAGGAAGCACCTACTTTGGGGTGATTTCGCAATTCTTCCGGACTTGCAATACCGAGCATGACATGCAGTAACCCCGAATCGCGATAATAAACTTTTGGAGATTTCACCTGCCGTTTGCTGATATTGGCGGCCCACGGTTTGAGACAGCGCAACATAAATGTTGATTCCATCACATCAAGATATCGACGAACAGTAGTGTGTGACACACCGAATGCCCGAGACAGTTCGGCACCGTTCCAGATTTGTGCGTGATAGTGTGCTACCATCGTCCAAAATCGCCTGAGTGTCGAGCTGGAGATTCCAATTCCAAATTGAGGGATATCGCGCTCCAGAAAATTTCGAATGAATTGAACTCGCCAGCGATAGCTGTCTTCGTCGCAATCCGCCGTTACTGACGACGGAAATCCGCCCCGCAACCAAAGTGAATCGATCTGATTGCCAGTCACCTCTGATATGGAAATTCCCGGCAACTCATAGTAAGCCAATCTCCCTGCCAGAGACTCGCTGCTCTGTTGCAGCAGAGATGGCGCAGCACTTCCCAGAATCAGAAAACTCGCCGGGCGAGGTTTGCGGTCAGCCAATACTCGGAGTATTGGAAATACTTCAGGTAATCTATGAATTTCGTCAAGAACAACCAATCCTCGTAATGGCTCCAAGGCAAGCATCGGATCGGAAATTTGAGCCAAATCGAGGGGAGATTCGAGATCAAAACGATGTGTTTCTTCACTCCATTGCTGCATCAGCATATTAGCCAATGTAGTCTTACCTACTTGCCGAGCTCCAATCAGTGCGACAACTGGAAACTGTCTGATCAGTTTTTTTGTGTTTGCCAAATGTGTTTTTCGTTCAATCATTTTGTACTACAAATACTCGGATTCCAACGCTAATCGATACGAGTTCAATTTCAGATCAAATTTCTCTTTCAATGTTGGACGGCACACCAGAAGCCGTAATTTCATATAGATTACCGAATTGAACAATATCTATGTTGAAATATGAACATTATATCTTCATATTTCAACATAGATTAATTTGTTTTAGGACGGTTCTACGTAGTTGAATCCGTTGACGAACAAAATGAACGACTCAGCAGCACACCAAGAATACATGTCGTGCCATGAACACCGTGTTTCAAACTTTTTTCAAGACCGAAAATTTGCTGAATACGTAAAACTGTACCAAAAGAAATAAAATAGAGCATGATCTCCCTCTTCCAAATGTGAACCGCATCTACCGGACTTGTGGTCCTCCGACCTGCAAATTCGCATGATGAACGATATTCCCTTGCAGTAATTCAACTAAAATCTCTAAAGATGAGTCAATCTCCAGAAAAACGACATTTCAGATATATGAATGACCACCACCGATAAACTGAACCGGAACTTTCTTTCGACAGCGTACGAATACGGTGCCTTGCAGTTCGGCAAATTCGTACTGAATTCAGGAAGGGTAAGTCCATATTTTCTCAACACCGGACTATTTTCGAGTGGGGAGACTCTCTCCTCCCTGAGTGGTTTTTATGCGCAGGTGATCATGCAAAGAGTCAGCGGCGAATTCATGATCTACGGCCATGCATACAAAGGAATTCCACTGGCAGCATCGACCGCCATGGAATTGCATCGTAGTCACGGACTATCGGTTCCATTCGCATTCAATCGAAAGGAAGCCAAGGATCATGGCGACACTGGTTGGACAGTTGGCGCGCCTCTGAGAGGTCACGTGATCATCGTTGAAGACGTGATTACCTCTGGATTGTCTATTGACCGGGCGGTTGAGATCATCCGAGGCCAAGGAGCAACTCCTACCGCGGTCGTAATATCACTGGATCGGATGGAATGTTCAACTGACTCCTATCAGTCCGCGGTGGTGAATGTCAGGCACAAGTACAATATCGATGTCTACTCGGTCGCAACAGTTTATGATTTAATTGAGTTTGTATCTGACACTACCGAATTGAACGAATTTATTGCACCACTGCAGAATTATGTTGATCGGTACGTTGTGAATTGATGTAACGTTCGCTTTTTATTATTTCGATATGTCCGTATACCATCCGAAAAATGCCGTATTGTTTGGAGGTGCCGGCTTCGTTGGCCGCAACCTGACACGCGAGCTGGCCAAACGGGACTGGAATGTATCAGTAGTGACACGTCGACCGCACCGACATCGCGACCTTCTCGTCATGCCGACGGTTAGACTCATTGAAATCAAGCAGTTGGACTCCGAATCAATCCGTTCTCTACTGCAGGAAAACGATACAGTGATCAATCTAGTTGGCATTCTGCACGAATCAAGACGACAATCCTTTGAGGCAGTTCATACACAACTTCCCAGCAGTATCGCCGATATCGGTATTGAGAAAAATATCCGCAGGCTCATCCACATCAGCGCTCTTGGCGCTGATATCAATGCGCCGAGCCGATATCTACAAAGTAAAGGACATGGAGAACTGGCTTTGTCTGACAGGAAGAATCAGGGGTTGCAATTTGACATCATTCGCCCGTCCATAGTCTTCGGCCCCGATGACTCATTCACCCGGTTGTTCGCCAGATTGCTGAAACTTGCCAAATTCATATTTTTTGTAATCACTCCAGACGCTAAAATGCAACCTGTCTTTGTCGGTGACCTAGTCCAGTGCATCCTGCACGCAGTGAATCAGCAGCGCAGTTCGTGTAGTTCCTATGATGTTGCCGGTCCGGACGTGTTTTCGTTTTACGAACTTATCCGTTCAATTGATGAACTGTCGGGAGGACATCACCGACTGATACGCCTGAACGAATCACTGTCAAGAATGGTCGCGACTTTCGCACAGTTCACACCGGGTAAGTTACTGACACCCGATAACATTCTTTCTCTTCAAGTACCGAATATCATCCAGACGGAACAACCGGCACCTTATGGTGCTCAATACAGCAGATTTGAGGATACCGCAGCTTCCTGGCTTAAACCCCAAACCCAACAACTGGATACCTACAGAACTCAGGCTGGACGCTGATCAATTCAAACAGCAGATTTTGCTATGCCCTCATCGAGGCCGGTTACCGCAATTGAAGAACTCGATCGCTATCTCGTAGGTGGCGCTGTGCGCGACCAGTTGCTCGGAATCTCTGAGAATTCCGAGCGGGATTGGGTGGTGGTCGGCGCAACACCGGAAATCATGCTGTCATTGGGATTTAAGAAAATCGGCTTGGATTTTCCGGTATTTCTTCATCCAAAATCACGTGAAGAATACGCACTCGCCCGAACCGAACGGAAATCAGGACGCGGATACAAAGGGTTCGTCGTGGATACCTCTTCTGACGTAACACTGGAACAAGACCTGCATCGTAGAGACCTTACCGTGAATTCGATGGCCATTGCCAGCGATGGAACATTGATCGATCCTTACGGTGGGAAGGCCGACTTGGAAAACGGTCTGCTCCGACACGTTTCGGAACACTTTGTCGAAGATCCGTTACGCGTATTGAGAGTTGCACGATTCGCTGCCCGTTTGTTTTCAAGAGGGTTCATAGTCGACAATTCAACACTGAAACTCATGCAAACAATTTCAGAATCAGGAGAGCTATCGGATCTCGCAGCGGAAAGAATCTGGCAGGAAGTCCAAACAGCACTCGGGGAAAACAATCCTTCCGTATTCTTCAATGTCCTGCATATCTGTGGTGCACTTGAACGACTATTTCCGGAGTTGGAAGCATTGTACGAGAGCAAGGATTCGACGTCGGTGTCACATGTGTTCGATTCATTAGACCATGCCGCTCGAATTACAAATGATTTCGTTCATCGCTTTGCGGTTATCGCCTATCTGATTGGACAACAGATACGCGGCACTCATGTCGCGAACACCGCCCCGGAAATTTCCGAAGCAACCGAAGCGATCCGTACTTTCTGTGAACGGCTGAAAGTTTCGGTGAAAATCAAAAGGATCTCTGTACAGATAGTCTGCTACGCTGACCAAGTTAGTCAAATCAGAGAACTCTCCGCAACTACGATCGTAGACATGATTCGGGGTCTCGATGGCTTGCGCAATCACACACAATTCGAACTATTCCTGAATACTTGTTCGATTGTATTGAAAACCCAGTCAACTTCAGCCAGTGAGATTGAGTCAAGTATCAACCGTTTAAGGTTCCTTCGCGACCAAGTAAGCAAAGTGGATGCTGAAGCACTATCGAAAATCTATTCTTCCGAAGACCTGAGAAAACAGGTTCGGCTTGCCCAAACTGCCGCGATTGAGCAGGTCAGTTAGTCGGAACTTCACCCCCATAATCAACATCGGGCATTCAGCAAATCACTGATTTTAAATCAGAAGTCGGTGTCCTGCGGGTGATATCAACCTGTCCCCGCACTGGGTACATATTTCTGTGGGTCGATGCCGAGCAGATCCAGTGCCCTGGCCTGCAGCGGAGTCGGATCCGACAGCATCGGCACGATGGCATCCACCGCCCCGGGCAACGACACATGATTCAGCGTCATCGTGGACAGGTCACCGATCAGGGTCTGGAAGCTGTGCACCGCAAAGCCGTCATCGGTGTGCTTGGAAGCGGCCTTGCGTTTGGCCCGGTCGGACACCTCGGCCCGGGCCACCGGTGACTTGCGGGCGGCCCTGGCGGCCTCGCGGTCGTCATCGTCGAACAGCAGCGGCGCCAGCCGCTGTCGCATGTGCCATTCCACATGATAGGCCAGCATGCAAAGGAACACATGCGCCCGAACATGCTCGGCGCTGTAGACATGGATCGGACGCACATCCAGATGCGACTTGGCGGTGCGGAACGCCCGCTCGACCTGCGACAGGCTCTTGTAGGCCTCCACTGCGGCATTCGCCTCCATGTCGGTGACGCTGGTGCGGATCGCATAAACCCCGTCGAGCCGTGCCTCGTCGGCGATCTGCCCGTCCAGCCGCTGCCAGCTGATCTGCCAGTCGGTGATGCTGATGTCGAAGTGCTTGGCCATCTTCCAGCGGTTGATCTCGGCACCCACCCGCCGGGCGATCCTGACCTCACCGGACAGGGTGCCGCGGCACACCGACTGTTCGATCTGCCGCAACGCATCTTCGGTTCGCTCCAGCAGCTCCTGACGCTTGCGGCCGCGTTCTTCGCGAAGTCTCGCATTCAGACACACCAGGATCGTCTCGCCGGGAAACGCCCCGCTGACGACCGGTGTCACCGAATCGGGCTCCAGTGCGTCAACCGCAAGGCCGTCGCCATCATCGTCCGCCGAACGCTTGAGCAGCTTGCGCAACCCATTGGTCCTCAGCGCCGAGATCCAGTCCAGTCCGGCCGGTTGCAGGTCCGCCCTGATGCGGGCGCTGGTGATCATCCCGCGGTCGCCGACCAGTGCGATGCGCTCGATGCCGAAACGCCGCTGGATCGTGTGCACCTGACTGGCCACCGTGTTGGGGTCGGCGGTGTTGCCGCTGAACACCTCGACCGCCACCGGACAGCCGTCGGGCGCACACAGCAGACCGTACACGATCTGCATCTTGCCCTTCTTGCCGTCGCGGTTGTGACCGAACGCGGCCAGCGGACACTTTCGCCCCTCCAGGTAACTTGAGGTGACATCGTACAGGATCAGCATCGCACCGCGCACATGGCGGTTGGCCAGGCTGCGCTCGATCCACGGCTGTCGCTTCCGCAGCCAGTCGAGCATTGACAGCATCTCGTTGCCGCTCACCTCGCCGAGCTTGAGCATCTCGCCGAGACTGCTGTCGGCGGTGTCCGGCGACAGTCGCCTGGCGGTCGCCAGTTTCGAGTCCGGTGACAGGATACGGGACACCACCGCAGCCAGCGCCAGGCTGCGAAAGCGGCCGGGACTGCGATCCAGAATGCGTTCCAGTCCGATGGCACGCGCGGTGCCGAGCACCGCAGTCACATGGCCGTGCGGCTGTGCGCGACGGATGCTGAACGCCTCATCGACCGATGCGAACGACACGCCGCCGCGCAGCACTGCGTCGATTCCGTTGATGACCGTCGCCGGCATGTCGGTCAGGGTGGCGATCCTTTGCTTGCGGATGCGCCTGCCCTCGCGCCAGTATTTCCTGAGCAGCACGGTGTCGCGGCCGCGCTTGTTGGGGATGGTGTCGATTCGGTATGCCATGACCGGAAACATCTGAAAATATGCACTGGGTACATAATAGATGAGAATGCCGATGGTGTCAAGCACGAAAATATGAAAAAGAATCAAAGGATGTCGAAAGGAATGGCTTTGACTCTGGTTTTTGTCAAAGTCATCGGGTGTCAGTGAACTGGGTACGGATATCCAGTGGCAGAAATGATAATTTTGATATTTTGTCGGGCAGAAACAGGGAGTTAGGTAAATTCATTCCGGTAAAATGGGGGTGAAGTTCCGGTTAGTGCAACTCCCTAAATCGACTCATCACGCGAGTCGGTCAGCGTTGTTGCCATTGCGAAAAACCCTTGGCAAAGAAATAAACCAACCAGACCGGCAATGAAACGATCAGCGAATATACCGCCACTCCAGCCGGTCCCAACAATCCACCAATGGTAGCAGCCAAAGCGCACAAGGGAGCGAATACCACAACTGTAAAAAACGCAGTCTTTCGATTGTGACGAAACAATTTTTGGAATGCATATGTGAGCGGCATTCCGCATGGCCACGAAACCAACAATGTCAGATAGGAAGATGCATCTTGGGGTAAAACAGGCGAGGGAGCCTGCAATTCAAAACTCATTAATCCAAAACGAATCAAGTAGAGTGCGACAACGGATATCGGAACCCAAATCGAATACAAGAACGTTTTGAGAAAAGCCCGGGGATATTCCGATGCGAATTTCACGAACTGTCAAGTCTTTTCGATGATCGAACAGGAATTAAAACACCCGGAATGAAATGCTACCGTCACTTTACTTGCTCGTTGCTCTTGGCAATACCTGAAATTCTATCCAGTTACGGGCTTCCAGATAGCGGACCCCTTTATCAAGAATATCTTCGTCAATGCCGAGATTCCACGCGGCATCCTTACGGCTGGGGTCTTCATACAGCGCATCCAATCGATTCGTATACTCCTTGATTTCCGAGGCATCAGCGAAAAATCCCATCCGAATCAAACGTTCCTCCCTGCAACGTATCAATGCAGCCATTTCTTTGGTGTTGTACTCGGGGTGATACTGAATTGTCCACATGACTCCATTGTCGTATGAAATCTCCAATGCCTGTACATCAGAAACCGAATTTGCAGCCAATACCTTAGAATTTGGCGGAGGCACAGATACTTCGTCCTCGTGGCTTGCGAAAACATCAAATACTTTGTTTTTCCCTCTGTACATCGGATGGCTCAATCCGTCATCAGTCAAACGGATTTTCCGCCCAAATCCCATTTCGCGTCCTTTTGGATTGACGTCAACCTTACCGCCAGCAACAACTGTCCCGACCTGCAATGCCCAGCAACTGCCAAAACTCGGTACGCCCTGTCTGAAAAATTCCCGCTGCAAATCAATCTGCGAGCGAACGGCCGGATTGTCTGAATCCGTAACAGACAAGTTTGACCCGGTCATTGCCGCTCCATCGTAAGATTTGAGTTCAACACCCGACGGAACACTTGTATCGTCATCTGCCGGTGTCACAACATCAACAGTTGCATTCGGTGCAATTGACATCAGCATTTGTCTGTAAAGATCACTCGCCAGCGACATGCCGCCTGCCGCCAGTTCGTCACGAGACGATCTTCCATAACCTTCGACAACCAGAAATTTAAGATTCTCTTTGATCATTTTCCTATCCAATTTGATTTCACTCGCTATCCAACATCTTTAGTATGCCCGGCAATTCCAAATAATTACGACACACCGCGTCGGCTGTCGTATCTTGTGCATCCGTGTCGCGTGTCGCGGTAAATAAGATCGCTTTCATCCCCAATGCATGCGCACCCTTGATATCGTTGTGTTCCCGGTCGCCGATATGTACTATCTCACTTAATTCGACACCAAGCTGGGTTGCCGCGGATTGAAATATCGCGGGATCGGGCTTTGATTTTCCAACCTCATCGGAAAACGAAAATCCGCTGAAATGCTTAAGTAACCCATGCATATCCAGCCACCTTCGTAAATTTCTGCCGGGCGAGACAATCGCATCAGACACCACAGCCAACGGATACACTTTCGAAATCTCCTCAAGTGCCGCACCCACCCCATCGACCGGGTTCGGTGGGACCTCGATTTCCATATCCTCCAATTCCGCTACCACACTACTAAAATCCTGTGCTGAAAGCGTGCGGTCCAGTTTGTTCAATATGTGATCAATCCGCTCACTGACAGTCCAAGTCACATATTCATCATGCCAAACCCGATTGTATTCGTCATTGACTTCCTCATACGCTCGGCTGACTTCTCCCAACGAAATTGGATCATTCTGATTCAGAGCGTTCCAAACCACGTAGTGACGTTGATCACGCTTTGAACGCAATCCGAGAGCAGCGCGTTTCGGCTCGTCGGAGTCGTCGTTGATCACAGTGTCCCACAGATCAAACGTAATCGCCTTGATGTTATTACCTGACATATGCACCACCAACCGAAAATACAACGGCCTCAATTCAAATATTGAACTCGCGGATGTTTTGCCTGCACCAATACCAGAAATCAGTTCCGAAACTTTGCAGTACATAAACATCAAAACAGTCTGAACGACAATGAACAGTCGCGGTAAAGTGCCCGATCAAACTGGAAATGACATCACCGTCTGTCATAGCGTCAACGTCGGCCGGGCATCCCTTCTTCAGAAAGTCCCGGCGCGACGAACCTGATATCCGGACAATTGTTCGGGCTGAAGAAAGATCGGTCACCGTTGCATCAGTAGAAACAAACAGCCCGCGTAGCGAATTGAGTGTCTCTTCAGCCAGACGGAATTCAGATTCGAACAACCACTCCCCGGGACCGTTCCACATAAGTGTCGCATCATTTCCGACCCCTGATGTTCTGTCGTGTGGAAGACGCATGATTCCAAAATCTTTCAGAATGTCACCCGCAGTTTCCGATTCGAGTCCGTGAATCTGAAACAGCGTCTCAACCAACCTCTCTTGAAGAGCGACACTGGGTATTGATCTGCCTTCAGCCACGGGTTCGCTCTCCTTCCGGATCAACAAAAATATGGTGAGTAACCTCGACAGGAACGGTTCGACCGGTTAACGGTGAAGCTGCATAGAGCTCCTTGCCGTAAATCTGCCGACCGTCCACAATCAAGGCCAATCCGATCTCTTTGTCCATCAGTGGACTGTAGCAGGAGGAAGTCACATGTCCTGTGGTTGTTGCTGGAGGCCGAGCTTCGCGATCGGCGACGATCTGAGCCCCCTTGGGAATCGGTCTCCCACTGAGCGATACAACACCAACCAACTGTTTTCGACCGACAGATACCAGAGCATCTCGCTCGGCAAGGCGCTTACCAACGAAATCCACGTCTTTTTTCATCATACGTTCGAATCCAAGGTCAGTCGCTGTCGTACGACCATCAAGCTCAGCCGAAACGACGTGACCCTTCTCAATGCGCATGACAGTCATTGCTTCCATTCCATACGGTGCGATGTCCCACTCGCGTCCAGCTTCAAGCACCGCCTGCCAGACTTTCTGTGCGAACTTGGACGGAATATGTATTTCGTAGCCCAGCTCACCGGAAAAACTTACACGAAAAATTCGTACCGCCACCCCGTCAATCCGAGTCGCCAGAAATCCCATATATGGCAGATTCTCGTTACTTGCCTCAGTCTCGCCGATCAATACGCCCAAAACATTGCGGCTGTCCGGGCCAGCCAATGCCATACCCGCCCACTGGTCTGACACTGACGTCAAATGCACATGCAATTCGGGCCAGACTGTCTGGGCATAGAATTCCAGATGCTCCAGCACCGGCCCTGCATTGGCCGTTGTAGTCGTCATGTAGTACTCGTTTTCTGCAACCCGCGTCGTTGTTCCATCGTCAAATACAAAACCGTCCTCGCGTAGCATCAAGCCATATCGACACCGTCCTATCGGCAACGATTTCCAACGATTGATATAGACGCGTTCCAGAAACTCAGCTGCATCACGACCCTGAACCTCGATTTTTCCGAGCGTTGAAACATCTACAATCCCAACCTTCTCTCGAACCTGACGAGTCTCCCGAATAATCGCATCCCTGACCTGCTCCCCGGTCTTGATATAGAAGAAGGGACGTTTCCATACTCCGGAATTTAGCATTTGTGCGCGATTGCTTTCGTGCCATTCGTGCAATGGGGTACGCCGGAGTGGACTGAGGTGGGTCCCGAATTCCCCTCCCGCCAGCGCACCCATGCTGACAGGTGTGTAAGGGGGACGAAATGTAGTGTGACCTACCGAGGGAATATCTGAGCGTCTGAGGCGAGCCAAGTTCGCAAGTCCATTGATATTGCTTGTTCTACCTTGGTCGGTACCCATGCCCAATGTGGTATACCGCTTAAGATGTTCGACCGAGACATAGCCTTCAGCAAAAGCCAGTTCAATATCCTCAACGGTCACATCATTTTGGATATCGACAAAACGCTTGGCGCTGTTGCGACGGGTTTTGGGTACCTGCCAAAGTAGTTGCATCGGTGTTACGGGACTGTCATCCACCTGAGGAATCTTGGTTTGAAGCTCGGACTTGTGCCCGGAATCCATGCTTCTCTTGGAACCGGCATCAGAGCCTTGCTGCAAACACGCACCGAGAGACATGGACCCATTCGCACTTCCTGCAACTTCAATCGAGCCTAGTTGTTCTCCCGGCACAAAGGCCCCAATTTCTTCATCAAACATTAGTTTGCCTTGAGCGTGAGAAAATAAGTGGATGGTCGGCGTCCAGCCTCCGGACACGCACACGAGATCACATGTCAAAGTCTCTGGCGAGCCCATAACCTCACCGTTGTCCTGGAACCGGCTCACTTCCACCGATTTCACTCGACGCATGCCGCGCACACCGGAAATTGCAAAACCCTGTTTGAGAGGTGTATTACCAAGATGCCTGAGCGCATCCTCCCCTGGAGATGCCAAACGGCAGTCAATCACCGCTTCGACCATCACGCCGACACTCTTGAGAGCAGATACCGTCGCGTATGCACTGTCATTGTTGGTAAATACCACAGCTTTCTTACCACAACGTACGGCGAACCTACGTGCGTAGCCGCGTGCCGCAGACGCCAGCATCACACCCGGTTTGTCATTTCCGCTAAAAGGTATCGATCGCTCAATTGCACCGGTCGCCACTACGACCTGTTTTGCACGGATCATTCTCAGCCTTTGCCTGTCCTCGCGTCCATAGGGCTCCCGTCGATGATCAGCAATTCTTTCCAGTGCGCCAAGCAGATTCTGGTCATAAAAACCGAATGCGGTTGTCCGGCAGAGAACCTCGACGTTTGACATCAAATTTAGTTTTTGAGTCGTATCGTAAACCCATTCCTGCGCTGGTTTACCATCAACCGCCTCGTCGTCAAAATTCAGTCTGCCACCGGTCTGCCCCGTCTCCTCAACCAGAACCACCTTCGCACCGGCTTGTCCGGCACTCAGTGCGGCTGATAGACCGGTTGGCCCGGCACCAACGATCAGAACGTCGCAGTGCTGATAGAACTTTGAATAGGTATCCGGATCGCGCTCAGTTGCAGATTTACCCAAGCCGGCAGCCTTTCGTATGAAATGTTCGTAGAACATCCACTTCGATGCTGGCCACATGAAGGTCTTGTAGTAAAAACCAGATGGGAATATCGGCGAGGCGAAATTAATCACTGCACCGAAATCCAGATTCACCGATGGCCAGCAGTGTTGCGAAAACGCTTCCAAGCCATCGAAAACCTCGACTTCTGTTGCGCGTACGTTCGGCTCTGAACGAGGTCCACTACGCAATTGAACCATGGAACTTGGCTCTTCAACCCCCATTCCAAAAATACCGCGCGGTCGATGGTACTTGAAACTGCGCCCTACAATTCTCACCCCGTTTGCCAGCAACGCAGAAGCAAGTGTATCTCCGTCGAATGCTGAGTAGGCTTTGCCGTCGAACCTGAATGTAATCGGATGTTCACGATCAATGGTTCCACCAACCGGATGGCGATGAGAATTCATAACCTGGTCCTGCTACCCTTTCAACTGATCGGAAATCGCCGATTCGCTGCCAAGAATTTCATGCGTCCAGGTATTCCGGCGAATCTTGAACCATCTTCTGCAACCCGAAGTATGGTGCCACCATTCCGTGTGTTCACCACGCGGATTGTCTCGCGTGTAGACGTAGTCGTACCACTTTTCTGCAGAGTCCTCCGCAACTGGACGCTCTACTGTCGCATCTCCACGGTAAGTGAACTCGGTCTGAGCTCGGTCGCCACAATAAGGGCATGGAATCAACAGCATGGATAAAGTCCCCTGAAACTAGTGCGAGTTGGGAAAAGCACCACTGCCTTTCTCATCAAGGAGCGCACCCGAAGAAAACCGCTCAAGAGAAAACGGTTCGTTCAGCATATGTGGTTGATCATGTGCGATGGTATGGGCAAAACACCAACCAGAGCCGGGTGTCGCCTTGAAGCCGCCGTAACACCATCCTGAATTCAGATACAGCCCGTCGATTGGTGTCTTGCCGATAATCGGACTGCCATCCATTGACATATCCATCACACCACCCCAGGTTCTCATCATCCGGACTCGACTCAAACAGGGAAATAGCGTCAGCACCGACTGCACAACATACTCAATTCTGGGTAAATTTCCGCGCTGTGCGTACGAATTGTAAAGATCCAGGTCTCCACCAAAGAGCACTTCTCCCTTATCGGTCTGGTTGATATAAACATGCGACGCACCCGATGTCACGACTGTATGGATAATCGGCTTCAGAGGTTCGGTCACGATGGCTTGCAGAACATGGGATTCAATGGGCAGCCTCAGTCCTGCCATCGCTGCCAGACGGCCTGAATTACCGGCCACAGCCAGCCCGATTTTACCGGTCCGAATCTCACCGCGGCTGGTCTCAACCGCAGTCACTTTGTTACCACTGGTCTTGATTCCCGTCACCTCACAATTCTGGATGATATCGACACCGTGCGCATCCGCACATCGGGCGAATCCCCAGGCAACAGCATCGTGACGCGCGGTACCACCACGTTTCTGAAGCAAGCCGCCAAAAATCGGATATCGGGTATTCTGCGAGCAATCAAGGTATGGAACACTGCGTCGAACCTGATCCGGCATCAGCAGTTCGGCGTCAATTCCATTGAATCTCATCGCGTTGCCGCGAATCGAAAATGATTCCATTTCTGAATCGCTATGCGCCAGGTTCAGCACTCCGCGCTGGCTGAACATGACGTTGTAATTGAGTTGCTGCGAGAGGCTCTCCCACAGTTTGAGCGAATGCTCATAGAATTTGGCATTGCCATCCAACAGGTAGTTTGACCGAACAATGGTGGTATTGCGTCCGGTATTGCCACCGCCCAACCAGCCTTTTTCCAGGACTGCGATATTCCTGATGCCATGCATTTCAGCCAAATAGTATGCAGTTGCCAGACCATGTCCGCCTGCACCGATGATGACTACATCGTAGGAATTTTTAGGTTCTGGGTCGCGCCACGCGCGTGGCCATTTTTTATGCCGCGAAAGCGCATTTCTCGCCAGAGACAACCCGGAATATTGTCTATTTGAAAAAATTTTCAACATTTCGTTATCCGTACTTCTGCTTCAATGCTTCAATTACAGGGATGCTAGGTGCCAACATATCAAATTCCCCCAGCCGCGATAGCTGCACCCATTGCAAGTTCTGTTGCTCGCGTGCGATTGGAATTCCCTCATAGCGTTCGACCAAGCGAAAACATAGCAAAACCTTTCGATCCGGATAATCATACTCGAATGTCATGAATTGAACGGTTTGAATGACAGAGATTCCAATCTCTTCCCACAACTCTCTGCGCAATGCCTCGGCAGCCGATTCAAAGGATTCGATCTTTCCACCTGGAAACTCCCACTTCCCCTCATATGTATCCGGCGCTGTTCTCTGTCCAATCAGAATATTGTTTTCAGAATCAAAGATCAGTCCAACCGCTACCGCGATGCGTTCAGCTTCGATACTCTGCATTGATTCTTACGTACTCGGCACTCAAGTCGCATGTCCACACGGTTGCAGCATTGTACTTTTCCTTGTTTAATCCAAGATCAATTAATATCGAAATTTCCTCGTTTTTCATGATTTCGGACGCTTTGTCTTCGCAATAATCGGGGCTGACGCTTCCATCCCTAATAACTTCGACTTCTCCTATGCAGATGCGAACAGCAGACATTTCGAGATGCTCTGTACCAGCGCGGCCGATCGCCGCATAAATCCTTCCCCAGTTTGGATCGCCGGCATGAATCGCTGTCTTTACCAAGGGTGAGTTGGCGACAGTTTTCGCTACTTTCTCACCGTCCGCGAGGCTCGCTGCGCCTGTGACTTCAATGGTCACAAACTTGGTTGCACCTTCACCATCCCTGACGATCGCCTGTGCCAGCTCTACCGCGACGTCGCCAAGCACGCTTCGAAATCTGTCGTTTATCTGTTCCGAAGTGTCCTGCGAAATCCGAACACCCGAAGTACCCGTCGCGATCAGCACGCACGAATCGTTAGTCGAAGTGTCACCGTCCACAGTGATGCGATTGAAACTATTCTGAGCGACGGATTTCAGTTCACTTTCGAGATAATCAAGCGGAACTTCCGCATCTGTCGCAATAAATGCCAGCATAGTTGCCATGTCCGGCTGGATCATACCCGATCCTTTGGCGATCCCGGTGATAGTGACCTGGCCCGACTCTCCCAAATCGATCACACGTGAGACTGCCTTTGGAATAGTATCGGTCGTCATAATCGCCCGGGCAGCAGCCAACCAGCTGTCCTCACTCATTGCCTGTACGCATGCTCCGACTGACTGTTCGAACTTCTGTAGGGGCAATCTTTCGCCGATCACGCCGGTAGAAAAAGGAATGACTGAGTCGATGGAGATGCCAAGTTCGTCGGCTACTTTTTGACAGATTTGAAAGCAATCGTCGATTCCGGCCTGACCCACGCCAGCGTTGGCATTTCCACTGTTGACTACCATGGCGCGTACTCTACCGCGCTGATCCGCTCTTTTCAGGTGCAAGTGGTCTAATGCCACTTCGACCGGGGCTGCGCGTGCTTTATTGGTGGTGAACACTCCGGCAATGGTGGAATCGCTAGAAATCTCAAATACGGCAAGATCCTCACCTGAAGACTTTCGAATCCCCGCGTCGACAGCGCCGATTCGAATGCCTGCAACAGGTTGTATGTTTCTGGGTTGCGACAGACCTACGCTCATCGATCAGGCTGCCTTTCCGCAACAAACCTTGTATTTCTTTCCGGAACCGCAAGGACAAGGCTCGTTCCGTCCCACTTTGCGTCCTTCCCGAATAACTTGCTTGACAACTGGCTTTCTTGTCGCCACCGCCGTACCCGATTCCGGTGCCGCCTCTGCGCCACCACCTGCATAAGTATCGGATTCCGGGTGAAAATATTGCATTTTCTGAGGGGGAGGCGCTTTGCGAACGCCGATGGTTTCAGCCGTGTCAGATGCTGCGATCCGAACACGCGACAGCATACGCACGACTTCGTGACGCACATTCTGAAGCATGTCAGAGAACATTTCAAATGCTTCGCGCTTGTATTCCTGCTTGGGGTTTTTCTGGGCGTAGCCACGTAGATGAATGCCCTGACGAAGGAAATCCATGTTGGCCAGATGATCTTTCCACGCACTGTCCAGCACCATGAGCATCACAGCTTTTTCGACAGCTTTCATCTCGTTCTCGCCGACTTCCTCAATTCGTTGCTGATATCGCTCGTGAACAGCTTCGTTGACGCGCATCAACAAGCTGTCCTGGGTCAGATTGGAGTCATTGTCCAACCACTCAGCAATCGGCAGTTTAAGGTCGAACGCATGGTCGATTTCGCGGGACAGTCGATCGATTTCCCAGTATTCATCGGCGGTTTCCTTTGGAATACAGGAATCTACGACAAACTGCACGAATTCACCTTGTATCAGGTCGATCGCATCACGGATGTCTTCTGAATCCATAAGAGCATTTCTTTGGTCGTATACAACCTTGCGCTGCTCGTTGGCGACATCGTCAAATTCAAGAAGTTGCTTGCGGATGTCGAAGTTCCTGCCTTCGACTTTACGCTGCGCATTTTCGATGGCCTTGCTCACCCAGCTGTGCTCGATCGCCTCGCCATCTTCCATTCCCAATTTACCCATCAGACCCGCAACTTTATCAGAGGCAAAAATTCTGAGAAGATTGTCTTCCAAAGAAAGGTAAAACCTGCTTGATCCCGGATCACCCTGACGTCCGGATCGTCCTCTGAGCTGGTTGTCCACTCTTCTGGATTCGTGTCTTTCGGTGCTCAGCACATGCAGACCGCCCGAGTTGACCACCGCATCGTGACGATTCTGCCAATCCTGTTTGATCGACTCAAGATCACTTCCGTTGGAATGTGCGTCGGCGAGTTCCATTTCCAGATTTCCACCGAGAACAATATCGGTTCCTCGTCCCGCCATATTGGTGGCGATCGTCACTGCACCGGGACTTCCCGCCTGTGCGATGATGCGTGCCTCTCTCTCATGTTGTTTAGCATTGAGCACCTCATGTGGAATACTGCTTTTATTGAGCAATCCCGAAAGATACTCGGAAGTCTCGATGGAAGCGGTTCCAACCAGCACCGGCTGACCGCGATCACGACAAGTTTGGATACCCTCAACAATTGCGGTGTATTTCTCTCGGGAAGTGCGATATACGAGGTCTGGATTGTCATCTCGGATCATCTCCATGTGTGTTGGAATCACCACCACTTCCAGTCCATAAATCTGCTGAAATTCCTCGGCTTCCGTATCAGCCGTACCCGTCATGCCGGCAAGCCGGTCGTAAAGACGGAAATAGTTCTGGAATGTAATCGACGCAAGTGTCTGATTCTCGCGTTGCACCGTTACTCCCTCTTTGGCTTCGACCGCCTGATGGAGCCCATCTGACCATCGACGTCCCGGCTGCATTCTTCCGGTAAATTCATCGACGATTACAATCTGGCCTTCATGCACAATGTAATCAACATCCTTCTGGAACAATCGATTCGCCCGCAACGCCGCGTGCAGATGATGTACCAACGCCACATTTGAGAAGTCATAGAGCGTACTGCCTTCCGTCAGCAATCCTGCTGAAATCAGCAATTTTTCTGCGTGTTCGTGTCCTTCGTCGGTCAGATAGACCTGTCGGGACTTCTCATCCACATGAAAGTCGCCGGGACCATCTTCTTCCATCTGCTGCTTGAGTTTCGGAACGATCCTGTTCATATGAGCGTAGAGTGCCGTACTGTCTTCCGCCGCACCGGATATGATCAGCGGTGTTCTGGCTTCATCAATCAGAATCGAATCAACTTCGTCAACAATGGCATATGTAAGTTTCCCCTGAACACGATGGTTGGCCAAGAAAGCCATGTTGTCTCGCAGGTAGTCGAATCCCAATTCGTTGTTTGTACCGTAGACGACGTCACAAGCGTAGGCAGCCTGCTTTTCGTCCGCAGTCATGTTGGGGCCGATAACACCAACCGAAATGCCAAGAAATGAATAGATTGCACCCATCCACTGCGCATCCCGACGTGCCAGATAGTCGTTGACAGTAACGATATGAACCGAATGTCCAGCGAGCGCGTTGAGATAAACAGGAAGTGTTGCGACTAGCGTCTTACCCTCACCAGTACGCATTTCGGCGATTTTACCCAGATGCAGTACCATGCCACCGACCAGCTGTACATCAAAGTGTCGCATGTTCAGTGTCCGCTTGGACACTTCGCGTACCACTGCAAATGCTGTAGGCAGGATGTCGTCGATCAATTGGCCGGTGTCAAGAAGATCTTTCAGTTTCGGTGTATGCGCGGCAAGCTCCTCATCCGACATTGCCTGCATTGTCGGCTCAAGTCTATTGATTTCCTTGACAGATTTGGAAAATTGCTTGAGTAGTCTTTCATTGCGACTACCAAAAACCTTCGACAGCGTCTTCGAGATCATCTATGTATGTTTTCTAGTTGTTAATAACGACGGGGGCGCAAACGGCAACGTAACTGCATCCAAGCTGAAATCTATAAGGCAAACAGATATTTTAGAGAATTTCAGCGTCTGGAATAAAGCTGGTTGACTTACGACAGGTATCTCGCGACTCGTACAGTACCGACCGGAATGTCGGAGCATGCTTGAAGAACGACTGTTCGTCAAAACGAATTATATGTTTAACCATCAGAGGTGGTTTACCAAAGTACCAATACCGTGTACTCCATGCGACTTGAAGTCTCTCGTTCATAAAATTGGCCACTACCTGAGCAATTCATATGGAAGTATCATATTTTCACTGTGACAAATCAGTTCCTGACCTGTAAATTACCTTGAATCGATCCAACGACTCAGATTACCTGAACACGAATCAGTTGAATATTCTGCCCTTCTTGTGAACGAATCCGCTGAAAACTCGCCGATTGTAGCCATCAAAGACGTCTCCAAATCTTTTTCGGAAGGGGACAATCGTCGATCTGTGCTCTCAAATATCAATGCTCGATTCAAACGAGGCGGTTTTCACGCGGTCATCGGCCGAAGTGGTTCCGGCAAGTCAACCCTTCTGAATCTTATCGCGGGAATCGACCTGCCGGACCGCGGAACAATTCAAATTAATGACTCTGCCATCAATGAAGTCAGTGAAAACGAAAGAACCCTGCTTCGGAGAAATATGATGGGGTTCATATTTCAATTTTTCAACCTTATCCCTTCCCTTACCGTACAGGAGAATGTGCAATTGCCCCTTGACCTGGTGGGCATGGACAGCCAGCAAGATCGAGTTATGAATATTCTGGAGCTGGTTGGACTGAGTGATCGCAGAAATGACTATCCGGAGATGCTGTCCGGCGGGGAGAGGCAGAGGGTCGCAGTAGCCAGAGCGGTGGTACACGAGCCTGAACTGCTGCTTGCCGACGAACCAACCGGTAATCTGGACTACAACAGCGCTTATCAAGTTCTCGACGCATTGCAGGATGTCGCTCATCAGCGAACAGTAATTCTGGTTACACACAGCAGGGAGATTGCGAGTCAAGCGGACGAAATCTGGCCGCTTCGATACGGATCTTTTGACGTTTCCGAATCGGAGTCATGAAATTCATAGTTCTTTCATGGTTTCGCGAGATTCTTCGTCGTCCAGCACTGACTTTACTATCCATAGTCGGAGTTGCTCTCGGCGTTGCCACAGTTGTTGCAGTCGATATAGCCAATGACAGTGCAAAAAGAAGTTTTCTCGCAGCCAACGAAACAATATCAGGCTCTACCACTCACAGATTCACCGGACGAATAACAGATGAACTGTATCGACACCTGCGGGTTGATCTTGGTCTTGATGTCACACCTGTAGTTGAGGGTTTGATCGAATCGGATCGATCAGACGCGAAACGACTTCGACTATATGGTGTTGATCTGTTGGCAGAGATCAACGTTAGCTCAAACTATGCGTGGCGTGAAGTCAGTATTGAGAATGCCGCGACCATGCTCAGTAATCCGTTCACTGTATTGACGACAACGGAAACAGCTGAATCGCTTCACTGGTCAGTCGGAGAAGAGATTCCAGTTTCTTCCGCTGATGGTGATTTCGGACTTACATTGGTTGGCTTGCTGGAACCGGCAAATCCATTACAGGCGCAATCGCTTCGATCTCTTCTGCTTACAGATATTGCAACCGCCCAGGCGGTACTCGGTAAGCGGGGTTACCTCTCCACAATTCACGCCACATTCGATGAGTCCGTTCAGATCAGCTCAATCGAGGCAGTACTGCCAGACAACATCTACATCGAAGTCCAGTCCGAACAAAGCGATTCGCAAGTTGCCCTGACACGAGCTTTTCAAATCAACCTCACTGCGTTGGGATTGCTGGCATTCTTGGTTGCAATGTTTCTCATCTACAACACAACTTCTTTCACGGTCACTCGGCGTCAGCGACATATCGGATTGATTCGGGTTCTAGGCGCGTTGCAGCGAGATATCGTACTCTGCGCGCTGCTTGAAGTCCTGATCATAGGTGTAATCGCGACTGCGATTGGGCTTCTTGTCGGCATCCAGCTCTCTACATTTCTGCTGGAGCTCGTTGAGCAATCCATCACCACCCTCTATTTCCCGATCTTGGCAGATATTACCGTGCTGTCGTTCATCACCATTGCCAAGGTAATCATACTGGGTATCGTCGCAACGACGCTGTTGGCTCTTCCGGTTATCCGAAGAATATCATCCACGCCTCCTTCGGTCGCAGTCGGGCGTTCGCAAGTCGAATTTCAGTCGAAAGTTTCCGGTTTCAAAATTCTCGTTGTCGGATGCGGACTTGCTGCTCTGGGCGCACTGGTCCTATGGGGAAATCAACACAGTATCGTACTTGGATTCGTTGGAATCTTCCTCATCGTTATCGGTTACCTGCGACTTGTTCCTTTGATGACCGATGGATTGAAGCGATTGCTACACCCCGTCGTCAAGCGAAGTTTTGGTGTACAGGGTCTGATGGCGATCAGGGCATTTTCATCGCGGCCGGGACAGACATCCATAACGATTGCAGTTTTGTGTCTTGCTCTATCAGCAACGATCGGAGTTGACATCATGGTCAGCAGTTTTCGTCTGACTGTGGATCAATGGCTGACGAGCCGTCTCAGGGGTGACATCTATATCACCACATCGTCACAATCCGACACCGGTCTGGTGCCCGCGGATATCGCGATGCTTCAAAGTCTTGATGACATAGCATCATTTGGAGTTGCGAAGTGGGCCGAAATCCCAGCTATTTCGGGTAAAACAACTGTATTCGCGGTTGATTATGGGGAGAATGCATTCCGCGGATTTCAATTCAAGGAAAAAGCCAATGTTGACCTCTGGCATGAATTCAGAGCAGGTGCTGTTATCGTGAGCGAGCCATACGCTTATCGCAACGGTGTTCAAATCGGAGATACCGTGGACCTGCTCATTGGGAAAAGCCCGATTCAGTTCCCCATTGTCGGGGTGTTCTACGACTACAGTTCCGATCAGGGAATTGTTGCCATCCATCGCGATACGTACGTCAGACATTCCAATGATCACACCATTTCGTCCGTTGCCATATATGCAACTCCTCAATCAGACCTGGCAAAACTTGCGGATTCTATTGAACAGCTTGTACAGACATCGCGTGCACGAGTCTGGCGAAATCAGGAGCTTCATGATGCCTCGATGCAAATTTTCGATCAAACTTTCGCTATTACCTACGTCTTGCGAACCCTCGCGATCATTGTTGCTTTTGTTGCTGTCCTGTCCGCGTTGGCGACATTACAGATAGAGAGGGAAAGAGAACTTGTTGTACTGAGAACCATTGGATTTACAGTGCTTCGGAATTGGTCTATCTCAAGTTTTGAAACAGGTGTCATGGGATTTCTTGCAGGTATTCTTTCGCTTCCTGCCGGCATTCTGATGGCATGGCTTCTGATCTGGATCATTGAGCAGCGTTCATTTGGTTGGACAATGAAAATGCAACTGGAGCCGCTGATCTTGGTCGAGGCCGTCGGGCTGTCGGTTATCGCAGCATTGATTGCGGGAGCCATTGCTACGTGGCGGCAGGTTCGGAAGGTTCCGGCTATGGCGCTACAGGGGATAGATTGAAGTAGTGGTATCAACTCACTCTTTAATTTTAGTTGTGGTGTGTACGCTATCGATCGCTACAGCGACGTGGCTTGTTTTCAATCAAGACGTACCAGAACTGCAATCGAACGACTTGTCGATATCCGAAGACATTCTACAAGTGGAGAATCATAATTTTGCCTTGGTCAAGCAGCCACGTGAATTCTATTTTCCCGATGACCATGGCCCACATTTGGAATTCCGCACGGAATGGTGGTATTTCACGGGTAATGTTATTTCATCGGAGGGCGAGCATTACGGATACCAGTTTACGATTTTTCGCCAAGCCAATGGAGAGTCGACTAATATGACCGGCTCAGACTGGGAGTCAAACCAGTTGTATATGGCGCATTTGGCGCTGACAGATGCCGAAAATGACAATTTTTACTCCGATGAAATATTCGCCAGAGGTGCAGCAGGGTTAGCACAGGTTGTCGCCACACCGTTTTCGGCGCATGTCGATCACTGGTCGGTTACAGGAAATTTGATTTCTGACTGTACGGGCTGTTTGGATTTGAACATAAGAGCAGAGGGAGATGGTTTTGCGATTGATCTGGATCTGAAGAGTATCAAACCTGTTGTCTATCAGGGAGACCGAGGATTCAGCCAAAAGGGAAATGCACCTGGAAACGCATCGCACTATTATTCGCTCACCCGTATGGAAACACAGGGGAAAATCTCAGTAGGCGGGAGGGTTGAAGTTGTGAACGGACTGAGCTGGATGGACCACGAATGGTCAACTTCGGCACTGGACAACCAACTGGTTGGCTGGGACTGGGTTTCGATTCAGTTCGACGATGGGAGAGAACTTATGTACTATCAGTTGCGAACGGAGGACGGAAATGCATTTGAGACCAGTGAGGGAACGCTGATTGATGAAATTGGCGGTACGGATAGGTTGAAAAGGGAAGATGTTGAATTCAATCCAACGAGAAACTGGACAAACTCAGGCACGAGTGTCAGTTATCCAGTCGCATGGACGTTGAAAATCCCAGACAAAAGCATTTCTTTGGAGATCGAACCGGTGATCGACGCCCAGGAGCATAACAATGTTTTTCGCTACTGGGAAGGTGCGGTCAATGTTGACGGTATGGAAGGAACCAAACGCATTGCCGGTTCCGGATATCTTGAATTGGTCGGTTACAAATAGTCAGAGTCAAGTGTATCGGAGATGCAAATGTACGAAACTCCGAAATCTGGCTCTTCAAAATTCCACGGCGTTTCGCGGCCAGCTGTTTGATCGCGCAAACCGCCAAACACCTCATCGGGATTAAGCCTTAGCTCTGCAAGATTGTAAATATCCATGAATTCCCTATAGGCATCACCGAAACTCCGCGTAACTCGGTTCAACTGATCAAGTTTACGGCAGTTCACCAGCTCGCACTTGCGAGTGAGTTTCACTTCCTGACCGTTCTCCACATCCCGAACTGAGGATGGGATGTTTTGCCTCACCTCCTTGATCGTATGTTTGCTGATCGATTCCGCGACAATCCGTTTATTCGCAATTTGTACCATTCATCACAAGCATTTACAGCACTGACTTATCGACATTCATTGGAATTGATTCGATAAAATCAGGAGCAATAATTTAACTGTAATACAGCGACTACTGCAAAAATCGGTACATACAGCAGTCCAACAACCAGTCTCAGATACTCATCCACCGATTGGTTCGTTCAACTCGATCTTATAGCCGTTGGGGTCTTTGATGAATGCAATTACTCGGGTACCACCCTTCATCGGGCCGGGTTCGCGCACAAATTCAACACCCTGTGACTTGAGGTAATCCGCAGTTGCATAGACATCCGATACCTTGAGTGCCAGATGCCCCCAAGCATTGCCCATATCGTACGGTTCTTCCTGATCCCAGTTGTAGGTCATCTCGATAGTTGTTCCCTCATCCTCGCCTTGATATCCGATAAAGGTGTTGGTGAACCGACCTTCCGGATATTCGTTTTGGCGCAGGATTTTCATACCAAGGATACGGGTGTAAAAGTCCAATGTTTTTTCTTGGTCGAACACGCGAATCATCGTGTGATCGAGTCGAAAGTCAGGTTTTAGCTCACTCATGAATTACCTCCTTTGTCAGTCTCTGCGAGAGCAGGTCGAATTGATTGGACTACAAGTTCCTGAAATTTACGAACACTGTTTTCCCAGTGCGGCGAAAGCACCCCACCGATGCTGGCGACTGGAGATTGTCGTCCCTGCTGCACACGCTCACACATCTCATGATCTTCTAAGTGTACCTTGTACCAGAGATCTTCCAGTTGCTTAATTTGATTATCACTATACTGCGAATCCCTGTGAATGTAAATTACCCGATTCTGTCGGGTGCCTGAAACATTGAGCGGCGTATTCATATGCACCCCGAGTTGATCAGGTTGATACGTACCCAGTATAAAATTCGGGAAAAGCGTCAAATAATGTGATGTTACGCCCAAAGTACCCTCTCGCACTCTGGTCAAATCCTTTTCAGCTGATTCAAACGCACTTCCAAGACAGTGTCCGTCGACCACAGTATAGTGACCCGTCAGTGGCTGATCAGTAGTATCTTTGTGTACAAATTGGACATGATACGGTTCGATGAAATTTTCCATCAATGTTTTCCAGTTACAGTCGACGACGCCCATATCTACCGTCGTTACCGGCTCGAACTCAGTGACATCAGTCTCCCCCAACTGTCGTTTTATCGGAGCCAGAAAGTCATCAAATGGTAACGGACTTGAAGCCAGATTGACAAAAATCCAATCGTACCAAACCTCGCAGTTGACTGACAACAGACCGTTTTCTTCATAACGAAAATCATCGGGTAACTCGCGGGTACGACCACCGAAATAAGGTGCACTCTTGAGTGCTCCACAAAGATCATAGCTCCAGTGGTGATAAGGGCATCGAATCTGCCTGCCGGTATTGCCATCACAGTCAATCAGCTTCGTGCTCCGGTGTCGGCAGGCATTGTGGTAAGCGGAAATATTCCCATCTTCAGCACGTAGCAGGAATAGTGGAAGTCCCGCAACCTCGATGGGTCGAACGTCACCCACCTTCTTCATACTGTGTGCATAGCCCACGAAAACCCAACTCTGAGCGAATATTCGGGTTTGTTCGAGGCGAAACAATTGCTCTTCTGTGTATGCTACACCAGGCAGGCCGTGGAGCGTAGTCCCTCTCCTTTCGAAATTTTCCAGCAAATTAGCGTCGAAGTTCATTGCATACCTCTCCGGATTGAAATCAAATCGACAATAATTTCATTATTCGTAACGAATTTTGTTAATAAATTTCGTTATCCGCAATATTTTATGTAGTATATTCACTATTCAACAAATAATAAATATTATTTTAATGAAATCACAATGATTAAACCAGAGTTCTCGTTACCTGCAAACCAGAAACAGAACGGTATTGCAGCGATTGACGACAACCTCAATCGTGAGATCGTCAAAATGCTGCAAAATGACGGTCGCCGCCCTTACAGAGAAATCGCAACGGCACTGGGTGTATCAGAGGGTACTGTGCGTAATCGGGTGCAGTCGATGAAAAATGCCGGGGCTCTTCGGATCGTTGCTTTGGTTGACCCGACCGAAGTCCGCTATCAGGCAGACGCAATCATCGGTGTAAAAGTCGCCTCCAACCACTCAGTTGATCAGGTTGCAGAACGACTCGGAGAATCGCCCGATGTTGTCTACATTCTTTGGGTAACCGGACGTTACGATCTATTGATCGAAATTGTTACCAACAATTTACGAAAATTTCACGATTTCCTGGAAACGGAGATTCATCTCCAACCCGACATCGCATCAAGTGAAGTCATGTCGGGACTTAAGAATTTCAAGAACCAGTTCCTGCTCAAGTATGACTGGAGTTGAAAATTAGCAAACCAACTAGCGCCTATGCAAGGAGAATAGCCAATGAACCCTTATATTGAAAACTTTGCTGATGCCCTGCCTTCGGACGAGCGTATCGCCGAGGTACGTAAACAACTCGAGGCCGAGGGAGTCAAATATGTTCTGTCAAGCTGGATTGATCTATTCGGAATTCCGAAAACCAAGCCAGTACCGATGAGTGATTTTGAATTATTGTGCAAAGGCAAGGGTCCACAGTTTGCGGTGCATTCCATCTCGTACGTACCGGAACTGACGCCAGCTGATTCCGACCAGATCATGGTGCCCGATCTTGATGCGGTTTACGTGTGTCCTTGGGACAAGAGCATGGCCATAATATTCGCTGATTTGTTCTGGGAAGACAAACCATACGACCATTGCCCGCGCCAAGCCCTGAAACGTGCTGTTCGTGATGCCGCACAGGCAGGCTACTTTGGGATGGCTGGCATCGAACCGGAGTTCATCGCGATGCGTTACGACGACGATGGCAATCCGGTCAAGGCAGTCGACAACGACCCTCTGAATGGTCTGCGACCGCGACGACAGGCATTTGGCTACGATGTCGAATACTCACTCGACTCCATGTTTTTCTTCAAGGACATGATCGACATTCTTGAAGACCTCGGCTGGAATCTGCATGACGTAGTGGCTGAAGGCGCTTATTCGCAGTTCGAACTTGATTTTCACTACACCAATCCTCTGGAAATGGCAGACCGGCTGGTGTTTCTGCGGATACTGCTCAAGGAAGTCGCAAAGAAACACGGAATGTTCATCACTTTTATGCCTAAACCAACCACTGGTGATTGGCGTTCAGGAGCACATATCAATTTCTCAATGTGGTCGCTGGACAATCCGGAAGAAAACCTTTTCGGCTCGGACCAATCCGGTTGGACTGACGAAGCGCGTCACGCGGTTGGTGGTTTGATGGCGCATGCGGAAGCACTTACCGCGATTACCTGCCCGACCGTGAATTCCTACAACGGGCTGGTACCTCGAGTCGGTGGGTTTGAAGGCGGTACAGTCACCTGGGCACCGACCAACATCACCTATGGTCACAACAACCGCTCAGCCCAGTTCCGCCTGCCTCAAAGCCGCTACTGTATCGAAAACCGTGCTGCCGACATGTGCATGAATATCTATCTCGGTCTTGCGATGACACTGAAAGCGGCAGTGAAAGGTGTCGTCAACAGGATAGATCCTGGACCAGCAACCGATCGCGACCTGTACCAGATGACTGAAGCCGAATTTGAGGAAGCCGGAATCCGCCGTCTCCCCCGAAATCTCAGTGCTGCCACCGAGGCGCTCGGCAAAGATGAACTCGCGTTGGAAGTCATGGGCGAAGGAATGCGGAAGTCCTATATCGCCTACAAGGTTGATGAGTGGGAGCGATACCATCAGACAGTTACCGATTGGGAAGTTCAGGAGTACCTGCGACTGTACTAACCGGAGAACCGAAATTCAGTCTTTTCGCCCGGGTTGATCCGACATGAATGAGCAGAGCTTGAGCAGAACGCAGACAGCGACGTCAAAGGCTATCAGTCGCGAGTCTCGACTCTTCGAATTCAATCGATCCATTTCTCTTGCCAGCACTTTACGCTTGGGATTTTCCGCGTGGTTCATCTTTTTCGGAATTTGGGAATTGGCAGTCTTGTTGAAATTGACCAACGCCGTGCTGCTGCCGGGTCCGTTCAAGGTTCTTGCGAGTTTCATTGAGTTGTTTACTGTCAAGAACTACCTTCACGATGTCGGTATGAGCCTTTTCCGGATTGTGGCCAGTTTTGCACTGGCTTGCCTGCTTGCGATCCCGCTGGGCATCATGATGGGTACGTTTCGCAGGGTCGAGGCGTTCTTCAACCCGCTGGTCTCAGCGTTCCGCTACCTTCCGGCACCTTCATTCATCCCTTTGTTACTGATGTGGTTCGGTGCCGGTGAAGGACAGAAGTTGGCGTTGTTGTTTCTTGGTGTGGTGTGGTTTCTGATTACACTTATCATGGACTACGCCAAATCTGTTCCCGCTGATTTTATAAATTCTGCTCTGACCCTGGGAGGCAATCGCAAGCAGGTGCTGTTGACTGTGGTCGTACCGGCAATGTTGCCCGACATTTTGACCGCTATGCGCCAAATGCTCGCGGTAAGCTGGACATACCTGGTGATAGCCGAAATTATCGCTGCGGATACCGGTATCGGTGCAATGATGATGCGCGCCAAGCGTTTCGTGCACATCGACGAGGTCATGGCCGGCATTATAACGATCGGCTTTCTCGGATTGTTATTCGACATATTACTGCGTCGTCTGCGACGCATGCTGTTCCCCTATCTCGATAATGATTAGCGCGATGTCAGAATCAACTCCTGCAACTTCGTCTCGTTTGACACCGATGCAACACAAATTTACCTGCTAAATCTTATGACACACTTTGAAATTGGAGGTGCTTAAATTGAAGACCAAGAAATTAGTCATAACCTTTGTGCTGGCGTGCGCCAGCTTGCTAACTTTTGTCCTGCCTGCCAATGCAGCCGAAGAGGTCAAGATTTCCGGCTTTACCTGGCCAGGTTACGGCTTTTGGTTCATTGCCAGGGACAAAAACCTTGCTCCGAATCTGGATATCCAATACCAGACTATCGAAGACCCTTACGAAAGTTATAACCTCGTTACTGCTGACAAGATGGACGTGGTTTCAAGTACTGTCGAATTTTCTCCGATCGCGGCGGAACGCAACATGCCACTGAAATTGGTTGCATTTGCTAACCTGTCCTATGGAACTGACAAGATTGTCGTCGCGCCCGGAATCGAAGGTCCGGCAGACCTAAAAGGCAAGAAGGTTGCCGTGGTCGAAGGTGGCTTGGCGCAAATATACGTTGCCATGTGGTTGGAACGAAACGGGTTTCCGTTTGATTCGGTCCAATATTCCAATATTATCGCCGATGACGCATTCGCTGCCATGATTGGAGGTGATGTTGCTGCATCCGAGTTCTGGGAACCTTACGGTAGCAATGTGCTCAAGGCACTTGAAGGTTCCAAGGTGTTGTCTCAATCGCGAGAAGATTATTGGACTTCCCAAGCGGTCATTGCAGACGGGCTCTATATGAACGCCAAATTTATCGAAGAACGCCACGATGTCGCATTGGACACTATGCGCGCACTTTACGATGCAATTGCCTGGTGGAAACAAAATCCAACAGAAGGCAATGAAATCATCGCCAAAGGAATGAAGATGAGCATCGCGGACGTTGAACTGGTAATTGGTAAGGATGGAACCGGACTTGACGGGGGGCTCTATATTTACGACTTTCTCGAAGCTGCACGTTTTTGTGGTTCAGCTCCCGGTGACCCGCCGTTCAATCAAACCAACGGTCAGATGAGTGCTCACTATGAGCTAATGTCTGACTGGTGGCTTAAGTT
Organism: Arenicellales bacterium; assembly: GCA_963662635.2. GTDB lineage: Bacteria > Pseudomonadota > Gammaproteobacteria > Arenicellales > JAJDZL01 > JAJDZL01. Next base: position 328,491 of record CAXXFC010000005.1, read on the forward strand.
TGGCTTTCTTGAGAGCCGTAATCCTGTCGAGAAAGGTGTAAACTGCAACCTGCTCAAGGAACTCTACGATTCCGGTTACAGAGGCTAGGAAACCTTGCTGCGCGGGGTAAATGATAACTCCGCGCAGCATTCTTATCATTGACTGCCATGAGTACCGGATTCGCCAAACAGCCGCGCAATGGCAATCTGGTATTGGAGCACGTCTCCAAGGAGTACCCGCTCAAGGGTGAAGAGACTGTTCTGGCGGTCAGCGACGTTTCTATGGAGGTTTTCGACAACGAGGTTTGTGTCTTGCTGGGTCCGTCCGGCTGTGGCAAGACGACGGTCCTGCATATGATGGCCGGGCTTGTCGACCCGACTGCGGGACTCCTCAGTTTCAACGGCAAGGAGATTGTCGGCCCCAGTCGAGAACGCGGCATGGTCTTCCAGAGCTACACTTCGTTTCCATGGTTGACTGTCGAAGAAAATGTGGAATATGGATTGCGTCTGAACAAGGTTAACGCTGAAGAACGCCGAGAACGGGTTGATTTTTTTGTCAACAAAGTCAAACTGGCGCGGTTTCGTAAGGCTTATCCGAAACAACTGTCAGGTGGCATGAAGCAACGCGTCGCGATCGCGAGAATGCTGGCCAACTCGCCTGAAATCTCACTGATGGATGAACCTTTCGGCGCACTGGATGCGGAGACGCGCTGGCATATGCAGGAATTGATACTGGATATCATTGATGAATCACAGATGACAGTCGTACTGGTAACCCACGATATTTCAGAGGCATTGTTTCTCGCTGACCGTATCGTATTCCTGTCAAGACACCCCGGGCGGATCCGTGAGATACTAACAATGGAGTTCAAGCAGGGACGCCGGATTCCCAGCAAGGAAGAACTGATCGAAACACCGGGTTATCACGAAATCGAACGCAAAATACTGCACATGATGCGGGAGGAAGCCAGCGATGTGGAACAATAGGAACAGTATTTTTCGACCAGATCAAAATGATTTGAGGGACTCATGAAAACCGTGGATTACGAAAGATTTTCTCTCGGCGATTTCGAACTTCAGTCCGGTTCAGTTTTACCGGATGCGATACTCGCTTACAAAACTTACGGAAAACTAAACAATAGCAAAGACAACGTAATATTGCTGCCCACCTTTTACACTGGCACTCATGCGCGTAACGAGGGTTTCTTTGGACCTGGTCGGGCAATTGATCCGGCAAGTCATTTCGTGGTTTCCGTGAACATGTTTGGCAATGGAATTTCCTCGTCTCCGAGTAACACTCCATCACCATTCAACGCGGCGAATTTTCCGCAAGTGACGTTGTACGACAATGTGCGTGCACAACACCGACTGCTCACCGAAGAGTTGGGTGTAAGCAGGGTCGCCCTGGTTTCAGGCTGGTCGATGGCCGGATGCCAGGCTTTTCAGTGGGGTGCGCAGTATCCCGAATTTGTCGATGCAATACTACCGTTCTGCGGATCAGCGAAAACTTCGGAACACAACATCGTGTTCCTGGAAGGGGTTAAGTCGGCGCTCACTGCGGACGCGGTCTATGATGAAGGCAACTACACCACGCCGCCTGTCAAAGGGCTTAAGGCGTTCGGCCGGGTTTATGCAGGCTGGGCATTCTCACAGACCTTTTACCGAAACCAAATGTATCGACTCAAGGGTTTTTCGACCGCCGAGGAATTGCTGCGAGACTGGGAGCGTGACCACCTGGACTGGGATGCCAACGATCTGCTTTGCAAACTTGAAACCTGGCAACTTGGCGATATCAGTTCTCAACCCGCTTACGGTGGTAATTTCGTTGCGGCACTGAACGGGATCAAAGCGAAGACAATCGTCATTGCATGCGACAATGATCTTTATTTTCGTCCAGAAGACAATCAAATTGAAATAAAACATATTTCGAACGGACAACTCCGAACATACGAATCTCCGTGGGGGCACTGCGTGGCTTCACCGGGCAACGATCCTGAATTTCACAAATACCTGGATCTGGCGATTCGTGAATTGCTGGGCTAAGCCAGTGCGAGGAGGATATCAGTTTTCGTTCTGATTCTGCAACGACATGGTCAGTACAACCGAAGTAATTTACTGTGTTGTGGGATGCCAGGAGCGGTCCTGCCTCCTACTCGATTGATGTTTGGCAAATTGACATCAGAAACGACTATCATTTTTCTATCAACATATTGCTAAGAGAAGAGCGCCATGTTCAGCAAAGCCGCTCAACCCCAAGTTATGGCTGGCAGTTTCAGGGGGTACGCGCAGTCACAACCGGCTGCGATTGATGAAGAAATTGCGAGAATTGGGCCAAGCACACCTGCCGGCGAATACTACCGTCGATTCTGGCATCCTGTCTATATCACGGAAGAGCTGGGCGAGTTGCCTGAAGCGCTCAGGATTCTTGGAGAGGACCTGGTTCTGTTTCGCTACGGAGAGCAACGAGATCAAATCGGATTAGTCCACAAACATTGCCTGCACCGTCGCGCTTCGCTGGAATACGGTAAGTGTGAGGACAATGGAATCCGGTGCTGCTACCACGGCTGGCTCTTCGCGCCGGATGGTGAAATCCTGGAGATGCCAGCTGAAAATTCCAAGACTGCGGACATGCTTCGCAAAAATACCCGGCTTGGTGCCTATCCAGTCATCGAATACCGCGGATTGATATTCGCCTATATGGGTCCACCTGAAAAGCAACCTGATTTTCCGGTATATGACGCATGCATCTACGAGGGCATGACCAGTGCAGTATACAAGGCTCCGTACAGGTGCAATTGGATTCAGATACTGGACGCAATCTTGGACCCGACTCACACGACTTTCCTGCACAGTCGAAACAGCCATCCCCAGTTCTCAGAAGGCATGAAGGCTGATGGTGTGCTGAAATTCTACGAGCGTCACGAAAACCACTTCCTTGGCTCCGCGACCCGTCGCGTTGGTGATAATGTGTGGGTACGGGTCAATGAACTGATTCTCCCCAACTTCACTCAGGCCGGTTCAGCTTTCGCTGTGGATGGCACACAGCAGTGCTATTTCGGCCGCTCCTGTTTCACTCGGTGGGTTGTACCGGTGGATGACGAGAATTCAGTTGTCTACGCGTGGGCCAATTTCGGCCATCGCTGGGATCCGCATCAATATAACACCAAGGAAGGCCACGAGATGATTGAGCAAGGCGAGGTAATTGATCGCAGTCTTCAGGAAAGAAAGCGCTTTCCGGCGGATTCAGAGGCGGTTGAGGGCATGGGCGGCATATCGACTCACAAGGGTGAGAACCTTATGCCGACGGACCGTGGTATCACTCTTTACCGCAGGCGAGTGCGGAAAAATGTTCGCGATCTGGCTAACCAGATAGAACCGCCCCAACCAACCAGATCGGCCGGAAGTTTCGTCAAAACCTATGGACAAGACACCGTCTTGACCCTGCCGCCCGGGAGTGATGAGGATGATCAGGCGTATCTGGGCCGCATCGGTTCGGCAGTGATGGAATTACAGTTCGCCGTGGAGGACTGGAATGAAGAGAACCGCGACGATGAAATAGTTGGGCGTCTGAAGGAACTTGAAACCCATGGCGTTAACTGAACGGAGTCGATCCAGTTGAAGGTGCATGTCAAGAACAACCGTTGGCGACCGGGTTCCTTTCCCAACACTCCCGAGGGTGAGGCAGTCTTCACCATATCGCGTGAGCGAATCGATGCCGCGATTGCGGATTTTCCGGATCTTGTCGGTAAGGTTGAATTCTTTATCGACTGGGAAACCGACAACTTTACATCCTCCATGGTCGACACGGATATCTTGCTGACATGGGATTTACCGACTGCGACTTTGACCAGTGTTGCCCCCCGCCTACGCTGGATTCACTGTATTGGCGCCGGTGTCGAGCATCTGCTGCCATTGACCTGGCTACCGGAACAGGTGACTTTGACCAATAACAAGGGTGTGCATGCGGCCAAAGCTGGCGAATTCGGCCTGATGGCCGTTTTGATGCTGCATTCACACATTCCCGAGGTGGTTTTCAATCAACGGAACGCGGTTTACGATTCGCTCTACTCATCACCAATCGCCGGCAAGACACTGGTGGTTTTGGGAACAGGCACTCTTGGCGGTTCAGCGGCTCGCAAGGTCGGCCAACTGGGGGTACAGGTGATCGGTGTAAACCGTTCCGGCAACCCGGTGGAAGGATGTGACCGAGTGGTGACGACCGCCCAGCTTGACGATGTGCTGCCCGATGCCGACTACATGCTGATCGCGACACCTGATACACCTCAGACCCGCGGCCTCATGTCGCGTGAGCGACTCAACCTGATGAAGACCACCGCCGGAATAATCAATATCGGACGTGAGACAGTTATGGATTATGATGCGCTTTGTGACAAACTCGATGAAGGCACACTCGGCGCGGCTATACTCGATGTGTTTGATCCCGAGCCAATCGAACCCGATTCGCGACTCTGGAACACCAAGAACCTGATTATCACACCGCACATTTCCGCTGATGACGGGGATTCCTATGTACCGATGACGCTAGGGCTGTTTTTCCGCAACCTTCGACTTTTCCTCGCGGGAGAACCATTGCAGAATCCAGTGCATCCTGAACTGGGTTACTGACGCATTGATGACACGCGTTGGCGGGAGTAACCCGCAATGCGCGAAAATCGAAGAAACAACTTGAAAATCGGTAATTGATGAACGAGTATGCATTGTCATCTATAAATTACATTACTCAAATTGGGCAGACACAAACAAGATTTATTACTTTCGCAGTTCGGCGTTCAACTGAATAGACACAAAAATTAAAAGCATGTTTTTTCGGAATGTAATTCCTATAATACATCGCATGTTAGAAAGATTGATTAAAGAAGTAATTCTGAACACGATTGCACAAAATCCCGCTGTCGTGATTGTTGGTGCTCGCCAGGTAGGAAAAACGACACTGGCAAAAAAAATTGCGCAGGATATTAAATCGGTCTATCTCGACTTGGAAAATCGTCGAGATTTGCTTCGTTTAAGTGATCCTCTATCTTATTTCAATGACAACAACGACAGTTTGATAATTCTTGACGAGATTCAGCGAATACCTGAGCTGTTTTTAACATTACGCGGTGTGATCGACAATAATCGATGGGAAGGACGGAGGACCAAACAGTTCCTGCTTCTTGGTTCTGCATCCATGCAATTGTTGCGCCAGAGCTCGGAAAGTTTGGCCGGACGAATTAGCTATATCGAACTAGGGGGACTCAATGTACTTGAAATCGAACAGAATAGAACAGAATTAAATAGTCGGTGGCTACGAGGCGGATTTCCCGAAAGTTACCTTGCTGAGTCCGACGAAAGGAGTATGGTTTGGTTGCAAGACCTGGTCGAAACTTACCTTGAACGAGATATACCGAATTGGACTTTTCAGATTCCCGCGACGAGACTGCTCCGACTGTGGACAATGCTGGCTCACCTGCAAGGTGAACCGGTCAACTATTCTAAATTAGCCAGCAATCTGGAAATAGATAGTAAAACGGTCGCTCGTTACGTCGATATTCTGACTGACCTCCTGCTCGTACGAAGATTAACGCCTTGGCACGAAAATGTGAAAAAGCGATTGGTGAAATCCCCACGATACTACGTGCGCGATAGCGGAGTTTTGCATTATTTACTGGGCATCAATGACTTCAACACACTGCTGTCACATCCGATACTCGGAAAGAGCTGGGAGGGTTTTGTCATTGAAAATATCCACTCGGTACTTCCCCGCCTCGCAAAAACTTATTACTACCGGGCAGCGACCGGAGCAGAAGTTGACTTACTGATCAAATTTGGATTCGACAATATTTGGGCCATCGAGATCAAATTCGGTGTCGCTCCGAAAATAGGCAAAACATTCCGTCAGACTTGCGATGCTCTAGGAGCAAATAGAAAATTTATTGTTTACGGAGGAGAAGAAGAGTTTTCAATCGGTGATGGTATTACGATGATATCCCTCTCCGGGCTGATGAAAAAAATAAAAAATGTGAATTGAGAAAGAGGAGTGGTTATTTCACTGGGGTAGCTTATCGAGTCCAGAGTTCAGACAGTGGCACCGCGAGCACTCGCCCCGAGGCAAATGGCAAGATCTTGCTACCGTTATACAGCACAATACCTTTCTGGAAATCATCTCCACATCTGGCGGCGAGTCTCAGCAAGCCTGATAAATCGCCCGGCCTCACCATTGAAGAGGATTTCACTTCGATTCCCCAAGTTTTTGCTCCCAGTGTAATAACCAGATCAACCTCGACTTTATCCTTATCGCGATAGTGCCAGATTCGTAGGTCGGAATTGGTCCATCTCATCTGAGTGAATATCTGCTGAACCACAAAAGATTCGAGTAAGTGACCAAAGAGACTTCGGTTTTTTCTCCAATCCTGGATCGGCAATCCCATCAATGTAGCAGCAAGACCACTGTCGATAAAGTGAACTTTAGGTGCCTTAACGAGACGTTTGGTGTAGTTGGAATCCCAAGCCGGAAGTCTGCGTATGATATAAACTCGCTCAAGATACGTTAGATAACGTTCCAGCGTGACTCGATTGGCACCGAGCCTGCCGGTAAGATCAGTTATGTTCAATAGTTGCCCGGTCCGAAACGCGAGCAGTTCCAACAAGCGATACAACATTCCGGAATTTCTGATATTAAAGAGTTCAGGTACATCTCGCTCGACAATGTTTCTCAGGTACTGTCTTCTCCAGTCTCTCGCACGTTGATCAGTCCGCTTCAGTGGTTCAGTATATCCACCCGACATTACTCGGTTCTCGATGGAATTTTCTTTGTTCGTGACTCTTCTTGTTCTACCATTCTGAGAGAGATTGCCTTGAATCAGTTCAAGCAAAAAATTTCCACTCCCTCGGTATTTTTCTGCTTCACTCAGTGGTTGAAGTTCAATGATCTCCATTCGGCCTGCCAAAGATTCGGAAATTCCTGGGATCGAGAGCAAATTGGCAGAACCAGTCAATAGAAATCGCCCAGGACGACGGTCTCGGTCGACCGAAACCTTGATCGCGGAAATAAGCTCAGGCACTAACTGAACCTCGTCAATTGTTAGCTGATCCGGAAATTGGCCGATTAATCCAGCCGGATCATCCGACGCGGACTCAAAATCAAAGGGGTCGTCCATGCTAATGTATGGACGGTACGAAAACAAACTTTCAACGAGTGTCGTCTTGCCGCATTGTCTTGGACCGAGCAGACATACAACCGGGGTATCCGATAGCACATCGTGAATAACCGGTGAGATCAGCCGGGGATACAGACTATTGTTATTAGGTATTTTCGACTCAAACATTTATGTGACAAATTGGTAAGAGGGGCAAAATCGTGGTTTCAGTCTGGTTTGCCGGGCCGGGTCTGTAACCTGTTGTTGATCATCATTGTATCGGATGCGCTGGATTTTTTCCGGTCCGGCCCTTGACTCCCGCCGCGGTCTGTGGCATCATATCATCCATGGAATATCATCGTGAACTGAAGTGATGGACCGGCGGATGGTCGAGCTGACCGGCGAGGTGTTTGCGGGCGGTTGTGTATCGGCCGTGCAGTTGGAACAGGTACGACAGACGGTGCGGACCTTTTCGGCGCTGAGCCGGCGCGAGCTGGCCCACACGGTATGCGAGCATCTGGGCTGGCACACGCCGAACGGCGACAATCGGGTGCAGTCGGCCATCGGGCTGTTGGAGCGCATGGAGGGGCTGGGTCTGGTGACGTTGCCGGACCGGGATCACAGCAAGGTGCGGACCTCGCAGCGCACTGTCGCCCGCACCGGTGACGGCGATTCCGGTTCGCCGGTCGAGGTGTCGTTGCGGGAGCTGATGCCGGTGCATGTGCGGCCGGTCGGCGATCCGGGCGGGGTGCGTGTTTTCAACGAGCTGGTGGACCGTTATCATTATCTGGGTTATCGGCGTCCGATCGGCCCGCACCTTCGTTATTTCGTGACCGACCGGGAGGGTCGGCGGCTGGCGCTGGTGATGTTCACCTATGCGGCGGTTGCGGTACGGTGCCGCGACGAGTGGATCGGCTGGGCGGGCGAAGGCTACCGGCCACATCTGGAGCGGGTGATTCAGAACAATCGGTTTGTGGTGCTGCCCTGGGTCAGGGTGCGCAATCTTGCGTCCAAGGCGCTGTCGATTGTGCTTCGGCGGCTGGCCGATGACTGGCAGACGCGGCATGGGGTGCGGCCGGTGCTGGCCGAGACCTATGTTGACGGTCGCTTTGCGGGCAGCTGCTACCGGGCCTCGAACTGGCGCCATGTCGGTCACACCCTGGGCGGCCGCGGCCGGGGGAAGCCGAAAGCGGTTTACGTGTATCCTCTGGATGCCGGTTTCAGGACGATCCTGTCGGGTGATGTGCGGTGACGCATCAGGATGGGGAACGCCTGACGGAGGAGAATCGTCGGCTGCGCGATGAGAATGACGCGCTGCACGGCCGCATTGCCGAACTGAATGAGGAGATTGCGCGACTGCGCGGGGATCTTCGCGGGCTGTCCGACGAGGTTCGGCGTCTGAAGGACCTGCCGAAGCGTCCCGAGGTCAGGCCGAGCGGTCTGAACCGCAAAACGAAGACCGGGTCGGGCCGCAGGACCGGTCGGCGCAAGCCCCGGCAGTACAGTCCGAAGGCGCGGACCGAGCGGGTGTTCATCGAGGTGCCGGATGTGCCCGAGGGCAGTGTGCGCGACGGCTACCAACCCTACACGGTTCAGGAGCTGGCGGTGCGGCCGGTGGTGATCGAGTATCTGCGCGAACGCTGGCGGACACCGGACGGCACACGCATCGTGGCGCCGTTGCCGGAGGATGTGAACGGCCAGTACGGCAGCGGTCTGCGCCGCCTGGTGGTGTCGCTGTATCATCAGGGACAGACCACGCTGCCGCGTATCGTGACACTGCTCAACGACTGGGGTGTCGGCATCTCCAAGCGCACGGTGGTGCGGATGCTCACCGACGGAGTGGCCGATCTGGTGGACGAGGCCGCACAGGTGCTTTCGGCCGGCATCGGCGGCGCCGACTGGCTGCATGTCGACGACACCGGTGCCCGGCACCGCAACCGGAACGGCTACTGCACGGTGATCGGCAATGACCGCTTCACCGGCTTTGCGACCGGGCAGTCCAAGAGCCGCCTGAACTTCCTGCAGATCCTCGGCTGCGGCGACAGCGACCATGTCCTCAACGGGGCGGCCTTCGAATACATGCGCAACTGCCGGTTGCCGAAAATCACGGTGGAGCTGCTGCGCCACGGCGGCCGACAGCGCTTCGACTGCGAGACCGAATGGCAGGCACATCTGGACCGGCTGGGCATCGGCGCCCGCAAGGCGGTGATCGCCACCGAAGGCGCACTGTGGGGCGCTCTGAGCGAATCATCGACACTGGCCGACACCGTCATCCTCAGCGACGATGCCGGTCAGTTCAACATCGGCGAGCATGCGCTTTGCTGGGTGCATGCCGAACGGCTGCTGCAGAAACTCATCGCCTCGGGACCCGGACACCGGGATGCCGTCGAATCCAAGCGCGATGCAATCTGGACACTCTACCGACAGCTCCTCGATTACCGAACCGAACCGGACCCGAACACCGCCATGGCCCTGTCCCGGCGATTCGATGACATCTTCAATGACACCACCTGCCACCACATGCTCAACCAGCTGCTGAAACGGCTCGCGGACAACAAGCAGGAACTGCTCAGGGTGCTCGACCGTCCGACAACGCCGCTGCACAACAATCTGGCGGAAAATGACATCCGGGCACAGGTGACCCGGCGCAGGATCTCCGCCGGCACCCGCAGCGATGCCGGACGCGACGCACGCGATGCCTGCCTCGCACTGCTCAAGACCTGCCACAAGCTGAACATCAGCTTCTGGGACTACCTCGGCTGCCGCTTCAGGGTGCCGGATGCACCTGCCATACCACCCCTCGCCACGCTCGTCAGCCAACGGGAATAAACCGCCCGACAGTCACCGGACATCGCCGCCGGCGCGACCGGATGTAATACAATCACCGGCAATCGACCGATCAGGAAAACACAATCACCGGCAAGGGAAAAGTGGACAATACCAAGATATTGCCCCTCTTACACAAATTGTGTGAATGAATCTCGTACAGAAACGTCCATATAAATACCAATTAATCGTCTAATTTGATGCTTACTTAACGTCTATTTTGATATAATATTAGCGTTTAAATTGATACTACATATTCATTTATATTGATAACAGATTAGTCATCTATAAATTTCTTTAAGTTACTAAAATATCATTTAAGTTGTTATTCAGCCAGCATTAAGTATCGTCTGTAATTATATTATAATATCGTCTATATCTATATTGAAATAGCGTCTATTTATATATTATAAAAATACAAGGGTAGGTAACTACATTTGCATGGAAGCCTGGCCAATGATTTGCATTTGCTTGAAGCAGGTAAAGATTAACCTTGAAAGTAAAGCACCGATTTTGCTCGAAAATTCTACAATTCGACTGTAAAGACAGTGCAACCCTTTGTCTCAAATTCAGCGCAACATAGTCAAAGCTCAAATCAAATACTTGAATATGACAATTACTTCTTTGGTTTACCTGCGGGTTCAAACACCAACCGTGGAACAACCACTTCCCACGAATCGCATCTCATCGAGTTGCGATATTCCATCTGTGATAATTCCTTTTTCCATCTAACAATTGCATAGACCTTCGCCGATTTGCAACGCATCCCATTTGGCGGCTTGAATATCTGCGCGAGACGTCCCACGGCCACTCCTTTGCGGTTATGCAAATTCCAAATACCGCTATTCTTGTCGATCCACACCTCTAACGGATCACCCGGCGACAATTCAGAGATTGTCCTGTGAATATGATGTCGAGACTCGCGACGACCGGCGAAGCCCAGATTCACTTCATTTAGACTTGGTTGGACATATTGCCTGTGCAAGGCAGGGACCGCATCAGGCAGGTCTGTCATGGTTCTCCGAAATACAGAAGAATTGCCACGTAACTCGCGCAGAAACGGGTTGCCGTCATTGAATTCAGCGAGTGCAAGGGTCTTCTTTGCGCGTGTCATGGCAACGTAGTACAAACGGCGCGAGGCATCCGCATCCTCGTCTTTCCTGACACGGTTCCAGTTTCCGTCCAACACCGCTACATGATCGAATTCAAGACCTTTTGCCCGATGCGCAGTCAGCAAGAGTAAACCGTGCTGACGACGGCGGATCTCATGACTCCATTCTGCAAGCCATTCAACAAATTGCGTGACTGATGTTTCAGCGCCACCCGTTTCCAGGTCAAATTCGTCTATGCTTTGCTGAATCAACTGATACCATCGATTTGACGGTTGTTTCCGCATCCAATCTCGCATCATTTCCGCGGTAAGGTATTGTGATTTATGTCGGCGCACCCACTCGATAAATTGTTGGGTTTCCCGAAGACGAAAAAACCTGGGGGTTTGCTCGTCGCCCATTTGTACGGGAATTTTGTGCAACTCACATACTGCGCGAACCGGGTGTAAAAATGACCATTCTCTGGATATAACTGCGCATCTCGACCAGTTGGCAGAATTGAGCTTCGTAAGTCGCTGCAGTTCCGAAACTACAGCCTGTGCCTGTCGGACCGGACTATTTCCGACGGGAAGAATTTGTACTCGACCCCTCGATACCGGATCAAGCTGCTGAAACTCACCACCATGAGCATCCTTTCTGCGTACTCGGTCAATCTGAATCGGGTAGTCGACTTTCATTCGATCTTTCGAAGAGGCGATAACAGTATTGGACGCTTCAACAATATTGAACGTGGAACGGTAATTTGCAATCAAATAAGCAGCTTTGGATTTGTAGTCAGACTCGAATCGTCGAATGAATTCCACTGATGCGCCTTTGAAGGCGTAGATGTTTTGATCATCATCACCGACAGCGAACAATGTGAGCTTGCGGGAATCTTCCCCGAGTGTCCGGCCGGCCAATGCAGATATCAATTCATATTCGTCCGACCCTATATCCTGATACTCATCGACCAGAATCCAGCGAAATCCCGCCAGCAAGCGCTCTCGTTGTTCATCTGCCTCCGCCTTGGTCAGCATATCTTTGCCGCGGAGTAGTTTGACCGCGTCACGGAGCACCTCTTTGAACCTGTTGTGGTCCGCATTCCCTTCCATGCTGTCAAAAGTAACACCAACAAGACGCATGGCAAGCGCGTGGCAGGTGAGTATGGTCACACCGAACGAATCTTCACCTATCAGGTCTCGAAGCCTGCTACGAATTTCGACAGCTGCATGCCGGTTGTAAACCAGGGCCAAAATACCACGGGGATTTTCTCTTCTCGCCCGGATCAGATACGCGATACGATGGACAAGAACGCGCGTCTTGCCGGATCCGGGACCTGCAAGCACAAGTACGTTGGTCTGCTCTCGAGCGTCAGCTACGATTCTCTGCTGGACAGGATTTTTCAGAATTTCGACAATAGCTCGCCAAGATTCCGGTGTTGTTTCTCGGCCAATCTCTACTTCTCGACCCGAAAACCAGCGGGCGAAAAATTCGTCTGACTTCATTTCGAAATATTCCTGTGCCAAGCGCTTTGCATTGGCTATCTTCTCAAGCCCCTGTTTTGCAAATTCCACCATGACGTGTATTTGGAATACTTTTCCTTCGTAGTGATCAGCAAGCGGTTTGAAGTCTGCATTGGAAAATCCACGTCGTTCCTTTTGTTCCAAGTGGATCAACATGGCTGGCCGAAAGACCACCAGACCTTTATTCAGAATAATTACCTCTTGCTCGTGAAGCCACAACAGCGCGCGATCCAGAAGTTTCTCCGGTCGCTTCACATTTCGCATCAATGCAATATCCAATTTGATTACTTCCAGTAGTTGACCGATTGTGGTCTCTGCCAGCAAACCAATGCCTCGACTTCCTGATGGCAACCTCTCCAATAAATGCGCTAGCAGGCATCCAGCCGCCTCCCGTCTTTGCCGTGCGATTTGGTCTAACATTTCCCATTCGCGACGCAATGTCACGATCACAGTTTCCGCATCGCGGCTGTGGATCGAAATACTGCCTGACGCACCATCGTCTTCGCCCCGACCGTCGTTACTCATGCTACGGATAATTCTCAGAATCTTGGCTGGTAGCGGGTCAATAAAACCTCTATTTCTAAGCTCCTGGGACGCCGCTCGCAAATGAAATATCGATGACTCACCCACCCCCATACCGGGTGCCGTTTCGCGTAGGTGGGCAATCAGTTCACTTTCCAATCGACTCGCTTCCTGCAAACGCTTTTCTGAAGAACGTGCAACTCCGGCATGGACGTAAGCGGTTAGTACTGTATCGTTACTCGCAATCCCGATTTGCTCAAGCATATACAGCGCGTTACGGACACCATCAGCACTTAGGCCAGTCACTGCTACCAGTTCATCGGTAGTAATCCCCTCGTCCGCATCTGCATTGATCAATTCCTTCGCAATTCGTAACAACTGATCGCGATAAGTCTTGTTTAATTTGGCGCGATCAAGTCGTTTCATTGCCTCCTCAATCGTATTTACTCGAAGGGATGATGGAAATACATTGACGACATTTTCTTCTCTGGTCAGCAACTCAGACTCTTCGAGCCAAGTAATGGCAGTCCGCACTCGATTGTCATCTGTTGCCGAATCGCGTTCGAATGCCTGATCCTCGTCTTCAACGAGTATTTCACCAGCGGTCGCAATCACCTCACCCTTTAGATGTTTTTTCCTATCCAGATTTCGCAACGCTCTCAGAACTGCAGCAATCTCGATACGACTGAGGCGCGATCTTGCTGACATACCGAACTGACGCTCAACGTCATTTGAGTCATAGAGGAGTATGCATTTTGCGATTTCTCCGTCACGTCCGGCTCGACCCGCTTCCTGAAAGTAGTTTTCCAAAGATCCCGGAATGTCAGCATGGATTACCAATCTAACATCTGGCTTGTCGATCCCCATACCGAAAGCGTTCGTTGCAACTATCGCCCGCAACTCGCCTTTGATGAATCTTTGTTGCACATCCTTTTTAATTTCCGGCTGTAAGCCAGCGTGAAAGTGATCTGCTGAGATATCTTTGTGTCGAAGATACTCAGCGACTTCCTCGGTGAGTCGACGTGTCGCACAGTAAACAATCGCCCCGCCAGATTGGCTGGGTGGCAGATTGAATGCAAGCAATTCATAGATAAGGTTGAATTTCTCCGCTTCCGTAGTCGGGACAGTTTCGTAAACAAGATTCGTGCGTTCGCTGCCGCCATTGAAAACTTTCAATTTGACATTGAGCTTGTCTTCAAAATACCAGACGATTTCATCAATAACATTCAGGTTGGCTGTAGCGGTAAGACACAAAACTGGTGGCACCGGTTCTTCACCTGCTTTTTCACCAATGTACCGTCCGATGTAGCGATAGTCGGGGCGAAAGTCATGACCCCATCGAGAGAGGCAATGCGCCTCGTCCAAAATCCATGCGCCGATCTCGCGTTGATCGAGAACCCGTCGCACGGAACGGGAACGAAGTTGCTCCGGAGCAATTAGCAGAATACCTGTATCTCCTAACCGCACCTTATCGAGCGCTTCGCTTCGTTCAGGCATGGACAACAATCCATTGATCGCTACGCAACTGCTGATTACGTGATTCTCCAGCCCTGCAACCTGATCGGCCATAAGTGCCACGAGTGGCGAAATTACAACCGTTAGTGCGCCTGTCTTGTTGTACCGGGAAAGTGCGGGAATCTGGTAACAGAGAGATTTTCCAGTACCGGTAGGCAGGATTCCAAGCACATGATTTCCTGCCATAGCTTCTTCGACAATGGCTTGTTGCATTGGACGTCCGTCAATGTGGCACGGCTCAGCGCGAAATTCCTCAAAACCAAACCAACGTCTCAGTTCCTTCTTTGCGTCATGCCGTTCGCGACACCAGTTGCAAGCAGGGTTTGAGCAAGCTTTATCTCTTAGCCGTCGAACCAGTAGTCCTGCTTCTGGAAACTGATGGCGTACCCAGGGAGGCATTACCGAATTGCCTCCGGCAACCGAAAGCCACGCCAGCGCATAAGCAAGCGACCACCCATGTTCGCGCGAGTGGAATGTTATATTCCCTCCTTCTGTCGCGCATGTCTTACCTTTGAGACAATCTCTGATAGCGATACGGGCATGTTCATCGGAAGGGCGCGGAGATTGACGTAATTCTGCGAAGAATTCATCAAGTGCTTTATCAACGGTCTTAAAACTAGGGGTTGTCAGCCAGTGCCAAGCAACCAGCAAATTGGATGAAGCATTTTTAATTTCGGTACGCTGAGCTTGAAACACCTCCAGTGCCAACCGAGCGTCAAGTTCCGGGTTATTCAGCTGTGCTCGCAAGAGTCCAGCGTCCTTATAGTGTTTGATCAGATTGTGGTAGGGATTTCGAGGAAACGCCAGCGGACTAAGGCGTAACGTGTCTATCGCTGGCAGTTGCAGCAGTCGTAAGTCGGGTTTTGCACTTTCAAGATGAGGAAGATCAAATTCTATAATGTTGTGACCCAAAACAAATTCAGCACCATCCACCAGCCTGTCGAGGGCAACGTACTCTTTTTTCGTTACTCGACCGGAATGTAGGTATCGTCTGTTTGAATCTGCGCGAATCGCTCCTATGGCGTGTATACGACCGTCAGTTCTGCCTACCTCAAGGTCAATCGAAATACATCTGGGGCGATACGGTTTATTTCGCGTCATGATGACAAAATGTTGCCGTTTCCAGTATCAGAGCGGTCCGAAGACAACTACCTGCCTCCACCTGCGTTCCCACTGTTATTTTTTCCGTTCACTCAAGTTTTTTTCCTTTTGTCGCCGAAATCAAAAGCATATGCATTCCTTGTGCTTGATATACGATCAGTTGCACTCACAACAGTGAATCAGTCTATCGCATCCAGAGTTCGGAAATCGGTACAGCCAAAATCCTACCTTTTGCCAACGAGAAAATATCGCTTCCGCTGTAGAAAAGGATACCTGTTTGAAAATTTTCACCGCATTGGTTGGCGAGTTTGGTCAAACCAGCAGCATCTCGCGAATTCACTGACGTCTTGGTTTTAATTTCAAATCCCCAGACCTTGTTTCCAAGCGTCATGACCAAATCGACCTCAACCTGATCGTTATCTCGATAGTGCCAAAAACGTAGTGCAGGATCGGTCCATCCCGCCTGGGCAATAATCTGTTGAACAACGAATGACTCACATAAATGACCCATGTACATTCGGTTCATTTCCAAGTTGTCCATAGGGAAGTCGATCAGTGTCGCGGCGAGCCCGCAATCCACATAATGTATTTTCGGGGACTTGATCAAGCGCTTGGTCGTATTGGAATGCCAGGCAGGAAGTCTGCGCACCAGATACACTCGTTCAAGATAAGCCAAATACTGCTCCACTGTCTTTCGATGAACCGCGAAAGAACTCGACAATTCACTGATATTCAACAGACTTCCGGTTCGCCAGGCAAGCAGTTCCATCAACCGAGACAGCAGTCCGGGATTCCTGATCGTGAATGTCTCAGGAACTTCCCTCTCCGCAATATCACGTAGATAGCTCCTTCTCCACTGTCTCCCGCGAAGGATATCGCGCTGCAATGGCTCAGTATACCCACCTGAGATAATTGTATCCTCAAGCATTTGTTCTGATACCACTGTCCGTCGGGATTCGAACTTCGGTTCAAGTTTCCTACCCAACAGATCAAGCAGGAAGCTTCCATCCGACTTGCATTTTTCGGATTCGGTCAGTGGCTGAAGATCGATAATTTCCATTCTCCCCGCGAGAGTCTGTGTCAGGCGTGGTATTAGAAGTAAGTTTACCGAACCCGTCAGAATAAACCGTCCTGGCTGACGGTTCCGGTCGACAGAGACTCTGATCGGGCCGATCAGTTCTGGGACTTTTTGAACTTCATCAATTGAGACTTGGTCGGGCAGTCGCTGAATAAATTCGTCAGGGTTTTCCGAAGCCATCAAGAACTCGCTGTATTTGTCCAAGTCTACATACGGTCGTTCTGCAAACATGTGCCTAATCAGTGATGTTTTGCCGCACTGTCTGGCACCGAGCACACATACGACGGGTGTATCCAGCATCGCATCGCGAATCCTGGATGTCATCAGACGGGGGAAAAACTCGTTTTTGTTTCGTATAGCGGACTCAGACATAAGAAAAATATCATCACTGATCGAGAATTCAGGAGTATTGCAGCCGATTTATGATGTTGCCTCTGCTAAAACCATAATTTAATTTCGTGTTATTTTATACTAATACTCTAATTCATGCTAATATAATATATTAATTCATTGTTTTATAAAGTTTATTTTGATTCGTATATATTTACACTATATTATCGTGGAAATTAACATTGGACTCGTCTATATTGTTCTGGAAAACACCTTGGGATCTACAAATTCACGGATATCCATCAATATCACGGTAGTAAGGTTATTGAGCAATGTCGGGAAACCACACATAGCAGGCTGTCGGACGTTACCAAGTCTGCGACATGGTGTGAAACTTCAGTCTTTTCGACTATACTTCTACTACTGTACCATATTGTAATTTATTCTATTAATCTTTCCGTATCATGCAATTTATTATAGTAATATACCAAAATACATGATATTCTTAATAAATGTTATTTTTCTGTAGTTAGATATAGTGCAGTGACAATCCGACCTTCAAAGAGACAGCAACGGTTGGCAGCATTACTACGTGCAACATCTGGCACAATCCGTGCATCTGATGCTATGCAAGTTTTTGATGTTGATCGGCAACACGCGTCCAGATTATTAGCGGGGTGGCATCAACAAGGCATAATCAGACGTGTCGCACATGGCTTGTATGTTCCTGTTCAACCTTCAGCATTGGAGCAAGAACAAGTGCTTGATAACCCTTGGGTGTTGGTGCCAGAACTGTACACACCGGGCTACATCGGTGGTTGGAGCGCACTGGAATACTGGGATCTGACTGAACAGATATTCAGGTCAATTTGCGTGTTAACGCATAAGCGGGTGCACTATGGTGAAACTAATCACCAAGGCGTGAATTTCTATATCAAGTACGTTCCTGAAAAATACTTGTTTGGCACTCAGTCGATTTGGCATGAAAATACGAAAGTAAATATTTCAGACCCATATAAAACACTGCTGGACTGTATTAATGACTTGTACTTGGGAGCAGGCTTGCAGCATGTAACAGATTGTTTGAATGAATTCATACGGATTTACAACAAGTCAAGTGACCTCAATACCTTATTGGACTACGCTATCCGAGCTAACAACGGTGCGCTATTCAAGAAATTGGGTTATTTTGCAGAAACTCTTGAGTTTGACTCCTCATTTGTCGATGCCTGCCGGAAACGCTTAACTTCGGGCTATGCCACACTCGACAGAAGAGCTGATTCCAACCGATTGATAACTCGCTGGAATCTCTTCGTACCCGGAGAAAAGACAAAATGATTAGCAGGGAAGAAACAATGGCTTTTGCTGACAAAACAGATCTAACACCCAATATCGTAGAAAGAGATTACGTTATCGGTTGGTTTTCGTTACCCGAATAAAAAATCCGAGGAACAAACATTGAAACAACCGAGTCGTAATTCACTGATTCGCACGTAAATCGAAAGATCAGACCTGTTAGCCCTGTTTATTCGTAGTATTGGAGGAGAACGCTCCCTTTCTATCATTCTTAGTCGAAAACAATTACGGATCGAACAACTTCACCCTGTTTCATGTCGTCAAAAGCTTGGTTGATATTCTCAAGCGCGATACGTTTTGAAATCATATCGTCCAATTTCAATTGTCCACGGAGGTAAAAATCTACGTATCGCGGCATGTCAACGCGGAATCGGTTCGACCCCATGTTCGATCCCTGCAGCCGCTTATCGTTAGTCAACTCAGCACCTTCGATTTCGATCATCTGTCCCTCCGGAACCATCCCGACAATTGTCGCGACACCGGACTGACGTAACATTTCAAATGCCTGCTCGCTGGTTCTTTTCTTACCCAATGCTTCAAAAGAGTACTCTACCCCGCCCGATGTCAACTCCTTCACCGTTTCAACTGGGTCACAGACAACACTGTTTATGGTATCGGTCGCGCCAAACTGCCGGGCGACCTCAAGTTTCGAGTCCACGACATCAATAGCGATAATCCGCCCTGCACCGGCAATTGCAGCACCATTGATCGCACTGAGTCCGACTCCTCCGCATCCGATTACAGCCACAGTTGCGCCGATTTCGATGTCCGCGGTGTTGACTACTGCACCGACACCGGTGGTTACCGCACACCCAACTAGCGCGGCCCGATCAAGCGGCATATCTTTTCGAATCTTTACCAGGGCATGTTCGTGTATCAGCATCTGTTCAGCGAATGAAGACAGGTCGTAAAACTGGTGGATTATTTCACCGTTTTGCGACAACCGCGGCGGCTCATTGTCTGCTCGTGCAGTTTTCGGGTTAACGCAACTGAACGGGCGACCGGTTACACAAAATTCACAGTAACCGCAGAATACCGAGAGACAGGTTATTACGTGATCACCAGGTTTGACATAGTCCACCTCTGAGCCAACTTTTTCCACGATGCCTGACGCCTCATGCCCAAGTACTGTCGGTACAGGGGTAGCATAGAAACCGTCAATGTAGTGTAAATCTGAATGACAAACTCCAACGGCCGCAGTACGAATCAACACTTCCCGCGATTTTGGATTGGAGATATCAACCTGTTCGATGGTCAGTGGCTGGTGAGGATTTCGAAATACTGCTGCTTTCATAAAGGTCTCTCCTGCTTGTAACTCTGTGATTATGAGCCGGTCGTAATTAGTACATTCTATCCTTCAATATTTTCACCATGTAAACCTACGTTTGTAGAAAGTTCACACACCAACGAGACACAGGAGTCAAACTATGTATTTTTTCATTCGATTTTGACAAAGCCGCAAGAGACTCAGATACCGGGGATAAAGATTTGAACTGTTCTCTAATACGGAAAATTCAATCCATTGCCCCGATTCCTGCTGCAGGATTTTTGCTGATTTCTATTTAGTTATCGATCGATACCAGTGCGGCATCGATGTCGGAACTGGTCATTTCCCACTCATTGTCCAGATCAGCAATCACCCCCTTCATGAACACTTCCGAAAGTTCCAGCGCTTTCTGATCGTCTCCCAGGTGATGGGCAAGCATTGCCAGAGCCAATTGTTGTGGCGAATTGCCAAGATAAGTCCACTCAAACCCAAGTGCAGTGAATTGGCGGATATCGTAACGTTCATCCAGAGGTTCTCCATCCACTGTGACCATTATCCCGTCAATAGTCCGATCGCCCCGGTAAACGTGATTTTTCTCACTGGTGTTCATAGGACCCGATTCGACAACCCCAACTTATAAATTTACAGCGATCTACACCTGCTTGCGATTTTCTACCATCGAGAGAAATTTTTCGTATTCTTCCTGTGGCGTTGCATAACTATGTTCGTCATCCGGAAATGTCCCTTCCTTGACTTCCTTGACGTATTGTCTGATACCTGTCACCGCAACCTCTGTCAATGCAGCAAATCGCTTGGTGAACTTTGGCTTGAAGTCTGTGAATACCCCCAAAAGGTCATAGCACAGCAGGATCTGTCCATCTGTACCAGCACCAGCACCGATGCCGATTGTCGGAATTTCAAGTTGGTTTGAAATGACTTCGGCAATTTTTGCCGGAACTGCCTCGAATTCCAGCATAAAACATCCTGCGTCCTGTATGGCGAAGGCATCTTCAAGAATCTTCATGGCACTTTCTGCTGTTCTTCCCTGAATGCGAAAACCACCGAACATGGCAACCGTATGGGGTGTCAAGCCGATGTGTGAAGCGGTCGGAATTCCCGCATCAACGAGTGCCTTGAGTATATGTGCCTGACTCTTGCCACCCTGCGGCTTGACAGCATCACAACCCGCATCCTGCATGAATCTGGTGGCATTCAGCAATGCCCTGTCAAGCGTGTTGTAGCTCTGGTATGGCATGCAGCCCAGAACAAAAGTATTCGGTGCGCCTTTACGAACCGCCATGGAGTGCATGATCATCATATCCATGGTTGCCGGAATGGTATTGGGATGGCCGTGTGCGATCATCGCCAGACTGTCCCCTACCACCGCGACATCCACACCTGCCATCTCAGCCCACTGTGCTGAGGTGTAGTCGGGAACCGACATGTACACCATTTTCTCGCCGGTATGCTTGGAATCCCGAATCTCGCTGATGGTTCGTTTCGATTGATCGGTGGACACTGGTGGCACCAGATTCAGATGCAGAAAATTTTATTTCTTGTTTCCTGTTTCAGGAAACACCCACATCGCGACAACCATGAAAATGGACAACCCGCCGCCGACATACGCCAACTGCGGGTCACCAATTGCATTTTCGAAGAAGTAGTAGCCGATTCCTGCCGCCAGAGTCAGACCGGATACCATGAGTTTAATGTGGACCGGCACAATGAATCACGCTTCAGAGCCCAAAGGTGTGGATGCCGCCACATCCGGTCTTATCGGTTGTCCTTTCAGATTCTTTTTCAGGTGCTTGTCACTGTAGCCATTGAACAAGTGTCCAAGCAGTCCTCGGTCAAGGTCGGAAGTTCCGAACATCCAATCTGCGATCGGGAACGTAAGGTTCATGTTTACTTCCATCATCAACCTGGCGTTATGATGCGCAGTGTGATGGCGTCTGATAGTATTGACCAAAGGCATATTCCGTACGAACCAGTTCTCATCGACATGACAGCAAAAGTGCATGAATTCGTATGTGATATAGATGCCAGTAGTTGTACACATGAACAACCACGCGATATTGGTAGTGGCAATCAAGTTCAGTATCAGAGCGCCTGGTATCGAGATGAGAATGAAGATGACGAGTGCATATGGCGGGAAGAACGTTACGCGCCAGTCTTTCTGATCTCGAAAACGCATCTCACTATCTGTGAAAAATTGATGATGCTGCAACGTGTGCCGTTTATAGATAGCCTTCAAACCTGAAAACTTCTGTGGTCGATGCATGACCTTGAGATGCAGATACCATTCAAAAATATTGCATGCTACCAGAAACACCGGGATTGTTGCCCACTCCCACCATTGCACGTTCTCAAGATGCTGGACATACAGCCAGATCGCTGTCAGTCCAATGGCATATATGATGAAAACGTGGACTGGACCGTTGTACCAACCAGCAATCCGGCTTCTATACAGGCGCCGGTAGTTTCCCTGTTTTTCGGTCATCATAATCGCATCCTCCAAACCGATTTCTGGTACGAATTCGTGTCTATTGTCATCTCGCCCAAAATTTATTTATACCGATTTTTTCTTTCATATATGTTAATAGTCAGTAACTGGATAATCAAGTTCAAGGGTATCCAATCGTTCCTCTTAATCGAAATCGACTCAAGTGATGTACGTGTTTGAATCGGCATTCTCTCACTTAAGTGAGCATTGTGGTATCAATCCACTGCTCTACAACATTTACTGGCGAATCTCAACTACAAGCAAAGTTCTGAATTCGGAGACTTCGATCCGTATCGTGTTCGAGTGAGAGGAAGTTTGGTGAGAGATTCTTCTCACCAAACTTCCGTTATTTGTGAATTGAATAGATAGACAACAGACTTATGCCGGGGTGAAATAGCGAAGCAGCGGGAGACCGTCCGGTCGAAATGCCGGTGTTACGGAATTTCGATAGATCACAGGTGTCGCCTCATGGGTGATGAAACGATATGCCCCGCTTTCCTCCATCAAATCCTGCAGTCTCTGATACATCTCACCGCGTTTCGCTGTATCAGTTTCGGCTTTAGCCATGGATTCAAGACTGTCAAACTCCTCGTTACTGAATCGCTCCCAGTTCCAAATTCCCTTCTGGCTAGTCACAAACCACGCAGTTGCGTAGGAAGGATCAGGTCCCATCGAATAACGATTCAGAATCAACTGAATATTCTTGTATTGTTCGCCGGCACTCTGATCACCTAATGACCAAAACGCACCGGATTCATGAAGATTGACTTCAACCTCAATACCCGCTTGGGCACAAGTAGCCTGAATGACCTGGGCCGTGGTAACGTTAGCGGCTTTGTTCAGAATATCCAAAGTCACTTTGGCGCCCCCTTCCATTCCCGCCATCGCGAGCAGCTCCTTCGCCTTCTCGATGTTGGCCTGCGGTGGAACCATGGCTTGCGGACGATGTCCCAATAATCCCGGGGCAATAATGCCGGTTGCCGCTTCAGCTGCACCGAAATACGAAGCTTCAAGGATGGAAGGTACGTCAATGCAATGCTGAACCGCTTTTCGCAGATTCTCATTCGACATGGTTTCATTTTCAACGTTCATTCCAACCCACACATAGTAGAGCGAAGGATACTCCGCTACTGTAGAGTTTTCCGGCGGGGATTCGTTCAGACTCGCGACCGAACTGAGCGCAATCCTGGTATAGTCGAGATCACCGGCTTCAAACGCGATCTGGGCCGAGTTTTCATCGTCAATCGGAAGAATATGAATTTCGTCGAAAGGCGCACTGCCGCCATGCCATTCCGGATTACGAACCAGTATCGTCTTCTGCTTGGGTTGCCATTCGTGGTGACTGTAAGGCCCGGACCCGCACGGTGTCGTCGTGTCAACTTTACCGCCTGCTTCTTCCCAGGCTTTCTTGCTGACAATGTTTCCGACGATATACGGCATCGCTATCGTCCAGGCGGGAGGATAGGGCTCATTGAATACAATCGTACCCTCATACTTGCCTTCTACCGTCACCTCCTTCAGGGTGCCCCAGTCGGGTGTATTGGTGGACGCGACATCCGGATCAAGAATACGCTCATACGAATACTTGACATCCTCAGCGGTCATCTCGCCGTAACCGTTTGTAAACATGATGCCCGGCTTCAGCTTGAAAGCAATCCTTGTATCGTCCAGCTGACTGATCGATTCCGCAGCGTCCAGTTGCCACCCCCATTCGCGTCCGGGCTTGTATTGGATCAGTTTGCTGTAAATACTGCTATGAATTTCTTCGTCCACAACACCAACAGAATGGGCCGGATCCAGGCTCCTCATGTCAGAGTAGGCACGAACCCTTAGAAATGTCTTGTCCTGAGCATAGACAATCTGACTCATACTGCCAGCAGCGGCAGCAACGCCCAAGGCCCCTGTAGTTTTGAGAAAATCCCTTCTGCTTTGCGAATTCAGAAGATGATGTTTTTTCATAATTTAGTCTCCGTATTCAAGTAGATTTATTTTATTTACGAAATTAGCCCTACGAATTAAACCACATAATCACAATCATATTGGTAAAAACCAACTAAAACCAAGTATTGGCATTACCGAATTTCATTCCCTGTTCAGCAAATTTTACGGGGAATCGTAGGATTCCACTGACGAGAAAATATCAGCTTTCCATTTTCATTCACCTCAAGACGACCCCATAATCTGAACAACTCTTCTGTTGAAGTCAACTCGGCTTTGCTGCTGACCGCAACGGTCCATTCGTTCTGGCAGTAATGTAACTGATGTGTAAACGGAATTGCTGTCAAGAATAAAACTATGATTGGTGATTCGGTCACCTGTACGACCTCAGGGGCAAGATTTTTTTCAGACACCAATTATTTGTAAATTGACGTAATCAATGTGCACGCGGAGTGTGCAAAGATATAAACAGTCCGTCTGACAATAACCAATCAGTATGTATTTTTTGAATTAAAAGACCAGACAGGTTCCCAATCGTTCCATCTGTTAATTTTCGCTGTGAATTTTGAGGACTTCTTGTCCTTTATTCGTCAGACGATATCGCTGGTTCCTGTGACGGGGGTTGTCAGGGAATGCCATTTCAATTAGACCAGCCTGAATTGCAGGCAACAAATATGTTTTGCGAAAGTGTTCAACATCTTTTAATCCAAGTGCAATTTGAATGTCCTTTCTAGTCATTTCGCTTGAAATTGCCTGCAACAACTGGACTTCTTTGGTTACCCGATTCGGTTTTTCAAGGATTTCTAGCGGGGTTTCTTGCGGGGTTTCTTGCGGGGTTTCTTGCGGGGTATCCACATTTTCTTCCATGGTATCTGGGGTTTCTTGCGGGGTAGTTTGCTCTCCTGAATATCCTTTAGTCCCCTCCTTAACCGCAGGGTTCGGCCGGAAAGTCGCGGTGAAAAAGCCGTTAACGTCAAATTCAGGTTCGGGGCAACCCTGTGCGCGTGCCTCGTCCCGAATACGACGTATTCCAGTGCCAGCCTTCTCAATGAAGGAGATACGATGAAGCAGGTCAGCAATTAACGCGTTGCGGCGAACACTCTTGCTGCCAAGGTCGCTAAGTGCCAGGCCGCGAGGTAAGCCACCAGGACTAACCCTTATTTCTCATTATATAGTTGAAAAGATGCGGGAAAAGCTGTATAACTGGTTGATATTGCAAAATAAAAGCAACCGGAGAGCAGTTCCCGCATGAACACACATTGTAACCCATCGAAAATCGTCTGTCCAATCCCCGACAATGCCCGGCCGGGTCGTATCGAAGTCGATTTCTCCGGCGGTGAGATCACCTCCGACGGCGGTGTCGTGCTGACCTCCGCCATCGCCGAGCGGCTGAATCTATTCGGCCGCGTGGCCGACTGCTTCGACGACTTCAGGAGTCCGAAACACATCGTGCATTCGCTGTCGACGCTGGTCGGGCAGCGCATCCTGGCGCTGGTTCAGGGTTATGAGGACCTCAACGATCACGATCATTTGCGCAAGGACAGTCTTTTCGGTGCATCGCTGGGCTGCGTGGAGTCGAAGCGTTCGGACTGCGAGGCACTGGCTGGAAAGAGCACGCTCAACCGGCTGGAACTGTCGGCGGCCGGTTGCAATGTCAAAAAGCACCGCAAGGTTCAGGTTGACTTCGCGCGGCTCGACCGGCTGCTGGTGGAGCTTTTCGTCGATTACCGGGGCAAGGCGCCGGATCGGATCGTGCTTGACATCGATGCCACCGACTTCGAGCTGCACGGTGGCCAGGAACACCGGTTTTACCACGGCTACTACCGCGAGTACTGCTACATGCCGCTGCTGGTGCTGTGTGACGACTTTCCGGTGATGGTGCGTCTGAGAAGCGCCGCCGGTGACGCCGCCGCCGGAGTGGAGGATCTGCTCGAACAGGTGGTCTCGCAGTTGCGCGGACACTGGCCGGACACGCACATCACGGTGCGCACCGACAGCGGATTCTGCCGCGACCAGATTCTGTGCTGGTGCGAGCGGACACCGGAGGTCGACTATGTGATCGGCATCGCGAAAAACAACCGGCTCAACGAGGAGAGCATCGTCGCCCGCAACCTGGCGGCGCTGGAGTGCGGACTCACCGGCGAGGCGACACGCCGGTTCTGTGAGTTCGAGTATCGCACACTGGATACGTGGAGCCGCAAGCGGCGGGTCATCTGCAAGGCCGAGGCATTGCCGGAACACTGTGACGAGTCGCAGGGGCACTTCGTGTGCAAGGACAATGCGCGTTACATCGTCACCTCGCTGGATGCCGACGGACATCCCGCACAGCGGCTGTACGAGCAGTTCTACTGCCACCGGGGCGATGCCGAGAACCGGTTGCGGGAGGTGAAGGTGGACCTGTTCGCCAAGCGCTGCTCAAGCAATCTTTTCAACGCCAACGCCCTGCGGCTTTATCTGAGCGCGATCGCGCAGGTGCTGTTCATTCACCTTCGACGCCGCCTTGAGGGCACCTCGCTGGCGAACTGCCAGCCGGCAACCATCCGTCTGAAACTGCTGAAGATCGGCGGCCAGGTGAAACGTTCGGCACGCCGCATCCATGTCGCCCTGTCGAGCGCCTTCGCACATCAGGCCGTGTTCTTCCATGCCTGGCGGAACATCGCTCCAACCTGACGGCTGATCATCGTCACCGGTCGTCCAACCGCACGTTGTCCGCACATCGTGCGGTGCGCGGCTGTACCGATTCCGGCGAATCGCCGTGTTGCGTGCCGCAAATGACGCCACCTGACCGGATCCCTTCGGAAATCGGTGGCACCTGACCCCAAGCCGCCCGGATCAGCTGAAAATATCGATCCGCAAGTAGTACTATGAGAAATAGGGGCTAACGACCTCGATACGGTCGGTGTAAATCTCAACGAAGATATTCGCACCTTCAAAGTACCAATCGCGATGCATGACAGAATTCGTAATCGCTTCTCGCAGGGCTTGCGTCGGGAATTCAGGTATATTCTCGCGAATCAAACCTTCGATGCGGTAAGCCGTACGAGTATTTCGTTCAATGAAATGAAGTGCACTCTCAACGTCACCCACGATTCCACCATCAAAGTCCTTGCGGTCCAAGATGTGAACCTTGT
This sequence comes from Arenicellales bacterium, assembly GCA_963662635.2. Classification (GTDB taxonomy): domain Bacteria; phylum Pseudomonadota; class Gammaproteobacteria; order Arenicellales; family JAJDZL01; genus JAJDZL01. The sequence continues at coordinate 355,784 of CAXXFC010000005.1, forward strand.
TGGTTCCTTTTGCCAATAGACAGGTGATATAGGCTTCCGGAAAGAAACGGCGGACATTCTTGGCAAAGAAAAGTACTCCTGCATTGCGGAACAGCAATCCACTCTCCACTCGTTCAGCAACATCAATATTAACAAGCACATCTTCAACCTTCGGCTGACCCGTTATCCCAGAAAGATCAAGCCAAGCATCAAACTTCTCCCGGTCGAAGTCTTCTGGATAGTTAAACCGGGGACAAGGTGTCAAATCAAATCGGATAGCCCCCTCAAAACGAAAGAATTCACGGATCTCGTCGCGTCTTAGTTTCTGTGTCACAGCACCCTGACGCCAGAAAAAACCATCGCTACATTGCACTGGTTTAGATTCGCTTTCTCTTACATGGACTACAAATACTCTATCAACAACCTCCTCTCGAATCTTTACGGGTGGGTCACAGTTACGAGCTATATCTTGAATTTGTGCACGTAGAGTGTTGGAGTCTTGTACACCGATTACTTGACCATCATCGCTCACACCCAAAATAATCTTTCCCCCAATGGTGTTAGCCAGCGCGACAAGTTCTCGCTAAATAGATGGTGAGAAGTTCTCCTTGAACTCAAGAGTCGTTCCCTCACCCTTCTGGACGAGAATGTTGAGGTCATCAATTTTCATGCAATTTCCCTGGAGCTTGTCCTATACCCCATCGACACACTCAGCGAATCGATTGAAAAAGTCGATTAACAACATATTCAGTGGTGAGCGCGATTCGACGGATTTATTCTGCTGGATCTCACCTGCATTTTTTCGATATCATATTTTTCCGACTCGTCCGAAAGGCAATGTCCAGATACTTTTTATTCGACGTGAACCTTTCTTCCACATCTATATACGGTAGGTGGGACCACCACTATGCTCTTACATTGCCACCACAAATTCTATTTCAACAAATTGTTGAAATGTTTTCTTATATTATTGTTTCAATTGATATTTCTGTAACCAATAGTAATCAAATTGAGTAAATCTGTTCTCAAGTCGATTCCAATATCTAAGTTTAATCTATTGTAGCGGGAACAATACCGAATCATCAATCGTATCGAACTATATTTGCATATTTAACAGACTCGGAATAGATGTCAACACTCTAGTTACCCGTACTTTCGGGGTACATCCGAATTCCATTCCCTAGAAAAAATTAGATTCCCATTCTCCCTTATCTTAAGAATTCCCCGTAATCTGAATGACTCTTCAGTTGAAGTCAACTCGGCTTTACTACTGACTTCAACGATCCATTCGTTACGGCAGAAATTTAATTGATGCGTAAATTCACTTTTCGCGCTCGTCAAATCGTCTGTTTGGATTGTGTGTAGCGCATCTGTCTCCGTACCGAATTCCAGATTGATTTCCTCAAACTTTATGACTCTCTTCGGTTGCCTCCAGCTGTCCAACCGAGATCGGCCATTTGAATCCACCTCAATTCGCCTTTCAATTACCGGATCCGCCACTATCACGTGATTGTCAGTCAAGGCATGCGTTGACTCCGCTTCCGGTAGTTTTCGATCTGTCGCGAATTCCAACGGGAACATAGGAATACTTAGCAAGCACTTGTCAGGATACAACGTTAATCGAGAGAAATTCGGTGATGGCCAAACCAGCGGCCAGTATGAACCGGATATCGAGATCCTCAAACGATGGTCCGCCTCGAATCGATAGGCTTTGTTCGGAAATTTGATTATGTAGGAATAGGCATCGTTCTCGCTATACTGAAGCGGTGTTTTCAAGTCATCAACTAAAGCAAGGTTCCGAATCGCAAGGCCCACCTGAGCTACTTTACCATCTGGCGCCACGTCGCAAATCCTCACAGCAATCTGGGTGTTTCGCCGATCTCTTGCAATTGACAGATCAAGCCGCACGGAACCCAGCAAAACAATAGGCTCATCGATCGGGTCGGTTTCGAAAACAAGCGATCGTTCATCGTCAATCTGCTGATCCAGAGGCAACCCGCCAACTCGCCCAAAATAGCCGGTATCGCCTGCGGCCATACCCACAGTCGGATCTACCGGAATAACTTCCGACAAGTTCATATCGACAGGATCAGACTGCAAGGACCGATCGACGAAATAATAGGTTTGTGTCTTGTTCTCTGTACACGGCCAATCTTGCAACGCTGTCCAATAGCCGGAAGATCGGTCAACTCTGTCTTTAGGTTCATCGTAACTGCCGACCCAAACCGTCAGTTTCGGATCTTGCGGAACACCGTTCTCAACGCCATTCAACCAATGGTTCCACCACCTCGTAGCAACTTTCTGGAATGAAATTCCGGGACCGGGACTAGCCTGGTCCGGATAGTGATGTCCCCAGGGGCCGACAATTCCCCAGCAGTCTGAGAGATCTCGATTGAGACAATTGATCACGGTATTGCTATAACGATCGCGCCAACCACCAACCAGTAATACGGGACATTCAAATGGCTTGTCTGCCTGACTCACCGAGCCATGTTGCCAGTAATCATCGAAAATTTGATGCCTAAGCCAGTTTTCGCCCGGAAACCGTGATTTTTCCAGACGTTGCATCCAAATCTCTCTCCAATTTTGGCCAAGATTTTCAGGATCCGGCGGGCTTGCCAGGATAGCCGGCAGAGTCGCCGCCCATTCCACGGTATCTGTCAGTACACAACCACCCATGAAATGGATATCGTCTTCAAACCGATTATCGGTCGCACACACGGCGATGATGGCTTTCAGTCCTTTCGGTTTATCAATCGCAGTCTGCAGGCTACTGGTACCGCCCCAGGAGGTTCCCATCATACCGACTTGCCCATTGCACCAAGGCTGTATCGCAATCCATTCAATCACTTCCTTGGCATCGGATAGTTCGCGAATACCGTACATGTCCTCCATGTAGCCTTCAGAATCTCCTGAACCGCGCATATCGACACGAACCGAAGCAAAGCCATGCTGTGCGAAAAAGACATGATTACGCTCGTCTCGGACTCGAACCATATCTCGTTTACGATAGGGAATGTACTCGAGAATCGCCGCCGCAGGATTATTGTTGACGTGACAAGGAAGCCAGATACGCGCGGAAAGATGGACACCGTCCGACAGCCTTATTGGATTGTGTTCGATACTCGTTACGTTGTATAAATGTTTCTTTTTCACGTCGGTTTTCGGGCGGTTCCACCACTGGAAACTCAGCGAGGTCTCTTTGCTACTATACATTTTGAAGCGAGTTGGCTTGGGAATTGTCATCGTCCTTCTGGCCGTGGCGCTGCTTTTCTGTATGATACATTTGATTCCCGGCGATCCCGCACGAATCGTTTTGGGACCGAGAGCGACACCCGAACTGATCGCCGCTATGTCAGCGCGCCTTGGCTTGGACCTGCCGTTTCCAGTGCAGATCATGCGCTTTTTCACCAACCTGCTGCGCGGCGACCTGGGAATGGATGTCATCACCAATCGTCCTGTTGTCGAAATCGTCATGGGACAACTGCCCTACACTTTGTGGCTAATCATTTGCGCAATCATTTTCGCTGGATTGATCGGAATACCGTTGGGGTGCTACTCCGCTCTGCATCGAAACACCCTGTTTGATCGAATCAGCGGCATCATTTCCGTTTCGTTCATCACAGCTCCATCTTTTGTTGTCGCACTCTATGCACTGCTGATATTCGCTGTAGCGCTTCAGTGGTTTCCCTCAGTCGGTGCCGGTGATAAAGGCGATTTGCTGGATCAGGCAATGCATCTCGTACTGCCGGTGTTCTCGATCGGATTGGCGTGGGTAGGCTATCTCGCGAGATTGGTGCGTGCATCAATGCTGGAAGTCATGGAAGAAAGTCATATACGAACAGCCCGTGCTTTCGGGCTGTCTGAAACAAGAGTCATCTACCATTACGCGTTGAAACTGGCAATCTTGCCGACAGTTTCCGTTATCGGTGTCGGTATGGGGTTTCTGCTGTCAGCCGCACTCCTGACCGAAATTGTCTTCTCTCGTCCCGGTATCGGCAAATTAATCTATGACTCCGTGATCACCCGAAATTATCCGGTGGTGATGGGATCGGTACTGGTCAGCACGATTCTTTTTGTCGTCAGCACCACAATCTCCGATCTGGTCAATGCCTGGCTGGACCCACGCACCCGGTCAAAGTTATGATTGTCGCACTTCGCAGGGTAATCAAGGAGCCGACTGGCCTGTTCGGATTGCTGCTGGTCACACTCATCGTCAGCAGTGCCCTCCTGGCCGGAATCATTGCGCCGTACGATCCGATCGCTCTGAATATACCGGATCGATTGCAACCGCCCTCGGCAACCCATCTGCTGGGCACCGACCAGTTGGGCCGGGATCTATTCTCCCGAGTGTTGTACGGTGGCCAGGTGGCACTCGGTGTGGCACTGGTAGCGATTGGCATAGCATTGGTTTGTGGCATTGTGCTGGGTATGCTGGCAGGATTCGGTCCGCGCTGGTTGGATAAGGTTATCTTGCTGATATTCGATACGGTCCGGTCGTTCCCAACCGTGATGTTCGCACTCGCGACCGTAGCTCTTGTCGGCCCTTCACTGCAAACTGTAATTGCCGTCATTATCGTAACGACGATTCCAGTCTACGGCCGTGTCGTTCGAACACAGACTCTTTCCATAAAGTCCAACGAGTTCATCAAGGCTGAACAGGTGATGGGGGCGAAGACAACCCGAATTCTCGGGAGGCACGTACTGCCGAACATCGTCGGACCGTTGATGATACTCGCATCTATGGATATTCCGACTGTCATCGCACTGGAAGCAGGCTTGAGTTTTCTAGGAATGGGTGTCAAACCCCCTACCCCGTCCTGGGGCAGCATGCTCAACGACGGTTTCGGGCTGATACGAGTGACACCTTGGCCGATAATCGCCGGCAGCATCCCGCTGATCCTGATTACGCTTGGATTTACTTATCTTGGCGAATCGCTGAGAGACTACATCGATCCCAAATTGAGGAAGAACTTTTGAAACAATCCGTTCTCAGCATCCGAAACCTGTCGGTCGACTATCAGATCGAGGCCGGCCGGCTGCAGGCCCTGCGCCAAATCAACATCGACGTGAAAAAAGGATCGATCGTTGGTGTCGTCGGCGAAAGTGGCTGCGGGAAATCGACACTGATCTCTTCGATTATCCGGTTGCTCCCGCAAAATGCAGTTGTCAGGGACGGAACGGTAGAGTTTGAAGGCTCGAATCTTCTTGATCTCAGCAACGAAGAAATTCGGGCAATGCGTGGAAACCAGATCAGCGTAGTGTTTCAGGACCCGATGACCAGTCTCAACCCGGTGTTATCCATTCAGCAACAGATGATGCATATACAGTACCGCGACCAAACATCCAGGAGCGCAAAACTCAAAAAATCGATTTCCTTGCTGGAAAGTGTCGGGATTGCCGATCCGAGTACTCGTATATCACAGTTTCCGCATGAGTATTCAGGTGGAATGCTGCAGCGAATATCGATCGCGATGGCCCTGCAGGCACAGCCTTCGCTGCTGATTGCCGACGAACCCACAACTGCGCTCGACGCAACATTGGAAGTGCAGATCATTCATCTGCTGAAAGATATTCAAGCCGAAGTCGGATGCTCAATTCTGTTCATTTCGCATCATCTGGGTGTGATTGCCGAACTGTGCGACTCTGTTGTTGTCATGTACGCCGGAGAAGTTGTAGAGCATGGTACAGTCAGGGATGTATTCCATAATCCCGCTCATCCCTACACAAGAAAACTGCTTGAATGCGACCCGGCCGGGATACAAACCAAAACAAGGATATTGCCGGTCATTCCCGGTGAAATCCCGGACCTCGTCAATTTATCCGATGGCTGCATATTTCGTAGTCGCTGCCAATCCGCTTTGCCGGCATGCGAGACAAAGGTACCGCAAAGGCACAATATTGCTTCAAGCCATTCAGCCAAATGCCATCTGCTGACAGCATGACAACCACACTGCGAGTCGAAAACGTACGCGTTCAATTCCGCGTCAAATCCGCCTTACGTTCTTGGTTCGACAAAGACAATGCCACCAGCATCGATGCGGTGCGTGACGCCAGCTTTTCCCTGCAAGAAGGGGAAACTCTGGCTTTGGTGGGCGAAAGTGGTGCAGGAAAATCCACATTGGCATTGGCGGTTACCGGACTTGAACGAATCACGGAGGGTTCGATTCAGTTCCAAGGGCAGGAAATCTCAACGATGGAATCTCGCGAACTCCGGGATTACCGACGCAACATAGGTTACATGTGGCAAAACGCAATCGGATCGTTGAGTCCCAGAATGAATGTACGCTCGCTCATCACGGAACCGGCAAAGATTCACAGTCTGCCAAATGTAGACCGACGTGCACTCAGCAACAAACTTCTGGATCTTGTCGGACTCTCCGAAGAATTTGGAAACCGTTATCCTCATCAGCTAAGCGGCGGGCAAGCGCGGCGGGTCGGGGTTGCGCGGGCACTGGCATTGAACCCTCAACTGATTGTGGCAGATGAGCCTACCGCAGGGTTGGATGTTTCTGTACAGGGAGAAATTCTTAATCTGCTGAACCAATTGCAGGACGAAATGAAAATCAGCATGCTGGTCATTACCCACAACCTGAATGTTGTTCGGCATACGTCCGACAAAATTGCGATTATGTACCTGGGACGAATTGTGGAACAGGGAGACACAGCAGAAATTTTTTCCAAACCACGTCATCCGTACACTCTCGCCTTGCTTTCTGCAAGTCCCAGTCCTGATCCAGACATGCAAGCCGAAAGAATTGAATTGAAGGGTGAAATTCCCAGTCCACTCAATCGTCCTCAAGGATGCGAGTTTCATACAAGATGTCCATTCGTAAAAGATATCTGCACAAAAACTCCGCCGCCATTCAAGGCAGTCAGTGACAGCCAGGCGCTGAGCTGTCATTTCCCCAGGTGAATAACGATCACCATAATTCAAATCAGCAGAAGTCAAATATGAAAATTGATGTGACAGATACCTGGGTCCCGATGTCGGATGGCACCCGGCTCGGAGCTCGAATCTGGATGCCAGTTCGCGACGACTCGCAGACGCTACCCGTAATACTCGAATACATCCCGTATCGTAAGGATGACTTTACCGCACTCAGGGATTCAACAACAATCGCTTGGTTTGCCGAGCAAAGTTACGTGTGCGTACGTGTTGACATGCGCGGCACTGGGAGTTCGGATGGGGTGCTATATGACGAATATACTGAAGTCGAGATCAACGATGGTCTAGAAGTTGTTGATTGGCTTGCAAAACAACCATGGTGCGATGGAAACGTCGGCATGATCGGGATTTCTTGGGGTGGTGTGACGGGATTGCAGCTGGCCAGCCGCAATCCGGAAGCCTTGAAGACTGTCATCGCCGTCGGCGCGACGGAACACCGATACTACGACGACGCTGGATACTACATGGGGTGCATGATTGGTCAAACGATCGGATGGGCCGCAATCATGTTCGGTTACAACACCCGACCACCGGACCCGGCGTTGGTCGACGATCAATGGCGGGAATTGTGGCTGAAGCGTATCCGGTCCGCTCCACACTATCTCGTTCGTTGGCTGGAACACCAGCGTGAGGACCGCTATTGGTTACGCGGTTCAGTGGGAATCGACTATTCGGCGGTTAAGATTCCGATTTATGCTGTCAGCGGTCATGCCGATTGCTGGCCGAACACAGTTGGCCGTCTTTTGCAGAACTTGCAGTGTGAGACGCGCGGATTACAAGGCGCATGGTGTCATCGGTATCCACATTTGGGGATTCCAGGTCCGCAGGTAGGATTTCTGCAAGATGCCAAACGGTGGTTCGATCATTGGCTCAAAGGCGAAGAAAACAACATCATGCAAGAGGACGCGTATCACGTCTACATGCAAGACAGTATTCGTCCGAGGAAGTTTTATGATTTTCGACCAGGAAGGTGGGTGAGCGAGCCGGAATGGCCATCTCGTTACGTAAAATCCGAGCGACTTTTTCTCGGGAAGGGAAATTTATCGCAATCTCGCCCGGAAGCATTCGAACTCGAAATCAGCTCACCGCAAACGGTGGGGCTGGAATCGGGTGAATATATGCCGTGGTTCGCGTTCGGTGTCGCTGACGAGTTACCGGGGGATCAGCAAGTGGAAGACAAGGGTTCTCTCTGTTTTGATACTGACGAACTGGAGCAACCCTTGGAAATTCTTGGAAATCCGGAACTCGTCATTGAATTGACCTGCGACAAACCTGTGGTATTGTTGGCGGTTCGTCTATGTGATGTCTGGCCGGATGGTGAAAGTACGCTCATCACACGTGGACTGCTGAATCTTTGCTACAGGGACTCAAAGAGCGAACCGCAAAACCTAGTTCCAGGTGATCGCTATACAGTAAGAATCAGTCTGAATCATACAGGCTATATCGTTCCGACCGGACATAAACTCCGTGTCGCAGTCTCTACAAGTTATTGGCCCATGGCATGGCCCACACCTTACCCGGCAACAGTGGCTATATTCACAGAATATAGCCACTTGAATCTCCCGCTGCGTCAAATCAGGGAACGGGAAGAAAGGTTGACCAGTTTTGAAGATCCGGTTGTTCGTGACGAACTACCCACCACACAGCTTCGAGAGTTTGAGCAAAATCGTACTTTGGTCAAAGACCCTGAAACCCATGAGTATCAACTCAAGATCTATGCTGATAACGGTAAGGTCAGATTTGAGGATAACGCAGTCGAAATGGGTTCGAGATGCTGGCAGACTTACACGATCAAGTCCGATGATCCTCTATCGGCACGTGCAGAATACGACTGGGAGTGGGAATTCGGGCGAGGTGAATCCTGGCGTGTAAGGACGTTAACTCATACGGTACTTTACTCTGACGAGGAGAACTTTTATCTTGAATCGGAGGTAACGGCTTGGGAACATGAGACTCAGGTCTATAACAGAACTGAATCTCAGACGTTTAAAAGGGACCACTACTGAAAATATTTTTGCAACCCATCGAATCTCCTTTACCGTTAGTAGTGTCTACCTGCTACTGTGCTTCAGCCTCTGAATGTGAGGATTCAGATATCTCTTGAAATTAGCCCTGCATTTCAGTATTTTGCTAAAGCGACTTAGCAGTTTCTCTATTGCCATAGTTTTGCCATCGTAATACACTGTCATTGGAGGTAAAAATTTAGACTATCTGCAATGCAAGGCGCTTATATCAATATGAACCGAAAATATTGAGAAAGAGGATGGCCGACTCAGTTATCGAACATGATTCGGAAATCTTGGGAGGGACTCCTGTAATTTCCGGCACCAGAGTTCCAGTTCGCATATTATGGGATCATTTGAAGTCAGATGTCCCTCTAGGCGATTTTTTGGGCAGTTATCCTAACGTCTCTCGAGAACAAGCTGTCGCTGTACTGGAAAGTGCTACGAAAATGCTTCTAGACAATACACGTGAAAGTATGGCTTGATGAATCTGTTTCAAGACAACAGAGGCGGTACTTTCCTGACAACTTTGAGGAATTTACTGTCCAGGAGATAGATTGGTCGGGTGGAGCAAACGGTATTTTCGTCAACTAGCCAGAATTCACAGTTTCAAAGCATTAGTCGCCGTGTACAAAAGCTTCGAATATCAGCAAATTCTAAATCAATTGCGAGTGCCTGAGATGAAGTTAAATTTTTGCAGATAGGATATCGTATTGTTCATTGGATATATTAACCACGTAGACAATCGGATCCAACAAGATAATTACGGCTATGAATAGAAAAATCCTTTCATTTGGCGAAATGTTAGGTGTAAAACCTAATCCGGCGAGAAAGGATAAATTCGGATTCACCCACCTACACTGGGCAACAATCGACAAAAATGTCTCAGCTGTCGAGTATCTACTCAGTAATGGAGCAAATGCTCAAGCAGTGGCTTCAAACATTTTTGGAAGGTTTGATAAGCCGACGCGAACATTCCGAGAGCGAATGAAGAGATTTGAAATCGGGTTCGATTATGCAAATTTTTGGGGAGTACGAGAATTGACACCGCTGCATATAGCCGCTAGTCTTGATTCCGTCGAATGCATGAAGCTTCTGTTTGAGTACGGTGCGCTATTTGATTCATCGGCCTACCCCGATCTGAATCCGGTGCACTGTGCGCTATGCGCGGGTTCTGAAAAAGCCCTGCATGCACTGTTGCGCAATGGATTTGATGTCGATGCAAAGGATAGGGAGTCCCGGTCAATGCTCCACTGGCTCGCCATGTATGAAGCGGACAGTCGGGTTGCCATATTCCTCGGTGGACAATTTTCGAGATTTGGGATGAAACTGCAGGACCCAGCCAGAGCCGCACGCTCAATATTAGAACGAGGCGCTACTATCGGACTACAGGACGAAGGTGGAAATACACCACTACATCTTGCCGCTTCAACAGATATGAAAGACCTCGCAGAAGTATTTCTTGACTGCGGTGCACAAGTCGATGCGCGTAATTTTTCTGGTGCGACACCGTTACATCTGGCGGCATGGTTCAATTCTCTTGAAACTGCGGATCTATTGTTGACACGCGGCGCCAAGGTCAATTCCAAAGATTCAGCGAACAATACACCGCTGCATGTTGCTACGACGGATGACGCGCAGGATACGCATGGTTCAATGATCCCTTATGGGTCGTGTTGCAGCAGACGCGGGAAGAACCTTGTCATTAACCTCCTTGTTGAACGCGGTGCTGAAGTGAGCATCGAAAACGTTGAAGGCCACACGCCACTTACCATCGCGGAGTCGAAGCAAACATCAAACGACACCTTTGAATTGTTGAGTCAGTGGAGGTAATTGCGGGAATTGCCGAGTTGACTATCACCCAAAAACGCCAACTCTACCATGACTATTGAATATTTTCGACTTGGGAAAACCAAGTACGAAAATTTCAAGCAAGCACTGTCGGATAGTCAATTACAAAACACTGATCTGCTCATTGAAGGAGCTTATGCAATTCAAACCGAATTGGATTCAATTCGCAAGAAACGTGGCGATACGCAGGTAGGGTACAAGGTAGGATGCATTTCGGAAACAATTCAAAGCAGCTTGGGCATCTATCAGCCGATATTCGGAAGGCTGTACACATCGGAACGTTGGACTTCAGGCGTAACTCTCCCAATGAGTCAATTCGATGGTTTGGCTGTAGAGGGGGAGCTAGCTGTAAAACTTCGTTGTTCCATTGCCGAACTAAAAAATAAAAATTTCGCCCTAAGTGATGTCATCTATTCGGTATTTCCGGTAATAGAACTCCATCACTACCCATCCGAAAATCCTCTGACTGCAGCCAGCATGATTTCACAAAACGCGATTCATGCAGGTTTTGTACAAAGCGAAATATTGAATGCAACTGAACCGTTTCCAAACAAACTGACGATAAAAATCAATGAAGTTGAAGTTGCCAGTGTCGATGGAGCGGTCAATCAACTAACAGTCTCTGACTCACTTCATTGGTTGTCGATCACACTTGCTACAGAGGAATTCTCAACTCGCTCTGGCCAGACTATTTTGTGCGGTTCAGTAGCACCTCTTTTTCCGGTCAGCAACACTTCGCACATTCAAGTCTATACTGATAGTGGAGCATTTGTAGAATTTACCGCTTCTTTAATCCCAGCATAGAGAAACCTTAATCAATAATACGCCTTACACATACGTGCGGCGAATCTAAACCCCAAAAATTATCGTCAGCCGTCAAAATCGGTCGCAGACGCTATTGTGATCCCTAGTGGCACGATTGAATTGGAATACGAACTCATCGACATACTACTATAGTTAGGTAAACGAGACACTTTAGTAGACACCCAGTTGGTGAAGTTTCAGATTGACGAATTTAAGTTTGCACTCCTCTACCTGAATAACATATTGTTACTGGTTTAGCGGGTCGAATGACACAACTGAACCACAGTTCTCTCAGTACCTGAAATTGGTTCGGTAAGCGTAGCGATCGTATGGGTAAAGAAACCCCAGGAATATCACCAGTCGGTCTTAATCATATCGAAGAGGATTCCATTGACTGGCTTTAACTATCTGAATTATACTGCTACTCATAGAAGGATCCAATATGGTCGCAATACTTACTTACAGATATTGTTTTAAAGTGGACGGAAAGGTTGTGCTTTACGGCATCACCAATGATCTGAATCGCCGCGAACGCGAACATCGCGTCCGGTGGCCGAATGGCCACATTGAACAGGTGGGTGAACCCACCTCGCACGAAGAAGCGTGGTACTGGGAAAAGGAACAGTCCGCGCGGCGTTTGAGTTCCGCTACCTGATGTCATCAGATGAAATTCTAGAGGCGTATACGGACACCGCTCACACCTTACCCCGTAACCATGTCGTTGTTACTGGTGCTGGTTTTACCCATGCATTGGTACCGGGTGCCCCGTTGCTCGTCGATGATTTCAACAATGATGTCCTTGTAAGCAAGGTGCAAGGTCTGCCTAACGCGAGCCGTTTGCTGGACTGGGAACGAATCTCCAACCCGTATAGGTACATCAACATCGAGCGTTTGATGACGCGTCTCGATACTCTGATGCCTTACGATTACGCTGAGATAGCAGACAACACGGCGAACGAGTATGGGTATCTCCTTTCGGAACTGAAGAGATCTTTTCTCGATCGTCTCAATGAAGCCCGCGAAGGACAAATCCATCGCGAGGAACTGGAGCAGTTCGCAGAGTACTGTAAATCCAAGAGTTGTTGTTGCATTACCTTCAACTATGACGACTTCCTTGATGAGGCACTGGAGGGAACTCGCAGTTGGAATCCGGTCTGGGGATACGGGTTCTTCTGCATGCCATCACCTGTTGTCGTCGCCTCTCTTAGCGCACGGATAATGGATTCAGAGCTCCAACTGTTGAAGCTCCACGGATCGATCAACTGGCGAGCAAAGTTGGGGAGTGCGAGCCCGTTTGCAATCGATAGCATTACGTACCATCGCGATTTGTACGACATCGAACCAAACTATTCTCAGGTTAGTGATCACCTAGAACCTGAACCCGTAATGGTCCCGCCTGTTCTGTCGAAGTCCAGCCTAGTTGAACAACCAGTCCTTCGGCTTGTCTGGTCTCGAGCGTTTGCCAGTCTAAAGACAGCCCATGAAACGACATTTATAGGCTATTCGTTTCCCACAACGGATATCGCCGCGCGAACATTGTTTTCCGAAGCACTGAAGGACCTACCCCCAGAGGGTATCAATGTCGTCAATCTGAGCCGAGACGAAACAGAGAAAGTAGCGATGCGGAAACGATACCGATCAGTACTCGGTGATATCCCCGACGAACAGTTCCATTGGGACGGTGCTCTGGAATGGATACGAAACCTGTCGCGTTAGCACCACTGCTGAGAGTTGCCGAGAGCTTCGACCGAGGATGCAAGACGAACGGCAAAAAAACATAGATAACGACTGAAATTTAGCCAATCGGCAATTCATCGCTAGAGCTAACATAATTTTCCTTTCATCTTTTTTTTGAATAAGGACAAGGCATCTAATACACCTGAAATCCTTTACTCCGAAGTTCTGTCGCAAAAACATCAAATGCCTTCTTGGAAACCAACACGATTAATGGGCGAGGTAATCCAGATTGCGCCAAAAGCAGAGCCAGATTTGGAAATGATTTGGCTTTTTTTACATTTGACAGATAAGGGATGTCTCCGATGAGACATTTTGACGCAGTTAAAAGCAAGAATCGTTTCCGTATTGGCATGGTGGGCCGTGCAGGAATCGAACCTGCGACACCCTGATTAAAAGTCAGATGCTCTACCGACTGAGCTAACGGCCCGCACTTCTGGAATTCGTATATACAGCACAAACGGCGGATTTCACACTTGCCGCCGCTATTTTCCTGGTTTCTGAATATGCCTGCTGATTGATCTACAAGACGCAGACTGCAGACATGGCACACGAACTGATTCGTTTTAATGAATTATATCAGACAACCGCTGCTTTGAATTCCGATAGATTGCAACGATTTACAGTCGCCGGATACGGAAAATTGGACAATCAGCGGTTCGTCTTGATCAGCTTTCGTGCCAGAGGGTTCACCTGGACCATATCGCCGCTTGCGATTTGTGATGGAATATCCACTTCGAATCCATGCATCAGGGGCAGGTCTGCGAATGCTGCACCCTGCACCATGATCGGATTTGCACTATTCAGAATTAAAGCCGCAGGTGCCAAGCCGCGAGAAACCATGTCCAATAGCATCCAAGCTGTAGCAACTCCACCTTTTGCGGTATTCAACACCAGAATTTTTCCGACATAGCTTTGTCCATAAAGCCTGTGCGAAGGGCGAGAAAACACACCTCGAATTCGATCCAAATCATATCGGGCACTGAAATCGTCACTGGCAGACAATGCCACCCCAGTTACAGGTTCACCCATTCCTGCCGTGCATTCGAAAATTGTCTCCCTCATTGTCAAAGCACACCGGTCACTGCCGCATCAACACACTGCTGCATCGTCGCCAGCTTAGGCTCATAGCCGTAACCCGAGATAATATTCACCAACTTTGCGGAATTACTGACAAGCACCTTCCAATCATTCAACTGACCGAGTTCCCTCGCATACATTTGATAAAAACACACACCGCTCAGTACAGTTGCACCGCATTGCTCCAACTGCCCTGTTAGACCAAATCGGTCACAAGCCGACTTGATTTCTGGCGAAGTGGCAATGAGAAGTTCAGTTGAAGAGTTAACCCGGCGACCGTTGAGTATTTTGACTATATCCTGCACTTCAAACAAAGATACCTGCGGTGCCGCAAATACGACAACATCGACCTTTACTGACCGATCTGCTTTGGCATACATCTGTTCGATATCTGAGCGAGTGATGCTGACAGGCGATTCCTTTATTTGGTCTGCGAGCTTATCGCTGTATAAGGCTTCCGGGGTTATACCTTCCATGTGAAACAGCGGAACTGACCCATAGCTCGCCATCGCGGCTCCGAAGTGCTTTAACTCATCAGAAGTTGGACTGCGGTCTATTCCTGAAATCCATGGAGTACTCCAGTAAGATCCAACTTCTTTTCCGATTACAGCACCCAACGCACCCCAGTCAGAAAGCGTTCTGGGACGAAGATCTACCTTAAAGTGATGCGTAGCCTTTCGGCACTCATCCAGATGGTATCCATAACGCGGCACCCGTCCCGTCAATGCGGCAGACAGCGCCGCTGGCCCGCCTTCGAAATTGCTACGCGCACCAAATACGCTGTTGGCATAGATAACGGATCCTGTATCACCAAACGCTAGGTGCTCACCAAAAACCGGTGGGGCAACAGTCTGATAGTTGATGCACGTATCAGTCGTCAGTACACCCATAGCCCGCAAGGAATCAATGACTCGTTGTTCACGCATAGCAAACTCTTCAGACTGACCAAATCTCCTGTAATGATTGAAATCGATTCCCCTGGGATCTGTAACTGCAGGAATCGCTACAATTCGGGCTTCCTCACTGCTTCCCGCGAGTTTCTCAACATGTAAGATACCAGCCTCACCCAATGATTCAGTATCACACATGATGTGTGCCTGAGTCACTGGGACAAAATCCTCAGCATCAAAGAACTGTGCAACCTTCAGTTGCTGCTTCATCGCCCATTGGCGAGGGTAGCCATGCTGGCCATCCAGCATTTCCTTTTCATAACTCGTCAACTTGATGTCTGAAGTCATGGCACAAAGTACATTACACTGGAAAGGTCTTTGATCTGCCAAGCTGCCTTTTTAAGAGCAACCGATCAGTCATATTCAATGGGATTCGTCAGAAAGAACTGATCCCGGTACCTACGTAGCTCCTCGATCGATTCCTTGATATCGTCCTTGGCGCGGTGTCGGTTTCGCTTGTTCTGCGTCTGCAACAATTCCGGACGCCAGCGTTTGGCAAGCTCCTTGATCGTACTGACATCCAAATGACGATAGTGGAGATATGCCGAAACCTGTGGCATGTAGCGGTCCAGAAATCGCCGATCTTGGCAAATTGCATTCCCGCACAACGGCGAACGATTTTTCGTCGCATAACGTTTTAAAAATGCAAGAGTCTGCCGTTCTGCCTCCTGTTCGTCTATCGTTGACTCTCGAACAAGACCTATCAGACCGCTCTCACCATGAGTTTTTGTATTCCACTCATCCATGCCATCCAGTCGTTCATCACTTTGGTGGATGACCAGTTCCGGACCTTCCGCAACGATGTTGAGATGGATATCAGTGACAATAGAGGCAATTTCAATGATTCTGTCATTTTGCGGGGAAAGCCCCGTCATCTCAAGATCAATCCAAACCAGATTGGACTTCTTTCGAACTACGGAATCAGCGGTCATCGTCTTGGCTTCACTACATGTCGCGAGGGCGGGAACAATATGTGAGTTTTGTGCCGACACCAAGCTCCCTGGCCTTCTCCACAGCCAAATTACCCAGCATGATATCGCTGATCGCAAACCCCTTATGCCAGAATAGACTGCGTTCATTATCGGATTCCCGACCCTGTTTCAGGCCCGCCGCGATTTCTCCAACATCTGCATACACATGCTCATCGCGCAATTCGCCCTTTTGAACCAGATCAGCGAACTGACCGTAGGGGGAAATCTTGCACTGATTCCAATCATCAACCACAAACTTATCGACCGAAAACGGTAACGTTCTCTCAACCGACAACACGGCACCGTACGCCTGGAGGTGCGCACCCGGTTTCACATCCTTGTCAGCGACCAGAATCTGATGCTCAAGCAAGCGCGATGCGTCAATGATAATATCCGCATCCTTGACTGTATCCTTACAGTTGTCCATCACCTTGATTTCTTTACCGAGTTCAGATGACAAAACATTCGCAAACCGCTCTCTCGATTCAGGTCTTCGGCTGGTTACGCGGATTTCCTCGAAATTGAAAATCTGATCCAGCATACGTACGTTATACCAAGCCGTACCGCGAGCGCCGATATGGCCGAGCACTCGGGAATTCTTGTCAGCAAGATACTTCGCACCGAGTGCGGTGACCGCACCTGTTCGCATCCACGTGTTCAGCGTTCCATCGACGATTGCGAATGGCACACCGGTCTTAGGATCATAGAGGTTAACCAACGCAAACTCTGACGGCAGGTTATGTTGATAATTGTCATGAAAGTCTCCAATGACCTTCACACCGGCAACATTGACCGGTTCCACGTAACCCTTCAGTATGTTGAACAGTTTGTTCGGGAAATCGAGAACAAGGTGGCTTTTCGAAGGCATGATCACTTTCTGTTGACCATGCGCGATCAGCCCGGCTTCAATAGCATCCATAACTTCGGTCAGACTCAAGTTGAGCGATTCGACGTCGTCGTTCGACAGGAATAGCAGTTCCAATTCATTCATATGATTTCTATTCGATTATTGCCAGTTTTGTAGAATTACAGATTTCCCCTATCCTTAAGACAGTAGAAACTTTGGGAACCAGTTCCAGAATCTTTGAAAGTGAATTTATACACCAATCGAAACTGAGTGATTCAAGTGTTGTCGGTCAAAGTCTACTTGATATTTCACTGCAACTCGAACCCAACAGAACTGATCATATGCTGCGCTCCAAGCCCTTTAAAACCGCTTGAATTGTTCTTAAATTTGATGATTGATGTCACGTAAAAGTTTAAAATATTTTCAGTTGCTGATATTTCATTTGGATTGAGAATCTGAACATCACCAGCATGCCTTGGTCGGCTATTTCGGACAGAGCGAATTCCCGCTCTACCCCTTCCCATCCGTCTATTCGAATACAGCTTCCCACTACTTGCGTGATATTCTCATTCAAGTGTTTGATTTCAATGTATTTCCCGTATGGAGTATTACGTGTCTAATGTAATTCACAGAAACCTATCCAATTCGTTGCCAACTGTGTCGCACGGAGAGGGAGTATTTGTCTACGATGTCCAAGAAAATTCCTATCTGGACGCATCAGGTGGAGCTGCGGTTTGCTGCTTGGGACACAGTCATCCCGCGCCGATTGAAGCAATTCACAAACAGATCAATCAGCTCCCTTATATCCACTCAGGATTCTTTACATCTGATGTTACCGAAGAGCTGGCCGAAAAGTTGGCTTCACTCGCACCCGGTAACATCAAGCATACCATGTTCCTGTCAGGCGGGTCGGAAGCCATCGAGTCGGCCTTGAAACTGGCGCGTCAATATTTTGTCGAAAAAGGACAGACGAACCGCAAATACTTCATATCTCGTCGCCAAAGTTTCCACGGAAACACACTGGGAGTCCTCTCCGTCGGCCATAACGAAGCAAGAAAGAAGCCCTATCGACCGCTACTTATGCGTTCGTATGCAATATCTCCTTGCTATCCATATCGGAATATGCGCACCAGTGAGTCAGAACAAGACTACGGTATGAGGATCGCCAATGAATTGGAAGAGAAAATCCTCGAACTCGGACCGGATTCAGTTATCGGCTTCATTGCCGAGACAGTGGGCGGTGCTACTGCTGGTGTACTGCCACCGGTTGAAGGCTATCTGAAGCGGATTCGCCAGATATGCGACAAGTATGGTGTTCTGCTGATCCTCGACGAAGTGATGTGTGGAGCCGGACGAACCGGAACATTTTTCAGTTGCGAGCAGGACAACGTAGTACCTGATATCGTCATACTGGCAAAAGGACTTGGTGCTGGCTATCAACCGATTGCTGCCACATTGTGTAGGTCCGAAGTGTATGACGCTATTCAACAAGGTTCGGGTATGCTGGCCAACGGTTTCACCTATATGGGCCACGCAACAGCCTGTGCGGCAGCACTGGCTGTAATCAAGACAATCAATCGTGAAAATTTGCTTGAAAATGTCACATACCAAGGGAAACTGCTTGTAAAACTTTTGAATGAGCATCTCGGCAATCATCCCAATGTGGGAGACATTCGAGGGCGTGGCCTGTTTGTTGGGGTAGAGTTCGTCTCAAACCCTCAAACCAAGGAACCCCTCGACCCGAACCTGCTGTTCCATTCGATATTGAAGAAAACATGCCAGAAAAATGGATTGCTGGTCTATCCCGGAGGCGGTACGATTGACGGTACAAGCGGTGATCATGTGCTACTTGCACCACCCTATATTGTTGACGAATCACATATTGAAATGATTGTTGACAGACTACACAAGTCCATCGAGGATGGACTGAAAACCGTCAGAGCGTCGAGAGTCGCAGCTTAACTACTGTTCAGGCTGGGGTTTGCGAAACGGCTGACTGATCAGTCGATCAAGTCGGATTTCCTGATCATCACGAAATATTGGCAGACCGATCGACATACTTAGATGGCCTTCCTGCGGCTGATCGCGATAGGTCCCGAAAATTCGATCCCACCACGGTAGATTGAAACCGAAATTGCTGTCAGTTTCGGTTCTGATCTCGGAGTGATGGACACGATGCATGTCAGGCGTTACCAGAAAGAGTCTCAGATAACGATCTACCGAGGATGGAATCCTGATATTCCCATGGTTGAACATGGATGTTGCATTTAGCACAATCTCAAACGCGATCACTGCAATCGCGGGTGGGCCTAGTAGAGATATGACTGCAAACTTGATCAACATGGATATTACGATTTCTACAGGATGAAATCGGACACCGGTCGTTACGTCAAAATCGAGGTCAGTGTGATGCATTCGATGGAATCGCCAGAAAAAATCCAACTTGTGAAACCAGACGTGCTGCGTATAGATGGCGAGATCAAGTATCAGAACTGCGAAGACAACCGCGATCCAACTCGGCAACTCCAACAAGTTCAGCAATCCGACTCCTTCAGATTCCAGAGTCAGTGCATAGGCCGCAGCTGTCAATGGAATTATCAGTCGAACAACGATGGTGTTGACCATCGACAACAGAATATGGTTTGTCCATCGCGTCATTCGCGATAATCTCCATGGGCGTTTGGGCTGAATGGTCTCCCATAACGCAATCGTTGCAAGAATCGCGAAAAACACCCCCAATCGCCAATACACTTCCAGTTCCATTCTTTCTT